>JAHREJ010000004.1 GCA_021733645.1 Bacillus subtilis subsp. subtilis | reverse complement strand
AGCTTTTGCCACAACATGAAACTGGTGGAGGGAGGTGGATTCGAACCACCGAAGGCGTAAGCCAGCAGATTTACAGTCTGCCCCCGTTGGCCGCTTGGGTATCCCTCCTTACCACCCTGTCCCGTGGCGCCGAGGCGTTTTCGGTGTGGGGTGGAAGAGCCGTGAATTTTGGGGGTGAAGACGGGTTCTGTCAACACTCTTTTTCAACTTTTTGACATCAATCGCAATTTGCCTTGCCAGTACGGGCTATTGGCCAGGAAGCGGCAACGTTTCGTCGGCGAAGATCGCCACGTGTGGCACGCCATCGGCACCGATCCAGCCGCGATACATGCCCTGGGTATTGAACGGCGTCGCCACGCGACCATCCGCGGCCAGCACGATGGCGCCGCCATCGCCACCGAGTGCGGGAATGCGTTCGTTGATCACCGCGCGCCCGGCATCGACCGGGCTCTGCCTGAGGTACTGCATGCGTGCGCAGATGTCGTAGGCCGCTGCGGTGCGGATGTAGTACTCGCCCCAGCCGGTGCCCGACACCGCACAGGTGTCATTGGCATAGGTGCCGGCACCGATGATCGGTGAATCACCGACGCGGCCATAGCGTTTGTTGGTCATGCCACCGGTGGAGGTGCCGGCGGCCAGGTGGCCCTGTGCATCCAGCGCAACCGCGCCGACCGTGCCGAAATGGCGCGCGGTTTCCAGGTCGGCGTGCGCCTGGCCGCTGGCTTCTTCCTTGAGGGCTTTCTGCAGTTGCTGCCAGCGTTTTTCCGTGCGGAAGTAGGCCGGATCGACCAGCGCGATGCCCTGGCTGGCGGCGAAGGTTTCCGCGCCCTGCCCCACCATCATCACGTGGGCCGAGTGCTGCATCACCGCCTCGGCCAGCAGGATCGGATTGCGCACCCGCTGCACGCCGGCCACCGCGCCGGCTTTCAGCGTGGCGCCATCCATCAACGAGGCATCCAGTTCATTGCGGCCGTCATGGGTGAACACCGCGCCCTTGCCCGCATTGAAGGTGGGATCGTCTTCCAGCACGGTGATGGCGGCGGTGACCGCCTCCAGGGCAGGCTTGCCGGCTGCCAGCGCCTGGTGGCCCTTGACCAGCGCCTGGCGCAGGGCCGCGCGCGCAGCTTTTTCTTCGGCCGGCGACAGGTCCTTGCGCTCGACCCCGGCGCCGCCATGAATGACCAGCACCGGCTCGGCCGCGGCGGCCAGCAGCGGGATCGACAGGCACAGCGACAACAACACCACAGCAGGACGCGACATGGGCGGGCACCATCAGGGACGGGGGATCATCATGGCACGCGCGGCCGACCACCCTCGCCCATGAGCCGGGGAGACAAGGCCCGGCGGTATCCACGCCTGTTGCCCGATTACGGACCCGGCGCCAGTTCCAGCCCGCCTTCGCGGATATCGGCCGTCATCCGGAAAGCGGCATCGTCCACCCGGAAGCCATCCAGGTGCAGCAGGCTCCCGCTGCCGACGCCTGTCACCGGCACGGCATGGAAATCCAGCGGCTCGCCATCGCGCAGGCGCTCGGCGGTATGCCGGGGCATTACCAGCCAGGCGTAGCCATCGTCCTTGCTGAGTACCCTTCCGCGCCCATCGGCCTCCACGCACAGCGCGGTGTCTTCGTCCACGCCAATGCCCACCATGTCCTCGCGGCCGGCCTGCTGCGCGGCGCGGGCCACGAACACGATCAGCCGGCCGAGCCGGTCTCGCTTGCCGAAATGGGTATCGGTGATGACGTTGGCGAGATAGGGCATGGTCAGGAAGTCGCTGTCCAGGGTGACCTCGCCGCCCATCGGGTCGCGCAACGCGCGCTCGGAGGTGATGCTGCCGCCGTCCATCGCGCCATAGCTGTAGCCACCCAGGATGGCCAGGCCGGCGCTGGTCCCGGCGATCGGGCGGCCGGCCCGCACGTGTGCGTTGAGCGCTTCGTTGAGCGCGGTGCCCTTCCAGAAGCGGATGTAGCGCGACTGGTCGCCGCCGGCGATGAAGATCGCATCGGCGGCAGCCACCACCCGCAGCACCGCCGGGTCGTCGGCGCCGCGGCGGCTGTCGAACACCAGGGTCTGCACCGAGGCGGCACCGCCGATGTCGCGGTACAGGCGCTCCTGCAGGTCATCGGCCCCGGAGGCGCGCAGGATCACCACGCGGCCATGCCCGGCCCGCTGCAGCCACCACTTGAACGCCTCGGGCACCCACTCACCGCCGCCCATCAGCATCATCGCCGGCTCGGTGCGGGTGGCCGGCGGGGCGTCCAGGTCACCCACCTCGTAGTAACGGTAGCCGGGGTCGTGCACGGACTGTGCGTGGCTGGGCAGGGCCAGGCCGAGCAGCAGCCCGAGCATCGGCGCGAACGGGCGGAAAGCCTTGTGCACGTTGATCTCCCTGAACAAAAACCGGGTGTAAGCGCTTTCACTCTTTGCCAGAGAAATTGGCAGTGGTCAACCCCATAAAAAAGGCGTTAAATGCGCGCCGTCCATTCGCGAAATGTGAATGGGGGACAGGCCTCCCTCGAGGCCGACACTTTCTTCTCGAGAATTCTCATGCGTAAACAGGCGATGGCGTGGTCGATCCAGCTGGCGTTGATGGGTGTGGCCGCAACCGCGGGCGCACAGACGCCCCCCGCGTCGGGGGTGCAACAGCTGGACACGGTGCAGGTGACCGGCTCGCGCATTCCGCGCGCCCAGGTGGAAGGCCCGGCCCCGGTCACGGTGATCACCGCCGAGCAGATCCAGGCCAGCGGCTTCACCAGCGTGCCGGACGTGCTGCGCTCGATGACCCAGAACGGTGGTGAAACCCAGAGCCAGCAATCCTCCAGCGGCGCCGACTTCTCCCCGGGCGCGCAGCAGGTGGACCTGCGTGGGCTGGGCCCGAACCACACCCTGGTGCTGGTCAACGGCCGCCGCATCGCCGACTTCCCGATGCCCTTCCAGGGCCGCAGCAACTTCACCGACGTGTCCAACATTCCGATCGGGATGATCGAGCGGATCGAAGTGCTGACCGGCAGCGCCTCGGCGATCTACGGGTCGGACGCGATCGCCGGCGTGGTCAACTTCATCCTCAAGAAGCACGTGGATGGCACCACGGTGGATGTGCGCATGGGTACGGCCACCGAAGGCGGTGCCGATTCGTTCGACATCAGCCTGGCCAGCGGCTTCGACGCCGGCCGTTTCAGCGCGGTGTACAGCCTGGAACTGCAATCGCAGACACCGCTGTGGGCCTACGAGCGCAGCCAGCAGGACTCGACCCTGGACGCGCCGACCGAAAGCGCGCGCGCGCCGCGCCGCGCCTACCTGCGCACCGACTACAACGACGACTATCTGGACCCGGGCCAGGCCACCTGCGATGCACTGGCGGGCCAGAACCGCGGCAGCACCGGGTACGCCGAGCGCCCGCGCTATGGCTTCTACTGTGGCAGCGACACGTCCATCGGCTACGGCACGATCCTGAGCAAGCGCCGCGGCGTGAACGGCTATGCCTCGCTCAACTACGCCTTCGACAACGGTGCCAGCTGGTTCGCCGATGTGCAGATGGGCTACCACGACATCGCTCTGATGCGCGATGTGACCCAGTGGGGGCGGATGGCCGCCGACGGCAACGAGGACGGCTACTTCTACAACCAGGCCACCGACCAGGTGGAGTTCTGGCAGCGCCAGTTTTCGCCGGAGGAAATGGGCGGACTGCGCAATGGCATGATCCGCAGCACGCAGAAGACCTTCAGCGTCACCACCGGGTTCAAGGGCAGCCTGGGCGCGGCCTGGGATTACGAGGCCTCGCTGAGCCATTCGCAGTACCAGTCGTCGATCCGCTGGCCGCAGATCATCGCATCCAAGGCCAACGCACTGTTCCTGGGCGAGCAGTTGGGCGAGTACACCGATGACGACGACAACGTGTTCCCGGTGTTCAACGCCGACCCGGCCCGCCTGTACCGGCCGTTGAGCCGCGCCGAGTACGATTCGATCGCGGCGAAAACCACCTATACCCCGAAGTCGCGCACCGATACCGCCGCACTGACCCTGACCAATGGCGAGCTGTTCGAGCTGCCGGGGGGCAAGGCCGGCTTCGCGGCCACCGCCGAGTTCGGCAACCAGTCCTACGCACTGAACCCCGATCCGCTGGCCACCCAGTACTACTACTACAGCTGGAAGGATTCGGACGGCCACGGCAGCCGCAACCGCTGGGCCACCGCGGCCGAGCTGCGCCTGCCACTGCACGACACGCTCAACGTGAGCGTGGCCGGTCGCTTCGACCAGTATCGTTACTCGGGCAACAGCATCGGCAAGGCGACCTGGAGCGGCGGCATCGAGTGGCGGCCAATCGATACGCTGCTGGTGCGGGGTTCATACGGCACCGCCTTCCGCGCCCCGGACCTGCACTACGTGTATGCCGGGCCCGGCAATGACGAAACCAGCAACAACGACTACTACAACTGCCGGCTCGACGGCGCCGAGGACTGCTCGGACTACGAAGAGAACCTGATCCGTACCCGCGAGGGCAACCGCAAGCTCGATCCGGAAACCAGCACGTCGTGGAGCGCCGGTTTTGTCTGGTCGCCGGCAGTGGGCCTGGACCTGTCGGTGGACTGGTTCGACATCGACATGCGCAATCAGGTGCAGGACATGGACGTGGGCACGATCCTGCGCGATGAAGCGGCGTGCCGGCTGGGCAGCGCCGATGCCAGCTCGCCGACCTGCGTGGATGCGATCAGCCGGGTCACCCGCACCAGCGATGGCCGCCTGTATGGGGTGCATGTCAATCCGGTCAACATTGCACGCGAAACCACGCAGGGCATCGATGTGGGCCTGCGCTACCGCCTGGAGACCTCGGTCGGTGATGTCATCCTGAGCGGCAACCACACCTGGGTGAAGACGCACGACTTCCAGCAGTTCAAGGGCGATGTGGTGGAAGACCAGTTCGCCATCAACAGCGGCTTTGACATTCCGCGCACGAAGACCAGCGCCAGCATCACCTGGGAGAAGGAGGCCTGGTCGGCCACGCTGTACGGTTCGCGCCTGGGCAAGCTGCCCAGCTATGACAGCTACAGCGAAAGCTTCGATCCGGACAGCGGCGACAGCCCGTGGATCGGTGCGACGTACCGCTACAACGTGTCGGTGCAGTACCGCTTCGACGACCATTCGCGCCTGTCCTTGTCGGTGGTGAACGTGGGCAACAAGATGCCGCCGAAGGATGCGACCTACACCTCCTACCCGTACTACGACGTGTCGTGGTTCGATACGGTGGGGCGCACGGTGAACCTGCAGTACACGCACAAGTTTGGTGGCACGCCGCTGTAAGCGGCGCGGTTGCCACCGATGCGGGCGAAAAGACGGAGGCAGTGCCTCCGTTTTTTTTTGGTTCTTCGCCCCTATGCGGGGCAAGCAGAAACGTGCCTTGACGCTTTTTAGGCGCAGCCGTTGGTGGGTCGGGCGCTGGGCCCCCATGCCCTTTCCGGCGAATGTCCCCCGGCGTCGGCCTGCGGCCGCCCCCTCCTCCTTTACTTCGCCTCCAAGGGCATGGGGGCCCAGCGCCCGACCCACCAACGGCCTTCAAAGAAGTCCGGCTTCGCGCCCCTACCGAAAGCCGAGCCCCGTAGCAGCCGGTAGGCCCCTGGCGCAAATGTCCCCCGGCCGCGTGGCGGCCTCCTCCTTTATTTTGCCCAGGGGCCTACCGGCTGCTACGGGGCCCTCACGCTCGCGACCGGCCCGATCGGAGATCGTCAGCCGATCCGAACGGCACCTGCACACACGGCCAACCGCATAGCGTCGTGCTCACTCTGCGACGGCCCTTGTAACAGGACGCTCCCCCCAAATGGCAGAAGAACCTTTTCTGGCGACGCGCCTCCCAAGCGTCAAAGCACAAGCGATTGCGGTGTGCCGACACCTGCGAGGGGCGGATGCGGGTGGCTTGGCTGATGGCCACGGTGGAGCGAAGCACACCTGTAGTGCCGCACGCTGGCCGGCTCCTCGCGATCCAGGACACGTCCCTCGCGGTTCTCCACACCCGACGTGGAGAGGCGTGGGGGGTTTGATGTGGACAAGTGGGTGCAAGCCAAGCACCACAAGGCTTTCAGGGCATGGTTAATTTTTGTCCAGGCGTGTCTGCGGTTTTCCACACGGGACGTGGAAAGCGATGGGGGTTTGCTGTGGACAACCCGGTGCGAGCGGTACACAGCAAGGGTTTCCAGCAGTGGTCAGAAATTGTCCATGTTGCGTGCGGGGTGGGGGCGCGGGATGCCGGCCAGCGGCCGGCACTACCGGGAGACGGCTTTTCCACATGGGGCGTGGAAAGCGGCGGGTGTTTGTTGTGGACAAGTAGTGCCGAGCCATGTGCGGCAGGCATTCTGAAGGCTGGTGATTTTTTGTCCAATGCAACATCTTCTGCCTCAAACGCAAACGCCCCGCTCAAGGCGGGGCGTTTGGGTGGCATCAACGTGCGATGGAATCAGACGTTGAAGCGGAAGTGCAGGATGTCGCCTTCCTGCACGCGGTATTCCTTGCCTTCCAGGCGCAGGCGCCCGGCTTCCTTGGCACCGGCTTCGCCCTTGTACTTGATGAAGTCGTCATAGGCGATGGTTTCAGCGCGGATGAAGCCCTTCTCGAAGTCGGTGTGGATCACCGCGGCAGCCTGCGGGGCGGTGGCGCCCTTGCGCACGGTCCAGGCGCGGACTTCCTTCACGCCAGCAGTGAAGTAGGTCTGCAGGCCCAACAGCTGGTAAGCGGCATAGATCACGCGGTTCAAGCCCGGCTCGGACAGGCCCAGGTCGGCCAGGAACGTATCGCGGTCTTCGTCGTCCAGCTGCGACAGCTCTTCTTCGATCGCGGCCGATACCGGTACCACCTGCGCGCCTTCGGTGGCGGCGCGGGCGCGCACGGCGTCCAGGTGCGGGTTGTTCTCGAAACCGTCTTCGAGCACGTTGGCGATGTACATCACCGGCTTGAGGGTGAGCAGGAACAGGTCACGGACCAGCGCCTTCTCTTCCTCGTCCAGGCCGGCGCTGCGGCCGGCCTTGCCGTCGGCCAGCGCGGCCTGCAGCTTGGCCAGCACCGGCTTGCGTGCAGCCGCTTCCTTGTCGCCGCCCTTGGCGGCGCGCTCGGCGCGGTTGAGCGCCTTCTCGACGCTGTCCAGGTCGGCCAGGGCCAGCTCGGTGTCGATGGTGTCGATGTCCGACAGCGGATCGACCTTGTTGTTGACGTGGATGACGTCAGCGTTCTCGAAGCAGCGCACCACGTGGGTGATGGCGTCCACTTCGCGGATGTGGGCCAGGAACTTGTTGCCCAGGCCTTCACCGCTGGCGGCACCGGCGACCAGGCCGGCGATGTCCACGAACTCCACCGCGGTCGGGATGACCTTCTGCGGGTTGATGATCGCGGCCAGCTCGTTCAGGCGCGGGTCCGGCACCGGCACGATGCCGACGTTCGGTTCAATCGTGCAGAACGGGAAATTGGCCGCGGCGATGCCCGCCTTGGTCAGCGCGTTGAACAGGGTCGACTTGCCGACGTTGGGCAGGCCGACGATGCCGCATTTGATACCCATCTTTGACAACCTCTGGGGTGAAAGTGATTGGGGAAACCGCAACGTTGGGCGCGGTTTTTCCAATCATTCTCCGTACCGACCCACGGTCGGTACCTGAAGAACATTCTATTTCGGGGTGTGCAGGCGCTTCATTGCCTCGCTGAAATCGCCCTGCACGGCCAGCGGCAGTACGTCGATGGCGTCGTCGACGGCACGGCCGATCAACACGTCATCGTCCTTGCTGGCGCGACCCAGTACCCACGGCACCACGCGGTCCTTGTGACCGGGATGGCCGATGCCGATGCGCAGGCGGTGGAACTTTCCGTGCCCGAGCAGGCGGATGGTGTCGCGCAGGCCGTTCTGGCCGCCGTGGCCGCCATCGAACTTGAGCCGTGCCACGCCCGGCGGCAGGTCCAGCTCGTCGTGCGCCAGCAGGGTTTCTTCCGGTTCGATCTTCCAGAAACGCTGCGCGGCGGTCACGGACTTGCCGCTGAGATTCATGAAGGTGGCGGGCTTGAGCAGCCACACCGGTTGCCCGGCGATATCGACCTTGGCGGTCTCGCCGAACAACTTGCTGTCCACGCTCCAGCGCGCGCCGGCCTGTTCAACCAGGGCGTCAATGAAACGAAACCCGGCATTGTGCCGGGTCTGGGCGTGCTCGGGTCCGGGGTTGCCCAGACCAACGATCAATCGCAATCCTGTCATCACTCTTCTTCGTCGGTACCGGCCCTGTGCCGGTACATACAGAAACGGCGCCTGCCCCGAAGGACAGGCGCCGCAATTACTTACTCTGCAGCCGCTTCTTCGTCGGCGGCGTCGACCTTGCCGTGCTTGGCAGTGACGATGGCGTCGTCGTGGTCCTTGCCCTGGGCCAGGGCCGGAATCTCGACGCCCTTCGGCAGCTTGATGTCCGACAGGTAAACCACGTCGCCCGCCTTCAGGTCAGCCAGGTCAACGTCGATCGACTCCGGCAGGTCCTTCGGCAGGCAGCTGACGGTCACTTCCTTCAGTTCGTGGGTGACCACGATGTCGGCAGCCTTGCCGGCCGGCGAGGTGTCTTCGTTGATGAAGTGCAGCGGCACGCTGGCGGTCAGCACGGCGTTTGCGTCCACGCGCAGGAAATCCAGGTGCATGATCAGCTGCTTGTGCGGGTGGCGCTGCATGTCACGCAGCAGGACCTGGGTGATCTGGCCGTCCAGGTTCAGGTCCAGGATCGACGAGTAGAACCACTCGTTCTGCTGGGCGAGCCAGATGGCGTTGTGGTCCAGGCTGATGGCAACCGGTTCGGCGGTGCCGCCGTACACGATCGCCGGGATCACACCGGCGTGACGCAGGCGGCGGCTCGCACCCTTACGCTGCAGTTCACGCTTGGTGACCTTGATTTCATGGGTCTTCGACATTTTCTTTCTACCAGTTGTTGCCTAGCCGGAATGGCTTGGCGGTGAAAGGCACGTCCGCGACCAGACGTACCCGGGACCCGACCGCCGTTGCCGGCGGCCGGAGAAAATCAATCCACGTACAACGAGCTGACCGATTCGCCGAAGGCGATGCGGCGCATCGTTTCGGCCAGCATTTCCGCCACGCTGAGCTGGCGGATCTTGCTGCACACCCGCGCCTCTTCACGCAGCGGGATGGTGTCGGTCACCACCAGCTCATCAAGCTGGGAGTTGTTGATGTTGTCCACCGCCGGGCCCGAGAGCACGGCGTGGGTGCAGTACGCAGCCACCTTGAGGGCGCCACGCGCCTTCAGCGCCGCAGCAGCCGCACACAGGGTGCCGGCGGTATCGACGATGTCATCGACCATCACGCAGGTCTTGCCTTCGACGTCACCGATGATGTTCATCACGGTGGAGACGTTGGCGCGCGGACGGCGCTTGTCGATGATCGCCAGGTCCGCATCGTCCAGACGCTTGGCCACCGCACGTGCGCGCACCACGCCACCCACGTCCGGGGACACCACGATCAGGTTTTCAGTGCCGTAGGCGCGCCAGATATCGGCGAGCAGCAGCGGCGAGGCATATACGTTGTCCACCGGCATGTCGAAGAAGCCCTGGATCTGGTCGGCATGCAGATCCACCGTCAGTACCCGGTCGGCGCCGACGGCGCTGAACATCTTGGCGGCCACCTTGGCGGTGATCGGCACGCGCGAGGAGCGCATGCGGCGATCCTGGCGCGAGTAGCCGAAGTACGGCACCACCGCGGTGACGCTGTTGACCGAGGCGCGCTTGAGCGCGTCGATCAGCACCAGCAGCTCCATCAGGTTTTCCGCGCTGGGCGCGCAGGTCGGCTGGATCACGAACACGTCCTGCTTGCGGACGTTCTCTTCGATTTCGACCTGCACTTCACCATCGGAGAAGCGCGACACCAACGCCTTGCCCGGTCGCACCCCCAGTTCCTTGCAGATGCTCTGCGCAAGGCGCTTGTTGGCGTTGCCGGAAAATACCAGCAGGTTGGGGTGATCTTGCATCATGACGGTCTCGGCGGGAGCGATTGGAGAACTCGGCCGCCGGCACTTTGCAGTGTCTGCGGTGACAACACCGCGGATCATCGGCCGTGCCCGCGCAGGCATGCGCATGGGAACGCGGCTGACATCCGCAAGTGGCAGGGGCGGGAGGATTCGAACCTCCGAATGCCAGGATCAAAACCTGGTGCCTTGGGCCTCTTGGCGACGCCCCTGCATCAAAATCAATAACGCTCGAGTACATCAAGCAGTGGCGAGCGCTCCACGCCCGCAGCCACCCATGCCCGCAGTTCTTCCGGCAACTGCGCCAGGCCCTGCTCTGCAGCAGCGCGCGTGGCGAACTCGACGAAACAACCGCTTCCCGACCCGGTGAGTCGTGCCCGGCCGATGCTGCTCAACGCTGCAAACGCTGCCTCTACGGCAGGTTCGCGACGGCGCAGTACCGGCTCGAACGCATTCCCGAGCAAAGACCCGGAAGCGAAGTCCGCTATTTTCGCCACTGGGGCGTCGCGCGTCAAATGCGGATCTGAAAAAAGTGCTCCGGTGGGGGCAGGCACGCCCGGATCGAGGAGCACATACCAGGCCGGCGCGCGGGCGATCGGGGTGAGCTGCTCGCCCACGCCGTCGGCCCAGGCGTTGTGACCGCGCACGAAAACCGGCACATCCGCGCCCAACTGCAGCCCGAGGGCGGCCAGGGCATCGACGTCCAGACCCGCCTTCCAGAGCCGGTTCAACCCCACTAGCACGGTGGCCGCATCAGACGACCCACCGCCAAACCCGCCGCCGGCAGGGATCACTTTTTCAATACCGATATCGGCACCTTGGCCGACATTGGCAGCATTTTTCAGCAAGAGCGCGGCACGAACGGCAAGGTCATCGGCCTCCGCCACGCCGGCTACTGACGGCCCCTGGCGGCGCACCTGGCCGTCGTCACGCACGCGCAGCCGGATCCGGTCGCCCCAATCGAGCAGCGCGAACACGGTCTGCAACTGGTGGTAGCCATCGGGGCGGCGGCCGGTGATGTGCAGGAACAGATTCAGCTTGGCCGGGGCCGGCCACTGCGACCAGCCTTCGTTCAGGTCCGGCGCGTTCATGGGCTGCCCAGCACCCAGCGATCGACCACCAGGCGCACCTTGGCATCGCCGTTGACTGCCTCGATCCGGCGCGGCAGCACCGGTTGGTCGCCCTCGGCCGGGTACCAGTCCAGATACTGGATCTGCCAGCCCCTCTGCTCGACCCGGCGCGGACGGCCCTCGCCGTCGCGCTCGATGCGTTCGGCCGGGCCGGTATCTTCGGCCGCCAGGCCACGCACCCAATCGGGCAACTGATTCACGGGAATGTCCCAGCCGGTGGCCTCCAGCAGCACCTGCTGGGCGTCTTCGCCCTCGCGGGGGCCACCGTCCAGGCCTTCCAGGCGGCCACCTTCGTGGTGGCTGTCGCCGGTCAGCTTCCAGCTCTGGCGGGTCACCGGGGCGCTCAGTTCCACCACGTACTGGCGGGACTGCTGCTGCCAGTCGATGCGGCCATTGCCCCCGTTGCGCCCCTTGTTGATCGCCACCCGGCCCTGGAAGGACCACTGCGGCTGGGCGCGCAGCGCCGCCACGCGCGCAGTTTCAGCCTGCTGCGCGGCGGCCGACACGGTGGTCACCACCGCCGGCGCGGCCGGCGCCCTGCGCTCGTCCAGCGACACGCAGCCCGACAGCGACGCGACGATCACCAGCGCGACGCCGGCCTTGAGCAACAGCAGGTTCATACGCCAAATTTCTCGATCACGCGCTGCAGGGCGCGGTTGTCAGGGTCCAGCTTGCGCGCTTCGTCGAAGAAGCGACGCGCCTCGTCCTTGCGGCCCAGCACCCACAGCACCTCACCAACATGGGCGGCCACTTCGGCATCCTTGCTCAGGGTCCAGGCGCGGCGCAGCTGCACCAGCGCCTCTTCATTGCGGCCCAGTCGATACAGCACCCAACCGTAACTGTCGACGATGGCCGCGTTGTCCGGTTCGGCAACGCGGGCGCGGTCGATCAGCTCCAGGGCTTCCTGGTAACGCGGGGTGCGGTCGGCCAGGGTGTAGCCCAGCGCGTTGAGCGCGGCCACGTTTTCCGGCTCGGTCACCAGGATCTTGCGCAGGTCGGCCTCGGCGCGCGGCACATCGTCGCGCCGCTCCCAGGCCAGCGCGCGGGCATACAGCAGCGCGTTCTCGTCGGGGTAGGCGGCCAGGCCACGGGCCAGTGCATCCAGTTCGCCCGGCAGGTCGTTGCCGCGTTGGCGCAGCTCGGCCTCCAGCAGGTAGGCATCGCGGCGCGCTTCATCGTCGACCGTCGCATCGGACTGGATCGCATGGACTTCGGCGAAGGCCTTGTCCGGGCGGGCGGCGTCGTACTGGGCGTTGGCGGCACGCAGCCGCGCCTCGGGCAGCTCGTCGCCACCGGGCACGCTGTGATACCAGTCCACCGCCTCGGCGGGGCGCTTGAGGTACTCGGCGATCTTGCCCAGCAGCAGGCGCTGGGCCGGGTCGGGCTTGGCGGCCTTGGCCGACAGCTCCTTGTACAGCGCCAGCAGCGCCGCGTCGTCCTTCTGCTTGGCCAGCAGCGAGGCGCGCATGCCCCAGGTCTGCACGTTCTGTGGCCCAACGGCCAGCACGCGCGCGGCCGAACGCGGATCGCCCAGGCTGTCGTAGGCGATGGCCAGGGCGTTGCGCAGTTCCGGGTCCTGGCGGCTCTTGGGCTCGACCCCGCGCAACAGCGCGCGCGCCTCTTCTTCCTTGCCGGCCTGGGCCAGCTGGCTGGCGTTCAACAGTGCCACGCGCGGCTCGTTGGGGAAGCGCCTGACCACCTCATCGACCATGCGCTTGGCCAGGTCGGGACGCTCCATGCGCATGGCCAACCGGCCCATCTCCTGCCAGACCTCCAACTGATCGGGAATGGCGTTGTCATCCACCAGCCCCCCCAGCACCTGCGCCGGCACGGCCGGGTCGCGGCCGCCGCCGATCAACGCGGCGATGGCGAACTTCCAGCCACGCGGGTCGGGGTCTTTGAGCAGGGCGCCCAGTTCGGTGCGCGCGGCCTTCACATCGGCCTGGCGCATGTCCAGGGCCGCCGCCGCGCTGCGCATGGCCAGGCTGCGGGGTGCCCGCGCCTCCCACAGCTTCAGCGCACGCGCGGCGCTTTTGTCATCGTCGGCCAGCATGGCGATGCGGGTGGCGCGCTCGGCCAGCCCGGCATCGTCGCGGCCGGCCTCGGCGGCCTCCAGGTACCAGCGCGCGGCATCGGCGAGCTTGCCGGCCTGCAGGGCGAACTCGCCGGCCATCACCGGGGTCAACGGGGCGGTTTCAGCGGGCGCGGCCTTGCCCGGCGGCGCCGCGACGGGCGCCGGCGCAGGGGCCGCCAGGGCACTGGCGACGGACAAGGACAGCAGCAGAACGCTGGAGATGCGAATCAATGCGGGCATCGGGGGCTTCTGGCCTTAAAATGACGACTTGAATGGCCAGCAGCTTATCGCAAGCAACTGAACAATGACCCTGTGGGTGCTCGGACTGAATCACCAGACCGCGCCGGTGGAACTGCGCGAACGCGCGTCCTTTGGCGGCGACGCCCTGCCCCAGGCATTGGCGTCGCTGCGCGATACCCCGCAGGTGGCCGAGGCGGTACTGCTGTCCACCTGCAACCGCACCGAGCTGTATGCCGTGGCCGAATCGGGCGATGCACTGGCCCAGTGGCTGGAATCCCATGCCGGCACGCTGCATGGCTACCTGTACCGGCATGCCGATGCCGATGCGGTGCGCCACCTGTTCCGGGTTGCCACCGGGCTGGATTCGATGGTGCTGGGCGAGCCGCAGATCCTGGGCCAGGTCAAGGATGCGTGGGCCATCGCGCGTGACCACGGCCTGCTGGGCCAGCGCCTGGACCGGCTGTTCCAGCAGACTTTCTCGGTGGCCAAGCGTGCCCGCACCGACACCCGCGTAGGCGCCAACCCGATCTCGGTGGCCTCCACCGCGGTGCGCCTGGCACAGAACTCGTTCGCGCGGCTGGAGGACTCCACCGTGCTGCTGGTGGGCGCCGGGGAAACCATCGAGCTGGCCGCGCGCCACCTGAGCGAAGGCAAGGTGCGCCGCCTGCTGGTGGCCAACCGCACGCTGGCCCATGCCCAGGACCTGGCCAGCCGCCACGGCGGGGTGGCCCTGCCCTTGACTGAGCTGGAACGCCACCTGGGCGAGGCCGACGTGGTGTTTTCGGCCACCGCTGCGCGCGAACCGGTGATTACCCGGGCGCAGGTGGCGGCTGCATTGAAGACCCGCAAGCACAAGCCGATGCTGCTGTTCGACCTGGCCGTGCCGCGCGACATCGAAGCCGGCGTGGGTGAGTTGCAGGACACCTTCCTGTACACCGTGGACGACCTGGAACGCGCGGTGGAAGACAACCGCCGCAGCCGCCGCGAGGCCGCCGCCGAGGCCGAGGCCATCATCGAACTGCAGGTGGCGCGCTTCGTGGAAACGCTGCAGGCCAGCGCGCACCAGGCCCCGCTGCGGCAGTTGCGTGCCTATGGCGAAGCGACCCGGGTGGAAATGCTGGACAAGGCGCGCCAGCAACTGGCCCACGGCAAATCGCCGGAAGAGGTGCTGGAACTGCTGGCCCACGGCCTGACCAACCGGCTGCTGCACCCGCCCACCGCGGCGCTGCGCGCGGCCGCGCTGAGCGGCGATACTGAACTGACCCGCGCCGCCGAGCGCCTGTTCCCGGCCAAGCCGGGCTATCAACATCCCTCCGTGAAGACTGATGACGCCGACCCTGCGCCGTAAGCTGGAAGCGCTGGCCGAACGCCGCGAAGAACTGGAACGCCTGCTTGCCGACCCGGCCGTGGTCAACGACAACGACCGCTTCCGCGCGTACTCGCGTGAGTTCGCACAATTGCAGCCCATTGCCACCGCCCTGGCCGACGAAGCGCGCGCATTGGCCGACCTGGCCGCCGCCGAAGCCATGCGCGGCGACCCGGACCTGCGCGAGCTGGCCGAAGAAGAAATCACCGCCGCGCAGCAGCGGCTGGCCCAGCTGGACCAGGAACTGGCGCTGCTGCTGGTGCCGCGCGACCCGCGCGATGACGGCAACCTGTTCCTGGAGGTGCGCGCCGGCACCGGCGGTGACGAAGCGGCAATCTTCGCCGGCGACCTGTTCCGCATGTACGCCCGCTATGCCGAGCGCCAGGGCTGGAAGGTCGAGATTGAATCGGACAGCCCCGGCGAACACGGCGGCTACAAGGAAATCGTGGCGCGCGTGGTCGGCCGGGGCGCCTATTCCAAGCTGAAGTTCGAGTCGGGTACGCACCGCGTGCAGCGCGTGCCGGCCACCGAATCGCAGGGCCGCATCCATACCTCGGCGGCGACCGTGGCCATCATTCCCGAAGCCGATGAGGTCGATGAGATCGTGATCAACCCAGCCGACCTGCGCGTGGATACGTTCCGCTCGTCCGGCGCGGGCGGCCAGCACGTCAACAAGACCGAATCGGCCATCCGCATCACCCACGTGCCCACCGGGGTGGTGGTGGAATGCCAGACCGAACGCAGCCAGCACGCCAACCGCGACAAGGCAATGAAGCGGCTGAAGGCGCAGCTGCTGGACGCCGAGCGCAGCAAGCAGGCTGCCGCCACCGCCGAGAGCCGCCGCCTGCAGGTGGGCAGCGGCGACCGCAGCCAGCGCATCCGCACCTACAGCTTCCCGCAGGGGCGGATCACCGACCACCGGGTGGAAGGCCTGACCCTGTACGACCTGCCCAACATCATCGCCGGCGAGCTGGATACGCTGGTTGAACGCCTGATCCACGAACACCAGGCCGACGAGCTGGCGCAGCTGGCGGCAGGCACCTGAGCATGGACCCGGACCGGCAGCAACTGCGCCTGGCGGTGCAACGCCAGCCGACCGATTTCATCGCCTGGGTGATGCTGGCCGATGCCGAGCTGGAGGCCGGCGACGTGCTGGCCGGCGAGCAGGCGGCCACGCGTGCGCTGCAGTTGCGCGGCCACCATCCCGAGGCGCTGGCCCGACTGGGCCGCGCCCGCTGGATGCAGGGGCGCCATGCCGAAGCGGCAGCGCTGCTGCGCCAGGCCGCCGACCTGGCCCCCCAGCACCCGGGCATCGCGCTGTGGCTGGGCCACGCCCTGGAGGATGCCGGCCAACCCGAGGCCGCCGCCGACGCGTACCGGCATGCGCACACGCTGCTGCCGGGCGAACCCTACATCACCGCGCAACTGCTCAACTGGCAGCGCCGCCTGTGCGACTGGCGCAACATCGAGCCGCTGTCGGCGCAGGTACGCCAGGCCGTTGCGCAGGGCCAGGCGGTGGTCGAGCCGTTCGCATTTCTGAGCGAAGACGGCACGGCAGCCGAACAGCTGGCCTGCGCGCGCCAGCGTGCGGCCGCCATCGCCGCCAGCGTGCGGCCGCTGCCGCCGGCCCACGTGCGCCGGCAGGGGCGCCTGCGCGTGGGCTTTCTCTCCAATGGCTTCGGCGCACACCCGACCGGGTTGCTGACCGTGGCGCTGCTGGAACAGCTGCGTGCCCTTGGCAGACTGGAACTGCATCTGTTCGCACTGAACCGGGCAGACGGCAGCGGCATCCACGCACGCCTGTCGGCCGCGGCAGATGCGCTGCACGATGTCAGCGCACAGCCACACCAGGACAGTGCCGCGACCATCCGCGCGGCCGGCATCGACGTGTTGTTCGACCTGCGCGGCTGGGGCGGTGGTGGTACGCCGCAGGTTCTGGCGATGCGCCCGGCACCGGTGCAGGTCAACTGGCTGGCCTACCCCGGCACCTCCGGTGCTGGCTGGATCGACCATGTGCTGGCCGATGCCTTCGTATTGCCCGAGCGCCTGGAAGCGGGCTTCAGCGAGGACGTGCGGCGCCTGCCGCGTGCATTCCAGCCCTCGGACACTACCCGCGTGCTGGACCCGCCACCATCGCGACAGGCCTGCGGGTTGCCCGCGCACGGGGTGGTGCTGTGCTGTTTCAACAACAGCTACAAGCTCAACCCACGCAGCGTGCAGCGCCTGTTCGCGGTGCTGCAGGGCGTGCCGGGCAGCGTGCTGTGGCTGCTGTCCGGGCCGGGCAATGCCGATGCGCGGCTGCGCAGCGCCGCACGCCAGGCGCAGCTGGACCCGGCACGCCTGGTGTTCATGGCCAAGGCCCCGCACCTGGAGTACCTGGCGCGCTACCAGCATGCCGACCTGTTCCTGGACACCCATCCCTACAACGCCCACACCACCGCCTCCGATGCGCTGTGGGCCGGCTGCCCGGTGTTGACCTGCCCCGGCGCCACGTTTGCCTCGCGCGTGGCCGGTAGCCTCAACCACCACCTGGGGCTGGCACGGATGAACGTTGCCGACGACCGTGCTTTCGTCGCCACGGCGATCGCGCTGGGCAACGACACCCACGCACGGCAGGCCCTGCGCGCCGAGCTGGCGCAGCGCCGCGCCGACAGTGGCGTGTTCGACATGGCCGGCTTTGCCCGGGACTTCAGCGACGCGGTCGAAGCGATGGCACGCGATCGTGGCTGGCAGGGGGCCGCATGACGGCCGGATCGGACGTGCCGCAGGTGATGGCGCTGCTGGAAGCGCAGCGCGACCGTGCCATTGCCCTGCTTGGCGAGCGCGGCGGCAGCACGGCTGCGCGCACGCTGAAGATCGAACTGGATCGGGCCCTTGCGCGCCTGCGCTGGTGCGAACGGCACGCCATCGAGGGCGGTACCGTGGCCGTGGCCCTGCCTTGGCCGGGCGACGCATTCGGTTCGTTTGCCGTGTTCGAGCTCGATGAGGAAGGCCATCCCTCGACCGGGATGCCGCTGTGCATCGCCGGCCAGCCACTCGACCTCCTGCCAGGCGACCTGCTGGTGCATCGCCCCACCGCCGTCCCTGAGGGTGGCGACAACCGCTGAACCTTCGCTGCGTTAGGCTCAGGCTTCCCTGTGGACGACCGAGGCACGTGGATGGGCAAGCTCAAGCGCAAGGACTACCAGGCCCTGCTGGAACCGATGCAGCTGGAACTCATCGCGATGGCGCGCTGGGTGCAGCACACCGGGCAGCGCGTGCTGGTGCTGTTTGAAGGCCGGGACACCGCCGGCAAGGGCGGCGCGATCCAGGCCATCGCCGAACACCTCAACCCGCGCCAATGCAAGGTGGTGGCGCTACCCAAGCCGACCGACCGCGAAAGCACCCAGTGGTACTTCCAGCGCTATGTCTCGCATCTGCCGGCCGCCGGCGAGATCGTGCTGATGGACCGCAGCTGGTACAACCGCGCCGGGGTCGAACACGTGATGGGCTATTGCAGCGAGCCGGAGTACCACGCCTTCCTGGCCCAGACGCCGGTATTTGAGAAACTGCTGGTGGACGATGGCATCGTGCTGTTCAAGTACTGGTTGGGCGTGGACCAGGCACAGCAGGAAAAGCGCTTCGCCGAACGCCATATCGACCCGCTCAAGGGCTGGAAGCTGTCACCGGTGGACCTGAAATCACGCAGCAAGTACAGCGCCTACACCGAGGCGCGCGAGGCGATGCTGCGCGCCACCCATCGCGAGGAAGCGCCGTGGACGCTGGTGGACTTCAACGACCAGAAGCGCGGCCGGCTGGGACTGATCCGCAATCTGCTGGACCGCCTGCCCGATACGCGCGTGGACGAACCGGCGCTGGCGTTGCCGCCGTTGAAGGGCAAGCCGCACAAGGAGCACTACGGGGTGCTGGCACCGATCGAGGGGTTCCAGATTCCGTAGGTCCATGCCCTGCGTGGAGGCTTGCCCCGCCCGAACGCGATCGAGCCGGTTGGTCAGCCCTGCTTGATCCGCGCTTCGATGTCGTGCGCGGTGACCGGGCCCAGGAATTCCTTGGCGACCTTGCCATCGGGCGCAATCAGGTAGGTCAGCGGCAGCCCGCGCGGGATGGCGAAGTCTTCCGGCGGGCTGTAGGTATCCACGATCACGATCGGGTAGGTCACCGGGCGCTTTTCCAGGAACGCCTTCATTTCGGCCGGCTCGATGTCTTCGTAGGCCAGTCCCACCACCTCGATCTCGCTGCGCATGGCATGCAGCGCCGACAGTTCCGGCATCTCCTTGCGGCACGGCGCGCACCAGGTGGCCCAGAAATTGACCACCACCCACTTGCCCCGATGCGCGGCCAGATCGTAGGTGCTGCCGTCCAGGGCCGGCAGTTTCAGGGTGGGACGTTCGACGGTCTTGCGATCGGTCGGCGCGACCTCGCCTGCAGCGGGCGGGGTCGGCTCTGCCACGGCAGCCGGGGGCGAGGCCGGTGCGGGTGCGGCAGCCTCGGGCTGCGCGGCGGGATTGTTGCAGGCGGCCAGGGCCAGCAGGCCCACGGCCAGCAGCAGCGGCTTGGCGGTCATGGTGTATCTCCAGGGGTCGAATAGATGTCGCTGACGCGGCGCTTGAGCAGCTCGCGCAATGGCAGCCGCAGGGCGTCCAGCGCCAGTACCGAGGCCTGGCCCAGGCTGTCGTCGCGGTAGGGCAGATACGCCTCGCGCACCGGGATGCGCATCTGCGTGGTCTCGTACAGGTCGGCCAGGGTGAGCTTGTCCAGGTCGCGCGACAGCAGCCACTCGCCGTGTTCGTCACGACGCACCACCCGGATCGCTTCCAGGTCGCACAGCATGGTCTGCAGCAGCGAATCGGTGAGCATCGGCTCCAGCCGCAGGATCTCGTCATCGTCCAGGCTGTGCCCTTCCCGACGGGCCTGCTGGAAGCGTCCGATCAGGCGCAGCAAGCCATAGATCTCATAGCCGGTAGGCAGGCGCAGGTCGGCCGGCTGGTAGCGGAACGCCGCGATCGAAGAGGCCAGCGACGCGCCGAGCAGCACCGACACCCAGCACAGGTAGATCCACAGCAACAGGATCGGTACGAACGCCACCGTGCCATACAGCTTCTGGTAGGACTGGAAGCTGCCCAGGTAGGCGCCCATGCCCCACTTCACCAGTTCCAGCATCACCGCGGCCAGGATCGCGCCAGGGATGGCATGACGCCACTTCACCACGTGGTGCGGCACCACCCGGTAGACCAGCATGATGCAGACGAACTCGATCAGGATCGGCGCCACGGTCAGCGAGAAGTTGGCCAGCCACAGACCTTCGCTGGTGCCAAACAGGGGCAGCGCGAACACCTTGGCCGACACCGCCAACGAGGCGGCGGCCAGCATCGCGCCCAGGGTGAGCACGGTCCAATAGACCAGGAAGCGGGTCAGCTTGGGCCGGGTCGAACTCACCCGCCAGATCTGGTTGAAGGTTTCTTCCACGCTGTTGAGGGTGATCAGCAGCGAGACCACCAGCGCGATGAAGCCAGCGGCGGTGAGCTGCCCGGCACTGGCCGAGAACTGGCGCAGGTAGCCTTCGGCCGCGCGTGCGGCGTTGGGCACGAAGTTGGAGAACACATAGTCGCTGAGCTGGTCGCTCCAGCGGTCGAACACCGGGAAGGCCGACAGCACGCCAAAGACCACGATGGCCAGCGGAACCAGCGCGAACACGGTGGTGTAGGCCAGCGAGGCCGCCGCCTGGAACAGGCGGTCGTCGAGGAAGCGCCGCCACAGGAAGCGACCGAAGCTGGCGGCGCGTGCACGATCGCGCACGCGTTCCATCCAGAGATTGACGGTGTCGAGGGGTTCCATCGGCGCAAGGGTACCCGAAGAGGGGTGTGCGGGACCGCATCGCATCGCCATACTGGCCCCTGGTCCCAATGAGATGACGGCGCGATGGCGGAAATCCTGGTGCTCTACTACAGCCGCGGCGGATCGGTGGCCCGGCTGGCCCGCCAGATTGCCCGCGGTATCGGCGAGGTGCCGGGCATGAGTGCGCGGCTGCGCACGGTGCCACCGGTGGCGGCAGTGACCCAGACCGCGCGCCCGCCGGTGCCCGAGGACGGCGCGCCGTACGTGGCGATCAGCGACCTTGCCGAATGCGACGGCCTGATCCTGGGCAGCCCGACCCGCTTCGGCAACATGGCCGCGCCGGTCAAGCATTTCCTGGATGGGCTGGGCGCCGAATGGGTCAATGGCACCCTGGCCGGGAAGCCGGCGGCGGTGTTCACCTCCACCGCGTCGCTGCACGGCGGCCAGGAGTCCACGCTGCTGTCGATGCAGGTGCCGCTGCTGCACCACGGCTGCCTGATCGTGGGCATTCCCTTCACCGAGCCGGCACTGAGCCATACCACCACCGGCGGCACGCCCTACGGTGCCAGCCACGTGGCCGGCGCCGACGACAACCCGGTGCCCAGCGAAGACGAAGCGATCCTGGCGCGTGCGCTGGGCCGGCGCGTGGCCGACATCGCACGGCGGCTGGCGTGAGGGGCCGCGCGCAGGACGCCGTGCTGGCACTGCTGCTGGTGGCGCTGGCGGCGGTGTATGCGCTGTGGTTCGCCCACGACAAGCATTGGCTGGCCACGCAACTGGTGTTCACCCTGCCCCCGCTGCTGCTGGCCCTGGGCGTGTGGTTGCGCCGGGGCAAGGCGGCATTCTGGGCCGGGGTGCTGGCGCTGTTCTGGTTCAGCCACGGGGTGATGAGCGCCTGGAGCCACCCCGAAACCGCCGGCTGGGCGTGGGCGGAGCTGCTGCTGGCGCTGGCGGTGATCGGGGTGGGCAGCGGGCCCGGCCTGCGGCGGCGCTTCGGGAAGCGCTGAGCACGGGGCGCATGACGGCTGCGAGGCGGCGCTGGCGGTCGTATCATCTGCATCCCGGCGCGGGCTTCCCGCACGGTTCTGACCGCTATCCAGGATGCCTGCAATGGAAGAACTACTGATCATCACCACCGGTGGCACGATCGACAAGATCTACTTCGATGACAAGTCGGACTACCAGATCGGCGATCCACAGATCGGGATGATCCTGCGCGAACTGGGCGTGACCTTCCGTTTCAACGTGATCCCGATCCTGCGCAAGGATTCGCTGCACATCACCGATGACGACCGCGAGCTGATCCGCGCCACGATCGCCGCACAGCCGACCCGCCACGTGCTGGTGACGCACGGCACCGATTCAATGGTGCAGACCGGGCAGGTGCTGAGGACGATTGCCGACAAGACCATCGTGATGACCGGTGCATTGAGCCCGGCGCGCTTCCGTGGGTCGGATGCGGAGTTCAACATCGGCTGTGCGATCGGTGCGGTGCAGTCGCTGGCCAGCGGGGTGTACATCGCCATGAACGGCCGCATCTGGAACCCGGAGCACGTGCGCAAGAACGTGGCCGCCAATCGGTTCGAAGAAGCCTGATTGGAGGGGGGTGTTTTTTGGCTGCCGCCGGCAGAAGCTACTTCCAAAGCCACGTCTGGAGCCACGTCCGAAGCGGCACCGCCTGCGCTCCGGGCCGGGCGGGGGTGTGTGGGTTCGCGGGGCACGCCGCAAGTACGTCCGTGTAGGCTCGTGCGCCGCATCCATGCGGCGCAACGGCCCCGCGAACCCACACACCCCCACCCCAGACAGTTGGCCGGTGCCCATCGAACAGCAACCCCGTAGAGCCGAGCCGCACTCACTGCTTTGCTGCTTTGCTTTCGGCTGTTCGTTGCGAGCAAGCGAACTGTCGGGGGTGGGTACGGGTGGGTTGGCGGGACCGTAGAGCGCCATGGATGGCGCGAACGAGCCTACACGGACGTACTTGCGGCGTGTCCCGCCAACCCACCCGTACCCAGCCAAACCGGAGCAGCCCGAACGCGCGGCCTTTGATCTTGCTTCGCCTTCCAGCTTTTAAAAAAACTCCCCCCCAATAAAAACGCCCCGACCGAAGCCGGGGCGTGCCCATTGGAGAGGGATCTGGGCTCAGTACTGCGCGGTCAGGGTGACCCCGGAGAAGGTCGAATAGCCCTTCACCCGCACGTGCCAGGTACCGGCCGCCGGTGAAGTGATCGTGCAGGTTTCGTTGTTGCCGCTCAGGTACGGGCGGCAGTTGTACACGGTATCGGTCGGGGCGCTGCCCGAACGCACGTACAGGTCGGCATCACCACTGCCACCGGCGATGCTCACCTTCAGCTGCGAACTGCCCGAGGGCACCGTCACGGTGTAGGACAGCGACGCGCCACTGGCGGCCCCCAGCCCGGTGACCGGCACGTTGTTCTGCAGCACCGTGCCGGTGCCCGGGTTCGGGTTGGTCCCGCCCAGGGCCGCAGTGACCGCCGCGTCGGCATCGACGATGCCCGCACCGCAACCGCCGCTGCACGCGCCCGGCAATGCCCGTGCCGTGTTCTTCAGCAGGGTCTCGATAGCCGCCGGCGTCAGCGCGGTGGGGGCCACCGACTGCACCAGCGCCACCACGCCGGCCACATGCGGCGCCGCCATCGAGGTGCCGTTGTAGGACGCGTACGACGCGCTGCCCGGCACCGTGGTGCCGCTGTTGAGGGTGGACAGGATCGCCTGGCCCGGGGCCGAGATATCGATGCCCGCACCGTAGTTGGAGAAGCTGGCGCGTGCGCCGGCCGAGGTGGTTGCGGCCACCGCGATCACGTTGGCGCAGTTGGCCGGCACCGACGAGGACACGTTGGCGTTGCTGTTGCCCGCCGCCACCACCACCGTGGTGCCACGCGACACCGCGCCGTTGATTGCGTTCTGGTAGGTGGCCGAACAGGTGCCACCGCCGCCCAGGGACATGTTGATCACTTCGGCCGGGTTCGCATTGGCCGGCACGCCACTGACGGTGCCGCCGGAGGCCCACACGATCGCATCGGCGATATCGGAGGTGTAGCCACCACACTTGCCCAGCACGCGCACCGGCACGACCTTGGCGTTGAACGCGGTACCGGCCACGCCGGTGCTGTTGTTGGTCACCGCCGCGATGGTGCCGGCCACGTGCGTGCCGTGCCAGCTGGAGTTGGAGGCCGGGATGCCCGAGCCGCACTCGTTGGCGGCGTACCAGTCGCCTTCATCGTTGGGATTGTTGTCGCGGCCGCCACCATCGCGCGCCATCGCCGCATCGCTGATGAAGTCATAGCCGGGCAGGATGTTGGCGTTGAGGTCGGGGTGGTTGGTGATACCGGTATCGATCACCGCCACCACCACGCCGGTGCCGGTGGCCTTGTCCCAGGCCGGGCGCACGTTGATCGAGGCGTTGCTGGTGCCAAAGCCCCACTGTTCAGACAGCCGCGTGTCGTTGGGGACCAAGGTGGCATGCATCAGCTGATCCACTTCGACGTATTCCACGTTCGGATCGGCGGCCAGGCGGCGCATCAGCAGCTCGGATTCGGCCGCATCCAGCGGACGGTCCGCCTTGAGCACGGTCGGGCCGATGGCCAGCTGGCGCAGCTTCTGCAGGCCCAGCGCGCGACCCTGCGCAGCCGGTACCGCGGCGGCCGCTGCCTTGAGCGAGCTGGCCAGTGCAGTCGGCGTAGCGACCAGATTCGAGCCGTCCTTGTACTTGACGATGAAGCGCTGGTGCGTCGGTGCCGAGGCCAGGCCGCTCAGCTGCACATCCCCGGCAAAGGCCGGGGCCGCCAGCAGCAGCGTGGAGAGGACGGACGCGCCCAGTACAACCAATGCACGCTGACGCAAACGGGGTTGCGAATCATGAGACATCGGATTTCCCTTTCAGACAGTGGATGCCGCGATCGCGGCTGAATGTCCAGTCCCGACCCGGGGGCTGTTGTAAGCGATGGCGCGGATCGGTCCCGGTTGTTGGATCGGTCCCCTGAATCAAACCGCCCATCGCGACGCTAGTGGGTGACTGCCCGTTCAACAATGTTTCAGCCGCACTTCAGCGACATGAAATGTCGGATCTGAGACTTCCTGTGTCGAAGGTTTGTGAAAGTGAAGGAACTTTGCGTCGCGCTACGGGTCACCAAGCGTCATGCGATGTCCGTTTTGGCTGTCTGCCTCGCAAAAATCCGGACAAGCCTTGCGCAACGGGGCCTGCGCCGGGTTGCCACCGCTGGACAACAGCGCCAGCGGCCCTTCGCGCAACGCCGCGGGCCTGCAAGCACAGGCCCGCCGCCGGCCAGGGCCGGGCGCGTCGCAGGCAACAAAAAACCCGCCTGTCGCCAGGCGGGTTTTCCAGGTGTCGCGCGCTCCCTGCAGCGCTTACGCGTCCAGGCGCACCAGCCAACCGTGGCGGTCCGGCAGACGGCCGTACTGGATGTCGGTCAGCTCCTTGCGCAGCGACAGGGTCACTTCACCGGCTGGCGCGTTGAGGTCGCCCACCGAGAAGCCCTCGCCCTTGAGCTGGCCGATCGGGGTGACCACCGCAGCGGTACCGCAGGCGAACACTTCGGCGATCTCGCCGGAGGTCACGCCCTGCTTCCACTCCTCGATGGTGACCTTGCGCTCTTCGACCTTCATGCCACGGTCGCGGGCCAGCTGCAGGATGCTCTCGCGGGTGATGCCTTCCAGGATGCTGCCCGACAGCGCCGGGGTCACCAGGGTGCCGTCCTTGTAGACCAGGAACACGTTCATGCCGCCCAGTTCTTCCAGGTACTTGCCTTCCACCGGGTCCAGGAACAGCACCTGCGAGCAACCCTGCGCCTGCGCCTTCTGCTGCGGCAGCAGCGAAGCGGCGTAGTTGCCCCCACACTTGGCCGCACCGGTGCCACCCTTGGCCGCACGTGCGTATTCGGTGGACAGCCAGATCGACACCGGGGCCACGCCCTTGGCGAAGTACGGGCCGGCCGGGCTGGCGATCACGTAGTAGCCGGCCTTGTGCGCGCCGCGCACGCCGAGGAAGGCTTCATCGCCGATCATGAACGGGCGGAAATACAGGCTGGATTCGTCGGCCGACGGCACCCAGCTGGCGTCCACGGCGATCATCTGCTTGAGCGATTCGACGAAGATGTCCACCGGCAGTTCCGGCAGCGCCAGACGCTGCGCCGAGCGCTGCAGGCGGCGGCCGTTGGCATCGGGGCGGAAGGTCCAGATCGAGCCGTCGGCATGCCGGTAAGCCTTGATGCCTTCGAAGATTTCCTGGCCGTAATGCAGCACGGCGGCGGCCGGGTCCAGCTGCAGCGGGCCGTACGGGCGCACGCTGGCATCGTGCCATCCGGTGTCCTTGTCCCAGCGCACTTCCACCATGTGGTCGGTGAAGTGCAGACCAAAACCGGGCGCGGCCAGGATGCGCTCACGCTCCTCGCTGCTGCGCGGCTGGGCGGAACGGGTGGTCTTGAAGCTCACAGAAGACTGGGACACCGGATATTTCCTGTTCTGGTTACGGGGAACGCCGTGGCGCCTGCTGGCGGTGGGCGGTTACAACATGCCGGTTTCGAGCCGGGCGGCCTCGGACATCATGTGGCGGCCCCACGGCGGGTCGAACACCAGCTCGACGTCGGCCTGGGCCACCGTCGGAATCATTTCCAGCTTGCTGCGCACGTCGTCAACGAGGATATCGCCCATGCCGCAGCCGGGCGCGGTGAGGGTCATGGTGACATCGACCTCGCGCTGGCCATCGTCCAGGTGCTTGAGATCCACCTCGTAGACCAGGCCCAGGTCGACGATGTTGAAGGGAATCTCGGGGTCGAAGCAGGTGCGCAGCTGCTGCCACACCAGTTTTTCGACTTCCTCATCGGAAGCGTTGTCGGGAAGCTCCAGCGCCGGCGGCGGTTCCTTGCCGATGGCGTCGCCGTCCTTGCCGGCGATGCGGAACAGATTGCCTTCGACAAATACGGTATAGCTGCCACCCAGGGCCTGGGTGATGTAGCCATAGCTGCCAGCGGGCAGCGTGACCGTTTCGCCCTGCGGGACCATGACGGCCTCGCAGTCGCGTTCGAAGTGGACAGGTTCACTGCTACGGGAATACATGTGGATCGATATGGGGGTCGCGGCCAATTCCCGCAAGGCGGACATTTTAGCCCAGCGGCCGGCCACGCGCCGGTCACCCCGCAAGCCGGTATCCTGTGGGGACTTACAGGAAGATTGCATGTCGCCCACGTCCGTGCCTGTCCGGAGCCGCCACTGGCTCTGGCCCCCGATGTTGCTGCTTGGTGTTGTCACGGCCACCCTGGCCTGGTTGTTCATCGCACTGCTCAGTGGCCGTCAGGCCGGCTGGATGGCGGTGTTGGCGGCGTTGGATATCGCCTTCATGCTGCGCCTGGGGACCTTCCGGGCCGGGCCGGCACGGGTGGCGGTAACGCTGCTGGCCACCCTGCTGGTGGCGCTGGCCGCCAACTGGGGCATCGCGTCGGCCTACCTGGGCGGGTCGATGGGGCTCAATCCGTGGGATTCATCGTTGCGCATGGGCCCGTTCATGGCCTGGACCCTGATCGGCCTGGCCAACGGCGCAGCCGAATGGCTGTGGCTGGGGGTGGCGCTGGTGGTGGGCTGGTGGGTGGCAAAATGATCGTGCCGATCTGAGACTCCTCGATCGACGGTAGTGCCGAGCCATGCTCGGCAACCGCGTACGGGGCGGGGCCATCAGGGATTCATGGCGCCGGAACGAAAGGCAGCCGAGCATGGCTCGGCTCTACTCGATCCACGGTAGTGCCGAGCCATGCTCGGCAACCGCGTATGGGGCGGGGGCCATCAGGGATTCATGGCGCCGGAACGAAAGGCAGCCGAGCATGGCTCGGCTCTACCTGGTCCGGGCGGCGCTAGTGCCCGCCGTCCAGGGCTTTCAATTCGCTGACCAGCGCGCTGGCCGCGCCGGCGCCATCGCCGTAGAGCATGCGGGCGTTGTCGGCGTAGAAGAGCGCATTTTCGATGCCGGCAAAACCGGTGCCCTTGCCGCGCTTGATCACCACCACGTTGCGCGCGTTGACCACGTCCAGGATCGGCATGCCGTAGATCGGGCTGGCCGGGTCGGTGCGGGCGACCGGGTTGACCACGTCGTTGGCGCCGATGACCAGGACCACGTCGGTGGTGGGGAACTCGGGGTTGATGTCATCCATGTCGGCGATCAGGTCATACGGCACGCCGGCCTCGGCCAGCAGCACGTTCATGTGCCCGGGCATGCGCCCGGCCACCGGGTGGATGGCGAACTTCACCTTGATGCCGCGCTCGATCAGCCGCTGCGCCAACTCCCACACCTTGTGCTGGGCCTGGGCCACGGCCATGCCGTAGCCGGGCACGATCACCACGCGTTCGGCGAAGGCGAGCATGGCGGCCACATCGCTGGCTTCGATCGGCTTCTGCGCGCCGCTGATTTCCTGCGCCACGCCGCCGCCCCCGAAATTGGAGAACAGCACGCCGCTGATCGGCCGGTTCATCGCCTTGGCCATCAGGCGGGTCAGCAGGATGCCGGCCGCACCGACCATCATGCCGGCGATGATCAATGCCTCGTTGCCCAGCACATAGCCTTCAAACGCAACGGCCAGACCGGTGAAGGCGTTGTACAGCGAGATCACCACCGGCATGTCGGCGCCGCCGATCGGCAGCGTCATCAGCACGCCCAGGGCCAGCGCCACCACGAAGAAGCTGACGATCGCCACCGGGCTGAGGCTGATTCCGGCCCAGATCCCCAGCACCACCATTGCCAGCGCGACCAGCAGGTTGAATGCCTGCTGCCCGGGGAAAGTGACGCGCCGGTCCAGCCGGCCGTCGAGCTTGGCCCAGGCGATGATGGAGCCGGACAACGACACCGCGCCGATCGCCGAGCCGATGATCGCCAGGACCAGCACCGTGGCCGATGGCTGGCGCGCGGCCAGGTCGGCCAGCGCCTGCTCGCTCCAGTGGCTGGTATCGCGGTTGGCCAGGAACGAGAAGCGCAGCAGTTCAACCGCGCCGATTGCCGCCGCCGAGCCGCCGCCCATGCCGTTGTAGAGGGCCACCATCTGCGGCATGTCGGTGATGGCCACGCGCTTGGCCGACCACCAGGCCACGCCGGTGCCGATCGCCACGGCGGCCAGAATCAGCGGAATGTTGTGCAGTTCGGGCAGGAAGAAGGTGGCCACGGTAGCGATCAGCATGCCCAGCCCGGCCCAGCGGATGCCGCTGCGCGCGGTCATCGGCGAGGCCATCCGCTGCAGGCCGAGCAGGAACAGGGTGGCCGCCACCAGGTAGCTGACCTGCACCAGCCATTGCAGCAGTTGCGCGGTGGTCACGTTCAAGGGGTCTTCTCCCCGTCACTGCGCCGGGTGCTGGGCTTGAACATGTCCAGCATGCGTTCGGTGACCACGTAGCCGCCAGCCGCGTTGCCCGCGCCCAGCACCACGGCGATGAAGCCGATGATCTTCTCCAGCGGGGTCTGCGCGTGGCCCAGTACCACCATCGCCCCGATCAGCACGATGCCGTGGATGAAGTTGGACCCGGACATCAAAGGGGTATGCAGGATCACCGGCACCCGTGAAATGATCACATGGCCGGCGATGGCAGCCAGCATGAAGATGTACAACGCCACGAACCCGTCGCTCATTGCAGTGTGTCTCCCAGGCGGTGATCCCGTCCCCTGCATCATAACCATGCGCTGAACCATTCTGGCGGTCGGTCAACCCAGGCCGCCCTGGCGCGTTGTCACCGTATCCCCCTGCGCGAGCGCTACCCTGTGCTGGTGAGCCCCACCCTACCGTCGCTGCCCACCGAGGCCGATGCCGCGCTGCCGGTGTCGCTGGATGTGTTCCTGGCCGGGATCGGGCCGCGGGCGTTCCGCTTTGCCGAGGCCGGCCTGCGCCAGCGTGACGACGCGCTGGATGCGGTGCAGGACAGCATGCTGCGGATGCTGTCCTACCGCGACAAACCGGCCGCCGAATGGGCGCCCCTGTTCTGGAGCATCCTGCGCCGGCGAGTGGTCGACCTGCAGCGGCGGCGCGGTTTCCGCCTGCGCTTCTGGCGCAGCAGCGACGAGGCGGGCAGCGAGCATGACATCGACTGGGCCGACCACGCGCCGGGCCCGGCGCAGGCGCACGAACAGCGCGAGCAGTACACGCAACTGGTGCTGGCGCTGCGCGAACTGCCCGCGCGGCAGCGCGAAGCCTTCACCCTGCGCGTCCTGCAGCAGCTCGACGGTGCCACCACCGCCAAGGCGATGGGCTGCAGCGAAGGCGCGGTCAAAACCCATCTTTCGCGCGCCCGCCAGGCGCTGCAGCAGCAACTGGAGATCGAACTGTGAGCCGCCCCGTCGCCCCTACCGTCCACGATGACGCCGCCCTGCGCGCATGGCACGCGCAGGCCCTGGAGCAGCTGTCGCCGGCCACCCTGGCCCGGTTGCGCAGCGCCCGCCAGGCCGCCGTGCCACGCCGCAGCCGTACGCACGGCTGGTGGATGGCCACCGCCTGCTCGGCGGTGGCCGCGCTGGCGCTGGGCTACAGTTTTACCGCCAACCCGCCCGGCACGCCGTCGCTGCCGCGCGTGGCGGCCACCGCCACGGTGGATGACAGCAGCGATATGCTCGACGAGAATCCCGACCTGTACGTGTGGCTGGGCACGACCGACCTGGCAATGGAGTGAACATGACACCGCGACTGATCCTGGCCTTGGCGCTGCTGTCGGCGAGTGCGGCCAGCGGGGCACAGAGCCCGACGCTGCCCGACTGGGAACGGCTGACCCCGCAGCAGCGCGAAGCGCTGATCGCGCCGGTGCGCGACCGCTGGAACGATGCTCCGCCACCGCAGCGCGAGCGCATGCTGCAGCACGGCCAGCGCTGGCAGACCATGACCCCCGAACAGCGCGAGCTGGCCCGGCGCGGACGCCATCGTTTCGAGAACATGAACCCCGAACAGCGCGAGCAGGCCCGTGCGCTGTTCGCGCAGATGCGCGAGCTCAACCCCGCCCAGCGCGATGCATTGCGCGAGCGCTGGGCGAAAATGACCCCCGAGCAACGCCAGGACTGGTTGAAAGCCAATCCGGTCAAGGACCTGCCACCGCCGAAGCGGTAAGGTCGGTGCCGCGGTGTCGGCAGGGTGTCGGGGCCGCGTCGGTCACGCATGGGCAGGGCCGATGCGGGATCGCACGCGCGGCGGCGGGCATGTGCAATGCCCCGGGCGTAGCGCCACGCCCCGCGTGACTGCCGTGCGTCAGCTGCCGGCGACCCACCGGGTCTTGGCCAGCAGTTCATCCTCCCAGTCGAACCCGATCGCCCCGTCCTTGAGGAACAGCGCGACGAAGTTGTACAGGTTGCGCGCGTACATCTCGCTGGCGTGCACTGCGCCGAGGCTGGCCAGGTTGAGCGGGCCGTCAACGGTGACACCGTCCAGTTCGATGGTTCGACCCGGTTCGGTCGCCTCGCAGTTGCCGCCGGTTTCCGCAGCCAGGTCCACGATCACGCTGCCCGGTTTCATGCCGCGCACCATCGCGGTACTGACGATCTTCGGCGCCGGACGCCCCGGCACGGCCGCTGTGCAGATCACCACATCCACCAGGCGCAGGTGCTCGCCCAGCCGCCGCTGCTGTTCGGCGCGCTCGTCATCGGTCAGCGGTCGCGCATAGCCGCCCTCGCCTACCGCGCTCACGCCCAGGTCGAGGAACTTGCCACCCAGCGATTCGATCTGCTCGCGGGTCTCCGGGCGCACGTCGAACCCTTCCACCTGCGCGCCCAGCCGGCGTGCGGTGGCAATGGCCTGCAGGCCGGCCACGCCGGCGCCCACGATGAGGACCCGCGACGGGCGGATGGTGCCGGCGGCGGTGGTCAGCATCGGGAAAAAGCGCGGCGCCAGCTGCGCGGCGATCAGGGTGGCCTTGTAACCGGCCATGCCGGCCTGTGAACTGAGCACATCCATGGACTGCGCGCGGGTGGTGCGCGGCAGACGCTCCAGCGGGAAGGCCTGCAGCCCGCGCGACTGGATCAGGCCGGCGCGTTCGGCATCGGCCTGCGGGTGCAGCATGCCCACCAGGCTGGCACCGGGTTTGAGCTGGCCCAGCCGCGCCGCGTCTGGCGGCTGCACGCACAGCACGATATCGGCCGACGCCACGCGCGCGTCATCGGCCGGCTGCGCGCCGACCTCGAGATAGGCTTGATCGGGAAACCCCGCGGCCTGTCCGGCACCGGGTTCGAACCACACCGTCGCGCCGAGCGCGGCCAGTTTGCGCGCCGTTTCCGGCGTCATCGCCACGCGCCGTTCCCCCGGCGCGCGTTCCTTTACCACCACTACCTCGACAGCCATGCCTGTCCCCGACGATCAGCGGATTGTGGGGGGATCGTAACCTACCGATTCGGTTTGGGCAGGAAACCATCCTGCGGCGGTGCGCGACCTGCCGCCGGGCAGCGCCCGGCCCAGGTTAGTGGACGGTGGCGTTCTTGGTGTCCAGGCGGTCGATCACGCCCTGCATGGCACTGTCAAAGGCACCATCGTCGATATGCGCGCGCAGGCGCCCCAGCCGCACCATCACCGCCAGCTCTTCCGGCGAGGCCACGCAGAAGCGCACGCCGCGGCGGTTGACGAACAGCAGGCGCTGGGAGATCGGGCTCACCCAGGACAGCTTGCCCGCCTGCACCTTGCCATCCTTGTCGACGAAGTCCAGCCAGGTGCCGATCTCCAGGCCGCGGAAACGGTCGGCATCGGCATTGTCGAAATCGGTCACGTCCACCTTGGCACCCAGCTCCACCGCCGCACTTTCCTGCGCGGGCGGGGTTGGCAGTGCCACCTGCGGCAGCTCGGGCAACGCGCGTTCCAGCTCCGGGCGCGATTCGGCGATGGCCTGCAGGGTGTCGTGCAGGGTATCGATGGCGCCGGTCGCGGCATCGGCATGCACCCCGACACTGGCAAACACCTTGCGCAAGGCCGGATGCCACGCCTGCAGCCACGGCTTGCCGACGATCTGGCGGCGCGCCTCGGCCACTTCTTCGAGCAGGCCGTCAGCCAGCGCCAGCGCCTCGCCCACCGAGGCCCCGTCTTCGCCTTCGCGCAGCACGGTCAGGGTCAGATGGTGCTGCCAGGGCTGGCGCAGGAATTCGCCAATGGCCTGCGGCAGGGTCGCATCGGCGATGCGCCGATCCAGCTCGGCGGCCGAGCGGCTGCGTGCCATTTCCAGTTTTTCCTGGCCACGCTGGGTTTCAGCAGCACGCCGTTCGGCGATTTCGATGCGGCGCCGATGCTGGGCGAGGAAGTCGCGGAACTCTTCCTCCAGGGTCAGGAAGATCGCCAGGTTCTCGTTGAACTCGGCCACCAGCCGCTCGATGATTTCCTCGACCTTGCCCATCAGCACGCGCTCGGCCTGGCTTTCGCCGGTATTGCCTTCGCAGGCTTCGGCCAGCGAATTGAGCAGCTTGCGCGCGGGGTGGGTCTTCTGCACGAACATGCGGCGGTCGAGCATGGCCACCTTGACGAACGGCACCACCAGGCGCCCGATCAGCTCGCGCGAACGGCCTTCCAGGTCGCGCTCGTCCAGCATCACGTCAAACAGCATGCCGACCAGATCGATGGCGTCCTCGTCCTGCGGATCCAGGCGGGCCTGCGACGGGTCCACGCCCAGCCGGGTGGCCCCGGACAGCACTTCACTCTTCAGGCGCTGGGCCAGCGACTCGCCGTCTTCACCGATGGCCGCGCGCAGGGTGGCACTGGGGGTGGCCTGCAGCAGCGACAGCACCGACATCATCTCGCGCTGGCTGAGTGGGCGCTGCTGCCCCACCGCCACGCTGGCCGCCGAGGTGGCGTCCTCGCGCACGTGCCGGGTTTGTTGCAGCAGTTCGTGCAGGGCTTCCAGCAGCATGCCCTGGTTGCCGCTGAGGCTCTCGCCGGGATCGCCGCCGGCGTGGCCGGGCCCCGCCGACTGCATGCGCCCGCGGCTTTCGGCCCAGCGATCGGCGAAACGCCGCGCCCAGGCCGGGGCGGCGGCATCGTCATTGGCCCCCAGGACCTCCGGGTCCAGCGCATCGACCAGCGCATCCAGTTCATGGCGCGGGCTGGGCGGGCGCGGCGCCGGACGCCGCGGCGCGGCCATCTGCGGCATCACCCCGGCCGCAGCCAGTTGTTCGTCCAGCGCTTCGTAACGCTTGCCGATCGGCGCGTGCAGGTCGCGCTCGCACAGCTTGATCAGGACCAGCCGCACTTCCGGTGCCAGTTCGCAGTCGGCAAACGCCTCGTGGATGGCCACGCCGATGTGCTCGGGGCTGATCGGGTTGCTGTCGGCATTGAGCTCCAGGCCGCCGGCGATCCATCCCAGGCGGCGGTCCAGCCGCGCCAGCACCGGTTTCCAGTCGCGCAGCAGCACGGTGGCGAAATTGCGCACGGCCAGCCGCGATTCCAGCACGTGCTCGGGCACCAGGCTGAGGCCGTCCTCGATCTGCCCGGCCAGGGTGGCCTCGGCCGACGCCGGCTCGCCACGCTCCAGCGCCTCCCAGGCCTGGGCCAGGTGGGTGCGGAAGCCGGCCACGATGTCCTCGCGGCGGCGGCGCAGTTCACGCATGCCATCCAGGAACAGCAGCTGCGACGCGCCGGCAGTGCCGGCACGGTCGAACAACACGTCGTCAAAGCGTGCCAGCACGATCGCGAATGACTCGGTCAACGCAGGCAGCGCGGACTCGCGGGCAAGCTTCAACAGCGCCGGGTTGCGACCCGGCTGCCCCAATGCATTGGGCGTGGCGATCATGCGAAAAGGCTCCCCACCTTCGCAGGCACAGAATGCAACATGGAAACAACGGATACCGGCGCCCCCCAGGCACCTGCGTCCGGATGGTAGGTCGCCCCACCGGTCAGGGACAGTGAAACAGTCCGCACTTTGAACCTCACGACCGGGGTACCGGCAGGCCTTGTATCGTACGGCCAGCGTCGGCGGGAAGCGAGTACAGCCACGTGAAGCAATGCCACTGATTAGGTGATGTTCATCACGCTTTGTCGCAAATTGATCGGAGATTGCCCAAAGCCGTGTCACAAACCGCCGCGACTATACTGGGCACACCGTGAAACCTGATTGAGAAACCATGTCCGAATCCCCTGCGCTGCAAGCCCTGGACGCCCGCCGCTCGGTCCCTGCCAAGCAGCTTGGCGAACCCGGGCCGGACCCGGCCACCGTGTTGCGGATGCTGGCGTCGGCCGTGCGCGTACCCGATCACGGCAAGCTGGTGCCCTACCGGTTCCTGCGCATCACCGGCGACGCGCGTCACAGTCTTGGTGCCTTTCTGGCCGAACGCAGCCAGCAGCGCGATCCCCACACGGCGCAGGCCCAGCTGGACAAGGACCGCCAACGCTTTTCGCATGCACCGGTGATCATCACGGTGGTGGCCTGCCCGCAGCCCAACCCCAAGGTGCCCGAGCTGGAACAGCTGCTGACCGCCGGTTGCGTGTGCTTTGCCCTGCTGCAGGCCGCACAGGCGCTGGGCTTCGGCGCCCAGTGGCTGACCGCGTGGATGGCCTTCGACCCAGCCGTGCACGCCCACCTGGGGCTGGCCGAGGGTGAGCGCATCGCCGGCTTCATCCATATCGGCACCGCCAGGACGCTGGCCCCGGAGCGGGAGCGCCCGGACCCGGCCGCGCTGCTTCAGGACTGGGTGGGCTGAGATGTCCGAGCTGTCGCCTGCGGCCATTGCCCCGCGCCCGCCGCTGTACCTGGTGGATGCCAGCCTGTACGTGTTCCGCGCGTGGCATTCCATGCCCGATGAGTTCCAGGACCAGCAGGGCTGGCCAACCAATGCCGTGCACGGGTTTGCGCGCTTCCTGCTCGACCTGGTGGAACGCGAACGCCCGCGCCACATCGCCATCGCCTTTGACGAGGCGCTGGACGGCTGTTTCCGCCACCGGCTGTATGCGGCCTACAAGGCCAACCGGGATCCGGCACCGGATGCCCTGCGCCGCCAGTTCGCGCACTGCAAGGCGCTGTGCGTGGCGTTGGGGTTGGCGGTGCTGGCCCACCACGAATACGAAGCCGACGACCTGATCGGCAGCGCCCTGCATGCGCGCCGCGATGCCGGCATGCGCGGGGTGATCATCTCCGCCGACAAGGATCTGTCGCAGCTGCTGTACGAACACGATGAACAGTGGGACTACGCACGCAACCAGCGCTGGGGCATGGCCGGGGTGAAGGCGCGGCATGGTGTGCATGCGCACCAGATCGCCGACTACCTGGCGCTGTGCGGCGATGCGGTGGACAACATTCCCGGGGTAACCGGGGTGGGCGCCAAATCGGCGGCGGTGCTGCTGGCCCACTTCGGCAGCCTGGACACCCTGTACGAACGCCTGGACGAAGTGCCGTTCCTGCGCCTGCGCGGTGCCGCGCAGATGGCCGTGCGGCTGCGCGAGCAGCGCGAGCACGCGCTGCTGTGGCGGCAGCTGACCACCATCGCGCTGGACGCGCCGCTGGACAGCGCCGATGCCGATTTCCGCCGTGGCAGCGCCGACCCGCAGATGCTGCAGGGCCTGTGCGAGGCGCTGCGCTTCGGTCCGTTGACCCGGCGCCGGCTGTTCGCGGCAGCCGGCCTGTCCGACTCCCCTTCCGTTGCCAGCGAGTTCGCATGAGCCCCAACACCCAAGCCCCCCAGGTCGTCTACGAAGGCAAGTACCAGCGCATGGTGGTGCGCGGCACGTGGGAATACAGCGAGCGTACCCATGCCGGTGGGCTGGCCGCGATCATCATCGCCGTCACCCCCGACGACAACGTGCTGTTCGTCGAGCAGTTCCGCGTGCCGCTGCAGGCCAACACCATCGAGATGCCGGCCGGGCTGGTGGGCGACATCGACGCCGGTGAGTCGATCGAAGTGTCGGCAGTGCGCGAGCTGGAGGAAGAAACCGGCTGGACCGCCGACCACGCCGACGTGCTGATGATCGGCCCGACCTCCTCGGGTGCCAGCAGCGAGAAGATCGCCTTCGTGCGTGCCACCGGCCTGCGCAAGGTGGGTGCCGGCGGTGGCGACGCCAGCGAGAACATCACCGTGCACGAGATCCCGCGCACTCGCGCGGCAGCGTGGCTGGTGGAAAAGATGGGCCAGGGTTACGAACTGGACGCCAAGCTGTGGGCCGGGCTGTGGATGATCGAACACCATCTGGACGGCACCCCGCGTGGCTGATTCATTTGCCGCCCCGGTCGCGGCCGGAAACCTGCTGGGGCCGGCAGATCCAGCGCCGTTCAGCCTGCACCAGCCACACGGCCGCTCGCCGTACCTGTTGATTGCCGACCATGCCGGACAACGCGTGCCGGCAGCGCTGGGCCATCTCGGGTTGCCGCAGGCCGAACTGGACCGCCACATCGGCTGGGACATCGGGATTGCCGGCGTCACCGTCGAACTGGCACGCCGGCTGGATGCGTGGGCGATCACCCAGACCTACTCCCGGCTGGTGATCGACTGCAATCGCCCACCGGGCGCGCCGGGCCGGTTCGCCCCGGTCAGCGACGGCACCGTGGTGCCGGGCAACCAGACGCTGGACGACACCGCGCAGGCTGCGCGCGTGCAGGCCATCTTCGACCCGTACCACGGCCGCATCGCCGCTGAACTGGACGCGCGCGCCGCGGCCGGCATTCCGACCCTGCTGATCGCCATGCACAGCTTCACCCCGGCGATGCAGGGCGTGGCGCGGCCGTGGCATGCCGGCGTGCTGTACCAGCGCGATGCGCGCTTTGCGCATGCGTTGCTGCACGCGCTGCACGCCGAAGGCGACCTGGTGGTGGGCGACAACCAGCCCTACGCGGTCAGCGACGCCACCGATTACGCCATTCCGGTGCATGCAGAAGCGCGCGGGCTGGCGCACGTGGAACTGGAGATCCGCCAGGACCTGATCGCCGATGCGGCCGGGCAGCGGGCGTGGGCCGAACGGTTGGCGCGTGTTTTCAGCGCGCTGCAACCGCAGTGGTCGGCATTGGGATGACCTCGTCCACGCATGGCGTGGCGCTACGGCGGCGCTGACCCACCGCCGCGCATGGCGTTGGGCGGTGGCGCTACCGCAATGCCGGCGCGTGCATCCACGGGAACGGTTTGTAACCGCGCACCTGCAGCGACACGCCGATGTCAGCGAAATCATCCTTGATGGCTTGGGCACGACGGCGGTCCAGTGCCGCTCCCAGCACCAGCGGCAGCGCGCGGCAGCGTGCCAGCGCCTGGCCGACCGGAATGTCGAACAAGTGCGCCACGCGCTGGGCGGTCGCGTTGATCTGCCCGTCCGCACAGCCCGCCAGCGTCAGCTCGAACGCAGCGAAGATGCCCGGCCCGACACCGCCTGCGCGGGCGGCATCCTGCTCGGCGGCTCCGGCCTCGCCCAGTGCTTCGTCGACGCCCTCCACCTCCAGGAAGGCGTCGTACTCGGCGTAATGCATCAACGCCTGCGCGTAGTCCTGCAGGGACGAGAGCGGGCGCTGGCGCTTCTGCACATCCAGCACATCGGCGAACGTGGCCGGTTCCAGGTACGCCGACAGGTCCAGGGCCTGCGCGTCCGCAGGTACCTCGCCATCCTCATCGAACGCGGTGTCTTCGTCTGCCGGCAGCCAGAAGCGTGCGGCCATCAGATCCCCTTCGGTGACATGCACCCAACCGAACGACGCCCATGCATCGTGGTCGTCATTGCAGGCGGCAAACGCGTCCAGCGCCTGGCGCAGATCAAGCAGTGCAATCATGCGTCGTTGGCCAGGCGGTCGGGGGAGTCGCCGTGTACCGGTGCCGGACGCAGGCCCAGCGCGATGACCACGCCCAACGCGGCGAACAGCGCGGCACCGTACTGTGCATTGACCATGCCGTGCAGCGCATCAGGACTGGTCGCGGCCTGCGTGCCGCGCGCGGCGTTGGCCACCATCACCAGTACCGCCAACCCCAGCGCCCCCCCGATCTGCTGGGCGGTGGCGGCCATACCCGAGGCCACGCCCTGCTGCGGCCCGGGCACGCCCTGCCCGGCCACGATCCACATCGCCGTCCAGCTCATGCCCTGGCCCACGCTGAGCACCACGATGCCGGGCAGCAGCGGCCAGTAGCTGCCGCCCTGCGGCATCGCCAACGCCACCGCGGTGATGCCGATGGCGCCAGCGCCGAAGCCCCAGGCCAGCACCTGGCGTGGCGAGCGGTGCCGCAGCATGCGCTCGGCGATGCGGATGCCGAAGGTGCACACCAGGGTCGGCAGCAGGAAGGCCATGCCGGCCTGCAGCGGGCTCCAGCCGTAGCCATCCTGGAAGTACAGCGCCAGGAAGTAGTACTGCACGCCATAGCTGCTCATGAAGGCGAAGGTCAGCCCAAGGGCGGCGCGCAGGCCCGGCAGGCGCAACAGCGCAAACTGCATCAGTGGGTCGCAGCTCCGCTTTTCGATCTGCACGAACACCGCCAGCAGCACCGCTGAAAGCAGCAGGCAGAGGACCGTGGCCGGCGCAGTCCAGCCCCACTCCGGGCCCTGCACCAGCGTGGTGACCAGCAGGCTGCCGCCGGCGGTGACGGTGAGGCAACCGCCCAGGTCGAAGGAACGGCCGCGCACGCGCGGACCGTCGGCGGGCAGCCACGCACCTGCGGCAACGGCACAGGCCGTGGCCAGCGGCACGATCACCGCCAGCACCGCCGGCCAGCCGAACGCCTGGGTCAGCACACCGCCGAGCAGTGTGCCCAGCGCGAGGCCGCCGGCACTGGCCATGCTCCAGATCGCCAGCGCGCGGTTGCGTACCGGACCTTCCGCATACAGGGTGTTGATCAAGGCCAGGGTGGCCGGGAACAGCAGCGCCGCACCGATGCCCTGCGCGGCACGCGCCACGATCAGCAGCGTGGCATTGGGTGCCAGCGCGCCCAGCAGTGAGGCCAGCGCGAACAGCAGCATGCCCAACCGGTAGAAGCGGCGGCGGCCCAGCAGGTCGGCCGCCCGGCCGCCCAGCAGCAGGCTGCCGCCGAAGGCCACGGTGTAGGCACTGACCACCCACTGCAGTTGTTGCGCGTTGATCTGCAGGGCCTGGCCCATGTCATGCAGGGCAACAAAGATGATGGTGGCGTCCAGGGCAATGATCAGCTGGGCGGTGGCCAGCAGGGTCAGCGCCCAGCGGGGGTATTTCAGGGGAGGCATGCAGCGCCCGGTTCGGGTGGGGGACGGCAGTCTCATTGATGCAGGCGCATCAATAAACCCCCTGGCGACCATATCTGTCATGATTTTCCGCATGAATGGATCGTCGATGGACCTCAATGCGGTGCGCATGCTGGTGCAGGTGGCCGAGGCGCGCAGCTTCACCCTCGCCGCCGGCCAGCTCGGCCTCAGCCAGTCCGGGCTGTCGCGGGCGATCGGCCGGCTGGAGGCCTCGCTGGGGGTGAAGCTGCTGCAGCGGAACACGCGCAATGTAGCGCTCACCCCCGATGGCCAGCAGTTCGTCGAACAGGTGGGACCGTTGCTGTGCGGGATGGAAGACGCCGAACGGCTGCTGGCCGACCGCCCCTGCACGCCCTCGGGCACGTTGAAGATCAGCGCACCGTCGATGTTCGGGCGCAAGGTGCTGGTGCCCCTGCTGGCCCCCTTGCTGGAAGCCCATCCACACCTGCAGGTGGAAGCGGTCCTGAGCGACCGCCTGGTCGATCTGGTGGAGGAAGGCTTTGATGCCGCCCTGCGCACCGGCACCATCGCCGACCAGCGCATGGTGGCGCGTCCGTTGAAGCCGTTGCGCTGGGTGACCGTGGCCAGCCCGGCCTACCTGGCCGCGCGGGGTGAGCCCGCCGATGTGCCTGCATTGCAGCAGCATGCCTGCCTGGCGGTACGCAACCTGCGCAGCGGCCGCCTGGTGGATTGGCAGTTCCTGCAGGACGGGCAGTTGCGCCAGGTCACGCCGGCAACCCGGATGGTGTTCGACAGCGGTGACCCGCTGGTGGAAGCGGCGATCGCCGGCATCGGCATCGTGCAGGTGATGGATTTCGCGGTGGCCGACGCGCTGGCCGATGGCCGCTTGCAGCGCGTGCTGCAGCCCTTTGAAGGCCGCAGCCGCGGGTTGTCGCTGGTGTACCCGCCGTCACGGCAGGCCTCGCCCAAGTTGAAGGTATTGGCCGAGGCGTTGCTGGCCGGCCATTGGTGAAGGCCGGCCGTTGGCAGCGCCGGCGCCCCGCGGTGGCGGCGCGGCCGCCTGTTACCCGGCGAAACGGTCGGTGGCGCGCACCAGCGCGTCCACGTTTTCCGCTTCAAACGCCGAATGCCCCGATGCCGGGCTGATCTCCAGCGTCGATTTCGGCCACGCCTTGTGCAGCTCCCACGCACTCTGCAGGGGGCACACCACGTCATAGCGGCCGTGCACGATCACCCCGGGAATGTCGGCGATGCGGTGCGCGTCGCGCAGCAGCTGTTCCTCCACCTCGAAGAAGCCGCCGTTGACGAAGTAGTGGTTCTCGATGCGCGCGAACGCCAGCGCGAACTGCGCGTCCTGGTGGCTGTCCACGAAGTCGGCGTCCACATGCAGGAAACTGGTGGCCCCCTCCCACACGCTCCAGGCCTTGGCTGCGGCCAGCCGGGTGGCCTCGTCTTCGCTGGTCAGGCGGCGGTGGAAGGCCGAGATCAGGTCATGGCGCTCCACCTGCGGAATCGGCTTGAGGTAGTGCTCCCATGCGTCCGGGAACAGCCGGTTGGCACCTTCCTGGTAGAACCACTCCAGCTCCCAGCGGCGCAGCATGAAGATGCCGCGCAGCACCAGTTCGGTGACCCGCTGCGGATGGGTCTGCGCATAGGCCAGCGCCAGGGTGGACCCCCAGCTGCCGCCGAACACCTGCCAGCGCTCCACCTTGAGGTGCTCACGCAGCGTCTCGATGTCGGCCACCAGGTCCCAGGTGGTGTTGTCCACCAGGTCGGCATGCGGGGTGGAACGCCCGGCGCCGCGCTGGTCGAACAGGATGATGCGGTACTTGGCCGGGTCGTGGAACTGGCGCATCTTCTCGCTGCAGCCGCCGCCCGGGCCACCGTGCAACATCACCACCGGCTTGCCGTCGGGGTTGCCGCACTGTTCAAAATACAGCGTGTGGCGATCGTCGACCTTCAGCGTGCCGACGTCGTAAGGGGTGATGGCGGGATACAGCGTACGCATGACAGAACTCCGTTGTTGGGAACAGGCGGCAGCGAGCGGATTCACCACTCGCGCGGGCTGATCAGGTCTTCCACATCCACATCGAACCCATAGCTTCGTGCGATCAGCTCGAAATCGGCGCCGATGTTCTCGCGCGCAGCGGTTTCCAGTTCGCTTTCCTGGGCTTCGAAGGCTTCGCCCAGCACGTTGAATTCCAGCGTGGCGGCATGGGTCAGGGCCATCAGTGCGGCGGCGTCAGCCGGGCGCTCGCGCTCGATGCGCTCGCACAGGCGCAGCAGGATCTGCTGGCCCTGGGCCACCAGCGCGGGCGGGAAGTACGCATCCTCGACCATGTCGGCCAGGAACTCGTGGGACTGCAGCTGCGCGTGGGAAACAGAGGGGCTGGCAGTGGTCATGGCGCTTCCTTTCAAGTGAACCGCCATTCTACCCGCGCGATGTTTCAGGCAGCGTCAGCGCACGCCCGGCAGACAGCCCAGCGTCACCCGGTCGCGTTGTTCAAGGTCGCGCTCGGTGAGGACCTGCTCGAAACCGGCGTGTTCAAACAGTGCGCGGATCGCCGCGCCCTGGTCCCAGCCGTGTTCGATCAGCAGCCAGCCACCGGGCAGCAGGTGCGCGCCGGCTCCGGCGACGATCAGGCCGATGTCGTCCAGGCCGTCGATGCCCGAGGCCAGCGCCGTGGCCGGCTCGTGGCGCAGGTCGCCCTGCTGCAGGTGCGGGTCGTTGCTGGCGATGTACGGCGGGTTGCTCGCAATCAGATCGAAGCGCATGCCCTGCAGCGGCGCGAACCAGGCGCCCTGCACGAACCGCACGCGCGCCAGCCCGTTGCGCGCCGCATTGCCGCGCGCCACGTCCAACGCGGCAACGCTGAGATCGGTGGCGGTCACGTCGGCCTGCGGCCGCTCGCTGGCCAGCGCCAGCGCGATCGCCCCGCTGCCGGTACCCAGGTCGGCCACGGCCAGCGCAGTGTCGGCCGGCAGCCGCGCCAGCGCCAGTTCGACCAGCACCTCGGTTTCCGGGCGGGGGATCAAGGTGGCCGGGCTGACCGCCAGGTCCAGCGTCCAGAAGCCCCGATGCCCCAGCAGGTAGGCCACCGGCTCACCGGCCCCGCGCCGCGAAAGCAGTGCCTGGAAGGCGCTCGCGTCGGCCTCGGCCACCGGGTCGGTGGCATGGGCGAACAGCCAGCTGCGCTCGCGTCCCAGCACATGCAGCAACAGCAGCTCGGCCTCGTGGCGGCCCTCCACCCCGGGCAGGACGGCGGCGGCATCGGCGAGCAGCTGGCGGATGTCACGGGGGGCTGCGGTCATGGCGGATCAGGCGGAAGCGGGCCGCGCAGTGTAGGGCACCGTGGCGGTGGGCTGCCCGCGACACTGGCCGTTCGCCTGGCAGCCGCGTGCCATTGATCGAAGGAATGTCATCCGCATTACTGATCCGCACGGCCTATGCAAATTCGGGCCAGTGCCGTGCCACAGGCCGGCAGCCGGCCCGGTCTCGTTCAGCCAGCCGATGCAACACATATGCACCGACTATCAGCGTGATCGGCCCGCATTTCGCCCTGCTCCCTTACAACACAAGGGTTTCGGCCCGATACGAGATCGGTGTTCATCCATCAATCAGCTCATTTCGATAGACTGTGACTATCGTATAGATGTAATCAATGGATTGTCCTTATGGGAATGGAGCCGCTAACCTGTGTTGGTCGCTTTACCCACCCCCTTCACCAAGAGGAACAACGATGTCGCTCATCAATACCCCGATCAAGCCGTTCGAAGCCAACGCCTACCAGAACGGCGAGTTCATCAAGGTCTCCGACAGCACCCTGAAGGGCCAGTGGCCCGTGCTGATCTTCATGCCGGCCGCGTTCACCTTCAACTGCCCGACCGAGATTGAAGACGCCGCCGATCATTACGCCGAGTTCCAGAAGGCCGGTGCCGAGGTGTACATCGTCACCACCGACACCCACTTCTCGCACAAGGTGTGGCACGAAACCTCCCCGGCCGTCGGCAAGGCCCAGTTCCCGCTGGTTGGCGACCCGACCCACCAGCTGACCCGCGCCTTCGGCGTGCACATTGAAGAAGAAGGCCTGGCCCTGCGCGGCACCTTCATCATCAACCCGGAAGGCGTGATCAAGACCCTGGAGATCCACTCCAACGAGATCGCCCGTGACGTGTCCGAGACCCTGCGCAAGCTGAAGGCTGCCCAGTTCACCGCGGCCAACCCGAACCAGGTGTGCCCGGCCAAGTGGAAGGAAGGCGAGAAGACCCTGACCCCGTCGCTGGACCTGGTCGGCAAGATCTAACGCGTTCCCCATCCCCATTCCCGCCCGTCGGGAATGGGGGTGAACCCAAGCCGGTGCCCGCGCGCCCGCTTCGGTTCACCCCCATGCCGCGCAGATGCACCCCCGGGGTTCGTCGACGCTGTGCTCTTGCCTGAATCAAGGAGTTTTTCGATGTTGGATGCCAACCTCCAGTCCCAGCTCAAGACCTACCTGGAACGTGTCACCCGCCCGATCCAGATCACGGCGCACGTGGACGACGGCGCCAAGTCGCAGGAGATGCTGGAGCTGCTGAACACGCTGGTGTCGCTGTCGGCGCAGATCAGCCTGGACGTGCGCCGCGACAGTGGCGAGCGCACCCCCTCGTTCGCCCTGACCACCCCGGGCCAGGACATCCACCTGGCGTTTGCCGGGCTGCCGATGGGCCATGAGTTCACCTCGCTGGTGCTGGCGCTGCTGCAGGTGGGCGGGCACCCGTCCAAGGCCACCGCCGAGCTGATCGAGCAGGTGCAGGGCCTGGAGGGCGAGCTCAAGTTTGAAACCTACTTCTCGCTGTCCTGCCAGAACTGCCCGGACGTGGTCCAGGCGTTGAACCTGGCTGCGGTGCTCAACCCGCGCATCCAGCACGTGGCCATCGATGGCGGCCTGTTCCCGGCCGAGGTGGACGCGCGCCAGATCATGTCGGTGCCCACCGTGTACCTCAACGGCGAGATGTTCGACCAGGGCCGCATGACCCTGGAGCAGATCGTGGCCAAGCTGGACACCGGTTCGGCCAAACGCGACGCGGCCAAGCTCGCCGGCAAAGCAGCATTCGACGTGCTGGTGATCGGCGGTGGTCCGGCCGGTGCCGCCGCAGCGATCTACGCAGCGCGCAAGGGCATCCGCACCGGCGTGGCGGCCGAGCGTTTCGGTGGCCAGGTGCTGGATACGATGGCGATCGAAAACTTCATTTCGGTCAAGGAAACCGAGGGTCCCAAGCTGGCCGCCGCGCTGGAACAGCATGTCCGCGAGTACGAGGTGGACATCATGAACCTGCAGCGCGCCACCGCACTGACCGCGGCCGGCGATGACGGCCTGGTGGGCATCACCCTGGAGAACGGCGCCGTGCTGAAGTCGCGGTCGGTGATCCTGTCCACCGGCGCGCGCTGGCGCCAGATGAACGTGCCGGGTGAAGACCAGTACCGCAACAAGGGCGTGGCCTATTGCCCGCACTGCGACGGCCCGCTGTTCAAGGGCAAGCGCGTGGCGGTGATCGGCGGCGGCAACTCCGGCGTGGAGGCGGCGATCGACCTGGCCGGGCTGGTGTCGCATGTGACCCTTCTGGAATTTGATGACACACTCCGGGCCGATGAAGTGCTGCAGAAGAAGCTGCGCAGCCTGGGCAACGTCACCATCATCACCAACGCCCTCACCCAGGAAGTGCTGGGCGATGGCCAGAAGGTGACGGGGCTGGTCTACCAGGACCGTGTGGGTGGCGATGCACACCGGATCGAGCTCGAAGGCATCTTCGTGCAGATCGGGTTGCTGCCCAACACCGAGTGGTTGAAAGGTTCGGTGGCGTTGTCGCCGCGTGGCGAGATCGTGATCGACGACCGTGGCCAGACCAGCGTGCCGGGCGTGTTCGCCGCCGGTGATTGCACTACCGTTCCGTACAAGCAGATCATCATCGCGATGGGCGCCGGTTCAACCGCCGCACTGAGTGCTTTTGATCACCTGATCCGCACATCCGTTCCCAAGAGCAGCGGCGTTGTTGCCGAAGCTGCCTGAAACGTACCGTTCCCGGTTCGCCGGGAACCTTGTTTTTCTGCTGGGTAAGCCACGCCATCACCCGGTCCATTACCGCTCAGAGGTACAAGGAAATGAACCTACGTGATCTGAAATATCTGGTGGCGCTGGCCGACCATCGCCACTTCGGCCGCGCGGCGGCGGCGTGCTTTGTCAGCCAGCCCACCTTGTCCACCCAGATCCGCAAACTGGAGGACGAGCTGGGCCTGCCATTGGTCGAGCGCGCGCCGCGCAAGGTGATGCTCACCCCGGCCGGGGTCGAGGCTGCCGCACGTGCCCGCACCATCGTGGCCGAGGTCGAGCAGCTCAAGGAAGCCGCACGGCGCAGCCGTGATCCGGAAGCCGGCACGGTGCGGCTGGGGATCTTCCCCACGCTGGGGCCCTATCTGCTGCCCCACGTGATCCCCAATATCCGCGAACGTTTCCCGCAACTGGAACTGCTGCTGGTGGAGGAAAAGAGCGACGAACTGCTGGGGCGCCTGCGCGAAGGCAAGCTCGATGCCGCGTTGCTGGCCCTGCCGCTGGACGACGACCAGCTGCACGCCGAGTTCCTGTTCGAGGAACCGTTCCTGCTGGCCGTCTCCGGCCAGCATCCGTTGGCGCGTCGCCACCACCTGGACGTGCAGGAGCTGTCCACCCAGAAGCTGTTGCTGCTGGAAGATGGGCATTGCCTGCGCGACCAGGCGCTGGCGGTGTGCCGCTTGTTCGGGGCCAACGAGAAGTCCGAGTTCCGCGCCACCAGCCTGGAAACGCTGCGCCAGATGGTCGCGGCGGACGTTGGCATCACCCTGCTGCCGACCCTGTCGGTGAAACCGCCGGTGCCGCGCTCGGAGAACATCCGCCTGCTTGATTTCCAGGGCGAGGACCGGCCCAGCCGGCGCATCGCGATGGCATGGCGGCGCAGTTCGGCGATGACCGGTTTCCTGCAGCAACTGGCACAGCAGTTCAAGCGCCTGCCGCAGGATCTGTTCACGCTGGACAATGCCGATTCGGGCGTGGGCATGGCGACCCGTCGCACGACCTGATCCGCACGCTGAACCGGCTGGCCCGGTTCCTGCGGGGGATGGGTCGCATCCGCCTTCGATAGGCAGCACAATAGAACCCAGGCGGCGCCAGCAGGCGCCGCCTTTTGCATGGGCCATCATCAATCGCAAGGAGCTTTACATGTCCACTTCCAGCGGACTTCCGCCGTCCATCATCGTTTCCAGCCACGACATGGACCGCCTGGACGCCATGCTCGAATCCCCGGCGGTCAGCCAGACCCCGGCGGCCGCGGCGTTGGCCAAGGAACTCAACCGGGCCACGGTGGTGGCACCGGAGCAGATGCCCGACGGCGTCGTCATGATGCATTCGCGGGTGGAATGCGAAGATGAGCTGCAGAACGAGAAGCATGTGCTGACGCTGGTGTATCCGCGCGAAGCCGATGTGGAACAGGGCAAAGTGTCGATCCTGGCGCCGGTCGGTACCGCGCTGCTCGGCCTGGCTGTTGGCCAGACCATGGACTGGGATGCCCCGGGTGGGCGCAAACTGCGTCTTCGCGTGACGGCCGTGCACAACCCGTCCCACCCCTGATTCTTTCCTGCTGCGTGCCGCGCAGGATTCCCGTTTCGTACCAGGAGCCGCAATGAACACCGTTTCTCCGTCCAAACTCACCCAGCTGCGTGATCTGTCCGTCGTGGTGGCCGATACCGGCGACTATGACGCGATCAAGCGCTTGAAGCCGGTCGACTGCACGACCAATCCGACCCTGGTGAAGAAGGCGTTGGACCTGCCGGTGTATGCGGACCTGATCGAGCGTGAACTGGCGTGGGGCCGCGAGCAGGCCGGCCCACGCGAGACCATCGTGCATGCAGTGGCCGATCGTTTGACCGTAGGCGTCGGCACGTTGCTGAGTTCGCTGGTGCCGGGCCGGGTGTCGACCGAAGTCGATGCCGACCAGGCCCACGATACGGCGGCCACGGTGGCCAAGGCGCGCCAGTTCATTGCCATGTACGAGGCCGCCGGGGTGCCGTCCAGCAAGGTACTGATCAAGATCGCCGCGACCTGGGCCGGCGTGGAAGCGGCGCGCGTGCTGCAGGCCGAGGGCATCGACTGCAACCTGACGTTGATCTTCAACCCGACCCAGGCGCTGGCGTGCAGCGAAGCCGGCGCGTTCCTGATTTCGCCGTTCGTGGGGCGCATCCTGGACTGGTATGTGGCCAACGGCCAGAGCCCGGCCAGCATCGATGCCGATCCGGGCGTGGTGTTCGTGCGCGGGGTGTACGCCGAGTTCAAGCGCCGCGGTTCGTCGACGGTGGTGATGGGCGCTTCGTTCCGTTCGACCGCGCAGATCGAAGCGCTGGCCGGGTGCGATCGCCTGACCATTTCGCCGGACCTGCTGGAGAAGCTGGACGCCGACCACGGGCCGCTGCCGCGCAAGCTGGTGGCCGCTGCGGCCGAATCGGTTGCGGTGACGCCGATCGACGCGGCGCGCTTTGCCGCCGATCTGGCCGCCGATCCGATGGCCACCGAGAAGCTGGCCACCGGGATCGATGCGTTCGCCAAAGACCTGGAAGCGTTGCGTCAGACGATTCGCGAGCGGCTGTAACCGCGCCGGGTTGCTGGACGAAGAAGGCCCCGCAATGCGGGGCCTTTTGGTTTTCCTGGGCATCGACAACCGGTAGCGCCGACCGTTGATCGGCTGCCCTCAGGCGTCCACACCAATCGGGCAACTCACCCCCGTGCCGCCGATGCCGCAGTACCCGTTCGGGTTCTTGGCCAGGTACTGCTGGTGATGGTCCTCGGCGTAGAAGTACGCCGGGGCCGGGAACACGATCTCGGTGGTGATCGCGCCCAGGCCGGCGTCATTCAGGCGTTGCTGGTACGCATCGCGGCTGGCGACGGCCGCCTCGAACTGGGGCTGGCTGGTGGCGTGGATGGCCGAGCGGTACTGGGTGCCGGTGTCGTTGCCCTGGCGCATGCCCTGGGTGGGGTCATGGTTCTCCCAGAACACCTGCAGCACCTGGCCCAGCGAAATGATGGCCGGGTCAAAGACCACCTCCACGATCTCGGTATGACCGGTCAGGCCCGAGCAGACCTCTTCATAGGTCGGGTTCGGGGTGGAGCCGCCGGCATAACCCACCGACGTGGCATACACCCCCGGCAGGGTCCAGAATTTGCGCTCCGCGCCCCAGAAGCATCCCATCGCCACGCGCACCCGCTGCAGGCCGGCAAAGCCGTCCTTGAGCGGATGGCTGTTGACGAAATGCTGGTTGTGCAGCGGCAGCGCGTGGTCGCGGCCCGGCAGCGCCTCGTCCGGGCGCGGCAGGCGCTGCTTGAACGCGCCGATGCCCAACAGGCCCTTGGCAATTCCCAACATGGCGTTCTCCTAGGCCGGCAACAGACCGGCGCTTTGATCACCGTCGAATATGGGGTCGTCCGGCGCCCCACCCAAGTCCAGGGCGGCGACCACCTCCTCGGCCTGTGGCCGGGCCAGGTCCGGCACGCAGACCCGCAGCACCCCGAACAACGGCAACTCGCCCATGCCCCCCAGCAGCGATTCCCCGAACACGAACGCCGGGATGCCGGCGTCCTCCAGCGCGTGTTTGACCAGATGGGCATCAAACAGGTTGTCGGCCTGGTAGATCACGTGCATGGGCGGGCTCCGGGAGGCGTTGGCCCAGCATACCCCCGCCGGCCGAGGCAGGGCTCCCCCCAACACGTTAGACTGGCGATCTTTCTGCCTTGTGCCAGCGCATCATGTCCGAGCCTATTGCCGCCCCCACCGACGCCCTTCCGGAAACCCCTGAAAAGCGGGATTTCATCCGTCAGATCGTCCGTGAGGACCTGGCCGCCGGCAAGCATGCCGCGATCAAGACGCGCTTCCCGCCCGAGCCCAACGGCTACCTCCACATCGGCCACGCCAAGTCGATCTGCCTGAACTTCGGCATTGCCGGTGAGTTCGGCGGCGTGTGCAACCTGCGCTTTGACGACACCAACCCGGCCAAGGAAGACCCCGAGTACGTGGCCGCCATCCAGGACGACGTGCGCTGGCTGGGCTTTGAGTGGAACGAGCTGCGCCACGCCTCGGACTACTTCGACGCCTATTACCTGGCCGCCCGGAAGCTGATCGGCGACGGCAAGGCCTACGTGTGCGACCTGTCGGCCGAGGAAGTGCGCGCCTACCGCGGCACCCTGACCGAGCCGGGCCGCCCCTCGCCGTACCGCGAGCGCAGCGTGGAAGAGAACCTGGACCTGTTCGCGCGCATGCGCGCCGGCGAGTTCCCGGACGGCGCGCGCACCGTGCGTGCCAAGATCGACATGGCCAGCGGCAACATCAACCTGCGCGACCCGGCGCTGTACCGGATCAAGCACGTCGAGCACCAGAACACCGGCAATGCGTGGCCGATCTACCCGATGTACGACTTCGCCCACGCGCTGGGCGATTCGATCGAAGGCATCACCCATTCGCTGTGCACGCTGGAATTTGAAGACCACCGCCCGCTGTACGACTGGTGCGTGGACAACGTCGATTTCGCCCACGACGATGCGCTGACCGCACCGCTGGTCGAGCGCGGCCTGCCGCGTGAAGCGGCCAAGCCGCGCCAGATCGAATTCTCGCGTTTGAACATCAACTACACGGTGATGAGCAAGCGCAAGCTGATGGCGCTGGTCACCGAAAACCTGGTGGATGGCTGGGAAGATCCGCGCATGCCGACCCTGCAGGGCCTGCGCCGCCGCGGCTACACCCCGGCGGCGATGCGCCTGTTCGCCGAGCGCGTGGGCATCAGCAAGCAGAATTCGCTGATCGACTTCAGCGTGCTGGAAGGGGCGCTGCGCGAAGACCTGGACAGTGCCGCCGCACGCCGCATGGCGGTGATCGACCCGGTCAAGCTGGTGCTGGTCAACCTGCCCGACGGCCACGCTGAAACCCTCAGCTTCTCCAACCATCCCAAGGATGAAGCCTTCGGTACCCGCGAGGTGCCCTTCGCCCGTGAGCTGTGGATCGAGCGCGAGGACTTCGCCGAAGTCCCGCCCAAGGGCTGGAAGCGCCTGGTCCCGGGTGGCGAGGTGCGCCTGCGCGGCGCCGGCATCATCCGCTGCGATGAGGTCATCAAGGATGCCGACGGCACCATCATCGAGCTGCGCGGCTGGCTGGACCCCGAATCGCGCCCCGGCATGGAAGGCGCCAACCGCAAGGTCAAGGGCACCATCCACTGGGTCAGCGCCGTGCACGCCGTGCCGGCCGAGATCCGCCTGTACGACCGCCTGTTTTCGGTGCCCAATCCGGACGACGAGACCGACGGCAAGACCTACCGCGATTACCTCAACCCCGCATCGCGCCGCACCGTCACCGGCTATGTTGAACCCGCCGCGGCCAGCGCCGCGCCGGAGCAGTCGTTCCAGTTCGAGCGTACCGGTTACTTCGTCGCCGATCGCCGCGACCACACCGCCACCACGCCGGTGTTCAATCGCAGCGTGACCCTGCGCGATACCTGGTCGGCGTAAGCCGTCCAGGTTTCATCAGGCCGGAGAGAACATCCACGCATGGCGTGGCTCTACGGTCTGCTCCCTATTTGAAGAGGCCCACGCCCCGATGCTGTACGCGCAAGTCCACCTCACCCTGCCTGCCTGGATCCATGACCAGATCGACCTGGGCCATGTCTATCCCGATGATGCCGCCAAGGTCGCCCTGGCGATCGAGCTGTCGCGTCTGAATGTCGAGGCGGAAACCGGTGGCCCGTTCGGCGCGGTGGTGTTTGGTCCGGACCATCGCGTGATCGCCGCCGGGGTCAATCGCGTGGTGCCGCACAGTACCTCGCTGGCGCACGCCGAGAACATGGCCTACATGCTGGCCCAGCAGCGCCTGCAGACCCCGCGCCTGAATGATGTGCTGCGCCCGATCACCCTGGCCACCTCGTCGCAGCCGTGCTGCCAGTGCTACGGCGCCACCATCTGGGCCGGCATCGACCGGCTGTTGATCGGGGCCAGTGCCCAGGACGTGGAAGAACTGACGCCGTTCGACGAAGGCCCGCTGCCGGCCGACTGGGTCGGTGAACTCAACAAGCGTGGCATCGAGGTCGTGCGCGACATCGAGCGTGACGCCGCGCGCGCCGTGCTGCGCCAGTATGGAGAGATCAACGGTGCGCATTACTGACCGCCGCGCTTCGGGCGCGATTCGATGAGCGGCCTGCTGTGTCTGTGCCGCCAGGGCTTCGAGCCTGAACTGGCCGGCGAGCTGTCCGAGCGTGCCGCCTATGCCGGCATCGCCGGCTATGCGCGCACCCAGCGCAACGATGGCTATGTGCTGTTTGCCACCGACGAAGGCGCGGCGCTGTCCAAGGCACTGCCGTGGCGTTCGCTGATCTTTGCGCGGCAGAAGCTGGTGGTGCTGGCCGAACTGCGTGAGCTGGACCCCAGCGACCGTATCACCCCGATCATCGCCGCCCTGCAGGGCCAGCAGCGCTTCGGCGACATGTGGGTGGAACACCCCGATTCGGACGAAGGCAAGCCGCTGGCCGGGCTGGCCCGTGCGTTTGGCAATGCGCTGCGCCCGGCGCTGCGCAAGGCCGGGCTGCTGACCGACAAGGCCAACACCGCCCTGCCGCGCGTGCATGTGGTGTTCGTGGATGGCCGCCATGCGTTCGTGTGCGTGTCCGACACCCGCGACAGCGCGCCCTGGGCGCTGGGCATCCCGCGTTTGAAGCTGCTGCCCGATGCACCCTCGCGTTCGGCGTTGAAGCTGGACGAGGCGCTGCTGACCCTGATGACCCCCGAAGAACGCGAGCTGCTGGTCAAGCCGGGCATGCGCGCGGCCGACCTGGGCGCCGCGCCCGGCGGCTGGACCTGGGTGTTGACCCGCCAGCACGTCAAGGTGATCAGCGTGGACAACGGCCCGCTGCGCGAGCATGTGCTGGACAGTGGGCTGGTCGAGCACCTGCGTGCCGATGGCTTCCACTGGCAGCCGGAAACGTCGCTGGACTGGATGGTCTGCGACATGGTTGAACAGCCACGCCGGGTGGCCGAGCGCATGGCCACCTGGTTCCGCGAGGGCTGGTGCAAGCATGCGATCTTCAATCTCAAGCTGCCCATGAAGAAGCGCTGGGATGAAACCCGGCTGTGCCTGGACCTGTTCCAGGAACAGGCCGGCAAGCCGCTGGTGGTACGGGCCAAGCAGCTGTACCACGACCGCGAGGAAATCACGGTGCTGGCCTCGCCAATGCGGTAGTGGCACCTCGCCGGATACCGCCGCGGCCGGCTCGGCTGGCTTCCGGGGCGGCGACGGTGTGAACTGCTTCGATCATTGCCGGGCATGGCCCGGCGCCCCTTGTCCTGCGGAGACGCCGATGCCACCCCGTTCTGCTCTGGTCGTGCTGCTGTCCCTGCTGCCCACGCTTGTCCTGGCCCAGGCCGCTCCCCCAACGCCGGCGATCAGCGAACCGCTGCGCGAGGTGCCGGCCAGCGTGCGCACCCAGCCACTGTCCGAAGGCCGGGTGACCCATCAGGTGACCCTGTCGGCCCCGGCCGGCGAGGCCGCGGTGACGGTGCGTTCGGTGCAGCCGGTGAGCGTGGTCGGACAGTACCGGTTTGCGTTCGCGTCGCTGGACGTGGATGGCGATGGCTTCATCAGCCGCGCCGAAGCACAGGCCAACCCGGCGCTGGCCGATGAGTTCACCGCGTTGGACGTGAAGCGCCGCGGCAAGCTCGACCGCAGTGACCTGGCCGGCTGGCTGGTGGATTGAAGCGGTAGCGCCGGGTACTACACCCCCGCCGCACGCTTCCACAACATCGACACCAGCGGCGGCAGTTTGCCGGCGCAGCCCAGCACCCGGCCCCGGGCCAGGGTGAGGTGCAGTTCGTCGTTGGAAAACACCTTGTTGATCGCATCGAAGCTGTAGGCAGCCACGGTGTTCTCGCTGCGTCGCTCGCGCGCCCAGCGCTGCAGCCGGTGCGGTGACAGCCAGTTCTGGCGGCGCTGCTGCGCGGCCAACACCATCGTGCGCAGCGCGGCCACATCACGCAGGCCCAGGTTGACGCCCTGCCCGGCCAGCGGGTGCACCACGTGCGCGGCATCGCCCAGCGCCAACACCCGGCCCGCCACGTAGCCGGTGGCCAGCTGTCGGCGCAGCGGGAATGCAGCGCGCGCAGAGGCCAGCGTCATCGCGCCCAGGCGCCCGGCGAAGGCGTTGGTCAGTTCCCGACCAAAGGCGGCATCGTCCAGCGCCAGTACGCGCGCGGCCTCGGCATCGGGCAAGGTCCACACGATCGAGCTGCGGTGCGCGCCCACCGGCAGCACCGCCAGCGGCCCGGTCACCAGGAAGCGCTGCCAGGCCGTGGCTTGGTTGTCCTTGTCGGTGTCCACGTACGCCACCACCCCGCGCTGGGCATAGTCCTGTCCCGTCACCTCCAGCCCGGCCAGGCGGCGCAACGTGGATTGGGCGCCATCGGCCGCGATCGCCAGCGAGGCCTCCAGCCGGCGACCGTCTTCCAGGCGCAGGCGCACACCCTCGGCATCCTGTTCCAGCGCATCCACCCGCGCCGGGCAGCACACCTGCACGCCGGCCGTTGGCAGCGCCGCCCACAGGCGGTCCACCAGCAGGTCGTTTTCCACGATCCAGCCCAACTGCTCCCGGCCCAGGCGATCGGCATCGAAGCACAGTTCATCGCCGCCGGCCGCATCCCATACGCGCATGCGCCGGTATGCACAGGCGCGCGCCGCCGTTACCGCCGGCCACACCCCAAGGGCGGCCAGCAGCGCGGCATTGTCCGGCGCGAACGCATACACGCGCAGGTCGGCCTGCGACGGCTGCCACGGCGTGGGCTCGCGGCTTTCGACCAGCGTCACTTCCAGCCCGGCATCGGCCAGTGCCAACGCGCAGGCTGCGCCGACCACGCCGCCGCCCACCACGATCACATCGCGTGCGCGCCGGCTCATGCGCCCGTCCCCCGGCACAGCGCCGGCACCTGGCCACGGAAGCCCATCGCCCCGCCCACCAGCATCGATTGCATCGGCGTGGCCTGTGCGGCCAACAGCCCCAGACTGCGCAGTGGCCGCATCAGCGGTGCCGGGTTGCTGGTCAGCCGGGCCAGCCCACCGGAGAAGGCGATGGTCTGCGTGCGATCCTCCTCGCGGCGCGCCACATGGGCCTGCAGCAGCGCATCGCTGCCGGCGTCGGGCGCCTCGGCCACCAGCTCGGCCAGGGTCAGCGCATCGCGCAGCCCCAGGTTGAAGCCCTGCGCGCCCAGCGGATGGATGGTCTGCGCCGCGTTGCCCAGCAGCACCGCACGCTCGCCGACCAGGCCCTGGGCCAGCACCTGCACCAGCGGGTAGGCGCTGCGCGGGCCGCTTTCCAGCAGCCGCCCGGCGCGCCAGCCGATCGCTTCCTGCAGGCGGTGCAGCCAGGCCGCATCGCCCAGCGCCAGTACCGCCTCGGCCTGGTCGCGGGCCACGCCGTGCACCGCGCCAAAGTGACGATCCCCCCGTGGCAACAGCGCGGTGGGGCCGGTATCGGTGAAACGCTCATAGGCCGTCCCGTCCGGCGCACGCGCGCTGCGCACCCGCGACACGAACAGGGTCTGCTCGAAGTCGTGCTCGTCCACGCCGATGCCCAGCGCCTGGCGCACCCCGCTGCCGGTGCCGTCGGCACCCACCACCAGCCGCGCCAGCAGGCAGCGCTCGCCGCCGTCATCGGCGATGAACACCTGGCGGTAACCGTCCACCGTGTCACCCAGCCGCACGAAGCGCGCCGGGCGATAGCGGGTAAGGTGCGCCAGGGTCAGCAGGCCGGCCTCAAGGGCCTGGCCGAAATCCCGCGCCACCACCACCTGGCCGAACCACGGCCGCTGGTACTGCGCGGCCTCCATCTGCACGCGGCCGAAATCGCCGGCCCGGCTGACGTGGATGCGGGTGATCGCCCCGGTGGCCGCCCCCAGCCGCTGCATCACGCCCAGCGCGGTCAAGGCGTTGACGGTGGCGGCGGCGAAGCTCAGGTTGCGCTGGTCGAACACGGCCGGCAGCGTGCCGGCCGGGGTGGCTTCCACCAGCCCGACATCGCGCCCGGCGCGGTCCAGCGCGATGGCCAGGCTGGCACCCACCAGCCCACCGCCCACGATCACTACATCATGTCGTTCACTCATGCCGCCCATGATAAGCGCTGGGCCGTTCCCGGCGCGTGCGGCGGCCTGCCGCAGCAGGCGCTAGAATGAATACTTGACCCTTTGTCCGTGGCTGCCATGACCACCACCGCCCAACGCGCCTTCATCCTGTCCGTGCTCGTACTGCTGATGGCCGCCACCCGGGTCAATCACTTCATGGCCATTCCCGATGCCTCCTGGGCGGTGTTCTTCATCGGCGGCTTCTACCTGCGCCGCTGGACACGCTGGGCCTTCCCGCTGCTGATGGCGCTGGCCATCGTGATCGACATCCTGGTGATCAGCAGCAGCGGCCAGCAGTACCTGCAGCATTACTGCGTCTCGCCGGGAACCTGGATGCTGCTGCCTGCGTATTTCTCGATGTGGGCCGGCGGCATGATGCTGCGCCAGGGCTACCACGGCGCGCACTGGCTGACGCTGGGCAAGGCGGCGCTGCTGCTGGTGGCGGCGGTGGCGGTCTGCCACCTGTTCGCGCAGGGCGGCTTCTACTGGAGCAGCGACGTGGTGGCCAACCCCACCGTGGCCGGCTGGCTGAAGAACTATGCCGACTGGTTCGTGCCGTACCTGCGCACCGCGGCCACCTACGTGGGCCTGGCCGCTGCGCTGCAGCTGACCTGCGAACAGGTGGGCAAGCTGCTGCAGGCCCGCCACGACGTGCTGCGCTGAGCGGCGGCCAGCATGGGCAACCGGCTTTCGCGCATCTACACCCGTACCGGCGATGACGGCAGCACCGGGCTTGGCGATGGCAGCCGGGTGCCCAAGGATGCGCAGCGGGTCAACGCCTACGGCACCGTGGACGAGGCCAATTCGGCCCTGGGCGTGCTGCTGGCGGTGCCGCTGCCCGACGAGGTGCGTGCGCTGCTGACCACCGTGCAGCACCAGCTGTTCGACCTGGGCGGGGAGCTCTGCATTCCCGGCCACGCCGCCATCCAGCCGACCGACATCGAGGCGCTGGAGCGCCAGCTGGACCACTACAACGCCGACCTGCCGGTCTTGAAGGAATTCATCCTGCCGGCCGGCGGCGAAGCGGCCGCGCGCTGCCACCTGGCCCGCACCATCGTGCGCCGGGCCGAGCGCGAGACGGTGACCCTGGCGCGGCTGGAGCCGGTACGCGCCGAAGCCATCGGCTACCTCAACCGCCTGTCCGACCTGCTGTTCGTGCTGGCCCGGGTACTGGCCCGTGCCGATGGCCACGGCGAGGTGCTGTGGCGGCACGAACGCCGCCACGCCTGAGCCACCCCGCCGCCCCACCGGAACCCCTGTCCGCATGCTGGTTTTCACCCATCCCGCCTGTCTGCAACACGATCCCGGCCGTGGCCACCCCGAATCCCCGCAGCGCCTGCAGGTGGTGCTCGATGCCCTGCATGCCGCCTTCCCCGACCAGCTGGACTGGCGCCAGGCGCCACCGGCCAAACTGGGCGAACTGGCCCGGGTGCACGACAGCGAGCTGATCGACCTGGTGCTCAAGGCGCAGACCGAGCCGCTGCGGCTGATCGACATGGACACCATGACCTCGCCCGGCTCGGCCAGCGCGGCCCTGCATGCCGCCGGGGCCGGCGTGGCCGCCGTGGATGCGGTGATGCTGGGCGATGACCCGGTTGCGTTCTGCGCGGTGCGCCCGCCGGGCCACCATGCCACCGCCACCACCGCGATGGGCTTCTGCCTGTTCAACAACATTGCCGTGGCCGCCGCCTACGCGCGCGACCGCTATGGCCTGGAACGCATCGCCATCGTCGATTTCGACGTGCACCACGGCAACGGCACCCAGGACATCTTCCTCGCCGATCCCGGGGTGGCCTACTACAGCACCCACCAGGCCGGGCTGTTCCCCAACTCGGGGCTGCGCCGCGACCGGGGCGCCGGCAACCTGATGAACATCCTGCTGCCGCCGGGCAGCGGCGGGTTCCGCTTCCGCAACACCTGGGCCGATGAAATGCTGCCGGCCATCGACGATTTCCGCCCGCAGCTGTTGCTGATCTCGGCCGGTTTCGATGCGCACCTGCGCGATCCGCAGGCCGACCTGATGCTGGAAACCGATGATTTCGCCTGGATCACCGCCGAGCTGCGCGCGCTGGCCCGGCGCCACGGTGGGGGCCGGGTGGTGTCCATGCTGGAGGGCGGATACGACCTGCAGGCACTGGCCGAATGCAGTGTGGCCCACGTCGGGCAGCTGCGCTGATGGCCTGCGCGGAACCGGGCCGCGCATGAACCTGAACCCTGGACCGGGCAAGGCCTTCATTGCCCCTATGCAAGGGATGGGGCAAGCTACGATCCGTTTTCCCCCGAATCCGACTCCCGCGTGCGCCGAGCCCTCCGCCTGCTGCCTCTCCCCCTGAGCATCGCCATCTGCCTGCCGGCCATGGCCGACGACAAACCGGTGAACTGGGGCCTGTGCCCGGCCACCGACGTGCTGCCCGTGTTCGACGATGCGCCCAAAGCCGACAAGGCCGCGGCTGCCACGCGCGACCAGCAGGACACCGACATCGAGGGTGACCAGCTGTTTGGCACCTCCACGGTGCCCCAATACCAGGGCAACGTGGCGCTCAAGCGCGGCGACCAGTTCCTGGGCACCGACCGCCTGAGCTTTGACACCGAAAGCGGCAACTACATCGCCGAGGGCAACGTCCGCTACCAGGACTCCTCGATCCGGATGGTGGCCAAGCGTGCCGAAGGCAACCAGGAAGCGGACACCCACAAGATCAGCGACATCCAGTACCAGCTGGTGGACCGGCGCGGCAACGGTGGCGCCGAATCGGTGGACCTGCAGGGCGCGGTGGGGCAGATGCACCGCTCCACCTACACCACCTGCGACCCGTCCCAGCCGATCTGGAAGCTGTCGGCGCCGCAGATCGAAGTGGACAACGACGAAGGCTTCGGCACCGCGCGCAACGCCGTGCTGCGCATCGGCAAGGTGCCGGTGCTGTGGGCGCCGTACTTCAAGTTCCCGATCGATGACCGTCGCCAGACCGGCCTGCTGTATCCGCAGCTGGGCCTGTCCGGGCGCAATGGTTTCGATTACGCCCAGCCGATCTATTTCAACCTGGCGCCGAACTACGACGACACCCTGACCCCGCGCTACATGAGCAAGCGCGGGCTCATGCTCGACAACGAATTCCGCTATCTGTACGACGGGGGCCGCGGCACGCTGCTCACCGCCTACCTGCCCAACGACAAGCTGCGCGACAAGGACCGCGGCCGCGTCGAGTTCGATGGTTACCACAACATCAACGCCAACTGGCAGACGCGCGCCAACATCGCCTGGGTCAGCGACGAGCGTTACACCGAAGATTTCTCCAGCAAGCTGCTGGGGGTGACCGCATCCAACCTGCAGAGCCAGGTGGGCATCTACGGCACCGGTGAAAACTGGACCGGCGGCCTGATGGCCGACTACTGGCAGCTCACCGACTACACCCTGACCGAAAGCTCGCTGCCGTATGCACGCCAGCCGCGGGCGTTCTTCAACTGGGACAAGCCGCTGTTGCCGTGGCTGGAAACGGGCGTATACGCGGAAGCGGTGCACTTCACCCACGACGACATCAACGTCAAGTTCGGCCCCGAGCAGGAATACGAGCGTACCGGCCAGGTGGTGCAGCAGTTCAACGGCTCGCGCCTGGACATCAAGCCGTACGTGTCCCTGCCCTTCAGTGGCCCGTCCTGGTACGTCACCCCCACCATGGCCTGGCGTTACACCGCCTACGACCTGGACCAGGGGCTGGCCAACCAGGTGCGCCGCCAGGCACTGGTCGACGCCGGCGTCGATCCGGCCACCGTCCCGCCGGATCAGCTGCGCGGCAACACCTCGCCCAGCCGCAGCGTGCCCATCGGCAGCCTGGACGCCGGCATGTTCTTCGACCGCGAGACCACCATCGGCGGCAAGTCCTTCCTGCACACGCTGGAGCCGCGCCTGTTCTACCTGCGCACGCCCTACCGCGACCAGAGCGACCTGCCGATCTTCGACACCCGCGACTTCACCTTCAGCTGGGGCCAGCTGTTCCGCGATTCGCGCTATACCGGTGCCGACCGCCAGAACGATGCCAACCAGCTGACCATGGCGTTGAGCACCCGCTTCATCGACCAGACCACCGGCCGCGAGCGGTTCTCCGGCAGCATCGGCCAGATCCTGTACTTCGACGATTCGCGGGTGACCCTGCCGGGCAACACCACCCCGGTGGAGAAGGGCAAGTCGGCGTGGATCGCCGATGGCAACTACGCCATCAACGACCGCTGGAACCTGGGCGCCACCTACCAGTGGGATCCCAAGTTCAAGCGCGAAGACCTGGCCAGCGTGCGTGCGCGCTACCTGATGTCCAACGATGGCGTGGTCAACCTGACCTACCGCCACCGGCTCAACCCCGATGGCACCGACCTGCTCAAGCAGGCCGACCTGTCCTTCCTGTACCCGATCAGCCCGCGCTGGAGCCTGGTGGGCCGCTATTACTACTCCATCGAAGACAAGAAACCGCTGGAAATCATCGGTGGTGTGCAGTGGGACAGCTGCTGCCTGGCTGTTCGCGCCATCGCCCGTCGCTACGTGCGCAACCGCGAGGGTGAACTCAATAATTCCTTCCAGATCGAGTTCGTGCTCAAGGGCTTGAGCTCCATCGGCCAGAACACGGACCGCACCTTGCGCCGTGCTATTCTCGGGTACTACCGAGACGACCTCTATCTCGTGCCGCCCAGCAATACCGGGGCCGACCGCGACGACTACGATCCGAATCAGATCCCATGACCAAGACCCTTCCCGTTCTACTCGCTTCCCTGCTGGCGGTTTCCACCGTCTCGGCCCCGTTGCAGGTGCTGGCCCAGCAGAGCCAGCCGCTGGACCGCATTGCCGCCATCGTCGATGAAGACGTGGTGCTGCAGAGCGAACTGGACCGTGCGATCCAGAACATCAAGGCGCAGTACGCCGGTCGTGAAAACCAGCTGCCGCCGGAAGACGTGCTCAGCCGCCAGGTCCTGGAGCGTCTGGTGCTGGTCAAGCTGCAGGTGGCGCGCGCCCAGAGCAGCGGGATCAAGATCGGCGACCAGGAGCTCAACCAGGCCCTGACCGCGATCGCCCAGCAGAATGGCTCCAACCTGGACGCCCTGCGCCAGCGCCTGGCCCATGACGGCATCGACTTCAACGATTTCCGCAACTCGGTGCGCGACGAAATCACCGTGCAGCGCCTGCGCCAGAGCTTCGCGCAGAGCCGCATCAGCGTCAGCGAGGGCGAAGTGGATGCCGCGCTGAAGCAGCAGGCTTCGGTGGGCACCCAGTACCATCTGGCGCACATCCTGGTGGGCCTGCCTGAAGGTGCCACCGCCGAGCAGATCAGCGTCGGCCAGAAGAAGGCCGAGGGCGTCAAGGCGCTGCTGGACAAGGGCGAACTGGACTTCAACGCCGCGGCGGTGCGCTATTCCGACAGCCCCAACGCACTGGAAGGCGGCGACCTGGGCTGGCGTTCGCTGGATGAAATCCCCAACGCATTCGCGCAGATGATGGCGCAGATGAAGACCGGCGACGTGGTAGGCCCGATCCGCGGCCCGAGCGGCTTCCAGCTGCTCAAGCTGGTGGAAGTGCGGGATGCCAGCGCCGCGGCCAGTGGCCAGACCATCACCGAATACCATGCCCGCCACATCCTGGTGCGCATCACCGACCAGCAGGACAATGCCGCCGCCAAGGCCAAGATCGAGACGCTGCGGGCGCGCATTGCCGGCGGTGCCGACTTCCAGGCCGTGGCCAAGGAAGCTTCCGAAGACAACAACAGCAAGGGTCAGGGCGGCGATCTGGGCTGGTTCCCGGCCGATGCGTTCGGCCCGGACTTCGGCAAGCAGGTTTCCGGCGTGGAAGATGGTGGCGTGAGCCCGGCCTTCCGCACCGATGCCGGCTGGCACATCGTGCAGCGCGTTGCCACGCGCCAGACCGATGCCACCACCGACAACCAGCGTGCCCAGGTGCGCGAGACCATCGGTCGCCGCAAGCTGGAAGAAGAGTACAACCGCTACCTGCAGGAACTGCGTGGCGAAGCCTACGTCAACCTGCGTACCGGCGCGGACGCCACCGGCACCGCCACGCCGCCGAAGTCCTGAGGTTGCACCGATGATCCCGCAGCTCGCTCTGGTACCGGGCGAGCCCGCCGGGATTGGTCCGGAACTCTGCATCCGCCTTGTCCAGCAGCCGCGCACCGAATGCCGGCTGCTGGCCTTCGCCGACCCGGACACCCTGCAGGCCGCCGCGGCGGCGCTGTCGCTGCCCCTGCAACTCCTGCCTGAAGACGCCATCGCCCGCCAGCCGGGCGATCTGCCGTTGCGCGCAGTGCGCAATGCCGTTCCCTCGCGCTTCGGCCAGACCGATCCGGCCAACGCCGGGGCGGTGATCGGCGCACTGCTGCAGGCCGGCCAGGCGTGCCTGTCCGGTGAACTGGACGGCGTGGTCACCGGCCCGGTGCACAAGGCGGTGATCAACCAGGGCGGCATTGCCTACAGCGGCACCACCGAACTGCTGGCCGACCAGGCCGGGGTGGAGGTGGTGATGATGCTGGCCAACACCATCGTGCGCGTGGCCCTGGCCACTACCCACCTGCCGTTGCGCGCGGTGGCCGATGCGATCACCGCCGACGGCCTGGCCCGCACACTGCACACCGTGCATGCGGCCATGCAACGCGACTTCGGCATCGCCGCACCGCGCATCGCGGTGCTGGGCCTGAACCCGCACGCCGGGGAAGACGGCCACCTGGGCCGCGAAGAATTGGACCTGATCATCCCGCTGCTGGCGCGCCTGCGCGACCAGGGCATGGACCTGATCGGGCCTTTGCCCGCCGACACCGCGTTCCTGCCGGCCAAGCTGGCCGGTTTCGATGCCGTTCTGGCGATGTACCACGACCAGGGCCTGCCCGTGCTCAAGTACAGCGGCTTTGAACAGGCGGTCAACCTCACCCTGGGCCTGCCCTACCCGCGCGTGGCGGTCGACCACGGCACCGCGCTGGACCTGGCCGGCCGCGGCATCGCCGACCCTTCCAGCCTCCTCGCTGCCACCAGGCTGTGTGCCCGGCTGGCGCGGCAACGTAAGATGACGCCATGACTTCCTCGTATTCCTCTTCCAACGGCGGGTTCACCGCGCCGCCCAAAAAGCAGCTGGGCCAGCACTTCCTGGCCGACCGCAGCTACATCGACAAGATCGTGCTGGCGGTCAACCCGAAAGACGACGACCGCCTGGTCGAGATCGGGCCGGGCCAGGGCGCGATCACCCTGCCGCTGCTGCGCCGCCACCCGCGCCTGACCGTGATCGAGTTCGATCGGGACCTGATCGCGCCGCTGACCGCCGCCGCCGAACCGCTGGGCGAGCTGACCATCGTGCACCGCGACGTGCTGCAGGTGAACTTCACCGAGCTGGCCGGCGACGGGCAGATCCGGCTGGTGGGCAACCTGCCCTACAACATCTCCTCGCCGATCCTGTTCCATGCGATGGACCATGCCGCGGTGATCCGCGACATGCATTTCATGCTGCAGAAAGAAGTGGTGGACCGCATGGCCGCCGGCCCCGGCAGCAAGGTTTACGGCCGGCTGAGCGTGATGCTGCAGGCCTGGTGCAAGGTGACGGCGTTGTTCGTGGTGCCGCCGGGCGCGTTCCGGCCGCCGCCGAAGGTGGACTCGGCCGTGGTGCGGCTGGTGCCGCGCGACCCGGACACCATCGGCATCCTCGACCGCAAGCGCTTTGCCGACGTGGTGCGGGCCGCCTTCGGGCAGCGCCGCAAGACCCTGCGCAACGCGTTGAACGGGGTGGTCACCCCCGAGCAGTTCGAAGCGGCCGGGGTGCGCAGCGATGCGCGCGCCGAGCAGTTGGAGGTCGCGCAGTTCATTGCCCTGGCCAACGTTGCGCAGCCCCCGGGCGACGACGCACCCACCGCGTAAACGCCGCCCCGCGGGGCGCTGCCCGGGCCGGCTGCCGGCGCGTGGCAGCCGTTGACGCGCTCACCTCAAACTGCACGACATTCTCTAAACTGCCAGCATGAACGACGCTGCAAATTATGCGATCTCGGTCGAGGTCGCTCCGCGTTTCCTCGACGACCAGTCCACCCCGGAGGACGGCCGCTACGCGTTCGCCTACACGATCCGCATCCACAACCAGGGCCGCGTGGCCGCCCGGCTGGTGGCACGCCATTGGCGTATCACCGATGCCAACGGCCGCACCGAGCACGTGGATGGCGACGGGGTGATCGGCGAACAGCCACGGCTGCGCCCGGGTGAAGACTTCCGTTACACCTCCGGTGTCATGCTGGAAACCGAACACGGCACGATGCAGGGGCATTACGACATGGTGGCCGACGATGGCACCGAGTTCGCCGCCGCCATCGCGCCGTTCGTGTTGACCGTTCCGCGCACACTGCACTGATGGAGGCGCGCGCATGAGTGTATGGGCCATCGGCGACCTTCAGGGCTGCTACGACGTCACCCAACGGTTGCTGGAGAAGATCCGCTTCGACCCGGCGGTGGACACCCTGTGGTTCTGCGGCGACCTGGTCAACCGCGGCGGCCAGTCGCTGGAAACCCTGCGCCTGGTGCATTCGCTGCGCGACAGCAGCGTGGTGGTGCTGGGCAACCATGACCTGAGCCTGCTGGCCGTAGGTGCACGCACCGAGGAAGAGCAGCGCAAGGTCAACCCGGACCTGCTGCGCATCGTGCAGGCCGAGGACCGCGACGTGCTGCTGGACTGGCTGCGCCTGCAGAAGTTGGCGCACGTGGACCGCGAGCTGGGCTGGATGATGATCCACGCCGGCCTTGCCCCGAAGTGGACCACCCAGCTGGCCGAGAAGCACGCCCGCGAGGTGGAGGTGCAGCTGCACGGCAGCGGCTACCGCAAGCTGTTCCGCAACATGTACGGCGACAAGCCCAGCTGGTCCCCCGGGCTGGCCGGCTATGACCGTTCGCGCGCGATCATCAACCTGTTCACGCGCATGCGCTACTGCACGCCGCGCGGCCGCATCGGGATCGAGGACAAAGGCACGCCCGGCACGCAGGAACAGGGCCTGTACCCGTGGTTCGAAGTGCCCGGCCGCGCCGAGCGCGACCTCAAGATCGTGTGCGGTCACTGGTCCGCGCTGGGCCTGACCATCACCCAGGGCGTGCACGCCATCGATACCGGCGCGGTGTGGGGCGGCAAGCTCACGGCCCTGCAGCTGGATACCGACGAACTGCGCGTGGTGCAGGTGCCCGGCCGCGATGTACCCAGGCCGGTGGCACCGCCACGGCCGCCGGCGCGACGCCCGGCCAGCGAAGGTGAGCCCGGCAACGGCCGGCCGCCACGCCCGCCACAGGGCCAGCGCCGCGAGCGCGGGCCACGAGGTCCACAGCAACCGCGCCGCACCCCCGAACCGGCCGGCGACACCGGCGGAAGTACCCCGACCCCGGCATGATCGGTCCGGATCGGTGGCTGCTGGCAGGTCTGCTCGGCATGCTGGTCTGTCTGGGCGTGGCTTGCCAGCGCACCCCGGCCGCGGCGGCCGGCAACGCGCCGGTGGCCACGCCCGCCCCGCAACACCCCGCCCCACCGTCGCCACCGCTGGTGGCCGCCGCGCGCAGCCAGATCGGGCAGACCGTGCGTTACGATCCGGCTTATGCCGTGCTGGGCTATCCCGGTGGCGATGTTCCGGCCGACCGCGGCGTGTGCACCGACGTGATCGTGCGCGCGCTGCGCACCGAAGGCCTGGACCTGCAGCAGCGCATCCACGACGACATGCGCGGCAACTTCGGTGCCTATCCGGCGCTGTGGGGGCTGGCGCGACCGGACCGCAACATCGACCACCGCCGCGTGCCGAACCTGATGCGCTGGTTCGAGCGCCAGGGCTGGGAGCAGCCCGCCTCGGTGCACCCGGCCGACTACGCCGCCGGCGACATCGTGGCCTGGAAGCTCAAGGGCAACGGGCTGCTGCACGTGGGCATCGTCTCGGACCAGAAGCGCGGCAACGGCACCCCGCTGATCCTGCACAACATCGCGCGCGGCACGCAGGAAGAAGACCTGCTGTTCGCCCACCCCATCATTGGCCATTACCGGCCGCCGGCCTGAGCGCTGGCCACGGCAATGCCGCCCCTGATGCCCGAACCGTCTCCCGCCACTCCCACGGCATCATTGGCAGGCATGCAGGCCGTGTTCGACGCGCTGCTGGCGCCCGCCGGGTTCCAACGCACGCGCAAGACGCTGTGGGTGCAGCGCCACGCGCATACCGCCAGCTTCGTGTTCCTGCAGCGCGACGGCGCGGGCCGGGCCAGCATCGACACCTCGCTGGCGGTACGTCTGCAGGCCGGCGTCCGCGTGCTCGACAGCGATTTTCCGGCGCTGGCCCTGAACGGGCCGGACAGCCAGGACGCGTTGCTGGCACTGCGGGAGTCGCGCTTCCACCTGCGCTTCAACCTGGCATCGGGGCATGGCAGTGAGCGCTGCCTGACCGATCTTGAACGCTACGCCGCCGACGTGCTGCTGCCGTGGTTCGCGCGTTTCGCCGCCCCCGAGGCACTGCTGGCGGCACCCTCGTTCATACCGGCCGCCGGCCTGCAATGCGACGCCGCGTTGAGCGACGACGACAAGGCCGGCCTGCAACATGCGCTGCAGCACGGCGCCGACCCGGCGCGACTGGCTGCATCGCTGACGTTGCTTGGAATCAAAACGCGCGCGTAGAGCCGGCTCTGCCGCCCCTCTGGAACCGGAAGGCGCCGGTTCAATCAACGCATCGCCATGCGCCCGTTGTTCACCGCGTAACCGGCTGCCGTTCGGTACGTGTACGCGCCGCTGAAGCAAGCCGGGTAGAACCCGGCTCTACGGCGCTGCAGCCGGGCAGAGCCCGGCTCTACGGGCGTCGCGTGTAATCCACGAAGTCGAACGCGGCCGAATGCCGTGCGTCGGCCGGATGATGCTCGCGTGCCACTTCCACCCACACCGCCGGGTCGACCAGCGGGAAATGCGTGTCGGCGGCCACCGTGGTATCCACCCAGGTCAGGTGCAGGTCGGTGGCCTGAGACAGGGTCAGGCGATACACCTCGCCCCCGCCGATCACGCACAGTTCGTCTGCGCCGCTGGCGGCGGCGAAGGCCAACGCCGCGTCCACCGACGCCACCGCCTGCATGCCCTCGAACGGCACCTGCCCGCTGCGGGTGAGCACCAGGTTGGGCCGCCCGGGCAGCGCGCGGCCGAGCGACTGCGCCGTCTTGCGCCCCATCAGGATCGGCTTGCCCAGGGTCAATGCCTTGAAGCGCTTCAGGTCATCAGGCAGCTGCCACGGCAGCTGGTTGTCATGGCCGATGCCATGATCGCGGTCGAGCGCGGCGATCAGCGACAGTTTCATCGCCTCACACCGCCACCGGGGCCTTGATCGCCGGATGCGGGTCGTAGCCGTCGATGCGGATGTCATCGAACTGGAAGCCGAACAGGTCGGTGACCGCCGGGTTCAACCACAGCTGCGGCAGTGCGCGCGGGGTGCGCGCCAGCTGCTCGCGCGCCTGCGCGACGTGGTTGGAGTACAGGTGCGCATCGCCCAGGGTGTGCACGAAATCGCCCACGCCCAGCCCGGTGGCCTGCGCCACCATGTGGGTGAGCAGCGCATAGCTGGCGATGTTGAACGGCACGCCCAGGAAGATGTCGCCGCTGCGCTGGTACAACTGGCAACTGAGTTTGCCGTCCACCACGTAGAACTGGAACAGGTTGTGGCACGGCATCAGCGCCATCTGCGACAGCTCGCCCACGTTCCAGGCGCTAACCACCAGCCGCCGCGAATCCGGGTTGCGCTTGATCTCCTCCACCAGCCACTGCATCTGGTCGATGCTGCCGCCGTCGGCGGTGGCCCAGCTGCGCCACTGCTTGCCGTAGATCGGGCCCAGGTCGCCGTTGGCATCGGCCCACTCGTCCCAGATCCGGACCTGGTTGTCCTGCAGGTACCCGATGTTGGTGTCGCCCCGCAGGAACCACAGCAGCTCATGGATGATCGAGCGCAGGTGCAGCTTCTTGGTGGTGACCAGCGGGAAGCCATCGGCCAGGTTGAAGCGCATCTGCCAGCCGAACACGCTGCGCGTGCCGGTGCCGGTGCGGTCGGATTTCTCCGTGCCGTGGTCCAGGACGTGCTGCAGCAGGTCCAGGTAGGGCTTCATGCCTTGGCCCCCGCGGCCTGCACCGGCAGCTGCGGCTGCAGCACCGGGGCGCGGCGCGACAGGGCCAGCAGCACCAGGCCGAAGGCGATCAGCGGCACGCACAGGATCTGGCCCTTGGTCAGCCAGCCGAAGGCGACGTACACGCCGTTGTCGGGCATGCGCACGAACTCCACTGCGAAGCGGAAGATGCCGTACAGCAGCGCGAACAGGCCGGCGATGACGTAGCGGTGGCGCGGCGTGGCCGACACCGCCCACAGCACCAGGAACATCACCAGGCCTTCCAGCAGCGCTTCATACAGCTGCGAGGGATGGCGGGCGTACGGGTTGAGCGCGCCGGTGGCGAACTGCGCCTTCAGCGTGACCAGGTCCAGCCCGTTCAACGGCGCCGGCAGGCCACTGGGAAACACCACGCCCCAGCTGCCGCCGGTGTACTTGCCCCACAGTTCGGCACCGATGAAGTTGCCGACGCGGCCGAAGCCCAGGCCCAACGGAACCAGCGGGGCCACGAAATCCAGGGTATCGAACAGGTGCAGGCGGTGCTTGCGCGACCACCACCACGCGGCGAACAGTACGCCCAGCAGGCCGCCGTGGAAGCTCATGCCGCCGTCCCATACCTTGAACAGCAGCAGCGGGTTGTGCAGGAAATCGCCCAGCGCATAGAACAGCATGTAGCCCACGCGCCCACCCACCACCACGCCGAGCATGGCGTAGAACAGCAGGTCGGAGAAACCGTCGGCATTCACTCCCGGCAGGCGCCCGGCCGCGATCCGCTTGCGCCCCAGCCACCAGGCGGCGGTGAAGCCGAGCAGGTACATGATGCCGTACCAATGCACTTTGACCGGCCCAAGCGAGATGGCGATGGGGTCGATGTCGTGGAAATAGATCATGAAGGACGCCTTGCAGGGATGCAGATATTCTAGCGCCGCCCGGGAGCGGCCTCGCGGCGGCCCCGATCGCGCGATTGCCGGGCTTCAGCCCAAAATCTGCGGCGTGTTCGGCAGGCCGTCATCCTGTGACCCCGGAACCGGCGGATAGTGCCCGGCCAGCAGGTCCGATACCTCTTCGATGGCCAGCAGTACCGCGTCCTGCAACGCACCGTCGCGCAGGCGCTGCTGCATGTGGGCGCAGATGGCCGCCCATTGCGCCTCGCCCACCTTGCCGCGCAGGCCGCGGTCGGCGACCAGCTCGATGGCGTGGTCGGCCAGCAGCAGGTACACCAGCACGCCGTTGTTGTGTTCGGTATCCCAGGTGCGCAGCTGCGCGAAGGCATGCTCGGCGCGCTGGCGGGGGCTGACCCGTTGCCACAGCGCCAGCAGTGGCAGGTCCGCCTCCACCGCGAACATCACCTGGCCACCGTGCCGACGCTCGCCGGCGGTGATCGCGTCGGTGATCGCCTGCAGGCGTCCGGGCGGGAACGCGCGCCGCACCGAGGGGGAAAACACGTGCCGAAGCCAGCGCATCACCAGCCTCCCGAGGCGCCACCGCCTCCTGAACGTCCACCACCGCCGCCCCAGCCGCCTCCACCGCCGCCGAAGCCACCACCGCCGCCCCAACCACCGCCGCCACTGCCCCAGCCACCCCCGCCCCAGCCGCCACTGCGCGCGAAGGCGCCGGCCCGGCCCGAAGACAGGCCGACCACCAGGCCGATCAGCCCGGCCAGCCCGCTGGCCAGCCACAACGAGGTGAACAGGAAGGCCGCCACCGCGGCCCCGCCGCCGCCGAGCAGCGCGCGCACCGGGCGCGGCAGCCAGCCCAGGATGGCACGCAGGAAACTGCCGACAAAGAAGCCGATCACCAGCGCGAAGGTCCAGCCGCCGCCATCGGGGTTGGGACTGGCGCGGTGGGTGCTGACCGGCGCCGGCAGTTGCTCGCCGTCGATCAGCTTGACCAGCGCCGTGCTGGCATCGGCCAGGCCGCCGGCGTAATCGTTGTTGCGGAAGCGCGGGGCCAGGTATTCCTGGATCACCCGGTTGGCGATCGCATCGGGGATCGCACCTTCCAGCCCGTAGCCCGGTTCGATGCGGACCCGGCGGTCCTCCTTGGCCACCACCAGCAGCACCCCGTCGTCCACGCCCTTGCGGCCCACCTGCCACTGTTCGAACACCCGCTGGGTGTACTGCTCGATCGACTCGGGCGCGGTGCTGGGCACCATCAGGATCTGCAGCTGGCTGCCCTTGCGCTGCTGCAGGGCCAGCGCCTGCGCTTCCAGTGCCTGGCGCTGCGTGGCATCCAGGGTGCCGGTGGTATCGACCACCGGCGAGGACAGCGGTGGAATCAGCGCCTCGGCCTGCGCCCAGGCCGGCAACGCCAGGCACAGGCACACCAGCAGCAACACGCGCAGCAGCGGGCGGGTGTTCACCGGCTTACTGCGCCGGGGCCTGCTGCGGCTGCGGCTGCGCCGCAGGGGCCGGGGCCGGGGCCGGCGCCTGCGCACCGAACTTCACCGCCGGCGGCTGCGAGATCTGCGCTTCGTTGTCCACGGTGAAGTTGGGCTTGACCGCATAGCCGAACAGCTTGGCGGTCACCACCTGCGGGAACTGCCGGATGTAGGTGTTGTAGTCCTGCACCATCTGGATGTAGCGGCCACGCGCCACGGTGATGCGGTTCTCGGTGCCTTCCAGCTGCGCCTGCAGGTCGCGGAAACCCTGGTCGGACTTCAGGTTGGGATAGTTCTCGGTGACCACCAGCAACCGCGACAGCGCCCCGCTCAGTTCGCCCTGCGCCTGCTGGAACTGCTTCAGCGATGCGGCATCGTCGGCATTGACGTTGATCTGGCCCACGCGCGAACGCGCATTGGTGACGTCGGTGAGCACCTGGCGTTCCTGGTTGGCATAGCCTTCCACGGTCTGCACCAGGTTGGGGATCAGGTCGGCGCGACGCTTGTACTGGTTGAGCACTTCGGCCCAACCGGCCTTGACCTGCTCATCCTTCTGCTGGATGGCGTTGTAGCCACAGCCGGACAACAGGCTGGCCAGCACGGCCAGCAACAACAGGCGGGAGAACGAACGCATGGCCGGCTCCGGATCTCGATGGACAGGACCCGGAGCATGCCACGTTTGCGGTCAAGCCCGCGTAGCGAGCCGCCGGCCAGGTCTCGACCGCCGCATGCCCCCCGGAGTCGGGGGGGGGGACGGCAGCGCGATAGCGCTGCCGCGTCCCTTCACCAGTTGCCGGCACCCGGCACGTGGTGTTCCACCGCGCGGCGGCGCATCAGCAGGTTCAGCCATTCCACCAGTACCGAGAAGCCCATCGCCGAATAGATGTAGGGCTTGGGCACATGCACGCCCAGGCCGTCCAGGATCAGCACCGCACCGATGAGCAGGATGAAGGCCAGGGCCAGCATCTTCACGGTCGGGTTGGCGTCGATGAAGCGGCCCAGCGGGTTGGCCGCCAGCAGCATCACCGCCACCGACAGCAGGATGGCGGCCACCATCACCGGCACGTGGTCGGCGATGCCGACGGCGGTGATCACCGAGTCCAGCGAGAACACGATGTCGATGATCGCGATCTGCGCGATCACGTAGCCGAATACGGCCGAGGTCTTGGTGGTGGTGGGATCTTCGTCTTCGCCGCCGGTGATCAGCTCACGGATTTCCATGCCGCCCTTGATGATCAGGAACAGGCCGCCGAGGATCAGTACCAGGTCACGGATGGAAATGCCGATGCCGGCCACGGTGAACAGGTTGGCTTCCATGTGCGCCAGGTAAGCCAGCGACACCAGCAGCAGGATGCGGGTGATGCAGGCCACCGCGATGCCCAGCTTGCGCGCGAACGGGCGGCGCGCTTCGGGCAGTTTGCTCACCGCGATCGAGATGAACACCAGGTTGTCGATGCCGAGCACGATTTCCAGGGCGCTCAGCGTGAGCAGGGTCAACCAGACGTTGGGGTCGGACAGCAACTCGAGGAACATGGACGTGGATCCTTACAAAAGAGAATGAGCCGTGGGGGCTCAGAAAATGCGCGGCAGCAGAATCAGGCCCCAGCACAACAGGACATTCATCATCAGCACGAACACGGCGGCCGAGCCCATGTCCTTGGCGCGGCCGGCCAGTTCGTGGAACTCGGCGCCGTAGCGTTCAATCACCGCCTCGATGGCCGAGTTGGCCAGTTCCATCGCCAGCACCAGCAGCAGCGAGCCGATCATCAGCGCGCGCTCGACCGGGGTCTGGCCCAGCCACAGCGCGACCGGTGCCAGCACGACCAGCAGGTAGACCTCCAGGCGGAACGAGGACTCGTGCAGCCAGGCCGCGCGCAGCCCCTGCCAGGACCAGATGGCCGCCTTGAAGATGCGCTTGGGGCCGCGCGGCATGTGCCCGATTTCGTCAGCCACGGGGACAGGCTCCCTGCAGAGAAGCAGGCCGGCAGGCGGGAAACGGCACGCAGCAAGGGGTCATGGGCAGGGCTGAATGGGCAGGCAATCCATCATTTTGCCACAAGCCTGTCGGACCTTCGTCGAAGGGCCGGGGGGCACGAGGGCGCCAGCCGGCGCCCGTCGGTGCCGGTATCGGGCCGACGCGCCTGCCACGGGCGGCAAAGCCCGCGCTGTCACCTGCCCTCTATGATGGGCGTTCACCCGATCCGGGCGCTCGCTGGAGCGCCATGCCGAGGAGCCTGTCCATGCGTTACCGCTGCATCCGCCCCCTGTTGCTCGCCCTGGCGCTGGGCGCCGCCCTGCCGACGCTGGCGTTGTCGCCGGTCTCGCCGCAGGTCCCGGCGCAGGTATCCAGCGTGGCCTGGACGCAGGACATGGCCACCTTCGCGCGGGCCGATGCCGCCCACCCGGTGCCGCGCGGGGGCATCGAGTTCATCGGCAGTTCCTCGATCCGGATGTGGGACAGCCTGGCCGCCGATTTCCCGGGGCAGCCGGTGTTCAACCGCGGCTTCGGCGGGTCGGAGGTGCGTGACAGCACCTGGTATGCCGGCCAGATCGTGGTGCCGTATGCGCCGTGCAAGGTGTTCTTCTATGCCGGCGACAACGACCTCAACAGCGGGCGCAGCCCGACGCAGGTGCGCGACGACGTGGTGGCGTTCGTGCAGCGGGTGCACCGGGACCTGCCGAAGACGCGCGTGGAGTTCATCTCGATCAAGCCCAGCCCGTCACGCGCCAACCTGCTGCCGGCGATCATCGAGGCCAACGCGATGATCAAGGCGGCGCTGGCCAAGCTGCCCGACACGGGCTACACCGACATCTACACGCCCATGCTGGGCGGCGATGGGCAGCCGCGCGCCGCCTTGTTCCGCGAAGACATGCTGCATATGACGCCGGACGGGTATGCGATCTGGCAGGCGGCGCTGGCACCGAAGGTGTCGTGCGATTGAAGGCGTAAAGCGCAGGGCCAAATGCGGGTGCCCGCGTTCTGGCGGTAGGCCGGGAAAATGAGAAGAGCGTGCCGACCAACGGTCGGCACCTGCCACGGCGGGTATGCGTTGTCGGAAACCATCGGCGAACGCGTGTTTCGGGAACCATCCGGAAACACATCGGGTAGAGCGGAGCGCTGGCCGCGCGGCAATGACCAGCGCGCAGAAACTGCAGCCAAGAAGCAGCCCCGGTAGAGCCGAGCCATGCTCGGCGGCTCCTGCCCTCCACATGCGCACCGATCCACTGTCCAGGGTCGGCGAGGGTGGGCTTGCAGGACCCTGAGCTGCATGGATACCGCTGCAAGCGCAAAAGATCACGCCCTAAACTTCCTACCGGTACAAAACAGCCGCCTGCGTGCCCCGCCCCGGCTCGCTGTCCAGACTCACCTTCCACCCGAACCGGTCGCACAACCGGCGCACGATCGACAGCCCCAGCCCCGTGCCCTGCGGCCGGGTGGGCTCGGCGCGGTAGAACGGCTCGAACGCCCGCGCCAACGCTTCGGCCGACATCCCGATCCCGGTGTCGCGCACCACCACCCGATCATCCAGCACATCCACGTCGATGCGCCCCTCGTCGGTGTAACTGCAGGCATTGCGCAGCAGATTGCTCACCACCACCTGCAGCACTCGCGGCGGCGCGTGCAACTGCACGGGGCCGGCGCTGTGCAGGAAGATTTCCACCGGTCGCCCGGCCAGCAGTTCGCGCGCGTTGTCCACCTCGTAACGCACGATCTCGTTGACGTCGAACAACTCCACCTGCGGCTCCACGTCCGCCTCGCGCGCCAGGATCAGGAAGGCGTCGATCACCGCCTCCATGTCGCGGCCCGCGCGCTGGATCCGGTTGAGCCCACGGCGCAGGCGCGGGGTCAGTTCCTGGTCGCCCAGCGCGATATCGCTGGCTACCCGGATCACCGTCAACGGCGTGCGCAGTTCATGGCTCGCGTCCCGGGTGAAATTGCGCTCGCGCGCCACATGCGCGGTCACCCGCGTGGCCAGCGAATGCAGGGCCGCCGCCAACTGCCGGGTCTCGCCCTGCATGTCTGCCGGCAGCTTGTCCGGCGCCAGATCGGCCGCTTCCGGATGCCCCGGGTCCCAGCGCGACACCCGCCGCGCCAGCCAGTTCACCGGCGATACCAGCCGCTTGGAAGCCCGGTAGGTAATCCACGATGCCCCATACACCGCCAGCAACGTCAGCAGCACCGGCACGATCCCGAACCAGAAGGCCAGCATCTCCGCGCGCGAACGCAGGAACACCAGGTACAACCGTCCCTCCGGGCGGGCGTCCACCAGCACCAGCTGGTCGTCGGCCTTCAGTTCGTGGAATCCCGGCGGCAGCGCGCGCAGGTTGGCCGGCAGGCTCAGTGGCGAACGGCCGGTTTCCAGCAGATACCCGCGGATGTTCTGCGTGTTCGGTGGCGGTTGCATCGGCGAGGCGTCGTGCAGCTGCCAGTAGTAGGCAGCCTCTTCCTTCAGCGCGCTGCTGACCAGGCTGTGCTTGATCACCAGCGACACCAGCCAGGCCCCCAGCAGGATGCCCAGGCTGGCCAGCACGGCTTGGAGGATGAAGACGATGCGTATCTTGCGCGGCAGACCGTGCGGCATTACGGGGTCCAGGGCGGTTCGCCGCGATTATAGGGAAGCGCGCCGTGATTCCGTCGTGCAAAAAACGACAACGACCCGGCAAATGCCGGGTCGCTGGCTCGATCCGGGCCCCCTCGGGCCCATCCGGTCATGCGCCTGCCACGTGAAACGGCATCAGCTCATCGGCTGGGCGATGTCGGCAATGCGGTAGCCGGCGCTCTGCACGGTGTGCAGCAGCGGGCGGTCGAACGGCTTGTCGATGATCTTGCGCAGGTTGTACAGATGGCTGCGCAGGGTGTCCGAGTCGGGCAGGCCGTTGCCCCAGATCTCGCGTTCGATTTCCTGGCGGGTCACCACGCGCGGCGATTCGCGCATGAGGATGGTGAGCAGGCGCAGGCCGATCGGCGACAGCTGCAGCTCGGTGCCGGCGCGGGTGGCACGCATGCTCACCGGGTCCAGCACCAGGTCGGCCACTTTCAGCACTTCCGAGCCCACCTGGCGACGTTCGCGGCGGATCAGGGCACGCAGGCGTGCTTCCAGTTCCTGGATCGCGAACGGCTTGGTCAGGTAATCGTCGGCGCCGAAGCCCAACCCGGTGAGCTTGTCGTCCAGCGTGTCGCGCGCGGTCAGCATCAGCACCGGGGTCGATTTGCGGGCGTCGTTGCGCAGCCGGCGGCAGACTTCGATGCCGTCCAGGCGCGGCAGCATCAGGTCCAGCACCACCACGTCATAACTGTTTTCAGCGGCAAGCCGATAGCCGTCCAGCCCGTCCTGGGCATAGTCGACCTCGAACCCGCGGCCTTCCAGATACTCACCGATCATCTCGGAAATATTGCGGTTGTCCTCGACCACCAGCACCAGGCCGGAGGTCTCCTTTGTCTGACGCATGGGATTCCCTCTTTCTTCAGCTTTGTGAAACATGCCGCATCGGCAGTGGACGTGGTGTGAAGCCGCTCAACGCGGTTTGTGAATCTCCCTCAAAGCAAGGGCTTGAGGTGCGGCCAGACGTTGTCCAGCACCCGGGGCTGGGCCGCGGCGGTGGGGTGCAGGCCGTCGGCCTGCATCAGGCCCGGCTGCAACGCCACCCCCTCCAGCAGGAACGGCAGCAGGGCCAGCTGGTACTGACTGGCCAGCCCGGCATAGACCGCCTTGAGCCGCTGGCGGTAGGCCGGGCCGTAGTTGGGTGGCACGTCGATGCCCAGCAGCAGCACCCGGGCGCCGGCGGTCTGGCTGGCCACGATCATCTTCTCCAGGTTGCCGCGCAGCTGCGCCGGGCTGAGGCCGCGCAATGCGTCGTTGCCCCCCAGCTCGATCACCACCACCGCCGGCCGGTGCTTGGCCAGCAGGCCCGGCAGGCGGGTCAGCGCCCCGGCGGTGGTTTCGCCGCTGATGCTGGCGTTGATGATCGGCGGGGCCGGCTTGACCTGTTGTTTGACCCGCTGCTGAAGCAGGTTCACCCAGCCTGATTCGGCCGGGATATTGTGGGCGGCACTGAGGCTGTCGCCGACCACCAGCACGGCGTTGCCGGTGCCGGCACCTTTGGCACAGGCCAGCACCGGTGCCAACAGCAATGCTGCCAGCAGCCAGACCGCCAGGGCCGTGCGGCCCTTCCACATCGTTGCGTACATTGGAGAATCCTCATCGACAGCCTGTCCCCCCGCAGCGCGTCCGTCGCCATCGCCGCCCATGACGTGGGCAAATCCGCGCGAGGCCCGGAGGGTGAAGTCCACATACTGGACAACATTGGCATGACCGTCCATGAAGGCGAGAGCATTGCCATCGTGGGCGCTTCAGGTTCCGGCAAGACCACCCTGCTCGGCCTGCTGGCCGGGCTGGACCTGCCCAGCCGTGGGCGGATCAGCCTGGCCGGTGCCGATCTCAATGCGCTCGATGAAGAAGCGCGCGCCCAGTTGCGCGCACGCGAAGTGGGCTTCGTGTTCCAGAGCTTCCACCTGCTGCCCGCACTGACCGCCGAAGAAAACATCGCCCTGCCGCTGGAACTGGCCGGCCGCGAAGACCCGGCGCGCGTGCGCGAGGTGCTTGCCCAGGTTGGCCTCACCCACCGCGCGCGCCACTACCCGCGCCAGTTGTCCGGTGGCGAGCAGCAGCGCGTGGCGTTGGCGCGCGCATTTGTGGCGCGCCCGCGGATCCTGTTCGCCGATGAGCCCACCGGCAGCCTGGACCAGGCCACCGGGCAGCAGATCAGCGACCTGCTGTTTGCGCTCAATGCCACCAGTGACACCACCCTGGTACTGGTCACCCACGACCTGCGCCTGGCCCAGCGCTGCGAACGCGTGTACCGCCTGGACGGCGGGCGGCTGGTGGACAGCCCGGCCGGCGTGACCGCATGAACGTGGTCAAGCATGCCGCGCGCGCCCTGCGCCGCGAATTCCTTGCCGGTGACCTGCTCACCGTCTTCGCCGCGCTGGTGCTGGGCGTGGCGGTGATGACCGCGGTGGGTACGCTGGTCAACCGGGTCACGCTGGCACTCACCGGCAGCGCCGCGGAGATGCTCGGCGGTGACCTGGGCCTCAACGCCCGCGAAGACCTGCCGCAGGCCTTCGCCGACGCCGCGCGCGAACGCGGCCTGGCCACCACGCGCATGGTCAGCTTTCCCAGCGTGCTGTTCCATGCCGACGCCAGCCAGATGGCCAACATCAAGGCGGTCAGCGACGGCTATCCACTGCGCGGGCAGTTGCGGGTCAGCCGCAGCCTGCAGGCCGGTGCCACCGAGGTCGCAGGCACGCCGCCGGCCGGCCAGGCCTATGCCGATCCGCGGCTGATGCAGGCGCTGGGATTGAAGCTGGGCGATGCGCTGGAGTTCGGCGCAGGCAGCCTCACCGTCACCCGCGTGCTGCAGGCCGAACCGGACACCTCTGGCGAACTGATGCAGTTGTCCCCGCCGTTGCTGGTCAACCGCGCCGACGTGGATGCGGCTGGCCTGCTTGGCCCGGGCAGCCGCGCGTCGTACCGGATGATGTTCGCCGGTACGCCGGCGGCCATCGCCGATTTCCGGGCGTGGCTGGCCCCGCAGGCCAAGGGATATCGCCTCGTCGGCATCGCCGACACCCAGCGCGGGGTGCGGGGCGCGTTCGATCTGGCCGGGCGCTTCCTGTCACTGGCCGCATTGCTGGCGGTATTGCTGGCCGGTGTGGCCACCGCACTGGCAGCCAACCGGTTCGCGCTTCGCCGGATCGACCAGGTGGCGGTGTTGCGCTGCCTGGGCGCGCGCCAACGCGACATCCTCAGCGCGATGGCGCTGCAGCTGGTGATGCTGGCGGTGCCGGCCTGCCTGGTCGGGATCGGGCTGGGCATGGCCGCCCAGGCCGGGCTGGTACAGGCGCTGGGGGGCTTGATCCCCAACCGGCTGCCGCTGCCGCAGGCCACGCCGGCCCTGAGCGGTGCGGGCATTGGGCTGGTCCTGCTGCTGGGCTTTGGCCTGCCGCCGCTGCTGCGCCTGCGCCGGGTACCGCCGATGCGCGTGCTCAACCGCAGTTTCGCGGCGATGCCCCCCAGTTCGCTGCTGGTTTACCTGGCGGCGCTGGCGGCCACGGTGGCGTTGACCGTGCAGGCCACCGGCGATGTGAAGCTGGCCAGCTGGGTGCTGGGCGGACTGGCGGCGCTGGCCGCCCTGGCCGGTGCGCTGGGTGCGCTGCTGCTGTGGCTGCTGCGTGGGCTGCAGCCGCGTCTGCGCGGGCGATGGAAACTGGGGCTGGCCGCGTTGACCCGTCGCCGTGGGCTGGCGGTCATGCAGCTGGTGGGGCTGTCGCTGTCGCTGTGCGCGTTGTTGCTGTTGTCGGTGATCGGCCCCGGCCTGCTGGCGCAGTGGCGCGACCGCCTGCCGGTGGATACGCCCAACTACTTCCTGATGAACATCCAGCCCGATCAGCGCGCGCCGGTACTGGCCACGCTGCAGGGACTGGGCGTGGCCGCGCCGGGGATCGAGCCGTTCAGTACCGGGCGCCTGTTGGCGGTGAACGACCGGCCGCCGCAACGACAGCAGCGCCAGGACAACAGCAACGACGATGACGACGCCAACCGCCCGGTCAATTTTTCCTGGCGGCATGATTTCCCCCCGGCCAATACGCTGCTCAGTGGGCGCTACTGGGCCGCCGGCAGCACGGCAGCGGAGGCATCGATCGAACAGGGCTGGGCCGAACGCTACGGCATGAAACTGGGCGACTCGGTGACGTTGCAGATGGGCGAACAACAACGCAGCTTCACCGTGACCAGCATCCGCAAGGCCGACTGGGATTCCTTCCGGGTCAACTTCTTCCTGCTGCTCAATGAGGGCGCGGTGGGCGATGCGCCGTACAACCTGATCACCGCTTTCCACCTGCCGCGCGCGCTGGCACCGCAACTGGCCGGATTGACCCGCGACTACCCGAACATCTCGCTGCTGGACATCGACGGCATTCTGGAGCGGGTGCGCGAGGTGGTGGATCGGGTGACCCAGGCAGTGCAACTGGTGATGGGCTTCAGCCTGCTGGCCGGCCTGCTGGTGCTGCTGGCCGCCCTGCAGGCCACCGCCGGTGAGCGCCGTTACGACAGCGCGGTGCTGCGCACGCTGGGGGCCACGCGCACCCAGCTGCGTGGGGCGGTGCTGGTGGAATTTGGCGCACTGGGCCTGCTGTCGGCGCTGCTGGCGGTGGTCACCGCGGCCCTGCTGGGCAGCGTGGTGGCCCGCCAGGTGTTCGAGCTGACCCTGAGCCCGCCGTGGGGGCCGTTGCTGGCCGGCGGGGCGATCGGCATGGCGTTGAGCATGCTGGCCGGCTGGTGGGGCACGCGGCGGATCCTGCATACACCGCCGGCACTGGCGCTGCGCGAGGTGTGAGGGCGGCCAACACGGGGGCTACCCACCTCCGCTTGGCAAGCACGCCGCGCGCCCTGAATGCTCTCAGGCGCGCGGCGGCCGGGCGCGGGGCGACGATCACCGGTGCCCCGCAGGAAAGCCCGGTTTTCCGTCCGTGTACCGCACGCCGAGCCCCGTAGCGGCCGGCAGGCCCCTCGGCAAATGTCCCCCGGCCGCCGCCTGCGGCGACGGCCTCCTCCTTTACTTTGCCCAGGGGCCCGCCGGCCGCTACGGGGCTCGGCGTGCGGTACACGGGCGGAGAAACCACCCGAAATGAGGCGTTCCCCAGGATGGGGAGCAGAACAAAAAAATGAAGCGCCCATCGGGCGCTTCATGTTCTGGAACATTGTCGTCCGCGCTCAGCGCGCTGTTTCAGCCGGGGCTTTTTCCACCCACTGCTTGAACACCGCATCGATCTGGGCGTCCTTGACCGTGTTGCCGTCCTGGATGTCCTGGGCCTGGGTGAACAGCGGGATGATCATCGCCATGCCATCCAGTTTGGTCTTCAGGTGCACACCGGGCGCCTGGCCCAGGAAGCCCTCCCAACGCTGCCGCACCTTGGCCCAGTAGCTGGCCGTGGCGGTCCAGTAATCGTAGGCCGGCTTGAAATCGACCTCGGTGGTGCGGTTGTAGTCATTGAAGCCGAACTCGCGCGCGATCTCCTGCTGGCGGCCATCGGCCTGGCGCAGGATCTTGGTGTTGAACTGTTCGTGCGTCCAGCCGTTGGGCGTCAGCGTGTGCCGGTTGACCACCGCCAGCGCGTTGTAATCGCTGCGCCGGGTGTATTCGCGGCGCGGCAGCGGACGCCAGCTCAGATCGCTGGTCCAGGTGGCCACGGCGTTGTCATATGCCCACTTGCCGGTGCCGCAGTAACGCGGCGCGTCGCTGACCTCGTACACGCACTGTGTCCATGCACCGGCGTTGACCGCCGCCGGAATGCCGCGCACCTGCCAGGTCTGGTCGGCACTGAACTCGAAACGGCTCGGTGCTTCATACACCCAGTCCTGCCGCCAATGCTTGGTCACATGCCCGCTTCCGGGGTCGACCAGCAGGTGCTGCAGCACCACCCGCCGGGGGCTGTCCTCCACCACGATCACCACCTCGTTGCCACCGCTGCGCACCGCTGGCGCGCGCGCGTAGCCGGGCTTGAGCAGCACCGTTTCATCGAAGGCGAAGTCGACCACGTACTCGCCCTTCATGGCCACGATGCTGTCGTGGTCACGCAGCACGTCGGAGGGCTGGGCGTGGACGATGCCGCTGCTGGCAAGCAGCAGCCACGCGCTGGCTGTCTGGAGTTTCATCGGGAGGTTCCTTCAGGAGGGGCGTGCACAAGGTCGCGGCCGTCCCCGGCCACAGGCATTGCAGGGTGGAATCACAGCCGCACCAGCGGCGCGGCATCCGAATCGCGCAGCGGTGCGGCCAGGCGTGCGGCCGAGGCGCAGCAGCAGTCGTCGATCCACAGTTCGCCATCGGCCCCTTCCACGTGCGCGATCCGCCGCGCGGCGGTGGCACCCAGCGCCGACAGCGAGGCCAGGCTGGCCGACAGTCCCTGGCCCTCGGCCGCGTGCAGGCGCAGCGCGCACATCCGCCACGGCTCGGCACCCAGCCGCGTGGCCAGGCGCCGCCACAGGCGTTCGGCAACACCGCCATCGTTGGACGGTTCCGGGCGCGCCGGGAACGCCGACACCAGCCGATCCCAGGCCAGGAAATCGCTGTCGGGCAGCAGGTACAGACGCCAGCAGCAGCGCCCGCGGGCATCGGCAAAACACAGGCTTTCGCGGATACCCTCGCTGTCCATGCCCTGGCAGGCATGCGCGGACACCGCGTGCTTCCAGCCCCCCAGCTCACTGCTCTGCGGCCGGTACAGGCACAGCACGGTCCCCAGCGCGGCCAGCTGCCGTGCGGTGGGAAGGCAACCGGGGTACAGCGCCCGGTCGGTCGATCGCAATGCGGACAGGGCGCGGCTCATAGGGCTACCAGCTCACGGAGAGATTGGCCGACACGGTGCGGCCGGGGTTGGTGTAACGGTCGATCACCGGGCTGGTGCTGGACAGCGCCGTGGTGACGGCCGAGTAGTCGATGTAGGCGCGGTCGCCGAGGTTGAACACGCCCACGTTGAGCTGGGCACCCGGGGCGAACGCCCAATGCGCCATCAGGTCCAGCACGCCATAGCCGGCCGGCGCGAACGGCGTGGTGCCGGGCAGCGCCGGCGGTGGCAGGCGATCCTTGCGCTGGGCGAAAGTACCCACCAGTTCCACGCCCCAGCTGTCGCGGTCGAAGGCAAGGCCAACGGTGCCACGCAGCGGGTCGATCGACGACAGCGGGGTGTCCTCGGTCTTGTTCTGGCCATGCGCCCAGGCCACCGAACTGTTCAACGACCAGCCTTCCAGCGCGCTGTTGAGCTGGCCCAGCGCGACGCCGGCCTTGAGCTCGGCGCCGTAGATGTCCGCATCGGCCACGTTGCGCGACTGGAACACCTGCAGGCCCTGGTTGTTGAACCCGACAAAGCCCTGCGATTCGATGAAATCCTTGTACTGGTTGTAGTAACCGCTGACGCTCACATAGGCGGCCGTGCCGATGAAGCGCAGCCCCAGTTCCGCGCCGTCGCTGGTTTCCGGCTTGAGGTCCGGGTTGGGAATGGCCGTATAGCCGAACTGCACGTTGGTGAAGCCCAGGTTGACGTCATTGAACGGCGGCGAGCGGAAGCCGTGCGCGTAGCCGGCAAACAGCGACCAGGCGTCGGCGAAACGCCAGACCATGCCCAGCTTCGGCGACACGCTGGTCTTGGTCAGGTTCGACACGGCCACGCCGGGGTTGTCGGTGGCGAAGATGCCATCCAGTTCCGGGCGCAGTGCGTAGTGGTCCACGCGCACGCCGGGCACCAGCGACAGGCGGCCGTCGGCCAGGCGCAGTTCGTCCTGCACGTACAGGCCCAGCTCGGTGGTCTTGCTGATCGGGAAGTCGCGCACCGGGAAAGTGTCAGGGGAAATGGTGGTGCTGACCTGGCCCCTGGCATTGACCTGGAAACCGTCGCGTTTCTGCCGGGTCCGGGTCCAGGTGCCATCGAAACCGTAGGTCAGCGCGTGCTCGACCGTGCCGGTCTGCAGGCCCTTGTGGAACGCGGCCTGCAGCCCGTACACACGCTGGTCGAAGTTGAATTCGCGCTCACGGCGGCTCGCCGCATCACCGCGGCCGCGGTTTTCGTAGGTACGTTGAGTGGTTTGGCTGTCCTGCCGGTACACCTGCCAGGCCAGGTCATCGGCAAAGCCGTGGTCCAGCGTGTCCACCTCGTGGCGAAGCGACACCCGCGCGCGGGTCTGGTGATCGCGTGCCTGCATCGCCGTGGTGGTGGTGGCCACCACCGGCGTGGTCGGCGGCGCCACCGCCGACAGTACGCGGGTGTCCACGCGGTCTTCGTTGCCTTCCACGGTCAGTTTGAAGCGCTGGTTTTCGCTGGGCGCGTAGACCAGTTTGCTGAGCACGCTGCGGCCGTCGCGGACCTGCGGGTTGGCGGCGGTGCGCCGGCTGTCGTCGCTGCGCAGCTCACCCAGGGTTCGGGTTTCCTGGCCCTGGCGGTGGTTGACGTTGACCATGCCGCTCCAGCGCTCGCCGCCGAAGGCGGTGGTGACCCCGCCCAGCAGGCCCTGCCACTGGCCGTCGTAGCCGAAGGTCAGGCCGACATGGCGGCTGCGGCCCTCCTTGAGGTAGTCGGCCGGGTCCTTGGTCACGAAGGCCACCACGCCACCGAGCGCGTCCGAGCCGTACAGCGCGCTGGCCGGGCCGCGCACGATCTCCACGCGCTTGAGGGTTTCCAGGTCGGTGAAGTTGCGGTTGGCGTCGGAGAAGCTGCCGATCGCAAACGCCTTGGGCATGGCGATGCCGTCGGTCTGGATCAACACGCGGTTGCCATCCAGGCCGCGGATGCGGATGCCGCCCAGGCCAAACCGCGCCGGGCTGCTGGTCACCGAAATACCCGGCTCGTAGCGCACCAGGTCCTTGAGGTTGCGTACCAGATGATGGTCCAACTGCTCGCGGTCGATCACATCGACCGTGGCGGCCACATCGCTCAATGCGCGCTCGGTGCGCGTGGCGGTGACCTGCACGCGATCAAACAGGCGCGCATCGGGCGCGGCGTCGGACGCGGCGTGCGCGGCCAGCGGCAGCGCCAGCCACAAGGCGACGCTCAGGGCATGGGGACGGATCTTCATGGATGTGGCTGGAACCGGCTGGCGGCGGAAGGAGACCCCCGACCCGCGCCAGCGACCGGGGCCGCTGACGAAGAATCGAGGGGGAGAGAGCCGTTCGCCGCGGCAGGTGCGGGGGGAGGAGCGCGACCTGCCGGGGCAAGGACCTGGCGGCGAGCGCGGCCGGTACCTGAGGCAGCCGACCCGCGGCCGGCACTACTTGGTCAGGATGAGCTTGTCGTTGCTGGTATGGCGCAGGCGATAGAAGCGGTCACCGTGCTGGATCAGGATTTCGCGGCGGCCCTTGAGCAGGGCTTCGCTGTCGATCACTTCTTCCGGCGGAACCACACGCACCGGACGGTCGCGGAGGGTCAGCGTTTCGGGGCGCAGCAGTACAGCAGCTTGAGTGTTCATTGTCTGGACTCGTGCGAGGGGCGAGTCAAATGATAATGATTCTCAGTTGACAATCAACAACCATTCTCAACTTCATTGATGGAATTGATGATCGTTTTTTAATTTTCGATTGATTTTATCAATCGAAAGGACAGGCCAATGGCCTCCCCCACAGACCCGCAGGTGCCGAGCCACGCCCGGCTCGGGCCGCCCCAGAGCCGGTAAAGCCGGTAAAGCCGGTAAAGCCGGTAAAGCCGGTAGAGCCGGTAGAGCCGGTAGAGCCGGTAGAGCCGGTAGAGCCGAGCCATGCTCGGCTGACGCCACCGCAATGCCATGATTTACCTGCAGATCCAGCCAGGCATGGCGCGCCGCTACGCGAACACCGCCTCCACCTGCTGCCAGGTTGCCTCGTCCACCTGGGCCAGTACATCCAGCGCGCCCAGATTCTCTTCCAGCTGGCCCACCCGGCTGGCGCCGAGGATCACGCTGGACACATTCGGGTTGCGCAGGCACCAGGCGATGGCCAGCTGCGCCGGCGACAGGCCAAGGCCGGCGGCCAGGGCGGTATAGCGGCGCACTTTGTCCAGGCGGTTGCCGGCCGGGTCCAGCACCATGTCCTTCAACCAGCCCAGCTGCGCCTGGCCCAGCCGCGACTGCGCATCCACGCCTTCGTTGTACTTGCCGGTGAGCAGGCCCGAGGCCAGCGGTGACCAGATGGTGGTCCCCAGGCCCGGGTCGGCATACAGCGGGGCGTATTCGTGTTCCACCCGCTGGCGATGCAGCAGGTTGTACTGCGGCTGCTCCATCGACGGCAGGTGCAGATGGTGCGCACGCGCCACGTCCACGGCCTCCTGGAGCTGGGCGGCCGACCATTCCGAGGTGCCCCAGTACAGCACCTTGCCCTGGCGGATCAGGGTGTCCATGGCCAGTACGGTCTCGGCGATCGGCGTGTCCGGGTCCGGGCGGTGGCAGTAATACAGGTCCAGGTAGTCCACCCGCAGCCGCTTGAGCGCCGCATGGCAGGCGTCGGTGACATGCTTGCGCGACAACCCGTGCTGGGTCGGGCGCGGGTCGTCGACGGCACCGAAGAACACCTTGCTGGAGACACAGAAGCCGTCGCGGGGCAGGCGCAGGTCGGCGATCACATCGCCCATCACCTGCTCGGCGCGGCCGCGCGCATAGCCTTCGGCGTTGTCGAAGAAGTTGATCCCGTGGTCCCAGGCGCTGGCGACCAGGTTGCGGGCCTCGTCGCGGCCGATCTGGTCGCCAAAGGTGACCCACGCGCCGAAGGACAGGGCCGACAGCTTCAGGCCGGTGGAACCAAGACGCCGGTATTGCATGGGATTCTCCTGTGCTGCAGGCCCGCAACCGGGCCGGAACGATGCCCCCCAGTGTAGCCGCCCGTTGGCCGCCAGCCCTTGTGGATCCTTGCCCGATCACGGCCGATCGGCCCGCGCACGCCGCTTTTCCTTGCCCGGACCCTGCCACCGCTATAGGCTTCCCGTTTTTCGCGGCACCCCCAAGGGAAGTCTCATGGTCGAAGGTTTGGGCAGGATTGGCTTCGGCCTGTTCGGGTTGGCGGTGCTGATCGGCATCGCGTGGCTGTTCTCGAACAACAAGCGCGCCGTGGACTGGCGTCTGGTGGTCACCGGTATCGCGCTGCAGATCGCCTTTGCGGCGGTGGTGCTGCTGGTGCCCGGTGGCCGTGACGTGTTCGATGCGCTGGGCAAGGGCTTCGTCAAGATCCTCAGCTTCGTCAACGAAGGCTCCGGTTTCATCTTCGGCAGCCTCATGGACACCCAGCAGTTCGGCTTCATCTTCGCCTTCCAGGTGCTGCCGACGATCATCTTCTTCTCGGCGCTGATGGGGGTCATGTACCACCTCAACGTGATGCAGGCGATCGTGCGCGGCATGGCCTGGGCGATCACCAAGATCATGCGCGTGTCCGGTGCGGAAACCACCAGCGTCTGCGCCAGCGTGTTCATCGGCCAGACCGAGGCGCCGCTGACGGTGCGCCCGTACATCGCCAAGATGACCCAGTCCGAGCTGATCACCATGATGATCGGCGGCATGGCGCACATCGCCGGCGGCGTGCTGGCCGCCTACGTGGGCATGCTGGGCGGCAACGACCCGGTGCAGCAGGCCTTCTACGCCAAGCACCTGCTGGCCGCCAGCATCATGGCTGCGCCGGCAACGCTGGTGGTGGCCAAGCTGCTGGTACCCGAAACCGGTACCCCGCTGACCCGCGGCACGGTCAAGATGGAAGTGGAGAAGACCTCCAGCAACATCATCGACGCCGCCGCGGCCGGTGCCGGCGACGGCCTCAAGCTGGCGCTGAACATCGGCGCGATGCTGCTGGCCTTCATCGCCCTGATCGCCCTGCTGAACGCCCCGCTGACCTGGCTGGGTGAAATCACCGGCCTGCAGGCCATGATCGGCCGCCCGACCGACCTGTCGACCATCTTCGGCTACGTGCTGGCCCCGATCGCCTGGGTCATCGGCACCCCCTGGGCCGATGCCACCACGGTGGGTTCGCTGATCGGCCAGAAGGTGGTCATCAATGAGTTCGTGGCGTATTCGGAGCTGTCCAAGATCGTCAACGGCCAGGTGCCGGGCATGAGCCTGTCCTCCGAAGGCCGCCTGATCGCCACCTACGCCCTGTGCGGTTTTGCCAACTTCAGCTCGATCGCCATCCAGATCGGTGGTATTGGTGGCCTGGCCCCGGAACGTCGCCACGACCTGGCCAAGTTCGGCCTGCGTGCGGTGCTGGGCGGTACCATCGCCACCTTCATGACGGCGACCATCGCCGGCGTGCTGACGCATTTCAGCTGATATCCGTTCTTCGAGAAACAGTCTTTATGAGTAGCAATGTCGTCGTTGTCGGTTCCTTCAACGTGGATCATGTCTGGCGTTGCGAGTCGCTCCCGGCCCCGGGCGCGACCATCGCCGGGCGCTACAGCACCGGCCCCGGCGGCAAGGGCTTCAACCAGGCCGTGGCGGCCTGCCGTGCGGGTGCGGCCACCACCTTCCTGTGCGCACTGGGCGATGATGCCGGCGGCGCGATGGCGCGTGGCCTGGCCGCGCAGGACGGCTTTGCGCTGACCGCCGAGGCCAGTGGCGAGCCCACCGGCACCGGCGGCATCTACGTTGATGCCCGTGGCCGCAACACCATCGTGATCGGCCCGGGCGCCAATGCCGCGCTGAGCGTAGAGTTTGTGCAGGCCCAGCGCGGCCTGCTGGGCGGTGCCAGGGTGGTGCTGGCGCAGCTGGAATCGCCGGTGGAAACCATCGAGGCTGCCCTGGCCATCGCCCGCGAGACCGGTGTCACCACGGTGCTCAATGCGGCCCCGGCCGATGCCCCCTCCAGCATCAGCCTGCTCAAGCTGGCCGATGTGCTCACCCCCAACGAGACCGAGTTCGCTGCCCTGCTCGGCCGCCATGTGGGCGAGCGCGTGGAGGCCAACGACGTGGCCGCGCTCGACGGCGCCAGCCTGCATGCGTTGTGCCGCAAGCTCACCGGCAATGGCACCGTGGTGGTGACGCTGGGTTCGGTGGGGGTGTTTGTGTCCCACGCCGAAGACAACCTGCGCGGCGACACCCAGCCGTACTACCGGGTGGGCGCCGAGCAGGTGCAGGTGCTGGACACCACCGGTGCCGGCGATGCCTTCAACGGCGCGCTGTGCGCCTCGCTGGCACAGGACCCGGACGCGGCCTTCATGCGCCACGTGCGCTTTGCCAACCAGTTCGCTGGCCGCTCCACCGAGAAGGAAGGCGCCGCCGTGGCGATGCCGCACTTCACGCCCAAGGACGTGGCGACGGCCTGACCGCCTTCGCACGCCCCGCACCCCCTGATCAAGCCGGCGCCGCGCGCCGGCTTTTTCATGCGCGGCCGGATCGTGCCACGGGAGTGGCCGGAACCTGCATTGCCCCCGATCAGCCGCCCGCCGACCATGAACGCCTCTGTTTGACGGACTGCGCAGGACATGGATGACGCTGCTTTCTGGCTGTTGCTGGCCGCGATCGGCACCGCGCTGGCGGTGCTGCTGCACATTGGCTGCATTCTCTTCGGGGCACCCTGGTACGCGTTCTTCGGCGCGGGGCAACGCATGGTGCGGCTGGCCCGCGCCGGCCGTGCCGAGCCGGCCCTGATCACCGCGGCGATCACCGTCGTGCTGGCCGGGTGGACGCTCTATGCGCTATCGGCGGGCGGCTGGGTGCGCCCCCTGCCCGGCACTCGCGCGGTGCTGCCGGGCATCATCGCCGTCCTCGGCGGCCGTGGCGTGGCCGGGCTGGTGATCGGCCGCTGGCGACCCGGCTACAACGGCGTGCGCTTCTGGTATGCCAGTTCGGCGGTCTGCCTGGGCCTGGCCGGCATGTATGCGGCGGGCACCGCGTTGGCCTGGTAGCACGGGGCGGTGCTGGCGGCGGGTGTCTTGGTCAGCGGTTGCGGGGTTGCCGGCCAGCGGCCGGCACTCCCGGTCCTGGGAACCGCCCACCATCGCGTGCCAGTGGGGGCGGGGGAAGCAATCGTCAAGCATATGCTCATGACCTGAACGCATCAGGGCCTTCCGGATCGGCCTGAACCTGCCGCCGGATCCGGCGCCTGCGCGTGGTTGCCGGCCCGCAGCCGGCACTACAATGCGCCCATGCAGATTGGCCCCTACAACATCCAGCCCAACGTGGTGCTGGCACCGATGGCCGGTGTCACCGACAAGCCCTTCCGCCTGCTGTGCAAACAGCTGGGCGCGGGGCTGGCCGCCTCGGAGATGACCATCTCCGATCCGCGCTTCTGGAACACCCGCAAATCGATCCACCGCATGGACCATGCCGGCGAGCCGGACCCGATCAGCGTGCAGATCGCCGGTACCGAGCCGCAGCAGCTGGCCGAGGCGGCGCGTTACAACGTCGACCACGGCGCGCAGATCATCGACATCAACATGGGCTGCCCGGCCAAAAAAGTGTGCAATGCCTGGGCGGGCTCGGCGCTGATGCGCGATGAGGACCTGGTGGCGCGCATCCTCAGCGCCGTGGTCAACGCGGTGGACGTGCCGGTCACGTTGAAGATCCGCACCGGCTGGGACTGCGACCACCGCAACGGCCCGCGCATCGCGCACATCGCCCAGGACAGCGGCATCGCCGCACTGGCCGTGCATGGGCGTACCCGCGACCAGCATTACACCGGCCAGGCCGAGTACGAGACCATCGCTGCGATCAAGGCCGCGCTGCGCATCCCGGTGCTGGCCAACGGCGACATCGATTCACCGCAGAAGGCCGCCCACGTGCTGGCCGTCACCGGTGTGGATGCGGTGATGATCGGCCGCGCCGCACAGGGCCGCCCGTGGATTTTCCGCGAGGTGGCCCATTACCTGGCCACCGGCGAGCGGCTTGCCCCGCCCTCGCTGGAGGAAGTGCGCGACATCCTGCTGGGCCACCTGCACGCGCTGCACGACTTCTACGGCGAGGCGCAGGGCGTGCGCATCGCACGCAAGCACCTGGGCTGGTATGCCAAGGACCGGCCGGAGAATGCCGCGTTCCGCGCGGTGGTCAACCGCGCCGACGATGCCGCCAGCCAGATCGCCCTGACCACCGATTACTTCAATGCGCTCGCCGCCGGCGTGCCGCTGTCCTCCGCTGCCTGAAGCCGCCACCATGACCCCGCCGATCACTGCCCCTACCTACCTGCATGGCTTTTCCGATACCGAGCAGCACCGTCTGGTCACCCAGTCGCGGCTGTTTGAATCGAGCATCTTCAGCGGCATCGACTACACCGGTGCGCAGCGCCTGCTGGAAGTGGGCAGCGGCGTGGGTGCACAGACCGAGATCCTGCTGCGTCGCTTCCCCGAGCTGCATGTAACCGGCGTGGACCTGAGCGAAGCGCAGCTGGCTGCCGCGCGCGGCAACCTGGAAAAAACCCCGTGGTGCAGCGAGCGCTATACCCTGTTGCAGGCCGATGCCGGCAACCTGCCCTTCGGTGCGCGCGAGTTCGATTCGGCATTCCTGTGCTGGGTGCTGGAACATGTGCCTTCGCCGGCACGCGTGCTCAGCGAGGTGCGCCGTGTGCTGGCCCCGGGCTCGCCGGTGTACATCACCGAAGTGATGAATGCCTCGTTCCTGCTTGATCCGTATTCGCCGCACATCTGGCGCTACTGGATGTCGTTCAACGACTTCCAGTACGACCACGGCGGCGACCCGTTCGTTGGCGCCAAGCTGGGCAACCTGCTGCTGGCCGGTGGCTTCCGCGACGTGCACACCGAGATCAAGACCATCCACCTGGACAACCGTGAACCGGCCCGGCGCAAGACCATGATCGCTTTCTGGGAACAGCTGCTGCTGTCGGCGGCCGACCCGTTGCTGGAAGCCGGGCTGGTGGACCAGGACACCGTGGACGGCATGCGCCGCGAGTTCAGCCTGGTGCAGAACGATCCCAACGCGGTGTTCTTCTTTTCGTTCGTGCAGGCCCGCGCCACCGTCTACTAGTAGCGCCGCGCCCTGCGTGGCCGTCCACACCCGCCATGCAGGGCATGGATCTACCGGGGTGCCTCCACCGCGGTGGTGTCGGCCGCGTGCGCCGACGCATCGGGTTGCCGCCAGATCCGGTCCCACATCGCTGCAAAGCGGCGCTTCACCTGCGCCCGGCCCTGCTCACCTGCGTAAGCCGGGCGCAGCTGCTCGGGGGTGATCGCCTCCCAGCCATTGCCGCGCGCCCGGGCCACGGCAAAGGTGAAGGTGTAATCCGGCTCCAGCCCCATGCGCAGGTCGCTGAGTTGCAGGCGTCCATCCACCACCTGCGCGCGCATGAAACCGCGGTTGAACCACTGCAGCCGCTGCACCGCCGGAATGCCGGCAGCCTGCGCCTGGCGCAGCGCCTGCACGTTGGAGGGATAGCCCTGGAACGTCATCGGGCCACGGTCGGCCACCAGCGAGCGCTCGCCGATCACATAGCCACTGGGGGTCATCGCCACCACCTGCCACAGCAGCGTGTTGAACGGGGTGGCCACCGAGAACCGCGGCGCATCGCCCAGCCCCATCGCGGCCAGCGCGCGGTCGGCCTGGCGCTCGACACTGTGTTTGGCCAGCAGCGATGCACCCAGGTAGCCGCAACTGAGCACCAGCCCGGCCACCAGCGCCTTCTGCGCCAACGGCCTGGCGCGCGCAAACCAGGCCACCGTGCAGCCGATCAGCAGCCACACGGTGTACAGCGGGTCGATGATGAACACGCTGGACCACATCGTGGGTGCCGGGGTGAACGGCCACCACAGCTGGGTGCCGTAGACCGTGAACGCATCCAGCAGCGGGTGGGTGACCAGCGCCAGCAGGATCGCCCAGAACCAGCGCGTGGGTGCCTGCGCCACCCGGCCGTGGCCGAAGCGCTTGAACAGCCACCAGATCAGCGCGGCCACCCACGGCAGCACCAGCAGCGAATGGCTGAAGCTGCGGTGTTCGGTCATCACCGCCACCGGGTCGGCGGCCCGGAAGGCCAGCAACAGGGCGTCCAGGTCCGGCAGCGTGCCCAGCGCCGCGCCGGCCAGCAGGGCGGCACGGCGGTGGCCGGCAGGGGCGATGGCGGCGGCGACCGCGCCACCCAGTACGATCTGGCTTAAAGAGTCCATCGGCCGATGCTAGCAGCCCGCGGCCGATCGCTGCCTGCAGCGCGTGCTCACGCCGCCCGTGCCACCGGCAGTGCGGCCGGCAGCGCCACCAGGGTCTGGCCGCGGTGGTCCAGCAGCCGCAGGCTGCCGTCGGGGTCTTCGGCCAGCACGGTCAGGCTCTCCACCCAGTCGCCATCGTTGGCATAGACCAGCCCGTCGCGCTGGACCAGCGCGGCGCGGTGGATATGCCCGCAGACGATCCCGTCCAGCCCGCGGCGGCGCACGTCATCCAGCCCGGCCTGCACGAAGCGCTCGATGTAGCGTTCGGCCGCGCCGCTGCGCTGCTTCAGGAACGCCGACAACGACCAGTAACGCCACCCGAGCCGGCGCCGCACCGCGTTGAGCAGATGGTTGCCGGTGAGGATGCGGTAGTACAGCCAGTCACCGCATTTTTCCTGCAGTCCGCCAAACTGGGTGATGCCGTCGTAGTCATCGCCATGCACCACCAGCAGCCGGCGCCCGTCGGCGGTGACGTGGATCGCGCGGCGACGCACCTGGATCGCCGGCAGCATCAACCCGCAGACCTGGCGCAGGGACGCATCATGGTTGCCGGGGATGTAGATGATGTCGGTGCCGGCGCGCCGCAGCGCATGCAGGGCCTGAATCACCTCGGTGTGGGCCGACCGCCAGTTGGCACGGCGGTGCGCCATCCACCACAGGTCGATGATGTCGCCCACCAGATACAGCCGTTCGCAACGCAGCACCGCCAGAAACTGCGCCAGTTCGGCGGCATGGCAGTGGCGCGAGCCCAGGTGCACGTCGGACAGGAACACCGCGCGCCGGTGCGGCGGCAGGCTGACCGGCGCGTTCATGCCCGCACCCCGACGTCGCGCAGGTAGCGTTTGCGCTTGTGCGGCAGGATTGCCTGCAGGTCCACCTCGATCAACCCGTCGATCGAGTCGCTGAAATCCGGGTCGACACCGAACGCCAGAAAGCGCGCCCCGCCCGGCTCGCACAATGCGGTGTACTGGCGGTACAGGGTGGGCACGCCGGTGCCCAGCACGGCCAGGTTGGTCTTCAGCAGCTCGAATGCGGCGGCCGCATCGAGGTCGCCAAAGCACGGCGGCGCGGCGACGTACTGGAACGGCCGGTTGGATGCCGCCAACCCGGCCGTGCCGGCGAAATACCGTTGGTAGTAGGCCACCATCTGCTCGCGCGCCTGGCGCGGCAACGCCGCGCTGATCGATACCGCGCCGAACAGGTAGCGGACGCCCGGCTGGCACTGCAGGTATGCGCCGATGCCCTGCCAGAGGTAATCCAGGCTGCGGCTGCCCCGGTAATCGGGCACCACGAAGCTGCGGCCCAGTTCCAGCCCCTCGGCGATGCGCGGGATGGCATCGTCGGAGTAGCGGAACAGCGAGGCACTGTAGAGCCCGGCCAGACCTCGCCGGGCCAGCGCCGGTGCGCCGCGCATGATCCGGTAGGCGCCGGCGATGCGCTGGGCGTGTCCGTCCCAGATCACGATGTGCTGGTAGTCCAGGTCGAACTCGTCCAGGTCGCGGCTGCGCCCGGTCCCTTCACCGATCTGGCGGAAGGTCAGCTCGCGCAGGCGCCCCAGTTCCAGCAGCAGCGGCGAGCCGGCCGCGCAGCGCGCCAGCCGGATCTGCTTGCCATCGGCGGTAGCACCGAGCAGCGTGGCCGTGGCGATGGCGGCGGCCACCTGTGCCGGCGGCATCGGCGCCGCTACCGGCTCGGGGCCGGTAGCCGCCGGTGCGGGCACCTGCGTGTTGCCGCCCAGCGCATACAACGCCTGGCGCACCGCGCGCAGCTGGGTGCCCGGGTCGCCCGGCCCCAGCAGCCGGGGTTCACCGATCCACAGGCGCAGCGGTCGGCCGCGGCGGGCGAACATCTCGCGCGCCAGCAGCGCGGTGCCAGCCGGCTTGAACAGGGTGGAGGCACCGTAGAACAACGCCGAATTGCGCGCGTCCACCCGTACCGGAAGCACCGGAGCAGCCGCGGCACGGGCAAAGCGGACGAAGCCGCGCTGCCAGCGACCATCGCGGATGCCCCGCAGCGACAGCCGTGAGACCTCGCCGGCCGGGAACACGATCACGCATTGCTCGGCGGCCAGCGCCTGTTCCACCGCCTGCAGGCTGGAGCGCTGCGGCCGGCCGCCAAGCATGCGCACCGGCAGCAACAGGTCCTGCAGCGGCCCGATCGCGCCGAGCAGGTCGTTGGCCACGATCCGCACATCGCCGCGGATGCGCCCCACCGCATCCAGCAGGGCCAGCGCATCCAGCGCGCCGGAGGGGTGGTTGGCCACGATCAACAGCCGGCCACGCGCCGGAATCCGCGCCAGCGCGGCCGGGTCCACCTGGTACTGGCCATCGAGGAAGTCCAGCCCGGCGGCCACGAAGCCGAAGCCGCGCAGGCTGGCGCTGCGCTGCAGGAACGCCTCGATCCGGTCCAGCTGCGACCAGCGCCCCACGCGGCGCAGCAACGGCCGGGCCAACTGGCCGCGACGGCCGTGGAACCAATGCGGGTAACGCTGCTGGAGGCGCTGCTCGAGGTCCTGCATGGGCTGCTCCCTCCCGGCCCCGGCGGCCGGGTTGGCCGAAAGCCTGCGCGCGCCCCAAGGCAGCGCGATGGCGGTTTGGCGGCAGGCAGATGACCATGCCCGCGGCGGCGGCCGCCCTGCGGCCCGGGTACTATCGGAGCGATGCCGGATTTGTCACGCTGGTGGAACACTGGGCATCGACGCTGGGGTGTAATTCCGCCCTGGCGCCCGCTGCGCCGCGCACACCAGCTTAACCACGGGCAACCCCCCGTAGGCCACAATGCAACGGCGCGGCTTGCCGTGTATCATTCGCGCCCATCTTTCCATCCGAATCAAAGGATATTACGCCTGATGTCCAGCTACCTGTTCACCTCCGAATCGGTCTCCGAAGGCCATCCGGACAAGATTGCCGACCAGATCTCCGATGCGGTGCTGGACGCGATCCTTGCCCAGGACCAGCGCGCCCGCGTGGCCTGCGAGACCATGGTCAAGACCGGCGTGGCGATCGTGGCCGGTGAAATCACCACCAGCGCCTGGATCGACCTGGAAGCGGTGACCCGCAAGGTGATCCTGGATATCGGCTACAACAGCTCCGACGTGGGCTTCGACGGCGCCACCTGCGGCGTGCTGAACCTGATCGGCAAGCAGTCCCCGCACATCGCCCAGGGCGTTGACCGCAAGAAGCCCGAAGAGATGGGCGCTGGCGACCAGGGCCTGATGTTCGGCTATGCCACCAACGAGACCGACAGCTACATGCCGGCGGCGATCCACCTGTCGCACCGCCTGGTCGAGCAGCAGGCCAAGATCCGCAAGAAGAAGAATTCGGCGCTGTCCTGGCTGCGTCCGGATGCCAAGAGCCAGGTCACCCTGCGCTATGAAAACGGCGTGGTCTCGGCCATCGACGCGGTGGTGCTGTCCACCCAGCATGCCCCGGGCGTGAAGCAGAAGGACCTCATCGAGGCCGTCCGCGAAGAGATCATCAAGCCGGTGCTGCCGGCCAAGTGGCTGCACAAGGGCACCAAGTTCCACATCAACCCGACCGGCAAGTTCGAGATCGGCGGCCCGGTGGGCGACTGTGGCCTGACCGGCCGCAAGATCATCGTGGACACCTACGGTGGCTGGGCCCGTCATGGTGGCGGCGCGTTCTCGGGCAAGGATCCGTCCAAGGTCGACCGTTCGGCGGCTTACGCGGCCCGCTACGTGGCCAAGAACGTGGTGGCCGCCGGCCTGGCCGACCGTTGCGAAGTGCAGGTCTCCTACGCCATCGGCGTGGCCGAGCCGACCTCGATCTCGGTCACCACCTTCGGCACCGGCAAGATCAGCGATGACAAGATCGAAAAGCTGATCCGCAAGCATTTCGACCTGCGCCCGTACGGCATCATCAAGATGCTGGACCTGATCCACCCGATGTACCAGCAGACCGCTGCCTACGGCCACTTCGGCCGCAAGCCGAAGGACTTCAGCTACCTCAACGCCGCTGGCGAAACCGTCAACGCGACCGCCTTCTCCTGGGAGAAGACCGATCGCGCCGCCGCCCTGCGCGCGGATGCGAAATTGAAGTAAAGCAACACCGAGGGGCCGCGAAAGCGGCCCCTCTTCATTACGGCAGAGCCGACTGTCGGCTGCCCGCGCGCAACGCGCAATCATCGGCGTCAGGCCGACGCCATCTCGGCGCCAGGCACTGATCGACGCCACCATGAAGCCCGAACATGATCCAGCCGAGCATGGCTCGGCTCTACAAGGCGGCCATGCCCGAATTCAAATCCAACCAGCTGTCCATGACCGTGCTGATGTCCCCGGACATGGCCAATTTCTCCGGCAAGGTCCACGGCGGGGCGATCCTGCGCCTGCTCGACCAGGTGGCCTATGCCTGCGCCAGCCGCTATGCCGGCCGCTACGTGGTCACCCTGTCGGTGGACCAGGTGATGTTCCGCCAGCCCATCGCGGTGGGCGAGCTGGTCACCTTCCTGGCCTCGGTCAACTACACCGGCACCTCTTCGATGGAAGTCGGGGTGAAGGTGGTGGCCGAGGACATCCTCAAGCGCAGCGTGCGCCACGCCAACAGCTGCTTCTTCACCATGATCGCGGTGGACGACGACGGCCGGCCGACCCCGGTGCCCCCGCTGCCGCTGGAAACCAGCGACGAACGTCGCCGGCATGCCGCCGCACTCATCCGTCGCCAGTTGCGCGAGGAAATGGAGCAGCGGCACCTGGAGCTGCTGGCGTCCAACCCGCCGTCGCCGGAGTAACCCGGTAGCGCCGGCCGTTGGCCGGCGCCGCCACGAGGTTGGCACCGCCGCGCGCCGTTGCCAGCGGTGCGGGAAGCCGGCCAGCGGCCGGCACGACCGGACCAGGGTCGGTTACGCACGGCCAGGCTCACCCGGTGTTCTGCACGCCCTGCGACACCCCGTTGACGCAGGCCACCAGCGCGCGCAGTACCTCGTCATCCTCGCCGCCACTTTCGCGCCAACGCCGCAGCAGGTCCACCTGCAGCACGCTGATCGGGTCGATGTAGGGATTGCGCAGGCGGATCGACAGCGCCAGCCGCTGGTCGTGCTGCAGCAGTTCGTCCTGGCCGGTCAGTGCCAGGATCTGCCTGGCGGTCAGCTCCAGCTCGCGCTGGATCTGCGGGAAGAAGGTGGCATGCAGCGCGCCGGACAGCTGCGAGAACTGCTCGGCGATGGTGAGATCCCCCTTGCTCAGTACCATCGCAATGTCGTCCAGGAAGGTGCTGAAGAACGGCCAATCGCGCGCCATCTCCTTCAGCGTGGCTTCGTGCCCGGCCTCGATCGCCGCCTGCAGGCCGCTGCCCACGCCATACCAGCCGGGAATCACCGCACGTGCCTGGCTCCAGGCGAACACCCACGGAATCGCGCGCAGGTTGGACAACGCCGCATCCTCGCCCAGCCGCCGCGACGGCCGCGAGCCCAGCGTCATCCGCTCGATCACATCGATCGGGGTGGCGTGGCGGAAGTACGGCATGAAGTCTTTCTGCCCCACGAACGCACGGTAGGCCTCGGCGCTTTTCTCCGCGACCAGGTCCATCACCGGCCGCCACTGGTGCTCGCGCGGCTCCGGCGCACGCGGGCGCAGGCTGGAGCGCAGCACCGCGCCGGTGGACTGTTCCAGCGAGCGCAACGCCAGGGCCCGGATGCCGTACTTGCGGTGGATCACCTCGCCCTGCTCGGTCACCCGCAGGCGCCCATCGATGCTGCCGCGCGGCGAGGCATCCACCGCGTGGGTGGTCTTGCCACCGCCGCGGCTGATCGAGCCACCACGGCCGTGGAAGAAGGTCAGGCGGATGTTGTTCTCGGCGGCCACCTCCAGCAGTTCCACCTGCGCACGCTGCAAGCCCCAGCGCGAGGCGGCGATACCGCCGTCCTTGCCACTGTCCGAATAGCCCAGCATCACCATCTGCACGTCACCGCGCGCGGCCAGGTGCGCGCGATACACCGGGTCGGCCAGCAGGTCGCGCAGGGTGTCGGTACCGCGCCCGAGATCGTCCACGGTTTCGAACAGCGGGGCGATGTCCAGCGGCACCGCAGCGGCGGCGTCCACCAGCCCGCCGCGTCGTGCCAGTGCCAGGACCGCCAGTACGTCGCTGCGGTCATGCGCCATCGAGATGATGTAGCTGCCCAGCGCCTCGGCACCGTGGCGACGACGGGCGTCGGCCAATGCCGCAAACACCGCATCCAGGCGTTCACCGCCTGCTTCGTTGCTGGCCGGCAAGGCCTGCTCGCCACTGGCGAACGGCGCCAGCCGTGCCGCGCGGGTGACCGCATCGGCAGCGTCCCACGCATCCTGGCCATCGAGCACGCTGGCCAGCGCGCGGCCGTGCACGCTCGATTCCTGGCGGACGTCCAGCCGCGCCAGGTGGAAACCAAAGGTGCGCACCCGCCAGAGCAGGCGGCGCACCGCGAACCCGCCGGCGTGGTCGCCCTTGTTGGCGTGCAGGCTGGCCAGGATCAGTTCGATGTCCTGCTCCAGTTCTTCCGGGCAGGCGTAGGCGCCGTCAGCATCGTCGAGGCTGGCCTGCACGCGTGCGCGCATGCGATCGTTGAGCAGGCGGTACGGCATGTCGGCATGGCGCGGGCGCGACGTCACCTGCGGCAGCAACTGTTCGTAGTGCGCCACGCGCGCCTGCAGTGCCTCGCTGACCGCGATCCGCTCGGTGGACTGGCTGAGCAGGCTGGCCAGCTGCAGCAGGTCTTTCTGATAGCGCCCAAGTACGGCCTGGCGCTGGGCATCGAGGGTGTTGCGGATGGTGCCGGCATCCACGTTCGGGTTGCCGTCCATGTCACCGCCCACCCACGTGCCGAAGCGCAACAGGCGCGGCAGCGGCAGGGCTTCCCCATAGGTATCCAGCAGCGCCTGCTGCAACGATTCGTACAGCACCGGAATCACCCGGTACAGCACCTGCACCAGGTAGAAACCTACGTGCTCGCGCTCATCGTCCACGGTGGGCCGCACCGGCGAGGAATCGGTGGTCTGCCACGAGGCGGTGAGCGCCATGCGGAAGCGCGCGGCGTCGGCAGCGGCTTCACCGGGCGTGCGCTGGCCGTCCAGGTTGTCCACCAGGCTGGCCACCATCAGCTGTTCTTTTTCCAGCAGCGCGCGGCGTACCGCTTCGGTGGGGTGCGCGGTGAACACCGGCTCGATGTCGATGCGCGGCAGCCACTGCGCCAGCTCGTCCAGGGTGACGCCCTGCGCCTTGAGCTTGAGCAGCGCGTCCTGCAGGCCATCGGGTTGTGGCGCGGCGGTACCGGCGCGCTGGTAGTCACGGCGACGGCGGATGCGGTGCACGCGCTCGGCGATGTTGACCACCTGGAAGTAGGTGCTGAAGGCCCGCACCATCGCTTCGGCGCGCTCGGGCGGCAGCCCGGTGAGCACGTCGTTGAGGTCGGACAGCGGGGCGTCGCTTTCGCGGCGGGCGATGGCGCGCGTACGCACCTGTTCCACGTCATCGAAGAACTGCGTGGAGACCTGCTCGGCGAGCAGGTCGCCGACCAATGCGCCAAGTCGGCGCACGTCGTCACGCAGGGGAATATCGGGAGTGGCAAAGACGATGCTGCTGCGGTACTCGTTCATCTGCGACGCACTGGCCTCGGGAACGGAATCCACTCAAGCCTACCCCACAATGGGGGCGTTGCTGCATCGCGCAAATAGTTACATCTGGTAGTGCCGGCAAAAGGCCGGCATTACCAGATGCAACGCAGTGCCGGGCGCTGCCCGGCACCGTCGTGCCTCCCGTCGGTGATCAAAAACAGCCGGGCAGCGCCCGGCGCCAGGTCAGCGGGCCTTCTTTTTGATCGGCTGACCCGGGCCGACGGTCTGCTCCAGCCAACGCTCGCTTTCGGCCAGCATGGTCATGATCGACTCGCGGGCGCGGTAGGCGTGCGATTCGTTGGGCAGCATCACCAGTCGTGCGGTGCCACCCAGGCCCTTGACCGCGGCGAACATGCGCTCGCTCTGGATCGGGAAGGTGCCGGAGTTGTTGTCGTCCACACCGTGGATGAAGAGGATCGGGTCCTTGATCTTGTCGGCGTAATTGAACGGCGACATCTTCTGGTACACCGCCTGGGCCTGCCAGTAGTTGCGTTCTTCAGCCTGGAAGCCGAACGGGGTCAGCGTGCGGTTGTAGGCGCCGCTGCGCGCGATGCCGGCCTTGAACAGGCGGGTATGGGCGAGCAGGTTGGCGGTCATGAACGCCCCATAGGAGTGCCCCCCGATGGCGATGTGGTCACGGTCGGTCACTCCACGCCGCACCACTTCATCCACCGCCGCTTCGGCATTGGCGATCAGCTGCGGCAGGTAGCTGTCGTTGGGCTCCTTGTCGCCTTCGCCGATGATCGGCATCGACGGGCTCACCAGCACCGCATAGCCCTTGGCCAGGAACGCCTGCGGACCCCAGTAGCTGATTGCGTTGAAGCGGTACGGCGAATCGGTGACCTGGCTGGCCGCCGCGGCGGTCTTGAACTCACCCGGGTAGGCCCACATCAGCAGCGGCAACGGGCCGTCCTTCTTCGGGTTGTAGCCCGGCGGCAGCATCAGCGTGGCCGTCAGGTCCACGCCATCATTGCGCTTGTAGCGGATCTGCTCCTTGCTCACCCCCCGCAGCTGCGGCAGCGGGTGGGCGAAATGGGTCAGTGCGCGCGGAGCGGTGTTGGCTTCACCCAATGCCTGCACGTACATACTGGTGGGCTCGTCAGGGGTCTCGCGGGTGACCAGCAGCGAGGTGCCTTCCTGGTCAAGCAGCGCCACCGGCGCGGCGTAACCGGGCGCCTGCGAATGGAACAGCCGCGTGGCCTGCTTGCTGTCCAGGTCGAAGCGATCGACGAACGGACGGTCGCCTTCCGGCGAGGCGCCCTGCCCGTAGAGGAAGATGCTGCGGCCATCGGCGGTGATCTGCAGGCGCGAACGGCCGTTGACGTCGCGCACCAGCCCCGGCCGGCCCGGATCGTTGTAGCGGTCCTGCGAAGAACGAGACGACAGCAGTTGCGGTGCCTGCTCTGCCTGGTCCGGGGCGATGCGCCACTGCTTCACTTCGCGGCTTTTCCACCACGACTCGTTGAGCAGGGCCAGATCGCCACGCCCCCACTGGATGCCGGCATAGCGGCTGCCCAGCTGGGCCAGGGTGATCGGCGGGGTCTCGAACGGCGCGGCCTGCATCAGCACTGCATCGCGCACCTTGGCCGCGCGGTTGGGGTCGCCCCCATCCTGGGCTTCGGCCCACACCAGCGTGGCCGGCGCGTCGGCGCGCCAGCTGATGTTGCGCACGCCGGTAGGCACTGCATCGTTGCCGGTGGGCAGACCTTCCACCAGCGGCAGCGTGCTCACCGTGTGGGCAAGCGTGCCATCCACGGCCGACAGCACTTCAATGCGGCGCGGGAAGTCGTCGGCAGGTACCAGATAGGAGTACGGGCGCAGCACCCGCTCGGCCAGCAGGAAGCGGCCATCGGGCGACACGTCCAGGTCCAGGTAGACGCCGCCGGTGGACAGCGGGGTGACCACGCCGTTGAGCGTGATGCGGGCCGGCTGCGCGCTGGCGTAGTAATCGAACAGGCGCGCATCGGCCTCGTTCTTGAGCAGGTCCTGATAGGTGCGGATCGCACGGACGCCGGCATCGGCCTCGGTCTGCTGGATCGCAGGACCGGCCGGCACGCCACCGGCAGCCGGAGCCGGGCCCTGGCCCTTGAGCTGCTGGGTCACCAGCAAACCGCGGCTGTCGGGCAGCCAGGTGTAGCCATCGCCCAGGACGGTGTTCAGATCCGCCAGCAGGCGCCGCGCCGACCCGGACGCGATGTCGACAATCCACAGCTCATTGGCACCGCTGGCAGCATGCACCTGGTTGAAGGCCAGGTACTGCTGGTCCGGCGACCACGCCATGCCGGCAATCGACAGCGGCTGCGGCAGGCCGGTGATCTGGCGCTCCTTGCCGTCAGCCACGTTCAGCAGCCACAGCTTGTTGCCGAAGCTGAAGCGGCTGGCCGCGTGCGTGGCCGGGTTGATGCGCAGGCCGGCCAGCTTCAGCTCGGGCTGGGCCACCTCGGCAATCGACGGCAGCGACGGGGTCTGCAACATCGCGGCGATGTCGCGGCGCGGGGACAGGCTCAACGTGGGCGCGCGCGGCGCATCCACCACCGCCTGCAACGCGGCCGAAGGCAGTTCATAGCCCTGCCCGCCCTTGGCGCTGGCCACCGGCTGGGCGTAGGTCTTGCCTGTCGGCGCGGCCAGGCCCAGCGGGGCCACCGCCAGCAATGCCATGCCTACCACCAGGCTGCCCCAGCGCGCGCGGCGCCGACGATCAATGCGTGTCATGTTCCAACCCTATGCCGATGCGAACCTTGGACCTTAACAGCCGCGCGCCGATCGCCCCCCTGCCGATGGTTGGGGGCACCTGCCGATTCATGCCGACGCAACGTGCCGCGATATAATGGGCACCCCTCCACCGAGGGGCGCTGCGACCGTGCCGGACCTTGTCCGCGCGGCCAGGCTCGGTGGTCAGGATTTCCAACGGCGCCCGGCGATTGCGAGTTCTTTACTTGTTGGGCAGGTGCCTGTAGCCAGGATTTCAAGCCTGACGAGTAACACTCGTCACTACCGGAGCTTCTGCATGAACGCTGTTGCCAAGACCTTCTCCACCGAAGGTGATTACAAGATTGCCGATATCACCCTTGCCGACTGGGGTCGCAAGGAACTGGACATCGCCGAGCACGAAATGCCGGGCCTGATGTCGATCCGTCGCAAGCACGCCGCCACCCTGCCGCTGAAGGGCGTGCGCGTGACCGGTTCGCTGCACATGACCATCCAGACCGCCGTGCTGATCGAGACCCTGAAGGACATCGGCGCCGACGTGCGCTGGGCGTCCTGCAACATCTTCTCGACCCAGGACCACGCCGCCGCCGCGATCGCCAAGTCCGGCACCCCGGTGTTCGCCTGGAAGGGCGAGTCGCTGGAGGAATACTGGGACTGCACCCTGGACGCGCTGACCTTCACCCTGCCCGACGGCACCCTGACCGGCCCGGAGCTGGTGGTGGACGACGGCGGCGATGTGACCCTGCTGATCCACAAGGGCTTCGAGCTGGAAAACGGCAGCGACTGGGTCAACGAAAAGGCCGCCTCGCACGAAGAACAGGTCATCAAGGACCTGCTCAAGCGCGTGGCCAAGGAGCGCCCGGGTTACTGGGCCCGCGTGGTCAAGGACTGGAAGGGCGTCTCCGAAGAGACCACCACCGGCGTGCACCGCCTGTACCAGCTGGCCCAGGCCGGCACCCTGCTGATCCCGGCGATCAACGTCAACGACTCGGTCACCAAGAGCAAGTTCGACAACCTCTACGGCTGCCGCGAGTCGCTGGCCGACGGCCTGAAGCGCGCGATGGACGTGATGCTGGCCGGCAAGGTCGCCGTGGTCTGCGGCTACGGCGACGTGGGCAAGGGCTGCGCGGCCTCGCTGCGTGCCTATGGCGCGCGCGTGGTGGTCACCGAGATCGACCCGATCTGCGCCCTGCAGGCGGCGATGGAAGGCTTCGAGGTCAACACCCTGGAATCCACCCTGGGCCGTGCGGATCTGTACGTCACCACCACCGGCAACAAGGACATCATCCGCATCGAGCACCTGAGCGCGATGAAGGACCAGGCCATCGTCTGCAACATCGGCCACTTCGACAACGAAATCCAGGTCGATGCGCTGGTGGGCTTCAAGGGCGTGCAGCACGTCAACATCAAGCCGCAGGTGGACAAGTACATCTTCCCCAACGGCAACGCGATCTTCCTGCTGGCCGAAGGCCGCCTGGTCAACCTGGGCTGCGCCACCGGCCACCCGAGCTTTGTGATGTCCAACTCGTTCGCCAACCAGACCCTGGCCCAGATCGACCTGTGGGCCAACAAGGACAGCTACGAGAACAAGGTGTACCTGCTGCCGAAGAAGCTGGACGAAGAAGTGGCCCGCCTGCACCTGGAAAAGATCGGCGTGAAGCTGACCACCCTGAGTGCGGAACAGGCCGATTACATCGGCGTGCCGGTGGAAGGTCCGTTCAAGCCGGAGCATTACCGCTACTGATCGGTCTGCCGATCCTGTTGCATTGAAATGAAACGGGCGCCTTCGGGCGCCCGTTTTTTTTGTTCGTGCAACGGCCATCACAGGCCACGGTCGCCCTCTACCGAGGCGAAGCATCCGGCGGGCGGCGTGCCATCGTCACAGGTACCCGCCAGTGGTGGGTCCGTCGCTCGCGATAGCCTCGGTCAAGCCATCGAGCGCACTCCGGCGCTACGATGCAGGGGCATCCGGCACCAAGGCCCCGCATGACCCCCGCCATCAACCTGCTCAAGAAGCAGGGCATCGCACACAGCGTGCTGTGCTACCACCACGATCCCGATGCCGCGTCCTACGGCGGCGAAGCGGTGCAGCAGCTCGGGCTGGACCCGGCGCAGGTATTCAAGACCCTGCTGGCCACTACCGAGAAGCACGAGCTGCTGGTGGCGATCGTGCCGGTCAGCGGCACGCTCGACCTGAAGGCGCTGGCCGAGGCCGCGGACTGCAAGAAGTGCGAGATGGCCGACGTGGAGCAGGTGCAGCGCGCCACCGGTTACTTGATCGGCGGGATCAGTCCACTGGGGCAGAAAAGGCGGCACCGCACCTTCCTCGATACCAGCGCACAAGCGCTGCCGGTGGTGCACGTGAGTGCCGGGCGGCGCGGGCTGGAAGTGGCCCTGGCACCGGCCGACCTGCTGCAGCTTACCGGTGGCGCGTATGCGCCGATCGGCAGGACGCGATGATCGGCAGCCTGTTCGACCGCCTGTTTGGCACACCGCTGCCGCCGCTGCAGGAAGGCCGCCCGGGCACCGCCCTGCTGCGGGCACTGGGCAGTGGCGACTACGGCCTGCTGCGCACCGCAGCGGCCACCATCGCCCTCACCCGCGAGGCGGCATTGCTGGATGACCTGGTGGCGCAGCTGCCGTACGTGGAGGCGGCCCGCGCACGCTACACCACCGACCCGAAGTGGATCCGCGAGCATTACGAACTGGACTTCGTGCTGCGCAAGCTGCGCCACTGGCGTGACCACGGTGGCTGCCTGTGCCAGCTGTATCCGCACTGGATGCATTACGAACCCGGGCGCGAGATCGCCAGCGGCCACGTGGTGCCCCTCTCCACGGGCGTCGCCGAGGGTGGCTGGGGCGATACGCAGGACGCTACCTGCACCGTGTGCGGGCGCGGATGGCGCTGCACCGACCGCGAGTATCATGCGCCGTGGTGGGAATGGAGCGCGCTGCCCCAGGTCGCCGGCGACGAGCCGCACCCGGCATGGCGCGCGCGCACCCGGGGCGATCCCTGATCGACATGCATGGCCGGCCGGTCAGTCCAATACGTACCGCATCGGCATCTGCGCGAGGGAGAACGTGGGCGCTGCCACGGCCGGATCGGCACGCGTGAAGCGCCAGGTGCGAACCTCGGCAATCGCCGCATCATCCAGTACGGCGTAGCCACTGGACTCGCGCAGTATCGCGGCCACCACCCGGCCGTCCTTGTCGATAATCATCACCACCATGCTGCGCCCTTGCAGGCCTTCGTCCGCCGCTGCCGGAGGGTAGCGCGGCGCCACTGCCCGGGGCGGGTTCCAGGTCGATGCGTCGTCACCGAACAAGGTCGCCGACGTGACCGCCGCGCATTAGGCCGGAAGGCGCATCGACAGCGCAGGCAGACCGCGCTTGTCCGCCGTGGCTTCGGAGCCGGCCCCGCAGGCGGCCTGGCTGATGGCGTTCACTACCTGTTGCTGCCGGTACAACGCCCGCATGCTGGCAGCTTCGATAGCCACCTCGCAACGTCCACGCCGGACCTGGACATCCAGCGCCGTGACGCCCACATCGCGCACGATCGGCAGCAGCGACAGCGACGCGCATGCGTCCTGCCCGGGACGGTCCGCCGCGTGGCCACGCGCCGTTGCCAGCACTCCCGCGGCGAGCAGCACCGCCGCCCATTGGATCCTGTTGAGGTACACATGCACTCCTTGCATTGGCGGTTTGAACCCTGCGGCGGCTATGGCCGCCAGTTGGCATTGCTGTCCCAGAACGCCACCGCGCGCTGGTACGCCTCGCGGTCCAGCGGCACGCCCGAACCGCCTTCATCCACGCCCAGCGCGTTGCGCATCATGGTGATCGGCGCCATCGGCACCTCGTCCGGCTCGGCGGTGTAGATGCAGCCGACGATGCCCCAGTCGGCGTCGATCGGCGAGCCTTCCCTGGCCAGCTGTTCGGCGCTGTAGAGGATCACCACCAGGTAGTTCGCACGCGGCGATTCCACGCCCTCGAACCAACGCACCAGCACCGGCAGTTCGTTGCGGTTGCGTGCTTCGTACGCGCTGTGCAGCTGGTGGCGGTTGGCGTCGGTGATCGGCACGGTCAGGCAGCGCGTGCTGGTCCAGTTCTCGTACACGAACAGCTTGCAGAACGGCGCGTAGCCGTCGAGCACCTTGAACGGCGCATGCGCGTTGAGGTGCGCCTGGAACTGTTCGGCGGTGCAGTCCTGGAGGGTGTTGCCGCGTGGCACGCGCGGGAACAGGCGGGGACGGGCGAATTCGGTGAGAACGATGGACATGGGGCACGCAGCGGGAAAACAGGCGCACAGGGTAACGCGCCATCGCGTTTGCGCGCGGTCGTGTCAGCCCAGGCTCGCCTCCAGCGCCTGTTCCAACCCCGGATGCTTGAACACGTACCCTCCGGCCAGCGCACCCGCCGGCACCACGTTCTGGCCGGTGAGCAGCAGCCCGGCCATTTCACCGAACGCCAGTTTCAGCGCGAAGGCCGGCGTGGTGAGCCGCGCCGGGCGACCCAGCACCCGGCCCAGCGTGCGCGCGAATTCGGCATTGGTCACTGCCGCCGGTGCGGTGCCGTTGTACGCGCCGCGGGCGGTGTCGTTGGTCAGCAGCCACACGATCAGCCCTACCAGGTCCTCACGGTGGATCCAGCTCATCCATTGCGCGCCGTCGCCCATCGGACCGCCCAGGCCCAGCCGGAAGGGCGGCAACATCCGCGCCAGCGCGCCGCCGTCGCGATCCAGCACGATGCCGGTGCGCACCACGCAGGTACGAATGCCCAGCGCGTCGGCCTTGAAGGCCTCGGCCTCCCAGTGCCGGCACAGCATCGCGGCAAAGTCGTGCCCGGGCGCGGCGGCCTCGTCCAGCGCGGTGGCATCGCCGGGGCCGTAGTAGCCAATCGCCGACCCGGAAACCAGCACCTGCGGCGGTGTCGGCAACGCCTGCATCCAGGCCAGCAGCGCGCGGGTGGTGCCGATCCGGGAAGCGTGGAAGGCCAACTTACGGGCCGCAGTCCAGCGGCCCTCGGTCAGCGGTTCGCCGGCCAGGTTCACCACCGCCTGTACCGGTCCCACGTCGTCCAGCCGCCCCACGTACTGCACGCCCGGCGGCGGGGTGCGGCCGGGGGTGCGGGTCAGCACGCTGACCCGGTGCCCGTGTTCCAGCAGCCGCTCGCACAGCGGGCGGCCGATGAAACCCGTGCCGCCGGTAATCAGGATGTCCATTTTCACTCTGCTCTCTCTGGACAGGCACTGTAATCGACATCGCGTGCAGGCCGGGGCAGCGCTTTTTTACATTCATCGCGATGAAGCGATATGATTGACCCACACCCGCTGCCGCCGCCGCCCATGACCGCCATCAGCTTCGAGTTCTACCCCCCCAAGACCGATGACCAGCGCGCCCAGCTCGACCGCACCGCGGCCAGGCTCAAGGCGTTCGCGCCGGAGTACGTGTCGTGTACGTTCGGCGCCGGCGGCTCGACGCTGAGTTACACCTCTGAAACGGTGCGCCACCTCAAACAGCACCACGGCTTCGAGGCGGCACCGCACCTGTCCTGCGTGGGTGGCAGCCGCGAGGAAATCCGCGAACTGCTCAAGCTGTACCGCGCGATCGGGTGCCGCCGCATCGTGGCGCTGCGCGGCGACCTGCCCTCGGGCATGGGCCACCCCGGCGACCTGCGCTATGCGTCCGAACTGATCAGCTTCATCCGGGCCGAGCACGGCGATGCCTTCCGCATCGAAGTGGGTGCCTACCCGGAGACCCACCCGCAGGCCAACGATGCGCTGCTGGACCTGAAGCACTTCAAGACCAAGATCGACGCCGGCGCCGATGCGGCGATCACCCAGTACTTCTTCAACGCCGATGCGTACTTCCACTTCGTCGATGCGGTGCGCGCACTCGGGGTCACCGTGCCGATCGTGCCGGGCATCATGCCGATCTCCAACTTCAGCCAGCTGCGCCGTTTTTCCGAACAATGCGGTGCGGAGATTCCGCGCTGGATCGGCAAGAAGATGCAGGCCTACGGCGACGATGCTGAATCGGTACGCGCGTTCGGCGCCGAGGTGGTGGCCAGCCTGTGCGAGCGGCTGGTGGCCGGTGGCGCGCCGGGGCTGCACTTCTACACGCTCAACCTGGCCAAGCCGACCACCCAGGTACTCAAGCTGCTGCGCGGCTGAGTCCGCTTCAAATCGCTTGCAGATAACAGCCGCGCCGCTACTCTGCTGCGATGAAACCGCTCGTCCTCGCCGCGCTGTGCGTGCTGTGCCTGCCCCCCCCGGTATCGGCACAGGCGCAGCGCGTGAACCGCTGCACCAACGCCCAGGGCCAGACCGTCTTCACCGACCGTCGCTGCGATGCGCTTGGCGCCACCGAGCGGATGCCGACACCCACGCCCACCGTGGGCAACACCGGCATCTACCGCGCCGGTTGCGCGCGACGCCTCAGCGAGTTGACCGGGCAGATCCGCGATGCGGTCAGCCAGCAGGACGTGAACCGGCTGTCGTCCATCTACCTGTGGAACAACGTGTCCAACGCCACCGCCAACAGCATCATCGGGCGGCTGGAATCGGTGGTGCAGCGGCCGCTGGTGGATATCGCGCCGGTGTATCCAGCCAGCGATGAGGCTACCGTGGCCGCGCCTGACGCTGTGCCGGTACTGGGCAGCGACGGGCTGCCGCTGGCGGAGGTGACGCCGCGCCGGCCGCGCCCGGTGGGGCTGCGGCTGGAGCAGACGCTGGGCAGCACGGCAACGCCGGCGCGCACGGTGTTCGGGCTGCGGCGGCAGTACGGGTGTTTCTGGATCACGTTGTAGCCGCGGTTGGCGGTGGTTGCCGGCCAGCGGCCGGATCAGGCGGGCCAGAGCGCGCGGATCGCGGCGATGCCCTGGGCACCGTGTCGGCGGGCCTGTTCGATGTCATCCGGGTGCAGGCCGCCCAGCGCATACAGCGGCAGCGACACCTGTTCGCGCAGCGCCTCGAAAGCCTCCCACCCAAGCGGCATGGTGCCAGGATGGCTGGCCGTGGCCTGCACCGGGCCAAGCACGGCGAAATCGCAGCCCAACCGTTGCGCGGCCTGCAGCTGTTCCAGGTCGTGGCAGGAGGCCGCCACCAGCTGGTTGGCTGGCAGCGGGCGGGTGTCCAACTCCCGCAGCTGTTCGCTGCCCAGGTGTACGCCCACGCCCAGCCGCTGGGCCAGCGCGATATCGCGGTTGAGCAGCCACTGCACGCGGCCACGGTGCGTCTGGATGGCCTGCTCGGCCAGGGCCACGCGCGCCGGGCTGGCGGGGGTGCGCAGCTGGATCCGGCGGACGCCTGCCGCCAGTGCCCGCGCCAGGCGCTGGTGCCAGTCGTGGTGGGCCTGGGCGTGGTCGGCCTCGGGCTCGGGGGTGATCAGGTAGCGGTCGGGCTGGCGCAGCGCGGCCACCACGGGCAGGTCGGCCGGCGGCATCGAATAGCGCGACAGCTTGTCCGGTGCCACCCAGGTGATGGCCTGGCCTTCCCGGCCGCGTGCGCTGCCCTTCCAGCTGTTGATCCGGCGCACTTCCAGGCGCAGGCGCTTGTCGGGGTAGATCTGCGGCACGTCCATCAGCCACTCACCCACCTCCGCCTCGATGCCCAGCTCCTCGCGCAGCTCGCGCACCAGCGCCTGCTCGGAGCTCTCGCCGGGCTCGCGCTTGCCGCCGGGAAACTCCCACAGGCCGCCCATGTCGCGGTCTTCAGTGCGCCGGGTGAGCAGGATGCGGCCGCGGGCGTCGGTGATGACGCCGGCCACGACGTGGATCGATCGTTTGGGGGATGGCATGGGGGGAGCATGCCCAATAGCGGGCGTACCGTGCAATGCCGGGACGTGAATCGGCCGTCCCATTTTTGCTTGAGTGCAGGACAGAAACGGAAAAGCCCCGCTCGACGCGGGGCTCCTCTGACCGGCGCCATCCCCTCTCTGGTGCAACAGCCCCCTTTAGTAAAGGGGGCGCGCCGACAGGCGCGGGGATGTGGGTGATGGAGAGCCGGGGCCCGCGATTTGCGCAGCAAATCGTGGGGTGGTTGCGCGATTGCGCAACGACTAGGTGAGCTGCCCGTGGCAATGCTTGAACTTCTTGCCACTGCCGCAGGGGCACGGGTCGTTGCGGCCGACCTTGGGCTCGTCCAGGCGAACCTGGCCGCCGTGCTGTGCCGCTTCCACCTGCGCAGCCTCTTCGTCGGCGCTGTAGCTGCCGGCATCCTGGTGCTGGAACTGCGACTGCAGCAGGCGCGCCTGGACCTGCTGGCGTTCGGCCTGCTCCAGCGCTTCCACTTCCTCTTCGCTGCGGATGCGCACGCGTGCCAGCAGGGTCACCACTTCGCGCTTGACGTTCTCGAGCATTTCCGAGAACAGCTCGAAGGCTTCCTTCTTGTATTCCTGCTTGGGCTGCTTCTGTGCGTAACCGCGCAGGTAGATGCCCTGGCGCAGGTAATCCATGCGCGCCAGGTGCTCCTTCCAGCTCTGGTCGAGCACGGTCAGCATCACGTGCTTTTCCAGCGCGCGCATGGTGTCTTCGCCCACGCCGGTTTCCTTCTCGGCGAAGTGCTCGTCGATGCGCGCCTGCACCTTCTCGGCGATCGCTTCGGCATCCAGCTCTTCATGCAGCTTGACCAGGCCCACCACGTCCATCTGCACGCCCAGGTCGGCGGCCAGGGTGGCTTCCAGGCCCGGCAGGTCCCACTGCTCGTCGATCGAGTTGGGCGGTACGAAGCGCGCCACGATGTCGTAGATCACATCGCCGCGGATGCCGTCCACGTTGTCCTTCACCGACTCGGCGTCCAGCAGCTCGTCGCGCTGGGCGTAGATCACCTTGCGCTGGTCGTTGTTGACGTCGTCGAAGTCGAGCAGGTTCTTGCGGATGTCGAAGTTGTGCGCTTCCACCTTGCGCTGCGCCTTTTCGATCTGGCGGCTGACCAGGCGGTCTTCGATGACATCGTCTTCCTTCATGCCCATCATGCGCATCGCCTTCTGGACCCAGTCCGAGGCGAAGATGCGCATCAGGTTGTCTTCCAGCGACAGGTAGAAACGGGACGAACCCGGATCACCCTGGCGGCCGGAGCGGCCACGCAGCTGGTTGTCGATGCGGCGCGATTCGTGGCGTTCGGTGCCCACGATGTGCAGGCCGCCGGCGGCCTTGACCGCGTCATGGCGCTTCTGCCATTCGGCCTTGACCTGCGCGCGCTGCTCGTCGGTGGCGTCTTCGCCCAGCTCGTGCAGCTGCGCTTCCAGCGAACCACCCAGCACGATGTCGGTACCGCGACCGGCCATGTTGGTGGCGATGGTCACCGCACCGGGCATGCCGGCGTTGGCGATGATGGTCGCTTCGCGGTCATGCTGCTTGGCGTTGAGCACTTCGTGGTGCACGCCGGCCTTGCGCAGGTGCTCGGACAGCATCTCCGAGGTTTCGATCGAGGTGGTACCCACCAGCACCGGCTGGCCGCGCTCGTTGCAGGCCTGGATGTCGGCCAGCACGGCGTTGAACTTGCCGGCACGGTTGAGGAACACCTGGTCCGAACCGTCCTTGCGGATGGTCGGGCGGTTGGTGGGGATCACCACCACTTCCAGGTTGTAGATGCTCTGGAACTCGTAGGCTTCCGTATCGGCCGTACCGGTCATGCCGGACAGCTTCTTGTACATGCGGAACAGGTTCTGGAAGGTGATGCTGGCCAGCGTCTGGTTCTCGCGCTGGACCGGCACGCCTTCCTTGGCTTCCACCGCCTGGTGCAGGCCATCGGACCAGCGACGGCCGGCCAGGGTACGGCCGGTGAACTCGTCCACGATCACCACTTCACCGTCGCGCACGATGTAATCCACGTCGCGCTGGTAGATGGCATGCGCGCGCAGGGCGGCATTGAGGTGGTGCACCACGGTCAGGTTCTGCGCGGCGTACAGGCCTTCGGTTTCGGCGTTAAGGATGCCCGCCTCGACCAGCAGTGCTTCGGCGTGTTCCATGCCCGCTTCGGACAGGTGCACCTGCTTGCCCTTCTCATCCACCCAGAAATCGCCCTCGCCTTCTTCGGCTTCCTGGCGGATCAGGCTGGGCACCACGCGATTGACCCGGATGTACAGCTCCGGGGAGTCGTCGGCCGGGCCGGAGATGATCAGCGGGGTACGCGCTTCGTCGATCAGGATGGAGTCGACTTCATCGACGATGGCGTAATGCAGGCCGCGCTGGTAGCGGTCCGCGCGCGACAGCGCCATGTTGTCGCGCAGGTAGTCGAAACCGAATTCGTTGTTGGTGCCGTAGGTGATGTCGCTGGCATAGGCCTCGCGCTTGTCGCCGTGCGGCATGCCCGGGTAGACCACGCCCACGCTCAGGCCCAGCCAGTTGTAGAGCTTGCCCATCTGCGCCGAGTCGCGGCGGGCCAGGTAGTCGTTCACGGTGACCACGTGAACGCCCTTGCCTTCCAGCGCGTTCAGGTACACCGGCAGGGTAGCCACCAGGGTCTTGCCTTCACCGGTGCGCATTTCGGCGATCTTGCCCAGGTGCAGCACCATGCCGCCGATCAGCTGGACGTCGTAATGGCGCATGCCGAGCACGCGGCGACTGGCTTCACGGCAGACCGCAAACGCTTCCGGCAGCACCTTGTCCAGGGCTTCACCGTCAGCAATGCGCTGCTTGAACTCCGGAGTCTTGGCCTTGAGCTGCTCGTCGGAGAGCTTTTCGATTTCCGGCTCCAACGCATTGACCTTGGCGACGATGCGGTTGAGCTGGCGCAGCTGTCGTTCATTACGACTGCCGAAGACGCGGGTAAGCAGGCTGTTGATCATTGAAGGAACCGGTTGGAATGAGACGCCCCAACGGCCACGCCCTCCCCGGGGGGTGCGTCGGCCGCAAACGAAACAGGGCGCACTGCGCCCTGTCTATGGCAATACCCATTGTAGCTTGGGTCGGGGGGCTGGCGTTTCAAGCACCCCCTTCCAAAGCGAAACGTCGCGATCAGCCGCGCGACACGCGCCCGACGGGGGTATTGCCGCCGTCACCGAGGAACTTGCGCGGATTGACCACCTGGCCACGTTCCCACACCTCGAAGTGCACGTGGGCACCGGTGGAACGGCCCGTGGAACCGGCCTTGGCCACTTCCTGGCCGGCACGGACCAGGTCGCCCGGCTTCACTACCAGGCGCGAGTTGTGCGCATAGCGGGTCACATAGCCGTTGCCGTGGTCCACGTCGACCACGTTGCCGTAGCCGCCCTTCACGCCGGCGAAGCTGACCACGCCGTCGGCCACCGACATCACCGGGTCACCGACCTTGGCGTGGAAATCCATGCCCTTGTGGGTGGCCGCACCGCGACCGAACGGATCGCTGCGGGTGCCGAAGTTGGAGGTGATGTAGGTGTTGCGGATCGGCATGCGACCGGGCACCGCGTTCTGTTCGAGCTGGTGGTCGAACATCAGCGATTCCATCACCGACAGCTGCCGGCCTGAAGCAGCGAAGCGCTGCTCCAGCACCTGTAAGTCGGCGTTGACCGCACTGACCGGGATGTCCTGGGTGGGGCCGGGTTCGCCTTCACCGAGGCCGGGGGTCTCGTTGAAGTCGAATTCGCCGTCTTCCAGCTTGCCCATCTGGGTCAGCCGTTCGCCCAGGGCGTTGAGACGGGTGGCCTGCGCCTGCAGTTCACCCATCCGCGCTGCCAGCGCGTTCACCTGGGTCTGGGCGTCTTTCTGGGCCTGCGCCAGCTCGCGTTCCTGCTGGGCGACCTTGGCGTGGAGCCGGGAATCATTGAACATGCTGCCGCCGATGCCGGCACCGAAGCCGATCAGGCAGCCCATCCCCAACACGCTGCCAAGCAGGGCACGGGGTGAATCTTCGAAGTAGAAACGCAAACGCGCCAGCGGCGTCTTGGCCTTTCCTTCACGCGTTTTGATTACGATCTTTTTGAATGCCATCAGTGAGTTTTCATGTCTGAGCCGAAATCCAGTGCCCGTTCCCCATCAACGCCGAAGCCGGCGCTGGATGCGGTCATGGCGGACAAAGCCGGTAACCCGCTACGCCGTGCCTTGTGGCTCGACGCGCTGGACCGTCAATTGCGCCCCCACTTACCGCCTGCATTGGCCACCCGTTGCCGGCTGGCGAATGTAAACGGCGAGCACCTCGTTTTTCTCGTCGATTCCCCCGTGTGGCACGCCCGGTTGCGGCTTGCCGAAGCACAGTTGATCGACGCGGCCCGGTCCATCGGGCTGAAGGTCACCAAGGTGACCGTCAAAACTGCGGTTGCCCCTCCACCACGCTCCCCAGCGATCGACAACAGGAATGGCCCCCACGCAGTTTCAGCCGCCACGCACAAAGGGCTACGCGACGCGTTGGCCTGCCTGAAAGACCTGGATGGGACCAAGTCCTGAAGGCATCGGGGCATCCGGCCCCTTCCCCGACGCGTCACGAGTACGTGAACTTGTCAGGGAACCGGCCAGCATCGTAGCCGTGGAACGTCGATCAGTCGTTAGTCTTTTATTAAAATTGCGTTAAATTCAGCAAGAACCTCGATCAGGTTCACAATTCCGTGACCGTGGTCCGTGCACGGTTCATTGACGTCAACGTGACGCCGCCTTCAGCCCGAAAACGCGAAACGGCGCCCTGGGCGCCGTGTGTTTTCCATTAAAATCAACAAGATGCCGCGCAGAGCCCCGCCCTGCGGGGCGGCGGCATCAGGCGTAAGCCGGCGCCCCATACACCACCGGCGCGGTGGCCGCGGCGGCGTCATAGCTCACCCACTCCCACGCGCTGGCGTCGGCCATCAGGGCGCGTACCAGCTTGTTGTTGAGCGCGTGGCCGGACTTGAAGCCTTCGTAGGCGCCCAGCACCTGGCCGCCGGCCAGGTAGAGGTCGCCGATGGCATCGAGGATCTTGTGGCGCACGAACTCGTCGGCGTAACGCAGGCCGTCGTCGTTGAGCACGCGGAATTCGTCGAGCACGATGGCGTTGTCCATCGAACCGCCCAGGCCCAGGTTGCGCTCGCGCATGTACTCCAGGTCACGCATGAACCCGAAGGTGCGCGCGCGGGAGATTTCCTTGGTATAGGCAGCCGTGGAGAACTCGATCTCGGCGCGCGACTGCTTGGCCGGGATCATCGGATGATCGAACTGGATGGTGAAACCGAGCTTGTAGCCCTCGTAGGGCTCGAAGCGGGCGACCTTGTCGCCGTCGGTCACTTCCACCGTCTTGAGAATGCGGATGAAGCGCTTGGGAGCGTCCTGTTCGGCGATGCCTGCAGACTGCAGCAGGAACACGAACGGACCAGAGGAACCGTCCATGATCGGCAGTTCGGCCGAGGACAGCTCCACGATGATGTTGTCCACGCCCAGCCCAGCCAGTGCCGACATCAGGTGTTCGACGGTCTGGATCTTGGCCTCGTGGTAGGTCAGCCCGGTGCACAGGGTGACTTCGGTGACCAGGTCCGCACGGGCGGGCACTTCCACCACCGGCTCCAGGTCGACCCGCCGGAACACGATGCCATGATTGACCGGCGCCGGGCGCAGGGTCATGTAGACCTTGTCACCGCTGTGCAGGCCTACGCCGGTGGCGCGGATCGTGTTCTTGAGGGTACGTTGCGGAATCATGGGGAGCAGGACCGGGAAAGCGCGCTGTCAGCGCGGCTGTGACAAACAAGAATAACACGCACTACCACCACCTCTTTCTGAACCGAAAGACGGGCGGCAGACTGCCGGGCCACTCCGGGCCCGGCAGCATGGGACATGGAGGCGCCTACCGGGGGGGACAAGACCCCGGCATGCAACCCTCAGTCCGCCTGGCGGCGCAGGAACGCCGGGATGTCCAGGTAATCGTTGGGCAGTTCAGCCGCCGCCGGACCCGACGACGGGGCCGACGAGGCCGGGGCATCGGCGCTGGGACGACGCAGGCCCATGCCCATGCCCATCCCGCCAACCGCCTTGGACACCGCATCGCCGCCGGTGTCGAACTCGCCGAACTCCGGCTGGCCGGTGGTGGCGTTGCGGACCAGCTTGATCGGTGCGCGCTCGCCCGGACGCTGGCTCTTGGAGGCCACGACGCGGTTGAGGCCGGTGGCCACCACGGTCACGCGGACTTCGTCCTGCATGTCCGGGTCCAGCACGGTACCCACCACCACGGTGGCATCTTCGGAAGCGAAGCCATCGATGGTGCGGCCGATCTCGTCGAACTCGGCCATGGTGAAGTCCGCACCGGCGGTGATGTTGACCAGGATGCCGTTGGCGCCGGCCAGGTTCACATCGTCCAGCAGCGGGTTCTGGATGGCGGCTTCGGCAGCGGCCTGGGCGCGGTCATCGCCACGGGCGGTGCCGGTGCCCATCATGGCCAGGCCCATTTCGGACATGACGGTACGCACGTCGGCGAAGTCGACGTTGATCAGGCCCGGACGCACGATCAGGTCGGCAATGCCCTGCACGGCGCCCTGGAGCACGTCGTTGGCGGCACGGAAGGCCTGGATCATGGTGGCGTTGCGGCCCAGCACGGTGATCAGCTTTTCGTTGGGAATGGTGATCAGCGAATCGCAATGCTGGCTCAGTTCCTCGATGCCCTTCAGTGCCACCTGCATGCGGCGACGGCCTTCGAACGGGAACGGCTTGGTGACCACGGCCACGGTCAGGATGCCCATCTCCTTGGCCAGCTGTGCCACCACCGGTGCCGCGCCGGTGCCGGTGCCGCCGCCCATGCCGGCGGTGATGAACACCATGTCCGCGCCCTGCAGGGCGTCCATGATGCGCTCGCGGTCTTCCAGTGCGGCCTGGCGGCCCACTTCCGGGTTCGCGCCGGCGCCCAGGCCCTTGGTGACGTTGGTCCCCAGCTGCAGCTGCAGCTTGGCACCGCAGTTCTTGATGGCCTGCGAATCGGTGTTGGCGGTGATGAATTCCACGCCGTCCACGCTGGTGCTGACCATGTGCGCCACGGCGTTGCCGCCGCCGCCGCCCACGCCAATCACCTTGATCACCGCATTGGGTGCCATCTTTTCAATCAGTTCGAAATGCGCCATGTCCGTGTCCTCGTTGTATCCGCTTTGGGTGGCATGGGCGGTCAGGCGTCCTGCCTTCCCGCGTCATGCTGCCGTTGCGGCTGTGTGGGTTGGGTATTGCCGTGGTGCGGTGGTGCGGTGGTGCGTTGCGTTGCAGTGGTGCCGGTGGTGGAGCCAGGCAGGGCCCGGCGCTACAGGCCGCGTCAGAATTCGCCGCGGAACCAGGTTTTCAGTTTCTTGAACATGCTGCCGGCGCGCCCGGTGGGCATCGACGGGCGACGCGGGTGTTCGGTCTGGCTGCCCATCAGCAGCAGGCCCACCCCGGTGGCATGCACCGGATTGCCCACGACCTCGCCCAGCCCGGTGACGTGCTGCGGGATGCCCACGCGGACCGGCATCTGCAGCATTTCCTCGGCCAGTTCGACCACGCCTTCCATCTTCGACGCACCGCCGGTGAGCACCATGCCGGCGCGCACCAGTTCCTCGAAACCGGAACGGCGCAGTTCGGCCTGCACCATCTCGAAGATTTCCTCATAACGGCCCTGCACGGCCTGGGCGAGTGCGTGGCGCGGCATCCGGCGCGGCGGACGATCGCCAACGCTGGGTACCTGGATGCTTTCCTCGGCGGTGGCCAGCTGGGCCAGGGCGCAGGCATAGCGCACCTTGATCTGCTCCGCTTCCGGGGTGGGCGTGCGCAGCATGTGCGCGATATCGTTGGTGACATGGTCGCCGGCGATCGGCAGCGAAGCGGTGTGGCAGATCGCGCCCTGCACGAACACGGCCAGGTCGGTGGTGCCTGCGCCCATGTCCACCAGCACCACGCCCAGCTCGCGCTCGTCGGCGGTGAGCACGGCCACGCTGGAGGCCAGCGAGGACAGCACCAGGTCGTCCACCTGCAGGCCGCAGCGCTGCACGCACTTGCTGATGTTGGCAGCCGCGGACTGCGCGCACACCACCAGGTGCGCGTGCACCTCCAGGCGGACGCCGGTCATGCCGACCGGGTTGCGGATGCCTTCCTGCGAATCGTCCAGCACGTATTCGCGCGGGATCGCGTGCAGGATTTTCTGGTCGGCCGGGATCGCCACGGCCTTGGCCGCGTCGAGCACCCGGTCCAGGTCGCCCCAGGTCACTTCGCCATCGCGGATCGGCACGATCCCGGGCGAGTTCTTGCACTGCACATGGTTACCCGAGATCGAGGCGTAGACCGAACGGATCTCGCAGCCGGCCATCAGCTCGGCTTCTTCCACCGCGCGCTGGATCGATTGCACGGTCGATTCGATATCCACCACCACGCCGCGCTTGAGGCCGCGCGACTCATGCGAGCCGATGCCGATGACTTCGATCGGGTTGCCCGGCGAGTACTCGCCGACCAGCGCCACCACCTTGGAGGTGCCGATGTCCAGGCCAACGATCAGTGATTTGTCACCCTTGCGATTCATGTCCTGTCCTGCGCCGGCTTTGGCGCGGTTGCGGCCGGGGTACCCCAGCTCAGCGTGAAACCGTTGGTATATCGGAGGTCGGCGCGTTCGATCGGCGCCGCCTGGTTGCTCAACTGCGGCAGCACGCGTACGAAGCGTTGCAGGCGCGAGCGTGCGTCGTCGCGGCCCACCACCACTTCGGTGCCATTGCTGAGCAGCAGCGACCAGCTGCCGCGCGCATCCATGCTGACGCGCTTGACGTCCACGCCGGCCGGCGCGAACAGGGCGCGCGCATCGTTGTAAAGCGCCACCACTTCTTCGGTCTGGCTGTCCGGGCCGTCCAGGTCAGGCAACGCCAGGTCCTGCAGCTTCTTGGGCGTGGCAAACAGCTTGCCCTGTTCGGACAGCAGGCGGTCGCTGCCCCAGCGCGCGAACGGCTTGTGTTCGACCAGGCTGATTTCCAGCACGTCGGGCCACTGCTTGCGCACCTGCGCGCTTTCCACCCACGGCAGCTGTTCGATGGCGTCCTGCGTATCCTGCAGCTTCACCGCGAAGAAGCCGGCCTTGGCATACGGCAGCACCACGTGCTGCAGCTGCTCGGCCGGCACCCGCTTGAACTCGGCATGCACGCGCAGCTTGGCCAACGGCCAACGTTCGGCACCCACCCAGCCGTTGAGCACCGCCACCACGGGCAGCGCCACCACCGACAAGGCCAGCAACCAGACAAAGATGCGCAGCACCGCGTTCATGCGTGGGCGCGCTCCCGGTCGTTGCTGTCAGCCAGGTTGGCCGGCAGGGTCTGTTCCAGCACACGCCAGACCAGCTCCTCAAAGCCGATGCCAGCCTGCGCGGCGGCCTTGGGCACCAGTGAGTGGCTGGTCATGCCTGGCGCGGTGTTCACTTCAAGCAGGTAGAAACGGCCGCTGTCGCGGTCGCGCATCACATCCACGCGCCCCCAGCCACGGCAACCGGCGGCCTGGAAGGCGGCCAGCGCGATGCGGCGGATCTCGATTTCGGCGTCGCCGTCCAGGCCCGGGCACAGGTACTGGGTGTCCTCGGCGATGTACTTGGCGTTGTAGTCGTACCACTGGCCCTTGGGCACGATGCGGATCGACGGCAGCGCCTGGTCACCCAGGATCGCCACGGTGAGTTCGTCGCCGACCACCATCTGCTCCATCAGCAACTGGCCGTCATAGCGCGTGGCCAGTGCCACCGCCTCGTCCAGCCCGGCGTCGTCGGTAACCCGGCTGATGCCCACGCTGGACCCTTCGTTGGCCGGCTTCACCACCACCGGCAGGCCCAGCGCGGCAGCAGCGGCATGCACATCCACGCCCTCCACCAGCTTGACGTAGCCCGGGGTTGGCAGGTCCAGCGACAGCCACACCTGCTTGGTACGGATCTTGTCCATGCTCAGGGCCGAGCCCAGCACGCTGGAACCGGTGTAAGGCACGCCGAAAGCGTCCATCAGCCCCTGCACGATGCCGTCCTCACCGCCACCGTTGTGGCCGTGCAGGATGTTGAACACGCGGTCGAAGCGTTGCTCCACCAGCGCCTTGGCCAGTGCCGGGATGCCATCCACGGCCACCGCATCGACACCGCGCGCGCGCAGCGCCTCGATCACGTTGCGGCCCGAATCCAGCGATACCTCGCGTTCGCTGGAGGTGCCACCCAGCAACACGGCGACACGTCCGAAACGGGCCGGGTCGGTGATGCGCAGCGACGGGAAGAAGATCGGGTTCATTCGGCAGGCGTCTCGGTAAAGCCTTCGGTGGCAATCAGCTGGGCAACGTGGCCGATGTCGCCGGCGCCCATCATCAGCAGCAGGTCGCCGTCCTGCAGCACGTCAGGCAGCACGTGCGACAGCTCGGCGGTGTGGCCGACCACGACCGGCTCGCTGCGGCCGCGCGCACGGATGGCGCGCGCCAGCGAGCGCGAATCGGCCCCCGGAATCGGGGCTTCACCGGCCGGGTAGACCTCGCTCAGTACCAGCGCGTCCACTTCGGACAGCACCGCGGCAAACGCGTCGAACTGGTCGCGGGTACGGCTGTAGCGGTGCGGCTGGAAGGCCACCACCAGGCGCTGGTCGGGCCAACCGCCACGGGCGGCGGCAAACACCGCGGCCAGCTCGCGCGGATGATGGCCGTAGTCGTCGATCACGCGCACCTTGGCACCGCTGTGGGTGGTGACGATGCCCAGGTCGTTGAAGCGGCGACCGATGCCGGCAAAGCTCTCCAGCGCGCGGGCGATCGCATCCGGGCCCACGCCCAGCTGCCAGCCCACCGCGGCGGCGGCCAGTGCGTTGAGTACGTTGTGCGCGCCCGGCAACGCCAGGGTGACCGGGTGGCTGCTGCCTTCGGGCAGGCGCAGGGTGAAGCGCATGCGCGGCCCGTCCTGCACGACATCTTCGGCGCGCACATCGGCGTGGCTGCTCATGCCGTAGCTCATCACATGGCGCGGGGTCTGCGCGGCCAGTGCGGCCACTTCCGGGTCATCGATGCACAGCACGGCCAGGCCGTAGAACGGCAGGCGCTGCAGGAATTCGGCGAACGCGGCCTGGACCCGGGCAAAATCGTTGCCGTAGTTTTCCAGGTGGTCCGAATCGATATTGGTGATCACCGACACCAGCGGGTTCAGGCGCAGGAAGCTGCCATCGCTCTCGTCGGCCTCGGCCACCAGCCATTGGCCACCGCCAAGCTTGGCGTTGGCGCCGGCGGCCAACAGCTGGCCACCGATCACGAAGGTCGGGTCCAGCCCGCCTTCACTCAGCACCGCGGCGGTGAGGCTGGTGGTGGTGGTCTTGCCGTGGGTGCCGGCCACGGCGATGCCGCGGCGGAAGCGCATCAGTTCGGCCAGCATCGCCGCGCGCGGCATGATCGGAATGCGCTGGCTGCGCGCTTCCATCAGTTCGGGGTTGTCATCGCGGATCGCACTGGACACCACCACGCAGTCGGTGCCCAGCACGTTGGCCGCCGAATGGCCGCGCATCACGCGCGCGCCGAGGCTGGCCAGGCGACGGGTCGCGGCGTTGTCGGCGTTGTCCGAACCGGACACTTCATAGCCCAGGGTCAGCATCACCTCGGCGATGCCGCTCATGCCGGTGCCGCCGATGCCGACGAAGTGCACGCGCGGGAAGGCGCGCACCAGGTCGTTGGTGTCGTGCAGGCGGCGGATCATGCGCCGCCTCGCGTCGGGCAGGCGCGGTGGCGCGTAACGGTCTTCATTGGGATTCCTCGAGGATGATGTCGGCGATGCGCTCTGCGGCATCGACCTTTGCCAGGGCACGCGCGGCGTTGGCCATCTGCATGCGACGGGCGGAATTTTCGGACAATTCGCGCAGCACACCTTCAAGGTGCGCGGCCAGCGTTTCGTCCTGCTTCAGCAACACGGCCGCGCCGCGGTCCACCAGGTACTCCGCGTTGCGGGTCTGGTGGTCGTCCACGGCCGCCGCGAACGGCACCAGCACGCTGCCGATGCCCACCGCGCACAGCTCGGCCAGGGTCGACGCACCGGCACGGCATACCACCAGGTCGGCCCAGGTGAACGCTTCTGCCATGTCGGCGATGAAGGCATCCACGCGCGCGGTCACACCGGCCGCCTGGTAGGCGGCAACGGCTTCGCCATGCAGCTTTTCGCCACTCTGGTGACGCACGTCGATGGCGACGTGGTGGCCCAGTGCGGCCAGCGCCTGCGGCACGGCGTTGTTGAGCACGCGCGCGCCCTGGCTGCCGCCCAGCACCAGCAACCGCAGCGGCCCCTGGCGGTTGGCCAGGCGCAGCTCGGGCGCGGCGATGGCGGCAATTTCGGCGCGCACCGGGTTGCCCACGGCCTCTTCGCGCTCGGCGAAGCTGCCCGGGAAGCCGGTCAGTACGCGGCGTGCGAAGCGCGACAGCACGCGGTTGGTCAGGCCCGGCGCGCGGTTCTGTTCGTGCACCAGCAGCGGCAGGCCGTGCAGGCGCGCCGCCAGGCCACCCGGGCCCGACGCGAACCCGCCGAAGGACACCACCGCACGCGGCTGGCGGTCGCGGATCAGGAAGCCGGCCGCACGCACCGCGCGCAGCAGCCGTCCCGGCGCGCCGAGCAGGGCCAGTTTGCCCTTGCCACGCAGGCCGCTGATGGCCAGCGTGTCGATGTGGATGTCGTGCTGCGGCACCAGGCGTGTTTCCATGCCGCCATCGCTGCCCAGCCACGTCACCGGGATGCCACGCGCGCGCAGCACCCTGGCCACGGCCAGGCCCGGGAAAATATGCCCGCCGGTGCCACCGGCCATGATCAGCACCGGACGTTCGGAGGTGTTCAGGGGCGTACTCATCCCATCCTCCCCAGGGTCGGTTCGATGCGCTGCTGCATGCGGCTGGTGCCGCGCGGCGAGCTGTCGCGTGGCATCCCGTCGCGCGGGGTGCCGTCGTGTGCCTTGGTGTCCTGCATGGCGGCGGCCACCGCCGACGCGCCCGGCGCCCTGCCCGGCTCGGCGTCCATCGGCTCGTCGCCCTCGGCGGCGCCCATGCGCACGGCCTGGCGGCGCTCGGCGCGGTCCAGCTCATAGGACACGCGCAGCAACAGACCCATCGCCACGCAGGTCATCAATACGCTTGAGCCGCCGGAGGAAATCAGCGGCAGGGTCAGGCCCTTGGTGGGCAGGATGCCCAGGTTGACCCCGATCGACACAAAGCTCTGCATGCTGATCCACAGCCCGATGCCGAAGGCGATGTAGCCGGAGAAGTGGCGCTTCATCTCCACGCAGCGCATGCCCAGCCAGAAGGTGCGGCCTACCAGCAGCGCGTACAGCCCGATGATCAGGCAGGTGCCCAGGAAGCCCAGTTCCTCGGCGGTGACCGAGAAGATGAAGTCGGTGTGCGCCTCGGGCAGGTAATAGAGCTTCTGCACCGAGTTGCCCAGGCCCACGCCGGTCCACTCGCCGCGGCCGACGGCCATCAGCGCGTTGGACAGCTGGTAGCCGTCGCCCTGCTGGTCGGCCCACGGGTCCAGGAAGGAGGTGATGCGGCGCATGCGGTACGGCTCGATGATCGCCAGCGCGCTCATGCCCACCATGCCGATGATGACCGGCATCGACATGCGCGGCATGTTCACCCCGCCCAGCACCAGCATGCCGGCAGTGATGGCCAGCAGCAGCGTGGACGAACCGAAGTCCGGCTGCAGCAGCAGCAACACCACCAGCGCGCCGGCCACGCCAAGCGGCTTGAGCATGGCCGGCCAGGTGGCGTTGACCTCATCGCGGAAGCGCACCAGGTAGCTGGACAGCCACACGATGTAGAGCACCTTGACCGCTTCGACGGTCTGGAACTTGGAGATGCCCAGGTTGATCCAGCGCCGGGCGCCGTTGACGCTGCTGCCCAGGCCGGGGACGAACACCACCACCAGCAGCGCAAAGCAGCCCAGCAGCAGCACCTGGTTGTACTGCTCGATGCTCTTGAGCTCGGTGCGCATGGCGATGATCGCCAGCACGATACCCACCGCCAGGAAGATCAGATGGCGGTTGAGGTAATAGAACGGGCTGCTCATCAAGGCGATCGAGCTCGACGCGACCATCACCACGCCCAGCCCGGTGAGCGCGATGATCGCGCCCAGCAGCCACTTGTCGAAGTGGCCTCCGATGGCTTCAAGGCGGGTTGCCTGGCGCGACAGGTCGTTCATCAGCGGACCTTCAACGTGGCCAGGCCGATCAGCACCAGCACCACCGAAATGATCCAGAAGCGCACGATCACGCGCGGCTCCGGCCATCCCTTCAGTTCAAAGTGGTGATGGATGGGGGCCATCTTGAACACGCGCTTGCCGGTGAGCTTGAACGAGGCCACCTGGATCATCACCGACAGTGTTTCAATCACGAACACGCCGCCCATGATCACCAGCACCAGCTCCTGGCGGGTGATCACCGCGATGGTGCCCAGCACCGCGCCCAGCGCCAGCGCGCCGATGTCGCCCATGAACACCATCGCCGGGTAGGTGTTGAACCACAGGAAGCCCAGGCCCGCCCCGGCAATGGCCGCACAGATGATGACCAGTTCACCGGCACCGGGAATCTGCGGAATCTGCAGGTAGTTGGAGAACACCACGTTGCCCGAGGCATAGGCGAATACGCCCAGTGCGCAGGCCACCAGCACGGTGGGCATGATCGCCAGCCCGTCCAGGCCGTCGGTCAGGTTGACCGCGTTGGAGAAGCCGACGATCCAGAAATAGGCGATGGCCACGAAGCTGATCCCCGCCAGCGGCAGCGCCACCGACTTGAACATCGGGATGTAGAAGGTCAGCGCGGCCGGCACATCGGCGGTATAGAACAGGAACAGGCCGGCGGCCAGGCCGAAGATCGACTGCAGCAGGTACTTCCAGCGCGACTTCAGGCCGTTCGGGTCACGCCGTACGATCTTGATCCAGTCGTCGTACCAGCCGATGGCGCCGAAGCACAGCATCACCGCCAGCACCACCCATACATAGCGGTTGCGCAGGTCGGCCCACAGCAACACCGACAAGGTGATGGTGAGCAGGATCAGCGAGCCGCCCATGGTCGGCGTGCCGGCCTTGGAGAAGTGCGTCTGCGGGCCATCCTTGCGGATCGGCTGACCGCCCTTGAACTGGGCCAGCTTGCGGATCATCGCCGGGCCCAGCCACAGCGACAGGAACAGTGCGGTCAGCGCGGCAAGAATGCCACGCAGCGTCAGATAGCCGAACAGCCCGAACAGGCTCTCCAATTGCTGCAACCATCGGGCCAGTTCAAGCAACATGGGGGGTTTCCTCTCCTCGCGCCAGCAGCGCTTTTACAATGTTGTCCATGGCGCTGCCGCGCGAGCCCTTGACCAGGCAGCGCACGCCAGCATGCAGATCGTTGGCCAGTGCGACGGCCAGGCTGTGGTGGTCGGCGAAGTGCCGGCCGCCCTCGCCAAAGGCGGCCGAGGCCGCGGCACTCAGCGGGCCCAGCGTGTACAGGCGCTTGATGCCGGCATCGCGTGCGCGGCGGCCGGCCTGGGCATGCAGTGCTTCGCCGTCCGGGCCCAGTTCGCGCATGTCGCCCAGCACCAGCCAGCCTTCGCTCTTGCCACCGGCCAGCGCATCGATCGCCGCCGCCAGCGAGCCGGGGTTGGCGTTGTAACTGTCATCGATCAGCACCGCGCCATTGGGCAGCTGGTGGGCGATCTGGCGGCCCGGCACCGGTTCGGCGCGGGCCAGGCCGGCGGCGATCTGGTCCAGGCCGATGCCGGCGGCCAGTGCCAACGAGGCCGCCGCCAGCGCATTGCTGATGTTGTGCCGGCCTGGCAGGGCCAGCGCGATTTCCACCTGACCCTGCGGGCTGGTCAGCAGGAACTGGCTGCCGGTGGCGCTGGGGCGGATCGCCAGCGCGCCCACGTCGGCACTGTGGTCCAGGCCATAGCGCAACACGCGGCTGCGCGGGGGCTGGCCCACGATGTGCTGTTCAAACCAGATGCCAAAGGCATCGTCGGCGTTGATCACCGCCACGCCATCGGTGGGCAACGCGGCGTAGATGGCGCCCTTGGTGCTGGCCACGCCCTGCAGGCTGCCCATCCGCTCCAGGTGCGCCGGGGCGATGTTGTTCACCAGCGCGTAGCGCGGGCGCACGATGTCGGTGAGGTAGGCGATGTCGCCCGGCTTGCCGGCGCCCATTTCATACACGGCGAAGTCGGCGTCTTCGGGCGCGTCCAGCACGGCCAGCGGCAGGCCGATCTCGTTGTTGAGATTGCCCGGGTTGGCGTACACCACCTTGTGTTGTTCGCGCGCCACCTGCTGCAGGATCGCCAGCAGCAGGCTCTTGACGCTGGTCTTGCCGTTGCTGCCGGTGATGGCGAATACCCCGGCGGCACGGTCGCGCTGCATGCCGTGGGCAATGCGGCCCAGCGCATGCTGGCTGTCGGCCACCACGATCTGCGGCAGCGCCACGTCCAGCAGGCGCTCGACCAGCATCGCCGAGGCACCGCGCGCGGCCGCGTCGGCGGCGAAATCATGGCCGTCGAAGCGCTCGCCACGCAGCGCCACGTACAGGCTGCCCGGGCCCAGGGTGCGGGTGTCGTTGCTGATGGCATCGATGGCGGTGTCATCGCCGTGGATCTCGCCACCGGCCCAATGCGCGATCAACGACAGCGGGGTGCGCTTCATGGTGCGTCCTCCGCATCCTGCGCCCGTACCACCTGCGCGGCGCGGGCGGCGAGCACCCCGGCGGCCACCACGGTGTCGTCGAATGCATGCTGGACGCCGTGCACTTCCTGGTAGGGCTCATGGCCCTTGCCGGCAATCAGCACGATGTCGCCCGCACCGGCCTGGCCGATCGCGGTGGCGATCGCGGCGGCGCGGTCGCGCTGCACGATGGCCGCGGACGGGTGGGCGAGCCCGGCGACGATGTCAGCCACGATCACATCGCCGTCTTCGCCGCGCGGGTTGTCGTCGGTGATGATCACCAGGTTGGCGGCCTTCTCGGCAATGGCCGCCATCTGCGGGCGCTTGCCGGTGTCGCGCTCGCCGCCGCAGCCGAACACACACACCAGGCGCCCGGCCAGGTGGTCGTGCAGGCTGGACAACGCCTGTTCCAGCGCATCGGGGGTATGGGCGTAGTCGACCACCACGGTCGGCAGGCCCTGCGCGCCACCGAGCCGGTTCATGCGCCCGGCAATCGGCTGCAGCTGCGACAGCAGCGCGGCGATCGCGGCCGGGGCATGGCCCAGCGCATACAGCGTACCGGCCACGGCCAGCAGGTTGTCCACGTTGAAGCGGCCCAGCAGCGGCGACTGCACCGGGTGGCGCGCGCCCTCGACCATCAGGTCGAAGGCGATGCCGCGGCCGTCGAGCGTGAGCGAATCGGCCCGCACCGCGGCCTGCTGCGCACCGCGCGAGCTGACCCCGATCTGGCGCACGCCGGGAGCGACGGTGCGCAGCAGTTCGCTGCCGAAGCTGTCGTCCAGGTTGACCACCGCGGCCTTGAGGCCATCGCGATGGAACAGCTTGGCCTTGGCCGCGCCGTACTGGGCCATGTCGCCGTGGTAATCCAGGTGATCGCGGGTGAGGTTGGTGAACACCGCCACGTCGTAATGCACTGCATCCACACGGCCCTGGTCCAGTGCGTGCGAACTGACTTCCATTGCCACCGCGCGCGCGCCGTCATCGCGCAGCTGCGCCAGCACCTGGTGCATCTGCAGCACCAGCGGCGTGGTGAAGCCGGTCGGGACGACGTGGCCATACAGACCCACGCCCAGCGTACCGATGCTGCCACTGGCGGTGCCCAGCAGCTGCCAGGCCTGGGCCAGCAGCTGCACGGTGGAGGTCTTGCCGTTGGTGCCGGTCACCCCGACCATCGTCATCGCGCGCGAGGGATGGCCGTGGAACGCATCGGCCATCGCCCCCATGCGCAGGCGCAGGCCCGGCACGGCGATCGCATCGGCCGGGGCCGGCAGCTCCACCGGCGCGGGTGGGTCGAACAGGATCGCGCCGGCCCCATTGGCACGGGCCTGGTCGACGAAACCCAGCCCGTGTGCGCCGAACCCGGCGATCGCCACGAAGGCGTTGCCCGGGCGCACGGCGCGGCTGTCCAGCACCAGGCCGGTGATGGACGGATCGTGGCTGAGCACCACATCGGGAAGCAACTGCGAAAGCAACATCATCTGGCTCATTGGGTGCCTCCCTGCGCGGGCGGCACCGTGGCGTGCGCGCTGGGCAGCGCGGCATCGAATTCGGCGGCGGCGTCGGGGGCGATCACCGTTTCCGGCGGCGGCATCGGCAGCACCGATGCGGAATGCCCCATCTTTCCCGACTGCTGGGCGGCCAGCCACGACTCGATGTCGTCCGGCGGCACGTCCATCAGGCGCAACGCGCCTTCCATCACGTTGTGGAACACCGGTGCAGACACCAGGCCACCGTAGTACTTGCCGCCCTGGGGGTCGTTGATCACGATCACCGTGGCAAAGCGCGGGTTGGTGGCCGGCACCACGCCGGCAAACAGCGCGTTGTAATGCCCGCGCTCGTAACCGCCGGGGCCGGCCTTGCGTGCGGTACCGGTCTTGCCGGCCACGTGGTAACCCAGCACCGCCGCCTGCTTGGCGCCGCCCTGGGTAACCACGGTTTCCATCATCGCCACCACCTGCTTGGCGATGTTCTCGTCGATGATCTGCTTGCCTTCGTTGCGCTGGCCCTTCACGAAGGTGGGCGCGATCAGCTTGCCGCCGTTGCCCAGCGCCGAATAGGCGGTGGCGATCTGCAGCGGCGTAACGTTCAAGCCATAGCCGTAGGACATGGTGGTCTTGGTGGCACCATCCCAACGCGCCGGCCGCTTCAGCACGCCGGCCGATTCGCCGGGGAATCCGCTGTGCGGGGACACGCCATAACCGAAGCTGTGCACGTGGTCGTAGAACACCTGGTCGGGCATCTTGGCGGCGATCTTGGCCGCACCGATGTTCGAGCTGCGGGTGATCACACCGGTAACGTTGAGCACGCCGTTGTTGCGCGGCACGTCCTTGATGGTGAACCGGCCCACGGCCATGTAGCCGGGGTTGGTGTCCACGATGGTGTCTTTGGTGACCACCCCGGACTGCAGCGCCGAGGCGATGGTCAGCGGCTTCATGGTCGAGCCGGGCTCGACCAGGTCGGTCACCGCGCGGTTGCGGCGGGTGTCCGGCGCAGCGCCGCCCACCGAATTGGGGTTGTAGGTGGGCAGGTTCACCATGGCCAGCACTTCGCCGGTGGCCACATCCATGATCACCATCGAGCCACCGGCCGCCTTGTTGGCGATCAGCGCGTTGCGCAGTTCCTTGAAGGCCAGGAACTGGATGCGGCGGTCGATGCTGAGGGTGAGGTCCTTGCCCGGCTCGGCGGCGCGCAGCAGATCGCTCTCCACCGTATCGCCCTTGCGGTTGCGGATCACCCGCTTGGCGCCGGCCTTGCCGCGCAGCCATTCGTCGAAGGCCAGCTCCAGCCCTTCCTGGCCGCGGTCGTCGATGTTGGTGAAGCCCAGTACGTGCGCCATCGCCTCACCCTGCGGGTAGAAGCGGCGGAACTCGCGCTGCGAGGCCACGCCCGGGATCTTCATGGCGACCACTTTCTCCGCGTCGTCCGGATTGATCCGGCGGCGCAGGTACATGAATTCCTTGTCCGACTTCTGCGACAGCTTGGAGGTGAGCTCATCCAGCGGCATGCCCAGCGCGGTGGCCAGCTCGGGGATGCGGTCCGGGGCGCGCAGCAGTTCCTGCGGGTTGACCCAGATCGAAGCGACCGGGGTGGACACCGCCACCGGCTCGCCGTTGCGGTCGGTGATCATGCCGCGCGAGGTGTTGATCGGCAGTTCGCGCAGGTAACGCGCTTCGCCCTGGCGCTGGTAGAAATCGCTGTTGATGATCTGCACGTACGCCGCGCGGCCGACCAGCGACACCGAGCACAGCCCAAGCGCCAGACCCACCCACTTGAGGCGCTGGCGCAGGTTGAAGCTGTTACGGGTGCGGTTGCGACCGGACTTGCTCATGGCCGGATCACCACCACGTCAGCCGCTTCGGGGAACTTCATGCCCAGCTTTTCGCGGGCAACGCGGTCCACCCGGGTCGATTCGGCCAGGGTCGCCTGTTCCAGCTGCAGGCGGCCGAACTCGATATTGATCTCATCGCGCGCGCGCTCGGCCTTCGACAGCTCGATGAAGGTCTGGCGGTGGCGGTGGCGCATGAACACCACCCCGATCGCCGAGGCGACGGTGCAGGCCAGCAGCACGATGAGCAGCAGCCGACTCACCCGGCCACCTCGCGCTTCTCGGCCACGCGCAGCACGGCGCTGCGCGAGCGCGGGTTGACCGCCAGTTCGTCGTCCTCGGCCTTGATGGCGCCGCCATGCAGGTCCAGGGTCGGCACGAACGCGGCCAACTCGGGCAGCCGGCGATTGCTCGGCGGGGCCTTGGCGTGGCGATTCATGAACTGTTTGACGATGCGGTCTTCCAGCGAATGGAAGCTGATCACCGCCAGTCGGCCACCCGGCTTGAGCCGTGCCATTGCCGCGTCCAGCCCGGCTTCAAGGTCGGCCAGTTCGCGGTTGATGTGGATGCGGATGGCCTGGAAGCTGCGCGTGGCCGGGTGGATCTTGTCCTTGCCGCGCGGCATCACCGAAGCGATCAACTCAGCCAGCTCGGCGGTGCGGGTGAAGGGCTGCTTGTCGCGGCGGGCTACGATGGCCTTGGCGATGCGGCGGCCCTGGCGCTCTTCGCCGTAGGTCCACAACACGTCCATCAGCTCGCGTTCTTCCACACGGTTGAGCCACTGCGCCGCGCTTTCGCCGCTGTCCGGGTCCATGCGCATATCCAGCGGGCCGTCCTTGCCAAAACTGAAACCGCGCTCGGCCACGTCCAGCTGCGGCGACGACACGCCCAGGTCCAACAGCACCCCGTCCAGGCCACCGGCGGTGGCGTCCCAGTGCAGCAGGTCGGCGAAGCTGCCACGGAAAATCGACACGCGCGGGTCCGGCGCGAAATCACGCTCGGCCACCGCAATCGCGTCGGGATCCTTGTCCATGACCAGCAGCCGGCCTCCAGGACCGAGTTGCTCGAGCACGCCGCGGGCGTGACCGCCACGACCAAACGTGCCATCGAGATACGTTCCGTTTTCGATCACCCTCAGGCCATCCAGGACCTGCGTGTACAGAACCGGCAGGTGCCCCGCCGGCGACTGCGACACCGGAAGGTGACCGGTCTGCGCTGCTCCGCGCATCCGGGCACCCCGGCTCACAACTTCAGGTCGAGCAACCCATCGCCCAGATCCCCGTCAGACAACGTCTGCTGGATCAATGCGCGATGTGCCTGCTCGCTCCACAATTCAAATTTGTCGCCCATGCCGAGCAGAACCGCCTTCTTTTCAATGCCAACGGCACCGCGGTGGCTGGCAGGAATACTGATGCGGCCGTTGCCATCCAGCTCCAGATGCGCGGCCGAACCGACCAGCTTCTGTTGCAGCAGGCGCACGACGCGCTGTGTGTTGGGTTTGGCCATGACGTCGTCGCGGACCCGCTCCCATTCGGTTTCGGCATACAGCCACAGGCAGCCGGACTCGAAGGGGTTGTAGGTCAGGACCAGGCGGTTGTTGCTCACGCGCGCGACAAGGTCACGATGGGCGGTGGGAACCGCCATGCGTCCTTTATCGTCAACCGTGATGGCCGTCTCGCCCTGAAACACGACGCGTGCACCTTTCCTTCGCCCGGTGAAACATTGAACCACGAAAAACCACAAAAAACCCGGTTTTGCCTCTGTTGCCCACCTTAGCAGTGCCGATTGGGTTGTCAACAACTTTGCGAGCCGGAAATCACTTTGAACATCAAGGGCTTGCAGCAATGTTTAGAGACTTGTTCAAGGCTTATCCACAAGTTGCTGTTTCGTCTCATCTTTTGAGATTGGGCCGAAGTTCAGGCCCGTGCAGAGGGCGTGAAACATAGGCCCGCATTCATCCCAAGCCCCGTCGCCATTGACCCCGCCTTGCGCAATCCGGTCACAATGTCGGCCATGTGCCTGCTCGCCCTTGCCTGGAAAACCCACCCGCGCTGGCAACTGGTCATGGCCGGCAACCGCGACGAGTTCCACGCCCGGCCCACCGCGCCACTGGCGGCCTGGCCGATGCCCGACGCCGGCCTGCTGGCCGGGCGCGACCTGCGCTCGGGCGGCACCTGGGCCGGGGTGGGGCCGAACGGCCGGATGGCCGTGGTGACCAACGTGCGCGACCCGCTGGCCCGGCAGACCGGCCCGTCACGCGGGGCATTGGTGGCCGATTACCTGCGCGACACCACGCCGGCGGACGCCTTCGCCGATGCCCTGGCCGTGCACGCCCCCGCATTTGCCCCGTTCAACCTGTTGCTGGCCGACCGCGACAGTTGCCAGTTCCTGGGCAACCACCCGCCGACCAGGCAGGCGTTGGCGCCCGGCGTGCACGGCATGTCCAACGGGCCGCTGGATGCCCCGTGGCCCAAGACCGTGCGCCTGAAGGCAGCCCTGCAGGCCTGGATCGCCAGTGGCGCTGACGACCTCAGCCCGCTGTGGCGGGCCCTGGCCGATGAAACCCGTGCCGACGACAGCGCGCTGCCCGACACCGGCATCGGCCTGGAACGCGAGCGCTGGTTGAGTTCGGCCTTCATCCGCAGCCCCGATTACGGCACCCGCGCCAGCACGGTCATCGCGCTGGACGCCGACGGCCACGGCTTCATCCAGGAGCGCCGGTTCGGTGCGGACGGCACCGCCATCGGCCAGACACGGCTGGACGTCGCCGCGGCCTCGCCGTAGGGCCAGCGGCGGACCCAGGTGCTCCGCACGGCGGCCAGCTGCCGGCGCAATCTGCCCGGCGGGGCGGCGAATGTGGGACAATGCGCGCGGCGGAGTCGGCCAGACAGTCGCGTCATCCCTTGCGGATGCCGAGGAAAGTCCGGGCTCCATAGGGCAAGGTGCCAGGTAACGCCTGGGCGGCGCAAGCCGACGGAAAGTGCAACAGAAAGATACCGCCTACGTTCCCTTCGGGGAGCCGGTAAGGGTGAAATGGTGCGGTAAGAGCGCACCGCGAGTCTGGTAACAGACCGGCACGGCAAACCCCACCTGGAGCAAGACCAAATAGGGACCTAATGGCGTGGCCCGCGTCGGGTCCGGGTAGGTTGCTTGAGCGCTGCGGTGACGGAGCGCCTAGAGGAATGACTGTCCACGACAAAACCCGGCTTATCGGCCGGCTCCGCCGCTTTTTTCGCAAGGCGAAAAAAGCCCCAAGGTTTGCGCTGCAAACCTTGGGCCCCGGGCCACCAGCGCCCAATTCCCCGCGGCTGTCGCCGCGCCCCCTTTACTAAAGGGGGCTGTGCCTCCTGAGGCATCGCGCGTGGGCCCATCGGTAGATCCACGCCATGCGTGGATGCTCTACTCGGGCACCGCGCCAGCCACCGTTCGGGTGGCGCTACGCAGGCAACGCGCTGAGGCCCACCCGGGCCGATCAACCGCCGTACAACGCCTTTCTTGGCGCGCCGGTCAGTTCGGCGGCGAGCTTGGCTGCGGTGGACGGCGGCAGGTGCTCGCTGAGCTTGGCATACAGGCGGCGGCCGGCGGCCAACTGGGCCTGCGCGTCGTCGGCGGCGCCCTGCACCATCACCACGAACTCACCCTTGCGCTGGTTGTCGTCGGCTTCTACCTGCTGCAGCAGCGAGGCCAGGCTGCCGTCGAGCACGGTTTCAAACAGCTTGGTCAGCTCGCGTGCGAGCACCGCCGGGCGCTCGGGGCCGAAGGTGGCCACCATGTCGGCCAGCGATTCGGTGATGCGGTGCGAGGATTCGTAGAACACCAGCGTGCGGGTTTCCGCGGCCAGACTCTGCAGACGCTCGCGGCGGCCCGAGCCCTTGGCCGGCAGGAAGCCTTCAAAGGTGAAGCGGTCGCTGGGCAGGCCGGCCACGCTCAAGGCGGCAATGGCCGCACACGCGCCGGGAATCGGGCTGACCCGGATCCCGGCCTCGCGCGCCGCGCGCACCAGCCGGTAGCCCGGATCGCTCACCAGCGGCGTGCCCGCATCGCTGATCAGCGCCAGCGACTCGCCGGCCTGCAGCCGCGCCACGATGCGCTGCGCCAACGCGTCTTCATTGTGATCGTGCAAGGCCACCAGCGGCTGCTGGATGCCGAAGTGGGCCAGCAGCTGGCCGCTGCGGCGGGTGTCTTCGGCGCAGATCGCCGCCACCGAGCGCAGCACGTCCTGCGCCCGCGGTGTCAGGTCGGCCAGGTTGCCGATCGGGGTGGCAACGACATACAGCGTGGGGACAGCACTCATCGCAACGGCACTCGTGGGTCAAGGGTAGAATCGTACCGTTCCCCGGCCACGGCCGCTGCCCCCATCGAATGGACCTGATCATGAACAAGCCCGTCGCACGGATCTCCGCCCTGTCGTTGTCGCTGCTGCTGCTTGCCGGCTGCGCCACGACGAGCCTGACCAGCGCGCCCGAGTCGCCGGCACAGAGCCAGGCGCTGGCATTGATCGATCAAGGCAAGCCCCGCGATGCCGCCGTGCAGCTGGAAGCCCTGGCCAACACACTGAAAGGCAGCGCCCGGGCCGCCGCCCTGGCCGACGCCGCGTTTGCCTGGCACGAAGCCGGCGACAACGCCCGCGCCCGCACCCTGCTGGCACAGATCACCGCGCGCCAGCTCAACGGCGCCAGCCTGCAGCGCTACCACCTCACCAGCGCCGAACTGGCGCTGGCTGACAAGCAGCCGGCGCAGGCGCTGGCCCTGCTCAAGGAATCGGCGGAAAACGTGACCCCGTCGCTGCGCACGCGCTGGCAGCTGGCCCGCGCCGACGCGTTGCAGGCCACCGGCGATACCATCGGTGCCGCCCAGGAACGCGCGCGCGCGCATGCCGCCCTCACCGGCAAGGCGCGCAGTGACAACCAGCAGGCCATCGCCGGCCTGCTCGGCACGCTGGACGACGCCACCCTGCGCGCACGCGCCGCCGCCCTGCCGGCCAACGAGCCGTTGTACAACTTCGCCGGTCGCGCGTTGATCGCGCGCGGGCTGCCGCTGCCGCGGCCGTTCGATCGCGAACAGGCCACCCAGTTCGACACCAGCAAGCGCCCCCCGGCAATGAGTGATGGCTACCGCCCGCCGGTGAAGATGGCCGTGCTGCTGCCACTCAGCGGCCGGCTGGCCACCGCCGCCCAGCCGGTGCGCGACGGCCTGCTCAGCGGTTACTACGGTGAAACCCGCCGCCGCCCGGACATCCAGTTCATCGACACCGCCGGCACCGCGGCCGGTGCGGTGTCCGCCTATGACAAAGCGGTCAATGCCGGTGCCGATTTCATCGTCGGCCCGCTCGGCCGCGACGAAGTGGACGCGGTGTTCGGCCGCGCGCAACTGCCGGTACCGGTGCTGGCCTTGAACCGCGGCAAGAGCAGCCCGCCCGCGGGCAGCGCCGGTTTCTCGCTGGCCCCGGAAGACGACGGCATCATCGCCGCCGAATACCTGCGTGGCCGCGAGCGCAGCAAGGTGCTGGTGGTGCACAGCAACGACGACAACGGCCGCCGCGCCGCCGCCGCGTTCGGTGAACGCTTCGCCCAGCGTGGCGGCCAGGTGGTGGCCACGATCGCCGTGGGCGACACCGTAGGCGATATCGGTACGCGGATCCGCGCGGCCGGTAGCGTCGATGGCGTGCTGCTGGCGGTGAAGGCACCGCAGGCGCGTGCGCTGGCCCCGCAGCTGGCCCTGGCCGGTGCCGGCGGCGCAACCCGCGTGGGCACCTCGCAGTTGACCGTGGGCGCCGGCAAGCCCGAAGAGGACATGGCGCTGGACGGCATCGTGTACCCCAACGAAGCCTGGAACGTGCGTGGCGTACCGGGCCTGCCCTCGGCCAGCACCGCCGGGCAGATCCTGCCCACCGCGCGCGGTGCGGCCGGCCGCCTGTTCGCGTTCGGTTTCGATGCATGGAAGATCAGCGCCTACCTGGACAAGATGGCCAGCGAAGGCGGCCTGGCCGGCGCCACCGGCACCCTGTTCCTGGACAGCAATGGCAACGTACTGCGCGTTCCGGCCTGGTCGACCTTCAGCGGCGGCCGGCCGATGCCGATCGCCACCAGCAACTAAGCCCGGTGCCCACGGCGCAGGCGCAACGCGGCGCGGCGGTGGAAGCGGCCGCGCAGGCGTACCTGTGCTCCCACGGGTTGAGTCCGATCACCCGCAACGCGCGCTATCGCGGCGGTGAGCTGGACCTGATCATGCGCGACGGCGACACCACCGTGTTCGTGGAAGTGCGTTACCGCGCCAGTGCCGGTTTCGGTGGCGGCGCGGCCTCGGTGGACCTGCGCAAACGCCGCAAACTGATGTTGGCTGCGCAGCTGTTTCTGGCTGCCCATCCGGCGCTGGCCGAGCGGCCGTGCCGCTTCGATGTGGTCGATGCCAGTGGTGAGCCCGTGAAGTTGCAATGGCTGCGCGATGCGTTCCGGCTGGAGGATTGCTGATGCCCAGCGTATTCACCCATGCTGCGATTCCGCTGGCACTGTGGTGCGCGACGGATCGCGGTCGTATCGCCACGCCGCTGCTGGCTGCCGGCGTGGTCGCAGCGATGCTGCCCGACGCCGACGTACTGGCGTTTGCGCTGCACATTCCCTACGCCGACAGCTTCGGCCATCGCGGTGCCAGCCATTCGGTCCTGTTTGCGGCGGGGCTGGCCGTACTGGCCGCGCTGCTGCATCGCCGCCTGCGCGCCAGCGCCGTGCAGGCCGCCGCGTTCGTCGGCATCAGCGCGCTGTCGCATCCACTGCTGGATGCCCTCACCTCCGGTGGGCTGGGCGTTGCCCTGTGGTGGCCGTGGAGCGGCGAGCGCCTGTTCGCGCCGTGGCGGCCAATCCGGGTGTCGCCGTTCGCCGGCCAGTTCTTCAGCGCGCGTGGGCTGGCCACTGTTTTTTCTGAACTGCGTTGGGTCTGGTTGCCCCTGGCCGCTGCCGTGATTGGTTGGCGGCTGATCCAGCGCGCCCCTGCTGATGCCCGGACTACCTGATGACCACCGCACTGCCCGCCCCGTTCATTTCCACCGTGCACGCACTGCTGGGCGAGAACGGCTGGCGCACCGATGACGCCGCACTTGCCGCAGCCGCGCAGGACAACTCATGGCGGCAGCAGGTGCCGCTGGGCGTGGCCTTCCCGCGCGATCGCGAGCAGGTCGTGGCGCTGGTGCGCGCCTGCCGTGCACACCACATCGCACTGGTGGCGCGCGGTGCCGGTACTGGCACCACCGGCGCGGCGGTACCGGTCAACGGCAGCATCGTGCTGTCGTTCGCGCGCATGAACCGCATCCTCGACATCCAGCCCGGCAACCGCTGCGCGGTGGTGGAGCCGGGCGTGCTCAACGGCGACCTGCAACACGCACTGGCCCCGCACGGCCTGTTCTGGGCACCGGACCCATCCAGCGCGGACATCTGCAGCATCGGCGGCAACCTGGCCTGCAATGCCGGTGGCCCGCGCGCGGTGAAGTACGGCACCAGCCGCGACAACGTGCTGGGCCTGGTCGCCGTCACCGGTGCCGGCGAACTCATCCAGTGCGGCGGCGCCTACACCAAGGACGCCACCGGCTACGACCTCACCCACCTGCTGGTGGGCAGCGAAGGCACGCTGGCCTTGATCGTGGAAGCCACGCTCAAGCTCACCCCGCTGCCGGTCGCCCAGGCCGGGCTGCGCGTGCTGTACCGCGACGCCGATGCGGCGGCCGCGGCGGTATCGCGCCTGATGGCGCAGCCGGTGGTACCCACGCGCCTGGAATTCATGGATGCGCGCAGCCTGGAACTGCTGCGGCGCAACGGCGCCGACGTTCCCGAAGCCGGCGCGATGCTGCTGGTGGAAGCCGACGGCGACCACGACACCCTGCCCTACCTGCTGCAGGCGCTGGCCAGCGCGGCCGAGGGCGACGGGATGCTGGCCCTGGACGTGGCGATGGAAGGGGCCGCACGCGAGAAACTGTGGGCCGCGCGCAAGGCATTGTCGCCGGCGCTGCGCAGCATCGCGCCAGGAAAGATCAACGAAGACGTGGTGGTGCCGGTGTCGCGCATCCCAGACCTGGTGGCCGGCGTGCAGGCGTTGGCCCGCGAGCACCAGCTGATCATTGTCACCTTCGGCCACGCCGGCAATGGCAACCTGCACGTCAACATCCTGTACCACCCCGACGATGCCGATGAAAACGCGCGTGCGCATGCCGCACTGCCGAAGATCTTCGCGTTGACGCTGGCGCTGGGCGGCACACTGTCCGGCGAACATGGCATCGGCCTGGCCAAGCGCGACTTCATGGCACAAGCCTTCACCCCGGCCACACTGGCGGCCATGCGTGCGATCAAACACGCGCTGGACCCGGACGGCATCCTCAACCCGGGCAAAGTACTGCCGCCAGCCTGAAACCGCTGCGCCCCCGTAGAGCCGAGCCATGCTCGGCTGCGGCGGCCACCATTTCTGGTGGCGCGGCGAAGGAAGCCGAGCATGGCTCGGCTCTACCCTCGGCCCCCCGCTCGGCGCTCAGTAGCCGCCGCTGGCCAGGTCGCCATCCACATGCACGCCTGCCCTTCGGCGATGCTGCCGACGCGGGTAAGTAGAGCCGAGCCATGCTCGGCTGCAGCAGCCACCAGCCCAAGACCACCACGCATGCGTAGAGCCGAGCCATGCTCGGCTGCGGCGGCCACCATTCCTGGCGGCGCGGCGAAGAAAGCCGAGCATGGCTCGGCTCTACCCTTGGCACCCCGCTCGGCGCTCAGTAGCCGCCGCTGGCCAGGTCGCCATCCACATGCACGCCCTGCCCCTCGGCGATGCTGCCGACGCGGGTAAGTAG
>JAHREJ010000003.1 GCA_021733645.1 Bacillus subtilis subsp. subtilis | reverse complement strand
CCCCTCGGCGATGCTGCCGACGCGGGTAAGTAGAGCCGAGCCATGCTCGGCTGCGGCGGCCACCATTCCTGGCGGCGCTGCGAAGAAAGCCGAGCATGGCTCGGCTCTACCCTTGGCCCCCCGTTCGGCGCTCAGTAGCCGCCGCTGGCCAGGTCGCCATCCACATGCACGCCCTGCCCCTCGGCGATGCTGCCGACGCGGGTAAGTAGAGCCGAGCCATGCTCGGCTGCGGCGGCCACCATTCCTGGCGGCGCTGCGAAGGAAGCCGAGCATGGCTCGGCTCTACCCTTGGCCCCCCGCTCGGCGCTCAGTCGGCGAAGTGCTGGTAGCCGCCGCTGGCCAGGTCGCCATCCACATGCACGCCCTGCCCTTCGGCGATGCTGCCGATGTGGGTGAGCGGCAGCGACAACGCATCGCCCAGCGCATGCAGCGCGTCGCGCTGGTCGGCGGCGGCGGTGAAGCACAGTTCGTAGTCGTCGCCGCCGCGCAGGGCGCAGTCACGCGCGGCGTCGGCACCGAGTACCGCGCGCAGCACCGGCGACAATGGCAGCGCGCTGCTGTCCACGTACGCGGCCACGCCGCTGCGTGCGGCAATATGCCCCAGGTCGGCCAGCAGGCCGTCGGAGATATCCACCGCGGCATGCGCGAACGCGCGCAGGCGCTGGCCCAGCTTGACCCGTGGCACCGGGCACAGCAGGCGCTGGCGCAGCGCTTCATGCGAATGATCGCTGGCCGAGCGGGCCACGTTCAGCCGGCCCTGCTCCCACAGACGCAGCGCACCGGCCGCCTCGCCCAGGCTGCCGCTGACCCAGATGTCATCGCCCACCTGGGCGGCATCGCGGCGCAGCGCATGCCCGCCGGCCAACTGGCCCATCGCGGTGACCGACAACGACAACGGGCCGCGCGTGGTGTCCCCGCCCACCAGCACGATGTCGTGCTCGTCGGCCAGGCTGAAGAAACCATCGGCGAACGCCTCGATCCATTCCGGATCGGTGTCGGGCAACGACAAGGCCAAGGTGCACCACGCCGGGCGCGCGCCCATCGCGGCCAGGTCGGACAGGTTCACCGCCAGGGTTTTCCAACCGATCGCAAAGGCCGGCGTCTCGGCCGGAAAATGCACGCCGCTGTTGAGCGTGTCGGCGGTGACCACCAGCTGTTCGTTGGGCCGCGGCCGCAGCAGCGCAGCGTCATCGCCGATGCCAAGCACCACGTCCTCGCGCGCACGGGTACGGGCGCGGATGCGGTCGATCAGGGCAAATTCGGCGAGGGACATGGCGGTTCCGTGGTGTGGCGGCGGCCGCTTGCGTCGACCCGCGGTCGACGCCTGGCGACACAGGGACCGGGAGTGGAACCCGGTAGAGCCGAGCCATGCTCGGCTGCGCGGTAGAGGGGGCGTGCGAAGAGCCGCCGAGCATGGCTCGGCTCTACCGGAGATCGGGCTTGCGGTGGCTCAGTGACCCGATTCGACCTTGCGCCATTCCACGGCGGCACGATCCAGCACGCCGTTGACGTAGGTGTGGCCGTGCTCGGAACCAAAACGCTTGGCCGATTCAATGGCTTCGTTGATCACCACGCGGTACGGCACGTCCAGGCGGTAGCGCATTTCATAGGCGGCCACCCGCAGCGCGGCGCGCTCGATGGCATCCACTTCCTCGATGCTGCGGTCCAGGTACGGGGTGATGGCCTCGTCCAGGTCCTTGCGGTTGTCCAGCACGCCATGCACCAGCGCTTCGAAATAGGCCAGGTCGGCGATTTCGCGGGCCTGCTCATGGGCGAACTGGGCGACCACCGACTGCGCGTTGCCGCCGGAGATCTGCCAGGCATAGATGGCCTGCAACGCACGACGGCGCGCGCGCGAGCGCAGCACGGGGTCGATGCCATCGCGGCGGACGGGCTTGCCGGAGGGCTTGCCCGAGGTTGACTTGTTCACGGCAACTGCTCCAGAAGATTGACCATTTCCAACGCCGTCAGTGCGGCTTCCTCACCCTTGTTGCCGTGGCTGCCACCGGCACGCGCCTCGGCATCCTCGGCGCGTTCCACCGCCAGCACGCCATTGAGCACCGGCACGCCGAAATCCAGCTGCACGCGCATCAGGCCTTCAGCGCAGCCATCGGCCACGTGTTCGTAATGGCGGGTGTCGCCGCGGATCACACAGCCCAGCGCGATGATGGCGGCATGTTCATGCGCGGCCGCCAGGCGGGCCGCCACCAGCGGCAGTTCCCACGCACCGGGCACGCGGATCACGTCGATGGCGGCTTCGTCGATGCCGTTGCCGGCCAGGCTCTGCCGCGCGCCGGCCACCAGCACGTCGGTGATGCGGGCATTCCAGCGGCTGGCAAGGATGGCAAAACGGGCCTTTTCCGGAGTACGGAGGTCGCCTTCGTAGTGGCTCATGTTCGGCGTGGGGTCCATTTAATAGGTGAATATTCTAGCGCATGGCCGCGTGTAGCCGGGTCACAGCGCGTTACGGGACGGGTCGGGTGCGAAAGCCCCCTGAGTCAGGGGGCTCCCGCGAAGCGGCGGGGGCCGGGATGATGGTAAGGGGGCCCCGCGGTTTGCGAAGCAAATCGTGGGGCGTCAGCGCGCCTGCGATGACGCGTTCTCCACCGTCTCCACCACTTCCAGACCGTACCCGGCCAGGCCGATCTGGCGGCGCGGGGTGCCCAGCACGCGCAGCTTGCCCAGGCCCAGGTCGGACAGGATCTGCGCGCCGGCCCCGTTGCGCCGCCACTGGCTCACATCCTTGTCCTTGCCCGGCGTCACCGGGGCCGGCTGCTGGCGCAGGCGGGCCAGCAGGCTGTTGCTGTCGCGCGGGGCCGACAGCACCACCATCACCCCCCGCCCGGCAGCGGCAATGGCACGCAGGGCGTCGGTGGAGGCCACGCCGAAATCATCGCGGCGCCAGTGCAGCAGGTCGGCCAGCGGGTTTTCCACCTGCACCCGGACCAGGGTGGGGTCGGTGTCCAGGGTGCCGCGGACCAGGGCGAAATGCAGGTCATGGGCGATCCGGTCGCGGTAGGTCACCAGCTTGAACGGGCCGAACTCGGTGTCGATCTCGCGCTCGTCCACGCGCTCGACGGTCTTTTCGGTGGCCAGGCGGTAGGCGATCAGGTCGGCGATGGAGCCCATCTTCAGGCCGTGCTCGCGGGCGAACACCTCCAGCTCCGGGCGGCGCGCCATGCTGCCGTCCGGGTTGAGGATTTCCACCAGCACACCGGCCGGCTCCAGCCCGGCCAGCATCGCCAGGTCCACGCCCGCTTCGGTATGCCCGGCGCGGGTAAGCACGCCGCCCGGCTGGGCGATCAGCGGGAAGATGTGGCCCGGCTGGTGCAGGTCGGCCGGCTTGGCATCAGGCTTCACTGCGGTGCGGATGGTGTGGGCGCGGTCGTAGGCCGAGATGCCGGTGGTGACGCCTTCGGCGGCCTCGATGCTGACGGTGAAGTTGGTCTGGAACTGCGCGGTATTGGCCTGCACCATCGGCGCCAGGCCCAGGTCGGCGGCGCGCTCGCGGGTAAGCGGCAGGCACACCAGGCCGCGGCCGTGGGTGACCATGAAATTGATGTCCGACGGCTTGACCAGCTCGGCGGCCATGATCAGGTCGCCTTCGTTCTCGCGGTCTTCGTCATCGACAATGACGACCATGCGGCCCAGGCGGATGTCCTCGAGGATCTCGGGGATGGGGGCGAAGTTCATGCGTTGGCTCCCTGCTGCGGGCCGTGGGCGGGCATGGCGATCAGCCGTTCGACGTAACGGGCGACCAGGTCGATTTCAAGGTTGACCGCGCTGCCCACGCCGGTGCCGGCGAAGGCGGTATTGGCCACGGTGTGCGGGATCAGCGCGACCTCGAAGCCGTGGTCATCCACCTCGTTGACGGTCAGGCTGACCCCGTCCACGCAGATCGACCCCTTCTTGGCGATGTAGCGCAGCAGCGCGGCCGGCGCGGCAAAGCGCCAGCGTTGCGCGCGTGCATCCTCGTGGATGGACAGCACCTGGCCCAGGCCGTCGACATGGCCGCTGACCAGATGGCCGCCAAGGCGGTCGGTCGGGCGCATGGCGCGTTCGAGGTTGATCACCGCGCCGTCGGCCAGCTGGCCCAGCGTGGTCAGGCCCAGGGTTTCGGTGGACGCGTCGGCCTGGAAACTGGCCGCGTCATGGGCGATGACGGTCAGGCAGACCCCGTTGATGGCGATGCTCTCGCCCATCTGCACGTTGTCGAACGGCAGGGTGCCCACGTTGAAGGTGAAGCGGACATCGCCGCCGATGGAGTCGCGTGCGGCCAGATGGCCGACGCCTTCGATGATTCCAGTAAACAAGTAACGTTCTCCGCGAAAAGTGAGCGAAAAACGCCGCAAGGCATATAGGTGCACGCCGAGCGCAAGGCCCGGTGACACCGTCTTCTTTCATCCGGACTATACCGTCGGCTCCGGCATTGGACCGGATCTGCTGACCTTCCAGAGACTGGAAGCGCTCGCGGGCTCGTGCTTGCGCACCTACCGCCGGTGGGGAATCGCACCCCGCCCTGAAGACGTTTGTGTACCGGCGAACCGGCGTGGGCATTGTAACAGGGCTACCTGACTGCTCGCTTTTTGTGAAGTTATGGTTAAAATCCGCTCGCGCGGCAGTGATCGCCGCCCTGCCGCCCAGTGACGGGCTGGCTGAAATGGACCTCAACACCACCCAAGGAACCCTGCATGCGCAAGATTTTCCTGGCCGCCGCCCTGCTGGCTGCCGCCCCGCTTTCCGCCGTTGCCGCCGAAGGCCTGAGCTACACCTACGTGGAAGGTGGCTGGACCCAGCTGCAGATCAGCAACCCGGGCAGCAACCCGAAGCTGGATGGCGGCTACATCCGTGGCTCGTTCGCCATCGCCGAGCAGGTGCATGTGTTCGGCGGCTACAGCCGCGTCAGCAAGACCTACCGCTTCGATGATTCGCTTAACGATCTGCGCATCAAGGAAGAGTTGAGCCAGCCTGAGCTGGGCATCGGCTACCACATGCCGGTGAGCGACCGCCTGGACTTCACCAGCGACATCGCGTGGCTGCGCATCAACGACGAACTCAAGTACGAACAGAAGGGTTTCGACAGCCGCCGCTACAAGTTCCACACCAATGCCGCCCGCGCCACCCTGGGCGTGCGTGGCAAGCCCTCGCCGCGTACCGAAGCGTGGTTGAAGGGCGGTTACATCGACGGCAGCGACATGGACGGCACCTGGACCGGCACCCTGGGCGGCCAGGTCAACGTCACCAAGACCTGGGGGCTGGTGGGCGAAGTACAGGCCTATGACGACATCACCCAGTACTCGGTGGGTGTGCGCGCGAGTTTCTGATCGGGCGGCGGCGTTCTACGCTGCGCTGTGATCGAACGGGCCCCGAAAGGGGCCCGTTTTTTTTGTTCCTCCCCCACCCGTGTGAGAAGCACGAGGCGCACACAGAACCGTTCCTGGCGCGATTTCCCTGGGACCCGCCGGCCGCGACGAACCCTCCCGCTCGCGGCAACCCCGAACGGAGAAATCATCGCCCTCCGCAATCCACTGCCACGGCCCTTGGAACAATGCGCTCGCCCTCCATCGGGAGAAGAATCTTCTTCGCTGTACGAACGCGAAACCAGACCGGAGGACGCACCGACTCCGATTGCTACACTCCACGCCGCGACACGACGTTGCACGGGCCGTTCCATGAGGGAACGGCGAAACGGACATCACGCTCATGAGGACTGCATGCAGATGCGCAACACCTTGATCCTGGCCGCACTGTTGGCCACGGCGCCGCTCGCGGCATCGGCCGCCGATGGCCTGAGTTACACCTACGTGGAAGGCGGCTGGGCCGGCCTGCAGGTCCACGACAGCCGGGTCAACGACCCGGAGCTGGGCGGGGCCTACGTCCGCGGTTCGTTTGCCATCGCCGAACAGGTGCACCTGTTGGGTGGCTACAGCCGCGTCTCCGACACGCTGTCCATCAACGAGGCCAGCAGCAAGGTGGTGCTGAAACAGCCCTACCTGGGCGTGGGATACCACATGCCGATGAGCAACCGCATCGACTTCACCAGCGACATCACCTGGCTGCGCCGCAACGCCGAGTCGACCTATCGCTACACCGGTTACCCGACGCTGCGCAGCAGCTACCACACCAATCTTGGCCAGGCCACCGTAGGCGTGCGCGGCAAGCCTTCGCAACGCACCGAGGCATGGGTCAAGGCCGGTTACCTGGATGGCAGCGACGTGGAGGGCCAATGGGTGGGCCAGCTGGGCGGCCAGTTCAATTACACCCCGCGCGTGGGCTGGGTGATGCAGGTGGATGCCTATGGCCGCTCATTCGAGTACACGACCGGCTTGCGCCTGAGCTTCTAACGCCGCCTACAGCGGCTTGCAAGGTCGGGCGGACGGCATGGATGAAGCCGTCCGCCCGGTAAAAATGCGCTAGGCTTCCGCGCCCCGCACTGGACGCTGAACATGCTGAAGACCCGCTTGCCGCTCGCTGCTTCCCTGTTGCTGTGTGCCCCCCTGCTGGCCAGTGCCGCCGCACCGCTGCCACTGACGCCGGAGCAGACCTTGGACCTGTATGCACAGGTGATGCTGGAAGACGATGCCGCCGCCGCGCGTACGCTCAACGACGCACTGCGTCCGGCCTTCGATGGCCAGGACCCGATCGAGTTCAACCAGGGCAGCTTCGCTACCGCCCTCGCCGCGCCCCTGCAGGGCCTGTTGAAGGTGGCCGGCAGCGATGCGGCCAGCATCGAGGCAATGCCTGCCACGCTAGCGGCCAACCTGGGCAAGACCCGGTGTCGCGCGCAGCGCAGCACGGTGCGCGACAACGCGTCCGTGGACGGCGCCAAGGTTGCCACGGTCGAGTTCACCTGCCAGGTCACGGCGCTGGATGGCCTGCGCCCACTGTTCGACGCCAGCCTGGAAGCCAACGACCCGGCCAGTCTGAAGCGCTTCATGGATGCCTACGTGGCGGCCGTCCGCAGCGGTACACGGCAGCCGCTGAGCGCCAGCATCGACCTGTACCCGGCCAAGGACAACGGCTACTGGTACAGCGGCAACCTGGACAAACTGGTGGCGCCGGTGGTGGATGCACTGCTGCCGTTCGAGGCATGGCAGCGGGAGGTCGCTGCGATGGATGCACCGACAATCACTGGCGTGGCCAGCTGCGACCTGCTGTTGCAGCAGCACCGCAGCTGCGTGGCGACGATCGCCCCGGAGCAGTTGAACGGGGTGGCGGTGATGGCCGATGAGCTCAAGGCGAAGGCGCGGGTGATGACACCGTTGCAGATGTCCCAGGAGTGCAAGGCGCTGCGCTCGCTGGCCGAAGCGATGTGGACTGACCAGTGCGATTGAGGACGTGCCAGGGACAAGAGTACCCACCCACGGTCGGGACCAGCCCCTCAGGGGCGCAGAAGTACCCGCAGGTCTTCGCCCACCATGCGCTGGTCCACCACGCGCAGCCGCCGTTGTTGCGGCATGGCATGGATGCCCAGCCCTGACAGCAGCGGCAGGCCGTGTTCGCCCAACAGCGTAGGCGCCTGGTACAGCAGCAGTTCGTCGACCCAGCCGCCGGCCAACAGGGCACCGGCCAGGGTCGCACCGGCTTCGGTGTGTACTTCGTTGATGCCGCGCTCGGCCAGCAATGCCAGTACCGCCCCCAGATCCAGCCGCCCGTGGTGCATGGCAACGCTGGCAAAGGCCGCATCGGCCGCATCCGGGGCGCTGATGGCCGCGTCATGCAGGTACAGCGTGGGCGCCCCACCCTCGCGCACGCGCGCGCATTCCAGCGAGCGCAGGCGCGAATCGAGTACCACGCGCAGCGGCGGCAGTACGTCTGTTCCTGCCAGGCGCACGGTCAGCATCGGGTCGTCGGCCAGCACCGTGTCGGCGCCGGTGAGGATCGCGCCAGCGCGCGCACGCCAATGCTGCACGTCTTCGCGTGCGGCGGCACCGGTGATCCATTTGGAGCTGCCGTCGGCCATCGCGGTCCGGCCATCCAGGCTGCTGGCCAGCTTTACCCGCAGCCACGGCCGGCCCCGTTCGATGCGCGACAGGAAGCCGCGGTTGAGCTCGCGCGCCTGCACGGCCATCAACCCTTCGGCCACCGCGATGCCGGCTGCGCGCAGCCGTTCGAAGCCACCACCGTCGACCTTCGGAAACGGATCGCGCATGGCGGCGACCACGCGGGTGATGCCCGCCTGAATCAGCGCCAGTGCGCACGGCGGCGTGCGGCCGTAGTGGGCGCAGGGTTCCAGGGTGACGTAGGCGGTGGCACCGCGTGCGCGTTCACCGGCCTGGCGCAGGGCGAACACTTCGGCATGCGGACCCCCGGTGCGCTGGTGCCAGCCCTGCCCGACCACCTCGCCGGCGTGGGCAATCACGCAACCGACCATCGGGTTCGGCCGCGCGGTATAGGCGGCGCGTTCGGCCAGGCGCAGGGCCTGCGCCATGTGCAGGTGATCGAGGGCGGAGAATTCAGTCATGGCGGCAGTCGATCGGCGGCAGGCGTGCAGCGACGATGGTAGCCCAGCCGGCGATGCCGCGCGGTGGCGGGGTCAGCCCTTCTTTTTCTTGTCCAGCGCAATCACACCGCCCAGCAGCTGCAGCTGTTCGGTGCTGGCCGGCAGATCGCGTTCGAGCTTCTCGATCTCCTCGCGGAAATCGGCCACGTCGCCGAAGCTGCGGTACACCGAGGCGAAGCGCACGTAGCCGACATGGTCGAGCTTGCGCAGTTCGTTCATCACGAACTCACCGATCTTGATCGACGGAATTTCGCGTTCGCCGCAGATGCGGGCCTGCTGCATCACCGCGCGTACCGCCAGTTCGATCTGGTCCTCGGGCACCGGGCGCTTCTGCAGCGCGCGGTCGAAACCACTGCGCACCTTGCGCGCATCGAAGGCTTCGCGGCTGCCGTCACTCTTGACGATTGCCGGCAGCTTCAGTTCGATGGTTTCCAGGGTGCTGAAGCGTTCGTTGCAGGCCTCGCACTCGCGCCGACGACGGATCGTCGCCCCGTCTTCAGAGACGCGCGAATCGATCACACGGGTATCGGCATGCTGGCAGAACGGACAGTACATGGAACGCCTTGCATCAGGAAAACGTCATGCCGTGGTCACGGCAGCGTCGCAACGGTACCTGAGAAGGTCATTCCATACAAATATCAGGTGGCCAGCTTCGTCGGGGGCGCGGGCTCACGCCAGCGCAGCCAGCCCAGGTTCGCTACGCATCCGGCCAGCGGTACGCCGGCCAGCAGGTAGCGCCAGTGCTGGCGCAGGTCCAGATCGGTGCCGAAATGCAGCATGGCCCACCAGCTGGTCGACTTGGCCACCAGTGCGGCCAGCAGCACCCACCAGACCCGCCGGCTGCCAGAACGCAGCGGCGTGCCACCCACCATCCAGTCCCAACTCAGCCGGGCCAAGGCGATGCCGGCGACCAACACAGCGGCGTACCACGCCGAAAATCCGCGCTGCAGCCCGGCTAACCCGGCGTCGCCGTCGAACGCCACCATCGGCACAATCACCGCGAAGCAGGCCAGCGACAGCAGCACCAAGGGCAGCCCCAGCAGTAGCACATGCAGCGCGAACCACATGGCCTGGTGTGCGGATCGGGTGCGGTCATGCAGGTTGTGCAGCGGCCGCCGCGCAGGTGCTGCCGGGGCAACGGCCGCGCCTGGAAAGCGCGGCAGCCGGGCGGGCGCGCGCCGCCAGCGGAAAAGGGCTCCACTACGTGGCGAATTGGTCACAGGCAGCCTCCGGGGAGCCGTCTCTACGAAGGCGCCACGGTAGGTTCGCAGCGGCGCTGCGACCATTCAATTAATACGAAAAAAGTATGTACGGGTCGTTCAGGCGGCGGACGCGCCCCCCGCATCACTCGCGGGCGCGCAGCCCCACCAGCATGAACGCCGGCCACATCAGGGCCGGCCCGAACAGCAGCAGCATCGCCCCGGCCGCGAGCATGCCCGGTTCCCAGCCCAGCAGTCCGCCAAGCATCAGCAGGCCCGACAAGGCGGCTACGCAGCAGGCGGCGACCAGGCCCACGATCAGCAGAACCCACAGGGTGCCGTCCCAGAGCGGCCAGCGCCCGGCTCGCAGGCCGTCGCGGCCTTGCCGCAGGTAGCGCCAGCTCAGCATGCCCCAAGCGATCAGGGCCAGCCAGCTGACCAGGCCAACCAGCGCCGGCCACACCGCCCCCTCCCACGCAGCACTCAGCAACAACGCGGCCCCGGCCCCGCCACAGACGGCGCCGGGAATGCCCAACACTCCCGCCACCAGCGCGTATCGACGACGCTGGCGGCGGTCGTCCATCCTCAGCCGTAGACCGGGTACTTGCGGCACTGCGCGCTGACCGCCTCGCGGACGCGGGCGATTACCGCCTCGTCAGCCGGGGCGTCGAGCACGTCGGCGATCCAGGTGGCCAGGTCCACACAGTCCTGCTCCAGGTAACCGCGGGTGGTTACCGCCGGGGTGCCCAGGCGCAGGCCGGAGGTCACGAACGGCGAACGCGGGTCGTTGGGCACCGAGTTCTTGTTGACGGTGATGTGGGCCTTGCCGAGCGCCGCTTCGGCGTCCTTGCCCGAGACGTCCTTGCCGATCATGTCGACCAGCATCAGGTGGTTCTCGGTGCCACCGGAGACAATCTTGTAACCGCGCGCGATGAGCGTGTTGGCCATCGCCTGGGCATTCTTGACCACCTGCTGCTGGTAGGTCTTGAAGCCCGGCTCCAGCGCTTCCTTGAAGGCCACGGCCTTGGCCGCGATGACGTGCATCAGCGGGCCGCCCTGGATGCCCGGGAACACGATCGACTGCAGCTTCTTCTGCAGGTCTTCGCTGGCTCCCTTGGCGATGATGATGCCGCCGCGCGGGCCGCGCAGGGTCTTGTGGGTGGTCGAGGTCACCACGTGGGCGTGCGGCAGCGGGCTGGGGTACACGCCAGCAGCGACCAGGCCGGCCACGTGGGCCATGTCCACGAACAGGTAGGCGCCGATCTTGTCGGCGATGGCGCGGAAACGCGCCCAGTCCACCACCTGCGAATAGGCCGAGAAACCGGCCACGACCATCTTCGGCTTGTGCTCGATGGCCAGGCGCTCGACCTCGTCGTAATCGATCAGGCCGGCCTCGTCCACGCCGTACTGCACCGCATTGAACAGCTTGCCCGACGCATTGACCTTGGCCCCGTGGGTGAGGTGGCCGCCGTGGGCCAGGCTCATGCCCAGGATGGTGTCGCCGGGCTGCAGCAGCGCGAAGTACACCGCCTGGTTGGCCTGCGAACCACTGTGCGGCTGCACGTTGGCGTAGTCGGCATCGAACAGCTGCTTGAGGCGGTCGATGGCCAGCTGTTCGGCGATGTCCACGTATTCGCAGCCACCGTAGTAGCGCTTGCCCGGGTAGCCTTCGGCGTACTTGTTGGTCAGCTGGCTGCCCTGGGCTTCCATCACCGCGGGGCTGGTGTAGTTCTCGCTGGCGATCAGCTCGACATGGTCTTCCTGGCGCTGGGTTTCGGCGGCGATGGCCTTGGCCAGTTCGGGATCGTAGGTTTCGATGCGGACGTCACGCGGGAACATCGGTTACTCCAGGCAGGTGAGAGAAGCGATTGGCGGTTCATTGTAAGCCGGTGGCAGGGAGAAACGCCCATCCAGGCCGGGCTTGGCGCGTCCCCGCACCAGCGCTGCGCGAGCGAAAACGGCCTGGTCTGCGACACCGCGTCTTGGGCGGTTCAGATTAATCGATCCCTGCCCCTGAATCTGTTCAGACCTTGCCCACGTAAAACCCCCGGACGTCGGATGGGGGTCCAACGCCCGGGGGTCAGTCCATCTGAACGGCCAAGGCCGGTTTTTCGGCTTGCCTCAGGGATGTTCAACCACGTCCAGCACGTAACGGGCCACGGCAAATCGGGACGTGCCGTTCTCGTTGATGTCCTTGCTGATCTCGATGGGCAGGCGCCCCAGGGGCAGTTGCCCCACGGCGACCGACCAGCGCTGGTCTGGATCGACGGTGGCGCGGAGCTGCCTGCCATCGGGCAGATCGATCTTCACCCCGTAGGTGACCACCCCACTGTGGTCAAAGCCGGTAAGCACGGTGTCCCGCCCCACCCGCAGCGGGGACGTCAGTTCCGAGGGGCCAAACAGCAACGGCACGCGCACGGTGTCATCCGGGGTGTCGCCAAGGCTGGGAATATTGAATGAGGCGGCCTGCGCGTGGCGGACACCGTCAATCGTGGCCGGCCCCAGCAGGATATCGGTGGGGTAGTCCACTTCATGGTTGAAACGCCCTTCTTCATCCACCGGCGCCAAGGTCTTCCACACGTATTCCCGGCTCAGATAACGGACCTCCGTATCCATCGCATCCAGGCTGATCGTGCCTTGGGCAACCAGTGTCTGCCGCCGCGCTTCGCGGTTCATGTTGCGGGTCAGCTGGTTGACGACCAGGTCGCCGAAGGCGTCCACCTTGACCGGGTAAGACACCGTCTCACCGGTTTGCGGCAGGGTGACCAGCAACGGCACGCTGCCGTGCACGGGGCTGAGCACCCGCGCGTACCAGCCGTGATTGCCGTTGTTGACCGACGCCTCCACCACGCTGCCGCCACCGACCGATACGCGCACGTTGCCACGGCCCGGCGAAGCTACGCCGGTGACCGTCAGGCTGCGCTTCACCGGGAAATCCCGCGGTGGCGAGGTCACGTGCAACGGCCGGATGATGTCGCCCTCGGCAACCACGCGCCGGGTAACCGATGCGGAATCGGGAAACGTGCGCAGCGTGTCCACGACCTTGGCCGACACCTCGTGCGTGCCCTCGGGAACTGTGGCGAAGGCCACGCTCCAGTCGCCGCTGTGGCCGTTGGCCATCACCATGCGCACGTCGCCGGCCAGGGCCACCTGCACGCGCGCACCGTTCAATGCGGTGCCATGCACGGTGGCCGAGTTGCGCCCGCCGACCGCCGAGGTGATGACCGGCGCCGGCAACACGATGTTGGGGCGGAAGCGGACCGACGCCGAGGGGTCATTGGCACCACTTTCCGACGCAGATGCAAAGAAGGTGATCGTTCCGCCGACCACGATGCTGTTGAGCGGCACCTGCAACGGGATGCGGAAACTGTTGTTGAGCCGGAGCGGGGACACCCGGAGCGGTGCGTTGACCGAATTGTAGGCAAACAGGTGGACCGCCTCGGGCGAGGCCACCTGGCCTTCGGCCTCGCCGCGCAGCGAGCCGTCCAGCACCGAAAAGCTGGTGGGAACCACCCGCGAGATGGACAACGTGGGGCGCGCGACGCTGGCAGAGGGCCCCGCCCCCTGCCCGGCCGCCGTCGCGGGCGAAGCGCTCGATGCGCTCGATGCCAGGGAGAGGCCTGCAAGGGACAGTAAAAGGACGGCGAAACCGGGGAAGCCGGCCATGATCAACTCCAACAGAGGCAGCAAGGGAGTGGCGATCATCTGCTGCATTCGGAAGGGTGTTCGTAACCGGGTTCAATGTCCGAGTCGAATGCAATCTTTCCTATATTCACCGTTTGAATCAGCGTTCACGCGCGGATTGAGTCAGCCTCTTTCTTCGGACGGCCGGGCGCGCCCTCAACGGAGAACGGCGCCCCGAAGGACGCCGTTGCAGATGCCCGGTCGTGCTGGCCTTACCGGTTGTTGATCACGTAGTCGGCAATGATCCCGGTGGCGATGGCCACCAGCAGCAGGTTGCCGCGGTCGTCGCGGATCCAGTGGTGGTCACGCGGCGGGCGGCGCACCGAGTAGCGGCTGTAATCGTTCACCACATACACCGGGCCACCGTAGTACTCGCGATAGCGGTGGCCGCGTGCCCAGCCGTAGGAACCGTAGCCCGGGGCCGGGCGGTACACCACGCGCGGTGGCGGGGCCGGGCGGTACACCACGCGCGGTGGCGGTGCCGGGCGGTAGTAGCCGCGGTTGTCGTAGTAGCGACGGTCATGGCGGGCCTCGCGGCGGTCGTCGCGCCAATCGCGGCGATCATGGCGGTCGTGACGGTCACGGCCGCGGTCATGGCGGTCGTCATGGCGGTCGTGCCCGCGACCGCGGTGGTCGTTGTCGGCAAAGGCCGGCGCCACCGTTCCCAAGGCCAGCAGCGAGGCGACGGCCCCGACCACAAATCGATTCATGCGCATGATTGGCCTCGCTTGGTGGATTGATGGCTCCATCATGCGCACGTCATCTGAATGGTCTCCGGCTGGAAACGGTTTCCAATTCAAGGGCTTTGACGGCCCATTCAGGCGCCGGCAAGCCCCGCCCCGGGGGCCGACCGGCGGCTGTCATCGCTTCCGGCTATAATCGGGGGTACCCCTTTATTCATCTGTTCCTGTTCCGCATGGAACGGGCGCAGGGTTGCGCCTTCGGAGACCTCATGTCCTCGCAATACATCTACACCATGAACCGCGTCAGCAAGGTGGTCCCGCCCAAGCGGCAGATCATCAAGGACATCTCGCTGTCGTTCTTCCCGGGTGCCAAGATCGGCCTGCTGGGCCTGAACGGCTCGGGCAAGTCGACGGTGCTCAAGATCATGGCCGGCGTGGATACCGACTTCGAGGGCGAAGCCCGCCCCCAGGCCGGCATCAAGGTCGGCTACCTGGCCCAGGAACCGGAGCTGGACCCGACCAAGACCGTGCGCGAATCGGTCGAGGAAGGCGTGGGCGAAGTGCTGCAGGCCCAGGCCGCGCTGGACGCGGTGTACCTGGCCTATGCCGAGGAAGGCGCCGACTTCGACAAGCTGGCCAAGGAACAGGAGCGCCTGGAGGCGATCCTGGCCGCCGGCGATGCCCACACCCTGGAAAACCAGCTGGACGTGGCCGCCGATGCGCTGCGCCTGCCGCCGTGGGAAGCGGTGGTGGGCACCCTGTCCGGTGGTGAAAAGCGCCGCGTGGCGCTGTGCCGCCTGCTGCTGCAGAAGCCGGACATGCTGCTGCTCGATGAACCGACCAACCACCTGGACGCCGAGTCGGTGGAATGGCTGGAACAGTTCCTGGCGCGCTACACCGGCACCGTGGTGGCCGTCACCCATGACCGCTACTTCCTGGACAACGCCGCCGAGTGGATCCTGGAACTGGATCGCGGCCGCGGCATTCCGTGGAAGGGCAACTACACCGACTGGCTGACCCAGAAGGACGACCGCCTGCGCCAGGAAGACAACCAGGAAAAGTCCCGCCAGAAGGCGATCCAGAAGGAACTGGAATGGTCGCGGCAGAACGCCAAGGGCGGCCGTACCAAGGGCAAGGCGCGTCTGGCCCGCCTGGAAGAACTGCAGTCGGTGGATTACCAGAAGCGCAACGAGACCAACGAAATCTTCATCCCGCCGGGCGAACGCCTGGGCAACGCGGTGATGGAGTTCAAGAACGTGTCCAAGAAGTTCGGTGATCGCCTGCTGTTCGACGACCTGAACTTCCTGGTGCCCGGTGGCGCGATCGTGGGCATCATCGGCCCCAACGGTGCCGGTAAGTCGACCCTGTTCAAGATGATCACCGGCCAGGAAAAGCCGGATACCGGCGAGATCGTGGTCGGCCCGACCGTGAAGCTGTCCTACGTGGACCAGAGCCGCGACGCACTGGAAGGCAACCACAACGTCTTCCAGGAAATCGCTGGCGGCCTGGACATCCTCAACATCAATGGCGTGGAGATCCAGTCGCGCGCCTACATCGGCCGCTTCAACTTCAAGGGCCAGGACCAGCAGAAGCTGGTCGGTTCGCTGTCCGGTGGTGAGCGTGGCCGCCTGCACATGGCCAAGACCCTGCTGCAAGGTGGCAACGTGCTGCTGCTCGATGAACCGTCCAACGATCTGGACATCGAAACCCTGCGTGCGCTGGAAGATGCGCTGCTGGAGTTCCCGGGCAACACGTTCGTGATTTCGCATGACCGCTGGTTCCTGGATCGCATCGCCACGCACATCCTGGCCTTCGAAGGTGATTCGCACGTGGAGTTCTTCCAGGGCAACTACCGCGAGTACGAAGAAGACAAGCGCCGCCGCATGGGCGACGACGCCGCGCCCAAGCGCCTGCGCTTCAAGGCGCTGAAGTAACCCGGTAGGTCACGACCGTTGGTCGTGACGCTTCACCGACGGCCGCGCGCTGCGCGGCCGTTTTGCATTTTGGGCAACGGCAACGCGCGCGGCGCGTCCATGGATCCGAGCTGGGGAGGGCGGAGCGGTGCCCTCACTCCGGGACACGCCGCAAGTACATCCTTGTAGGCTACGCCACGGCATCCATACCGTGGCGTGTCCCTGCGGAGGACACCGCTCCCCCTCCCCGGGTACATCACGTGATGCGGCAGGGAAGTTCAACCGCCCACCGCGGGGCACTGCACTTTTTTCCAGCCGAACCCGGTGACCCGACCGGGGGAGGCCGGCGGGCAGCCCCCGGAGGGACGCTCCAAAACATGGATGTTTTGGCGCAGCCTACAGGGACGTACTTGCGGCGTGTCCCGGAGCGGGGCTGCCCGTCGGCCTCCCCCCGCGCATGGAAATCGAAACGCTGCTGTTGACCTTGCCGGTGAACAGCCCTTCCTTGGAAACCTGCCATGAACCTGTTTGAACGCCTGTTCCAGCTGCAGCAGCACGGCACCTCCGTGCGCACCGAAGTGCTGGCCGGGCTGACCACCTTCCTGACGATGTCCTACATCGTCTTCGTCAACCCGGACATCCTGGCCACCACCGGCATGGACCCCGGCGCGGTGTTCGTGGCCACCTGCCTGGCCGCCGCACTGGGCTCGATGGTGATGGCGTTTGCCGCCAATTTCCCGGTGGGCATGGCGCCGGGCATGGGCCTGAATGCGTTCTTCGCCTTCACCGTGGTGGGCGCGGCCGGGTTGCCGTGGCAGCAGGCGCTGGCGGCGGTGTTCATTTCCGGGCTGGTGTTCCTGGCGCTGTCGCTGACCGGCGTACGCGCCTGGCTGGTGGCGGGCATTCCCCCGTCGCTGCGGGCGGCCATCGTGGCCGGCATCGGCCTGTTCCTGGCCATCATCGCGCTGCAGAAGTCGGGGGTGATCATCGCCAACACCGACACCCTGGTCGCACTGGGCCCGCTCAACACCGCACCGCCGCTGCTGGCGCTGGCCGGCTTCCTGCTGATCGCCATCCTGGAAGCACGCAAGATCCGCGGCGCCATCCTGATCGGCATCCTGGCCGTCACCGGTGCGGCGTGGCTGCTTGGCGATGTGCAGTTCCACGGCTTGATTTCCCTGCCGCCGAGCCTGGCCCCCACGTTCCTGCAACTGGACCTGCCCGGGCTGCTGCACCACAACGGCGGCGCGCCGGTTGCGGTGCTGCTGCAGGTGGTGCTGGTGTTCGTGCTGGTGGAAGTGTTCGACGCCACCGGCACCCTGTATGGCGTGGTCGGGCGCGCGGGCCTGCTCAAGCTGCCGGGCGCACCGAAGCGGTTCGGGCGCGCCTTGCTGGCCGACAGCACCGCGATCGTGGCCGGCTCGCTGCTGGGCACCAGCAGCACCACCGCATTTGCCGAAAGCGCGTCGGGCGTACAGGCCGGTGGCCGCACCGGGCTGACCGCGCTGGTGGTGGCCGCCTTGTTCCTGGCTGCGCTGCTGTTCTCGCCGCTGGCGGCGATGGTGCCCGGTTATGCCACCGCCCCGGCCCTGCTGTTCGTGGCCGGGCTGATGCTGCGCGAGCTGGTGGATGTGGACTGGAGCGACCTGACCGAGTCGGTGCCGGCCGCCCTGTGCGCACTGGCGATGCCGTTTACCTACTCCATTGCCAATGGCCTGGCATTCGGCTTCATCGCCTATGCGGTGCTCAAGGCCGGCACCGGGCGCTGGCGCGAGGTGCACCCGGCGGTGTGGCTGGTGGCCGGGTTGTTCGTGCTGCGCTACGCGCTGGAATAAGCGCGCAGCGCCGGCCGCGGCCGGCTCAGTCGTACTGGATCGTGAAGGTGGCCTGGCCGTTGGCCACGCCGGCGCCCACGGTGCCGGCGAGCGTCTGCACGTAGCGCGCGCGCAGCGGCAGGGTCAGCGTGCTGCCGCCCATCGTGGTGGCACCCACGCTGATGGGCTGGCCGAAGCGCACCTCGCGCTCGCTGCTGCCATCGCGCCGCACTACTTCAATGCCGATCCGGCTGGCACTGTTGGCCACCGCGCTCAGTTTCAGTACGCCCGGCATGTTGGCAGCGTCCGCATCGGCATCCAGGCGGATACCCACCTTGCTCTGGTACTGGGCCAGGTTGCTGCCCTGGCAATCTAGGCGGATCTCGAAATCACGGTTGACCGCGCGCGACCCCACCCCGGTGAAGGCGGTGTTGGGCACGCTACCGAAGTCGACCGGAATGTTGCGGCTGCCGGCCTGGACCTCGCAGGTGGCACTGACCACGGTGGTACCGGAGGCCTTGAAGGTCGAGGTCAGGACCGGACGGCTGGGCCCGTTGCCATCGTAGTAGTACGTGCTGAAGCGGCCATTGGGTGCGATCACGCCCGAACCGGTCTGCGCTGCGGTCTTGATCAGTTCCACCCGGAACATGCCACCACTGAGGCTGATGTTGGTGTTGCCCCCCAGGTTGATCGAATGCGGGTAGTAGCTCTGGATGGTACCGGCGTCGCGATACAGGCGGATGCCCACGCCGGCCACGCCGGTTTCAAAGACATTGGCAAAGCCGGCCACCGCACGTCGCTGTGGCGCGTTGACGTACTCGCCGGTTGCACGCCCGCCGAAGCGGTCGCAGCTGGCGACGCTGTCGCGCCCGTTGATCGGCACACTGAGCTGCTTGATCACCCCGCCCACCGGGGTGCCGGGCAGGATCACCACCTGCCCCATGTCCATCTGCACATCCTGTGGCACAAAGCTGCTGGACGAGAGGCTGCACGAGGCGGCGGCCTGCTGGGCCAGCAGCAGGCCGCCCAGTACGGCCACGGCAGGCCACATGCCGCGCCCGCGGAAATCGATCATCGGCATGCTGCCTCCAGCGAAATGAAACCGGTCGTGGCGGCATCGGCGTCAGCCGGCACCTGGTAATCGACAGTGCACTGCTGGTCGGCGCCAGCGCCCCAGGCCACCTGCAACTGGCCGTGGTCGCGTTCGCTGCGCACGTACAGGCGGCCACCCTGGCCGACCATGCCCACCGGCTGGCCCTGCGCGTCCTTGACCTGCGCGCCGAACGGCAACGTGCGGCCATTGGCGTTGCGCACCTGGATCAGCAGTGCCTTGCCCTTGCGGGTATCAAAGCGCAGGTAGCTGATCGCACCGGCAAACGGCGCCACCGACTGGCTGCTGCTTTCCAGCTCGACGTCGTGGGACATGCCCTCAGGGTCCAGGGTCACAGTGTTCAAGCGGTACGGCGACACATACGGCACCACGGCATAGCCACGGCCATCGATGCGCAGGCCAGGCGCATTGGCCACGCGTGCATCGCGCGCGCCGGGCGCCTCCACCAGCACCATCGTGTCGCCGCGCTGCGGCGTCAGGGTGATGCCGCCTGCGTGCACGACCAGGCTGCCGTTGGCGCCCACCGAGGCCTGGCGGAAATCGCGCCCGTGCCCGTAGGTGGCGTTCAACGCGGTATAGCGGCTGCGGTATTCCGCGTTGCCCAGCGCCGTGGTCCCGCCATCGCGGGTGTCGGACAGGGCCACGCCGTAGCTGAGGTTGTTGTCCGCGCCTGCGGCACCGGTGATGCCCACGCGGCTGCTGTCGTAGCCGCGGTGATCGCGCGCGCCGAGATCGGCGCTGAACGCCATCGGGCGGACGCCACGGCCCAGCGGCACGCTCATCGAGAGCAGGTACTGGGTGTCGGCGCGGCCTTGCGTGCCTTCTTCGGTACGCAGCGCCGAGAAGCCATAGTTCAACGAGCGCCAGGCGTTGTTGTAGCCCAGCTGGTACTGCTTGGCCGTACCCGGGCGGTCGTAGAAGTCGCGCACTGAACCGGTCACGTACAGCGCGCCCCAGCGCCGGCCCAGCGGCTGGTTCAAGGTGAGCTGGAACTGGCTGCGCTGGCGGCCGCGGGTGGTCGGATCGACGCCACGATCATCGGCATCGCGGGCATACAGCGCATCCTGCAGGCTGTAGAAACCCTCGGTGGAATAGCGGTAGGCGGCCAGGGTGAAGTTGGTGCCGGTTTCGCCGATCATGTTGCTGTAACTCAGCCGCACGCTGGTGCCGGTACTGTTGCCGGCATGATCGAAGGCGGTTCGTGCGTGGGTGACATCGGTGGCGAAGGCGCCCACCGGGGTGGACAGGCCAATGCCATACAACAGCGACAGGTAGCCCTCACTGAGCGCGCTGCCGCCGTACAAGGTGAGCTGGTTGCCGATACCGCGCTGGTAGGTGCCCTGCAGCAACCACGGGGTGTCGTCCAGCTGCTGGTTGCGCACCTGGCCGGCGGTGACCGCATAGCGCGACACACCCTGGCGCAGCATCTGCGGCACCGACCCGAACGGCACCTTGAAGTCGCGGCGGCGGCCATCGGCTTCCACCACGCTCACCTCCAGGTCGCCGCCGTACCCGGTCGGGTACAGGTCATCAATCACGAAGCTGCCCGGCGCCACCGTGGCCGAGTAGATCAACTGCTGGTTCTGGCGGACTTCAACGCGCGCGTTGGTTTCGGCGATACCGCGGACCACCGGCGCGTAGCCACGCAGCGAGTCGGGCAGCATGCGGTCGTCGCTGACCAGGCTGGCGCCACGGTAGCCGATGGAATCAAACAGCTCGCCGCTGGTGTAGGCCTCGCCCACGGTGAGCATGCCACGCACCTGCGGGATGCCGCGCTGGGCGTAGGTGGCAATGCTCTGCCAATGGCGGCCGTCGCCTTCGTTCCAGGTCAGGTTGGAGTCGTGGCGGAACTGCCAGCCGCCCAGGTTCAGGCCGGCATTGAGGCCCAGGTAGGCGCTGCGGTTGCGGCTGCCGCCCTCGACCCGGCTGTCGCTGTTGATCGCGTTGAAGCTGTAGCCGACAAAGCCGGCGGTGATGCCACGATCCCACAGCTGCGGGTTGACGTAGCCGCGCGCCTCGCGGCGCAGGAACGCCTGGGGAATGCTCAGGTCGTAGCGCAGGTTGCCGCTGTCGAAGGTGCCGTAGGCATTGGCCATCTGCTGCTGCACCGGCACGCAGGCGGCGGCGTCCAGCGACCCGGCCGCCCCGTGCTGGGCCATCACCACGGCCGTGTCCACGCCCAGTTCTTCCAACAGGGGCATATCCACGCAGGCATCCACGCGCCCTTGCGCATCGGCCTTGAACTGCAGGTCGCGCCGGCCCTGCCAGGCGCCGTTGACGTACACATCGACGCGATAGCTGCCTGCCACCATCGGGTTGCCGTTGCTGAAGGCGGCCAGGTCAACCTGGCGGGCCTGGCCGGACAGGAAGCTGGCATCGAACTGCGCCTGCTCGGGCGCACGCGGCGGGGCAACACCCTCCGGTGCCGTCATCGGCGCAGGGTCGGGCGTGGCCGTCGCGGCCACCGCCCATCCTGGGCAGGCCACGCCGGCAACCAGCAGGCAAAGCGCCTGATGGATCGACAATGTCAATCTGTTTCCGATCACACTGACATTCCTTCAATTCGCCGCACGGCGGCGGTGGCGGGCTGCAACGGCCCGTGATCCCTGCGGCGCGTTCAGCCCCCGGCGCCAGCCAGGCGGACCGTGTGTTCGACGCGACCGCCGTAGTCGTTGATGGTGATGAAACGGACCTGCTCGATGCCGCCCGGCGCTGCAAATTCAAGGCTCTGCCTGGGGGCAACCATTTTTCCCTGCTCCTCCACCGCGCGTTCGGCCGTGCCGTTCAGCGCATGCACTTCAGCCAGCGTGACGTGGAAGGGGCTGGGGTTTTCCACCCGCAGGCGATCGCCAACGCGGGTCCAGCGCAGGGTTGCCGGCGCGTCATTGGCGACGCCACGCAGGCCCTGCGGCCGATAAAAGAGTTTCAGGCGCGAACGAAACGCGACCTGCAGATAGTTCTGTTCGCTACCCTCGCTGTTCTGCGGCGACGGCGGAACATCCAGCACGTTCATCCAGAACACCGATTCCTGGTCGGTCGGCAGCGCCGCACCGGAGAAGATCACACGCAGCGCCTGGCTGCGGCCGGGCTCGACACGGCTGATCGGCGGGGTCAGCACGAACGGCGCATCGCTGCTGTCGGCGGTCTGGTTGGCATCACCGCTGTCGATCCATGCCTGGACCAGCGCCGGCGACTGGCCAACGTTGTCCACCTGCACGGTGACTTCGCGCGACTGTGCCGGGTAGATGATCCGGGTGCCATTGATCACCACCCCTGCCAGGGCAACCTGGCAAAACGGCAGCGTTGACGCTGCCAGCAGCAGCGCCCGGGGAAAGAGGGCTTTCATCGGTAGGACCACGCTTGAGGGATGCGGCCAAGGCCAGGACGCACGGGCCGGCGCGGACGCCGACCCGTGCGGAGTGCGGCAACGATCAGTTGTAGATGATCGTGTACTTGACGCTGCTGGTGACTTCGCCCGGGGTGGTAGCGGCGGTCGCGTAGTACTCAGCGAAGTAGTTCAGGTTCGCGCTGCCGTCGGCGGCCACGGTCACCCACTGCGAGTTGTCCTGGGCCTGGCTGGCGCCTGCGGCCTTGACCGGCAGGAACTGGTTGTTGTTGCCCAGCAGCTGCAGCTGTACGTTGCTGGCCGCATTGGCAGCGGCCTGGTTGTTCAGGCGGCCGCTGTTGAAGTCAACGGTTGCACCCGGCTCGAAGTAGGTAGCGACGTTGCCGGCGCTGCACTTGGTCAGGTTGATGGCGAACGGCGTACGGCCCGCCGTGGCGCCGGCAGTGGCCAGCGTGTTCTTGGACACGGTCGGCAGATTGACCGCGAAGTCCTTGCCACCCGGGGTGGAGATCGTGCAGGTCTTGTCGGTGATCTTGCCGGTGAAGTTGATGGTGCCATCAGCCGCTTGGACAGCCACGGGAGCTGCTGCCAGCAGCAGGACCGCGAAAAGGTTCAATTTGCGCATTGCTTCTACCTAACCCTACTGGATGTTGAACTGCGTAGAGGAGGAGCAAGGAGCACTGCGGGGCGTTCCCCGGGGGGACCCATCCTTGCGTCACACCTGTCTCGTTTACCCATCAACCCGGGTAACCGTGACGCAAGTGTAACTACAAATGTGATGCCCAGCACACTTTTGCGTCAAAAATCTGCTTCGATCGCGACAAGTCATTGACGCCATTGGGCGCAATGTGGGTCAGCACCCCCGGTTTTCGCCCCGTTTGACCTGCGGAACCGGTTTTTTGTCGAGCCCCGTCACAGTTCTGCACATTTGCGCTTCAGCCCCGTCAACGCCGGTCGTTAACAGGGATACCCAGAGCCAGAGAACGTGCCATGAGAGGCCTGCTACTAGTAATGACGGTGCTGTTGTCCAGCGCCAGTGCCCCGGCACTGGCCGACGGCGGCGTTGTGCGCTTCAGCGGACGGATCGTGGATCCCGGCTGCACGCCGGCGGTGCAGGCCGACCGCCGGGAAATCACCTTCAGTGGCTGCCCATTGGCCGCGCAGGGTGCGCGCCTGGCGGTGACCTCGCTGCAGGATGCCGCCGTGGTGCCGTTGCGTGATGCCAGGCGGCGCAGCGAAGTGCTGTCGGTGGCATCGGGCGCACTGAGCGCCGATGCCACGTCCTTCTCCAGCCGCTACCGGATGGAAGGCGGTGCTGCGCTGCGCGGCCCCTACCTGGTGCGCATCGATTACCCCTGAAGGGGCGGCAGCTCGAAGACCTGGCGCAGGTAGGCCAGGTAACCGGGGTCGTCGCACATGCTCTTGCCCGGCGAATCGCTGAGCTTGGCCACCGGCTGCCCGTTGCAGCGGACCATCTTGATCACGATGTTGAGCGGGGTGGGCCCCAGGTCGTTGGTCAGGTGCGTGCCGACCCCGAAGGCAACCTGGCAGCGTCCGCGGAAGTAATCGAACAGCTGCATCACCTTTTCGATGTTCAGGCCATCGCTGAACACCAGGACCTTGCTGCGTGGGTCCACGCGGCGATCCTTGAAGTGGGCCAGCATGCGGTCGCCCCAGGCGAACGGGTCGCCGGAGTCATGCCGCACGCCGTCGAAGAGCTTGCAGAAATACATGTCGAAATCGCGCAGGAACGCATCCAGCCCGACCACGTCGGACAGGGCGATGCCCAGGTCGCCGCGGTACTCGCGCGCCCACGACTCCAGCGCGGCCACCTGCGAATCGCGCAGGCGCGGCCCCAGCGCCTGGAATGCCTGCAGGTATTCGTGGGCCATCGTGCCGTGCGGGGTCATGCCGTACAGGCGGGCAAAATGCACGTTGCTGGTGCCAACAAACTGCGCGCCGAGGGCGTCGCGCAGCATGGGCAGCATCCGCGCGTGCCAGGCACGCGAATAGCGGCGGCGGCTGCCGTAGTCGGCGATGCGGCACAGCTCGAAGCCGGGGGTGTCGCGCAGCAGCGCGGTCTTGGCCTGCAGACGGCGCTCGCCTTCGGCGATGTCGGCGGTGGTGGTGTTGCGGAACCACACCTCGTTGATGATGGCCAGCAACGGTACTTCGAACAGGATGGTGTGCAGCCACGGGCCGGTGATGTCCAGTTCGATCTCGCCGGGCGCGCTGGCCGAGGCGCGCAACTGGATGTACTTGCGGTCCAGGTGGAACAGGCCCAGGAAATCGGCGAAATCGGGTTTGACGAAGCGCAGCCCGCGCACGTACTCCAGTTCTTCGGCGCTGAAGCGCAGCCGGCACAGATGGTCGATTTCTTCGTTGATCTGATCGATGTACGCGGCCAGGTCGATGCCGGGGGTACGGCACTTGAACCGATACTGGACCAGGGCACCGGGATGCTGGTGCAGCACCGCCTGCATCATGGTGAATTTGTACAGGTCGGTGTCGAGCAGGGACTGGATGATCATGCCGCGATTATGCGCCTGCCGGGATGTACCCATCGACCGGGCGCGGCGAGGCCGATCAACGCCGCTTGAGCAGACGCGGAATCTGCACCGCCGCGTGGGCCCAGATCGCGGCGAACACCGCGCCCTGCACCGGCAGGCTGCGCTGGCCGGCCTCAAACTTGCGGAAGTAGCGCCACAGGCCGCGATGCTTGTGCCACTCCACGAAGAACGGGCGCGCGCGGCTGGACACACCGCGCACGTGCACCACCCGCAGATCGTTGGCGATCGCCACCACGGCGCCGGCCTGGCGTGCGCGCCGGCACAGGTCCAGGTCTTCGGCATGCAGGCGGTACCCGGCGTCCCAGCCACCGATGCGGTCGAACAGGGTCCGCGGCATCAGCAGCAGTGCACCCGACAGCGCCGGTACGTGCTGCAACGGCTGGGTCGGATCGGCGGGAATCGCCAGTTTGGCGCCTTGCCCCGGCGAGCGCAGCATCGCGCCGAAATCCGGGTCACGGCGGCGTACGGCGGCATCGGGCGCGCCCTGCTCATCGACCTGCTCGACCCCCAGCAGGCAGTCGCCGATGCCCATCGCGCGCTGGCACAAGGCCGCCAGCGTGCCGGCATCCACCAGCAGGTCCGGGTTGATGAAGGCCAACCACGGCGAGCGGCTGTCGGCCACGCCCTGGTTGTTGGCGGCGGCGAAGCCGGGGTTGTCCGGGTTGGCGATGAAGCGCACGCGCGGATCGGCGCTGGCGTGGCGCTGCACGATGTCCAGGGTGGCATCGGTGGAGCCGTTGTCGACCACCCGGATCTCGGCCACGCCGTCGGCCACGCGCAACCGGGCCAGGCAGGCATCCAGCGTGCTGGCGCTCTGGTAGCTGACGATGATCGCGGCGATGGCAGGGCTCACGCAGGGGGCTCCGGAAGGGATGCAGGCGGCACGGCGAACAGATCGCCCTGCGAACGCGGCATTATCGCCTGCCGGTGCAGCTGCTGCAGGTTTTCGCGCGGGCTGCGCAACGGGTCGGTCATCAGGAACGCGGCCAACCGTGGCTGCCAGCCCGGCCAGCGCGTTCCCAGCGCATCCATGTCGCCATCGAATGCGACCGCTTCTCCGGCGCGTGCGACGAAGGCGGTCTCGCACAGCGCATTGCGCCAGCCCAGGCCGGCCATGCGCAGGCTCAGGTCGACCAGGGCGGCATTCCACGAACCATAGCTGTGCATGTCCAGGCCACCGGCCTTGCGCCGCGCGTTGGCGCGCAACAGCACGGCGTGGGTTACCGCCGAGGGCAGCTCGGGGTGCATGGGGGGCAGCGCGGCGCAGGCCTGGGCCATCGCGCCGAGGTCGGCCGGCACCGGATCGATTTCGCCCAGCCGCGGCCAGGCCGCGGTTTCGCCGGCATTGCACCACGGCGTGGCCGAGCCGATCGAGGGGTCCCGGGCGAAACAGGCGTCGAGCTGCTGCAACCAGCCCGGAGCGGGAATGGCATCAGGGGCCAGCACCACCACGTCGGCGCCGTCGCAGGCACGCAGCATTTCGTCCAGATGGGCCACCTGGCCGATGCTGCGCGCGCGCCGGGTGTACTCGGCACGCAGGCCGGTGGCGGCCAACCAGTGGTCAATCACTGCCTGGGCGCGTGGCCCGGCCTGGCCGTCGTCGGCCAGCCATACGGCGGTGCCGGCCGGAGTGCCCGATTCCAGCGCGCCCAGGCAGCGGTCCAGGGCGGTGTCATCGACCCCGATCGGCAGCAGCACGATCGTCCCCATCGGTCCCCCTGTGTGCGGCACGCCTGGCCGCAGCGTAGCTCAGTTTTTCTTCTGGCGGTTCGGGAACGGCTCCATCGCGCGGAACTTGTTGCTGTACTCGTCGGTGAGGTTGCGCGATTCCTGTGCGTTGCGAACGATGGTCGGGGTCAGCAGCACGATCACTTCGGTGCGGCCGCGCTTCTGGGTCTTGCTGCCGAACAGCGCGCCGATCACCGGGATCTTGCTCAGACCCGGGACGCCGTTGCTGCCCTGTTCGTCCGAATCGGTGATCAGGCCGGCCAGCATGATGGTGTCGCCGCTCTGCACGGCCGCCTCGGTGGACATCCGGCGGGTATTGATCGGCGGATTGCAGGTGGTCTTGGTCGGGTCGCATCCGGCCGGCGTGGCACCGGCCGAACTGACCTCCTGTGCGATGTCCAGGAACACCACGCCATCGCGGGTGATGCGCGGGCGCACCTTGAGGATCACGCCGGTGTCCAGGTACTGCACCTGGCTGTAGGTGTTGTCGCCCACGCCGGTGTTGACCGATACCGAGTTGATCGGAATCTTGGTGCCTACGTTGAGCTGGGCTTCGGCATTGTTGCGCACGAAGATCGACGGGGTCTGCAGCAGACGCAGGTTGGTCACCTTGTCCAGCGCACTGACTACCGCCGCGGCATTTTTGCCCAGGAAGGTCCAGCCAAGGCCACTGCTGCCGACGATGCCCGAGGTGCTGCCCCAGATCGAACGGCCCAGCGCGCTCGGCAGGTCTGCACCGCCCTTGTCCACGGGCGCGTTCACCGCCTGCTCGAAATACCAGTTGACGCCGTAGCTGAGGTCGCCGGTGAGCGCCACTTCGGCCACCTGCGCTTCGATGTGCACCTGCATCGGCATCACGTCGAGCTTTTCGATGACCTCGCGGATGGATCGCCATGCCTGCGGGGTAGAGCGCACCAGCAGCGTATTGGTTTCCTCCACCGCTGAAATGCCGACCGAGTCGCCCTGCACTTCCAGGCTGAAGCTGGCGTTGCCGGATTGACGCTGCGGCAGGCTCAGGGTGCCATTGCCCATGCCGCCGCCGGCGCTGCTGCCGGTGTTGTTGAGCGCGTTGTTGTTGCTGTTGCCGCCCTCGCGGCCGCCCAGCTCCATCGGAGTGGCGCCCGGGGCCAGCGAACTGTTGCTGCCGCGGCTGCCACGGCTGTTCTCGTTGGCGAACGCCTCGGCCAGGCGCTCGGCCAGGTCCTTGGCCTTGACGTAACGCAGTTCGTGGGAGAACAGCCGCGCACTGCCGCCGGCGGTGTCGATGCGCTCCAGCCATTGCTGGATCTGGTCCAGGTACCGCGCCTGCGGGGTGATCACCAGCACGGCGTTGGCGTTCTCCAGCGGCAGGAAGCGGAACATGCCGGCGCTGGGCGTCTTGCTCTCTTCACCGAACACCTTCTCCAGATCGGCGGCCACCTGTTCGGCCTTGCCGGTCTGGATCGGGAACACGCCCACCGACATTCCCGACAGCCAGTCCACGTCGAAGATTTCCACGGTCCGCAGGTAATTCTCCAGCTCGCTGCGGGTGCCACCGAGGGTGATCACGTTGCGGCCGCTGTCCACGTTGACGATGGCGTTGGGCCGCGCATACGGCTCCAGCACCTTCTTCATTTCGGTGGCCGAGATGTACTGCAGCGGGATCACCCGCACCTCGAAACCGCGCGCGCTCGACGCCGGGGCGGTGCTGGGCGCGACGGTGCCGGCCAGTGCCTGGTCGGCGGCCACGATGTTGTAGCGACCGCCGCTGTACACCATGCGTGCGTTGTTCCAGCCCAGCACCATCTCCAGCAGGTTGAGTGCCTGCGCGGAGGACACCGGCTTGGGCGTGGCCAGGGTAACCGTGCCCTGCACCCCCGGGGCGATCACGTAGTTCTGGCCAAGCAGGTCACCGAGGATGGCCTTGACCACCGCGTGCACCGATTCGCCTTCGAAGTTGAAGGTGGCCGAGCCGTTGCCGGCCTGCGACAGCGACGGGGCCGCCGCCGCGGCGGCGCTGCGGTTGATCATGGTGCCGGTGCCGCGGCGGATGACAGCCTGCGGTGACCCGGCCGCGCCCAGCGGTTCGGTATCCACGCCCTCCTGCGACCCGTCGCCGGCCACCACCTGGTGGCTGCCATCGAGCACGGCGTTGCGGCGCACATCCGGCGCGGGTACCGAGGCGCACCCGGCCAGCAGGCCGGCAACCAGGGACAGGGAGAAGAGACGCGGTGAAAAAAGGCGCAGTGTCATGCGTTCACTCTAAGGGTTCTGGCCGGAGCCGCCCGCGGGCGGTTGCTGCGACTGTTGCTGTTGTTGTTGCAGCTGCTGGCGGCGCGCCTGGATGCGCGCGCGGATGGCTTGCATCTGTTCGTCGCTGGGGCCCTGTGCGGCCGGGTTGGCCGCAGCAGGCGGCGCGGGGACCGCGCGCGCGGTCGCAGCGGCCGGGGAGACCGGTGCTGGCGGCCGGGCCTGCGGCGGCGGCGGCGGCGGCGGCGGCAACATGACCCCGGCGCCGGCGGGCGGCACCGCTCCGTTGACCGGGTTGCCGAGCACGGTGGGCGGCTCGCCCCCCTGGCCATTGAATACGGCCAGCTCCAGCGTCTGGGTGCCCCCGGGGCCACTGACGGTGGCACTGCGCGGCGCCAGCGCCAGCAGCTGCCAGCCGTTGACCGGCTCGCCATTGAGGCGCAGACGCAACGATTGCTTCTGGTCGGTGGTGAGGATGGCCATGCTGAAGTCGGCAGTGAGCAGTACGCCAGTGAGGCTGACCGCACTGGACGCGCCCGGCTCACTGCCGCCCAGCAGGTAGGGGCGCGGCTTGCGGTCTTCGGCGAACAGCGGACGCGCGCCGATCTGGGCGTAGGCGTCGGCCGAGGCCATCCGTTCGGGCGTGGCTGCAGGCAACGCCGGCAACGGCGAGGCCGTGCGGTCGCCTTCGGCGGCGGCCGGGATGCGTGCGCCCAGCCCGAACAAGCTGGCCACCCAGATCGCGGCGGCCCACGCCACCGTCGTGGCCAGCCACCAGCTGCGCAGCGAAGTCAGTTCAATCTTCATGGGTGCCCTGCGCAGGTTCGGCGGCGCCCTCGGCAGCGTCGGCAGCGGCCTGGGCGGCCTGGGCGTCGTCTACGGCGCCATGGCCGGCGGCGGCGGCCGACGGCGCCATCGCCGCCCCGGGCCCCGCACTCAGCCCGCTGCTGTCGGTCGGCGGCACGGCAGCGGCGGCCCCGGCCGGCAGGTCGGCCGGACTATCGGCCAGTGGGTCCGGCTTGAGATACCCCACCAGTTCAAAGGACACATCCAGCCCGGTGCCGGTTTCATTGGGCGACTGCTGGAACCGTTGCGCGAGCAGGTTGAGGTTGTTGACGAACAGGCGCGGGCTGCCGGTTTCCAGCGTGTGCAGCACCGCCGCCATTTCCGGAATGCCGCAGCGCAACCGCACCTGCAGGGCCACCCTGGGGAAGGCGGCATCGGCGCTGGTGTCCTGCAAGGGTGAGCGGTTGCTGATGGTGCAGCTGCGGTTGCCCGGACTGGCCGACGCTACCGCATCCTGCAACCGCGCCGACAACGCCGCCGCCGCCGATTCGGTGGTGGCTTCCCGCAGGAACCCCGGGCGCCCGGCCAGGGCCGCCCGCACCTGCTGCAGCCCCTGCGCCACCGCGCCGCGCTGCTGCACCTGGGCCTGCACGCGCTGGTCGCGCTCCTGCAGTTCGCTGATCTCTGCACCGATGGTCTGCAGCGGCCGGGTAAACCACGGGTGCACCAGCACCAGGTACGCCAGTGCGATTACCGCCAGCAGCAACGCCAGCGCCAGCCAGCGGTCACGGCGTGTGGTCGGCATTGCCATTGGCACCCTCCCCGGCAGGTGCAGCGGCGGGGGCGGCGATGGCGCCGGGCAACGGCTGCAGTTCCGCGGTCAGGGTGAAGCGGTCGCGGCCGGCCGCGCCGCCATCGGCCTGCAGTACGCCGGTCAGGTTGACCTTGCGCCACAGCGGTGAATCCTGCAGCAGTGGCACCAGCTGCGAGGCCTCGCGACTGAGCCCGATCAACTGCAGTGAACCACCCTCCACCGAGAGTTTTTCCAGGTAGGTGCCATCGGGCAGCAACCGGGTAAGTTCGTTCCACACCTCCAGGGTGCTGGCATGCGCGGTGCGCTTCTGCTCCAGGAACGCGGCGCCTTCCACCAGGGTCTGCAACTGCTGGCGCTCGGCGGCCACCTGGCGCGCATCGCGTGCGGCGGCGTTGACCTGCTCGCGCAGTGCATCGGCGGCGGCCTGGCGGTTATCCAGGATCTGCTGGCCGGCCAAGGCCAGCAGCACCACCACGGCCAGCGCCATCAGCAGGTTCCAGCGGCGCATCGGATCGCGCACGGTCTGGCGCTGCTCCAGCGGCAGCAGGTTCACGCCCAGCGGCTGGCCATCGGCATCGGCCACGTCCAGGCCGGCCAGGCCCTGCGCCCACGGCCCGACCTGCTGCGCCCACTGCTCCAGCGCCTGGCGCGGCATGACCACCAGTTCAACCTGCAGCTGGCCATCCTCGAGCGCGCCGAGTTCACGGACGTCAAAGCTGACCTGGGCCGGTTCGAACGGGGTCTGCCGGTCGATCTCGAACCCCACGACATCACGCAGGCGCGCCCCGGCGGCGGCGGGCAGACGCAGCGGCCGGCGCAGGGCATGCGTGGCCGGAAGCAGCCAATGCCGCGGCAGCGTGCGCAGCCGCGCATCCAGGCGTTGTTCCAGTTCGGCCGGGGCCTGCGGCCAAGGCAGTTCGACAACCGGCTCGGTGTGCACGCCGGTGTCGCGCAGCACGCGCAACTGGTCGCCGTGCTGCTGCAGCAACAGCCGCGACCGCGACCAGCCCAGCGCCCATTGCCAGCGCTCGGGCAACCACGCCAGCAACGAACGCCGCCACCAGCGCAGGCCTTTGCCCACGCCCGGCGCCAACTGCCCCTGCGCCCGCACCAGACTGTCCCGCCATACCGTCATCGTGCTGCCATTCCCTGTTCCCAACGAAGTACTGTGTAAGTCGTTCCCGGCATGCCTGCGGTCCCCGTCCGCACCACGCCCCGCAGGACCGACACCTTGCCGCGTTCATCCATTGCGCGGCTCTCGATACTATAGGTGCCGCTGCCACTGGCAAGCGCTGCACCGCCCACTTTTCCATCTTCACCGGCCTGGGCCTGTTCGCGTTCGGCCAGCAGCCGTTCGGCGTCCAGTCCCAGTGCGGTCAGCACCGGGCCGGCCGCGAAGCGCGGATCCGGACGCGACTGCCGACTGTACAGGGTCAGCATCGGCTCCAGCTGTTCATACAGCTGCGCATCCATGCCGAGTACGCGCTGCAGTTCGCCCAGGGTCTCAAAGCGATTGTTGCGTGGGCCGTAAGGCAGGCCGGCGGCGACATACTCTGGCAGTTCGGCACCGCCACCGGGCTGCTTGAGACTATCGGCGTCGCGCCAGTCGACGATGGCACCGGCCAGTTGACCGGCGCGATCGGGGGCCACGCCCATTGCCTTGAGGAACGCGCCGAGCAGCGTCGCGTCGGCCAGGTTCAGGTTGATCTTGCCGTTCTCGTCAACGATCCGCAGATCGATCCGGCGCTGGTCGAATTCCCAGCGATAGCGGCGCCCGTCGGCCACCCACGGCGGTCGGGTGGCACTGGGCTGCAACCGGTACAGGGCGTACTCCAGCCCGGCACGCGCATGCTCCTGGCCGATCGCATCGTCGTTGATCACGCGCTGCTGCAGGTGTTCGATGCGCGCGCTCAATGCGAATGCGCCCACCACTGCGGTGAGCAGCGCAATCAACCACAACACCAGCACCAGTGCCGCCCCGCGCACGTGCCTCATGGGCGTGGACCGCGCTGCTGCAGCGCCAGGGCAGCCACCATCGGCGGCCACGCAGGGCCCTGCCGGGGGGTGACGGTGATCGACACCAGGCTGGGCAGGCGCCGGGTATCTTCCCAACGGTCCTGCCAGTCGCCCAGCTCGCCGCTGCGCGGGTCGATGCCGCGGTAGCGGAACGCCACCGCGCGCAGCGCGTCGGCCAGCACTTCCGGCGGGCGCGCCGGCCGCTCCGGGATGCGCTCGCCGTTCTGCACCAGGGTCAGGGTCAACTCCAGGCGCTGTGCATCCCCGCTGCCGCGCACCTGCAGTTCGTGCACATAGGGACCGCCACGACCGAGGTATCCGGGCAGGTCGGAGACAAACAGCATGTGCTGCGCCTCGCCCAGGAAATACACCGGTTCGCGGGTGGGATCGGGCGGCGTGGTCGCGGTGAGCATCGCCATGCCCAGGCGCCGGCGCAGGAAACCTTCCACGGCGCGCATGCGCTCGTTGTGCGCGGCCATCTGTTCGCCGCGCTGGCTGATGGCCAGCGCCGAGCGCACGGTGGCAAAGGCCAGTGCCAGTCCACCCACCAGCAATGCGGTGGCCAGCAGCACTTCGATCAGGGTGAAGCCGCGTTGCCCATTGGATCGCGCGCGCCTCATCGCGGCGTCCCCGGGGTGGCCGGCAACAGTCGCAGGCTGCGCCACTGCAGGCGATCGCCCTCGGTGTCGCCCCACGACACCTGCAGGGTCAACTGCGCCAGCGTCGGGCCGGCCACGGTTTCGGCGGCCGGCAGCGCGCCGCTGCGCGCCTCCCGGTAGGGCACCACCTGCAACTGCCAGCGGTAACGGCCGTCTTCCCATTGGCCACTGCGCTCGCCTTCCTGCAGTGGCTCGACCACGCCGGTGGTGGCCAGCAGGGATTGGGCGTGCAATACCGCCCGGCTGCGCAGGTCGGCCTGCTTGATCTGCCGCGCGGCACCGGACAGGCTGCCCAGCAGCAGGGTCAGCGCCAACGCCAGCACCGCAAATGCCACGATCACCTCAAGCAGCGAATAGCCGCGCTGGCGCCTCATGGATGCTCCCGCTGCGGGCCCGAGCGCACCTGCCCGGTAATCCAGCCCACATCGATCTGCCAGACGGCCTGGCGTACCTGCAGTTGGATGCTGCCGCCGCTGGAGGCGCCATCGGGATAGAACGCGATGGCCCCCTGGCCGGTGGCCGTGGCCACCTCGCGCGCACCGCGGAAGCGCACCTCCAGGCTCTCCGGCAAGGTGCCGTGGCGGCCGTTGGCCGCCTGCCAGGTGCGTGCCTGCGGATCGATCGCGAAGCGCTGGCGCTCACCGGTGGCAATGGCCTGGGTGCGGGTATAGCGCAACTGGCTGGCCAGTTCCTTGCCGGCATTGCGCAGGCGCATGCCGTCGATGCCGCCGTTCATCGCGCTGGCGGTGACCACCCCGATGATGGCGATCAGCGCCACCACCAGCAGCATCTCCAACAACGACAGCCCCGCGGCCCTGCGCGCGAAGTGCGGTGGGCGGCGGGGCGATGGCAGTGATGGCAGGGCGATGACCGGCAAGCAGGCTTACTCGTATTTGATGTCGGCGTCGTAGCTGCTGCCGCCCACCTTGCCGTCCTTGCCCAGGCTGATCAGGTCGAACGGCTGGCCTTCGCCGGGCGCGCGGTATTCCAGCGGGTGGCCCCACGGATCATTGAGTTCGGCCGGCTTGGCATACGGCCCCAGCCAGCCGCTGGTGCCACCGGGCTGGGTGACCAGGTCGTCCAGCTTGGCCGGCAGCTTGCCGGTATCCAGCTGGTAGTTTTCGACCTTGCCGGCCACGGTCTGCACCTGTGATTTGGCGATGTTGGCCTTACCGCGGTCAGCGCCGCCCAGCACGCGGCTGCCCACCAGGGTGAGGACCGCGCCGATCAGCACGATGACGATGATGATTTCCAGCAGGCTCATGCCCGACTGGTTGCGCGGCGAGGAAAAACGGGTCAGGCGGCGTTGCATGCGGCAGCTCCTTGCGGGATGTGGGGGTCTGCCATCGTCAACCGATGGCATTGGTAAGGTCGTACAGCGGCACCAGCACGGCCACGATCACCAGGCCGACCACCGAGGCCAGCACCAGGGTGATCACCGGGACCATCGCCGAGAGCAGGCGATCAATGGCGCGCGCGCTTTCCTGTTCGAAGGTGTCGGCGGTCTTGAGCAGCATGGTATCCAGCGCCCCGGACTCCTCCCCGACCTGGATCATCTGCAGGGCCAGGCGCGGGAAGCGCTTGCCGCGTGCCAGCGACACCGACAGCCCGTTGCCGTTCTTGACGTCGTCGCTGGCGGCATCCACATCCTCGGCCAGCGCGCGGTTGGCCAGCACGTTGCGGGCGATACCCAGCCCGGCCAGCAATGGCACGCCGTTGCGCAGCAAGGTGCCCAGGGTGCGCGCCAGGCGTGCGGTTTCCAGCTTGGCCAGCAGCGGGCCGATGCCCTTGCGCTGCAGCAGCCAGCCGTCCATCGCCAGGCGGAACGCCGGTTGGCGCAGCTTGCGTTCAATCACCAGCAGCGCCAGCGCCGGCACCACGATCATCGCCAGCCAACCCTCGCGGACCACCAGCCCGGCGGCCAGTACCCACTGGGTGAACCACGGCAGGGCTACGTCCAGGCTTTCGTACATCAGGGCGAATTGCGGTACCACATAGCCCAGCAGGAACAGCAGCGCGCCGCCCACCACCGCCAGCAGAATCGCCGGATAGATCAATGCGTTGATCACCCGGCCCCTGAGTTCGGCGCTGCGTTCCAGGTACTCCGACAGCCGTTGCAGGGTGTCGTGCAGGCTGCCCCCGGCCTCGCCGGCGCGCACCATGTTGATGTAGAGCCGCGAGAACAGCCCGTGCTGGCGCTCCAGCGCGGTGGACAACGGCGCGCCACCGCGCACCACATCGCGGATGTCGGTGATGACCCGGCGGCTGCGCTCGTCTTCGGGCAGTTCCAGCAGAATGGTGAGCGCGCGGTCCAATGGCTGCCCGGCACCGAGCAGGGTGGCCAGCTGCTGGGTGAACTGCACCAGCGCGGCACCGTCGAACGGCTTGCGCCGCAGCAGCGCGGCCCACGAGGTGGCCGTGGCCACGCCCTCGCTGGCCAGCCGCGCTTCCATCGGCAGGTGGCCCTGATCCTGCAGGCGGCTGACCACCTCGGCTTCGCTGGCGGCCTCCATCTGGCCGTCGAACAGTTCGCCGTGTGCGTTGAGCGCCTTGTAGCGGTACTGCGCCATGCTCAGCCGCCCGTTCGCAGGTTGCAGGGCATGGGCATCAGGATTCCTCGGTCACGCGCAGGATTTCCTCCAGCGTGGTGTGGCCCTGCAATGCCTTGGCCAAGCCATCTTCGTACATGGTGCGCATGCCGGCGGCGCGTGCGATCTGCTCGATTTCGCCCATGCCGGCGCGACGCATCACCGCGCGCCGCAGTTCGTCGTTCATCACCAGGAATTCCATGATGGTGGTGCGGCCGAGATACCCGGTGGGTGCGATGGCCGAGGGCTGTGCGCGGTACAGGTGGATGTCGCCGTGCGGCTGCAGCCGGCGCAGGCCGAACTTTTCAATTTCCTCGGGCGAGGCCAGGTAACGCTGCGCGTGCTGCGGTTCCAGCCGGCGTACCAGGCGCTGGGCCAGGATGCCGTTGATGGTGGAGGTCAGCAGATAGTCTTCCACGCCCATGTCGAGCAGGCGGGTGATGCCACCGGCGGCGTTGTTGGTGTGCAGCGTGGACAGCACCAAATGGCCGGTGAGCGCGGACTGGATGGCGATGCGCGCGGTTTCCAGGTCGCGCATTTCGCCGATCATGATGATGTCCGGGTCCTGGCGCACGATGCTGCGCAGCGCATGGGCGAAATCGAGCCCGATCTGCGGCTTGGCCTGGATCTGGTTGATGCCCTCGATCTGGTATTCGACCGGGTCTTCAACGGTAATGATCTTGACGTCGGCGGTATTGAGCTGGCTCAACGCGGTGTACAGCGTGGTGGTCTTGCCCGAGCCGGTGGGGCCGGTGACCAGCAGGATGCCGTGCGGCTGTTCAAGCACCTTGCGGAACTGCGGCAGGAACGCATCGGTGAAACCGAGCCGATGGAAATCGAACACCACGGTGTCGCGATCGAGCAGGCGCATCACCACGCTTTCGCCGTGCGCGGTGGGCACGGTGCTCACGCGCAGGTCCAGTTCCTTGCCCTGCACGCGCAGCATGATGCGGCCGTCCTGCGGCAGGCGGCGTTCGGCGATGTTGAGCCGGGCCATGATCTTGACCCGGCTGATCACCGCGGCGGTCAGGTTGGCCGGCGGGCTTTCGCCTTCGATCAGCACACCATCGACGCGGTAGCGCACCTTGAGGCGGTTTTCGAAGGGCTCGATGTGGATGTCCGAGGCGCGCAGCTCGAACGCACGCTGGATGACCAGGTTGACCAGGCGGATCACCGGCGCTTCGGAAGCGAGGTCGCGCAGGTGCTCGATGTCGTCAACCACGCTGCCTTCGCCATCGGCGGTTTCCACGATCGCGCCCATTGCGCTGCGGCCCTGGCCGTACCAGCGTTCGATCAGGTCATCGATTTCCGAGCGCAGCCCGACGTGCAGCCGCACCGGTACGCCCATTGCCAGGCGTACGGCATCGGCGGCGTAGGGGTCCTGGGGATCACTGAGCCACAGGTCGAGCACGCCATCGTGCAGGGCCAGCGGACACACGTGGAACTGCTTGAGGAAGCGCAGCGACAGCGGCAATGCATCGAGCAGCGATTCGGGCGGCGCTTCGGCTACCGCGCGCGCTTCCAGCAGGGGCAGCGAGAGCACCTCGGCACTGGTCTGGGCGTGGTCGCGCTCGGACACCAGGCCAAGCCGCACCAGCAACTGCAGCAAGCTGCCGCCGGCTTCGCGATGGAGCGGGCGCGCACGCGCCAGGTCGCCTTCCTTCAGGCGCCCGTTGCGCAGCAGCGCTTCGACGATGCGGTGTTCCGCATGGGATTCTGCAGTGGGATCGTGGGCAACCGCGTTCACGAAGCTCTCCTGGCGACCTGCCGACTTTAGCAGTTCGGCGCACTGCTTTACGTGCTGGGATGCAGCGAAAATGGAGGTGACCACCGCCGCGGCACCATGCCGGTGGCGCTCGCCTATGGGGCGCCGCACGCGGCCGAAGCAATGGCGTACATCAGGTCGCCCCCCCCACGGGGGGCTGTATCCGGTGGCGTTGCAGGCGATGACCCAAAAAAGTGGTTCTTCTCCCATCTGCGGGGTAAGCAGCAACGTGCCTTGACGCTTTTCAGGCGCAGCGGTCGGTGGGGCGGGCGCTGGGCGCCATGCCCTTTCCGGCGAATGTCCCCCGGCGTCGGCCTGCGGCCGCCCCCTCCTCCTTTACTTCGCCTCCAAGGGCATGGCGCCCAGCGCCCGCCCCACCGACCACCGTCAAGAAAAGCATGGCGTCCACCTGCGCACCGCAAGCCGAGCCCCGTAGCAGCCGGTAGGCGCCTGGGCAAAGTAAAGGAGGAGGCCGCCACGCGGCCGGGGGACATTTGCGCCAGGGGCCTACCGGCTGCTACGGGGCCCTCACGCGCGCGACCGACCTGATCGGAGACGCCAGCCGATCCAAACGGCGCCTGCGCGCACGGCCACCCGCGTAGCGTCGTGCTCATGCTGCGACGGCTCTTGCAACAACACGCTCCCCGCATAGGGGCAAAGAGCCAAAAAAATGGGGAGCCGATCACAAGACCGGCTCCCCAAAACCACACAGACATTACTGGTTGGCGATGACGCTCACGCCGCTGAACGCGGACTCGCCGACCAGCTTGATGTAGTACGTGCCGGCCACCGGCGCAGTGAAGCGCACGGTTTCACTGTTGCCCGGACGGGTGGACTTGGCATCGAACACCGTCGCGGTCGGTTCCTTGCCCTGACTGACGTACACCGACACGTTGCCACTGCCACCGTAGGTGAGCAGGCTCAGCACCTTGCCGGCCTGGGCGTCGAAGCTGTACAGCACTGCGCTGCCACCGGCGCCGCTGAGGCCGCCCACCGCTACCTTGTTGGTCAGCGGAATCGCGGTCGGACCGCAGTTTTCGGTGCACTCTTCTTCCAGCGCCTTGGCCAGCGCGGCCTTGGCATCCACGATGCCGGTGCCGATCGGAGTGGCTGCCGGGATGGTCACCGGGAACTTGCGCGCGGTTTCCTTCAGCAGGGTTTCCAGCTGGGCCGGGGTGAACGCATCGCGGTTGTTGGCGATGCGTGCGCTCTGCACCAGCGCGGCCACCGCGGCCACGTGCGGGGAAGACATCGAGGTGCCGCCCTTGCCGCCGTAATCGGAGGTCCCCAGTTCGGGCGAGGTGGTGCTGCTGGAAATGGCCTGCCAGATGTAGCCACCCGGATTGCCATCGACGCTGCCGCCGCCACCCGGGGCCGACAGATCCACCGCCGCGCCATAGTTGGAGTAGTAGGTGATGCCACCGGTGATGCGCGTGGCGCCCACGGCCACGACGTTGTTGCAGTTGGCCGGGCGTGCATTGGCGACGTTGCCGCCGGCATTGCCCGCGGCCACCACCACCAGCGTACCGCGCGACACCGCGCCGTTGATCGCGGCCTGATAGACCGGGTCGCAGGCGCCGCTGCCGCCCAGGCTCATGTTGATGATTTCGGCCGGATTGGCGTTGGCCGGAATCCCGGCGACCGTGCCGCCCGATGCCCAGGTGATGGCATCGGCGATATCGGACAGACTGCCACCGCACTTGCCGAGCACGCGCACCGGCAGCACCTTGGCCTTGTAGGCGACACCGGCCATGCCGACGCCGTTGTTGGTGGCTTCGGCGACGGTACCTGCCACGTGGGTGCCGTGCCAGGAACTGTCTTCGGCCAGCGAGCCGGTGTAGCACTCGTTGTTGTTTTCCACCCAGTCGCCGTAATCCAGTGCCCCGGGCACGCGCGCATTGGTCGGGCGGCGCGAGGTCTCGGCATCGCTGATGAAGTCGTAGCCTTCCAGCAGGTTGCCGCTGAAGTCTTCATGGTTGGGCAGGATGCCGGTATCGATCACCGCCACCACCACGCCTTCGCCCTGCGACACGTCCCACGCCGACGGCGCGTTGATGCCGCCGGTGGCGTTGCTGAAATGCCACTGGTACTGCGCGTAGTACGGATCGTTGGGCACCAGCTGCTTGGTTTCGGTCGGCTTGGCACGCAGGTCGGCGCGCTGCATGCGCGCATCGGCCACGGCGTATTCCACGGTCGGATCGGCCTTCAGTTCGGCCAGCACCTTCTGCAGTTCAGCATCGCCCAGGCGGCTCTGCAGGCGGATCAGGTCGGCGCCCACGCCGAGCTTGCGCACCACCTGCGGATTGAGCGCGCCAGCGCGCGCACTGCCACCGTTGAGGGTGGCGCGCGACAGCGCCGAATTCACCACCGCCAGCTTGGCCGAGCGGTCCGAAGCAGCGGCGCTGCCGGTGCGGTACTTGACGATGATGCCGTTGCTGGTCTGCTGCGCGGCGGTGGCCGGACGCTTCGGCTCCTCGGTGCGCGGGCTGGCGGCAAAGGCCGAGCCGGCGGAGATCGACAGCAGCGCGGCTGCCAGCACGTTGATGCGAAGGTTCTGCTTACTGGTCACGTTGAAATCCTCTTCAAGGTCATGATCAAACGACTGTTCAGGCCAACATTCCATGCGAATTCCCTGGCCGGCCCTGGCCAGGGTTCCCGTGACCCGCCCCCTCAGGCCCTGCATTGCTTGCGGCGTGGCCCAACCGGACCACGCCTTGTCACGCCCGCTTACCAGCCGAAGCCGGCACCGACGCCCACCGAGCTGTCATCGCTGCTGAACGCGCCGCCGATGGTCACCGTGGCGCGCTCGCTGAGCGCCCGCTGGTAACCCAGCGACAACGCCGACTCGCCCCCCTGGTAGCCCACGCCCACGCCGACCCGGTTCTGGGTGCGCACGCCGGCGGCACTGGTGGCCATGTTGAGCATTGCCGCACTCATGGCCCCCTGGCGGTCGATGCGACGATCCTGGTGGCGCAGGCGCTGGTCGATTTCACCCTTGTAGATGTCAAAGCTGTCGGCCATCGCGCCGAAGCGCTGGTCGGTGTAGCTGTTGGCCGTTGCAATGCCACCGTCCAGCTGGCCCTTGTTGACCGCATCGGTGGCCAAGGTCCCGGCGGCGACGTTGGCGACCTGGCGCTCGCCTCCAACGGTCCCCACCGACACCGTGTTGGCGCGATCGGCAACCGAGCCCTGGCCCAGGGCCACCGAGTTGGCCGCCGTGGCGCTGGCACCCTGCCCGATCGCGGTGGCCGAGGCCCCGCTGGCCACGGCGCCATCGCCCATGACGACCGCATTGACCGCCGTCGGGGCGGCCGCCACCGGCGCACTGGCCACCTGCGCGCTGCCTGCGCTGGCGGCCGTGGGCGTGCCCTGCACGCTGGCGCTGGCGCTGGCGCTGGCCACGCTTTCATCGGCGGTGCCCAAGGAGGCACTGGCCACCGACGCCGACGACGGGGCCGCCGCGCTGCGTGCCCGTGCGGTGCTGCCACCGGCCACGCGCTGGTCGAGGTCGCTGACCTTGCGGTCCAGCGCGCCCAGTGCATCGCCCACGTTGTTGTAGGTGGCCCCCTGGATCACGTAGTTGGGCGCCACGAACACCCCCTGCATGCCCACGCTGGCACCACCACCAAGGAAGCTGGCGGCATCGGACAACGACTGGAACAGCTGGCCGCCGTTGATCGCCTGACGGCTGCCGGAGGCGATCGAGCCGCTGCCCACGTTGTCCAGCACGGTGCCCTGGATGCCCGACAAGGTGACCTTGTCGCGGCTGGCATCGTCGTAGCTGATCGCATTGGCGGTGACGGTTTCCACCGACCCGATGCGCTCGTCGATGTCACCCACGCGGGTTTCCACCGCGCCCACGCGCTGGTTGGTGGTGTTGAGCTGGCCGCCGGTCACTGCATCGGTGCTGCCGGCGGCGATGCGGCCGGCCCCGACGTTGACGATGCGCCGGGTGGCCGCACCATCGGTGCCGTTGCCGCCACCGACCGAGACCACGTTGGCTTCCACCGCGCGCGAGCCGGCGCCCAATGCCACCGAGCCGGCACCGGAGACGCCCGCACCGGCACCGATGGCGATGCTGCCGGCGCCGTTGCTGACGAAGGCGCCATTGCCGATGGCCACGCCGTTGACCGCGTTGGTGGACGCCGAGCGGCCGATCACGGTGCTGTTGTCACCGCGTGCCGAGGCATCGGCACCAATGGCCGTTGCACCGGTGGCCGAGGCGACCGCCGCCGCGCCCAGTGCGCTGCTGCGGGTGCCACTGGCGGCCGCGCCCGAGCCGGCGGCGACGGCATCGCTGCCACTGGCGGTGGCCACGCCGGTGCCGCTGGCCTTGAAGTGCTTGCCCACCGCATCGGCGGTGGCTGCCACGCTGTCCAGCTGCGCCTTGTTCACCGCGTCGTTGGCATTCACCGCCGCGCCCACATTGGTGATGCGGCGCGTGGCCGGGCCGGTGGTCCCGTTGCCGCCACCCACCGAGACCACGTTGGCCTCACTGGTACGCGCGCCGGCACCCAGGGCAACACTGCCGGCGCCACTGGCCGAGCTGCTCTTGCCCACCGCCGTGGCGTTGATGCCGCTGTAAGCGTAGCTGTCCTGGCCGATGGCGGTGGAGCCGGCCGACGTCGCCCAGGCCAACTGGCCCACGGCGGTGGTCTGCGCGGCAGTAGCCCAGGCATTGGAGCCGGCGGCGATGCTGTTGGCGCCACTGGCCTGGGAGGCATAGCCGATCGCGTTGGAATATGCGCCCGACGCCGTGCTGCCCCAGCCCAGTGCCGAGGCGTAATCACCGGCCGCTTCGGCACCGTAGCCCAGCGCGGTGGTGCGCACGCCGCTGGCGGCACTGAACGCGCCGACCGCGGTGCTGTAGTCGCTGCCAGCCTCGGCACTGAAGCCGAAGGCCGACGACTGCAGCCCGGCCGAGGTGGCGCCCGCACCGCTGGCGGTGCTGAACACCCCGGTGGCCTGTGCACCGGCACCCAGCGCGGTGGCGCCGATGCCGCTGGCGCTGGTGGCCTTGTCCAGGACCACGTTGCCGTTGGCATCTTCGTAGTACAGCGCGCCGCCGATGGCGGTGGCCGAATCGGCCGTGGCCGACGCGTTGAAACCCGATGCCGACGCATTGCGGCCCGAGGCCAGCGCGCCGCTGCCGTATGCCGAGGCACCGGTGCCGAACGCATTGGCCGCTTCACCGGCGGCGGTGGCGTAGGCGCCATCAACGAACGCCCCCACGTCATCGCCATTGCCGCTGCCAGACGCCTTGAACTGGCGGTTGGTCTGCTCGGCCACTTCGGCCACGGCGCTCAACTGATTCACGTTGACCGCATCGGTGCCTTCGGTGCCATCGGCCACGTTGGTGATCTGCCGCTGCGCGGTGGCGGTGCCGACCGAGACGGTGTTGTCGCGATCGGCGGTGGAGCCCGCACCCAGCGCAACGCTGTTGACGCCCTCTGCCAGCGCGTTGGCACCCAGCGCGGTGGTGTTGGCCGCATCGGCCCAGGAGTTCCAGCCGATCGCGGTGGCGTAGTCGTCGGTTGCCCAGGCACCGGCACCGAATGCTGCCGCACCGGTGCCGCTGGCACGGGCCGGCAGCAGGCCGAAGAAGGTCGACCCACCGATGGCCACGCTTTCATCGCCGGTGGCTTCGCTGGACTCACCCAGCGCCACCGAACTGGCGCCGGACGCGGTGGCCGAGGTGCCCACCGCGGTGGCCAGGCTGTTGGACGCGATCGCGCCGTAGCCGAACGCGTTGGACAGACGGCCGGTGGCTTCGCTGTAGCTGCCGAACGCAGAGGCGCCGGCGTCCGACGCACTGCTGCGGAAGCCGGTGGCCGTGGCCTGCTGGCCGCTGGCCGACGACTCGAAACCGTTGGCGGTGGCGTAGGCGCCGCTGGCGATGGCACCGCCGCCGACCGCGCTGGCACCGATCTCGCTGGCGCTGGCGTTGCTGCCCAGGGCCACGCTGTTCTCGCCGCTGGCCTGCGCATTGCTGCCCAGTGCCGCGGCACCCTCGCCACTGGCCAGCGCATTGATGCCCACCGCGGTGGCATTGCCGGCCACCGCGTTGGCACCGGCGCCCAGTGCGGTGGCACCGTCGCCGATCGCATTGGCCGCTTCACCGGCGGCCAGCGCATCGTCGCCTTCGACGTAGGCACCGGCATCGCTGTTGTCGCTGCCACTGGCCTGGAAGTACTTGCTGGTGGCTTCACCGGCCGCGGCCACCGCGTTCAACTGGTTGAGGTTGACCGCATCGGTGCCTTCGGTACCGGCGGCCACGTTGGTGATCTGGCGCTGTGCATCGGCACTGCCCACCGACACGCTGTCGTCGCGGTCGGCGATGGAGTCGGCACCCAGCGCAACGCTGTTCTCACCGCTGGAGGTGGCCGCGTTACCGAGCGCAGTGCTGTTCACACCCGGCGACCACGCGCCGCCGCCCACGGCGGTGGAGTAGTTGCCCGAGGCTTCGGTGGCCAGCAGGCCGAACAGTGAACCACCCACGGCCACGCTGTTGGTGCCGGTGGCCAGGCTGCCCTGGCCGGTGGCGGTGCTGTACGCGCCGGAGGCTTCGGCGTCGCCACCCACGGCCACGCTGTTGGAGCCGGTGGCCTGGGCGAAGCTGCCCAGTGCGGTGGCGTTGAACGCGCTGGCCACGGCCAGCCCGCCGATGGCGGTGGTGTAGCCGGCGGTGGCTTCGGCCCCGAAACCGTAGCCGGCCGACAACGTGCCGCTGACCACGCTTTCAGCACCCACGGCGGTGGCGCCCTGGCCGGTGGCGCTGCTGTAGTAACCCAGTGCAACCGATTCTTCGCCGGCCGCCTCGGACAGTGCCCCGCCGGCGAAGCTGCCGGCACCGGAGGCCACGCTGGCCGCGCCGGTCGCGGTGCTCTGTTCGCCCGACGCCTCGCTTTCAGCGCCGGTGGCGGTGGCGTATTCGCCGCTGGCCTGTGCGTTGGCACCGACGGCGATCGCGTTGGCGCCGGTGGCCAGCGCATTGAAGCCGACCGCGCTGGCGTTGTTGGCCAGTGCAAAGGCGCCGCTGCCCAGCGCGGTGGCACCGTTGCCGGCAGCGAAGCTGGCCGAGCCCACGGCGGTGGCGTAATCGCCATCGGTGGCGGCATTGGACCCTGCCGCCACGCTTTCCTCACCGCCGACCACGGCCACGCCGTCGCCGCTGGCCTGGAACTGCGCGGTAGCGTCGGTGAGCTGGTCCAGGTTCACCGCATCGGTGCCCTGGGTACCGGCCGCCACGTTGGTGACCTGGCGCTGGCGGGTGCTGCTGCCCACCGACACGGTGTAGGCACGATCAGCCACCGACCCGGCGCCGAGGGCGACCGCGTTGGAAGCGCTGGCAGTGCTGCCGGCACCGATACCGATCGCGCTTTCACCACCGGCCACCACATTGGTGCCGATGGCGATGCTGTTGATGCTGTTGCCCAGTGCCTGGAAGCCGACCGCCACACTGTTGTCGCCGTAGCCGAAGGCACCGCGGCCGAGCGCGGTGGCACTGCTGCCACGGGCCCAGCTGTTGTAGCCGATGGAGGTGGAGCCGGTGCCGCTGGCCCATGCCGACTGGCCCACGGCGGTGCCATTGGCAGCGGTGGCCCAGGCGCTGGCGCCGTAAGCGGTGGCACCGTCTTCGGTGGCCCACGCGTAAGCGCCGGTGGCAGTGGTTTCTTCGCCGCTGGCGAAGGCGTTGTCGCCCTGCGCCACGCTGTAATCGCCCGTGGCGCGCGCCTTGTAGCCAGCGGCCAGGCTGTTGCTGCCGGTGGCCTGCGCGCCGCTGCCGAAGGCATTGCTGGTGGTGCCGGTGGCGAGTGCCCCGGCCCCCACGGCGACGGCATCCTGCGCGGCGGTGGTCCCCACCTTCACCGCATTGCCGTCGGCATCGACCAGCGGCTGGTTGAACTCGTCATAGGCCTGGCCCAGGCCGCCGATGGCAACGCCGCCGGTGCCATTGGCACTGACATTGCGGCCCACGGCCACGCTGTCATCACCGAGCGCGCTGGCCCCGTTGCCAAGCGCGGTGGCACCTGCGCCCAGCGCATTGCTGGCTTCACCGGCGGCCACTGCGCCATCGCCGTCGGCGAATGCACCCACATCACTGCCGTCGGCGGCATTGGCTTTGAAGCGATTGGCGGTGACGTTGGCCACCTGGGCCACGCCATCCAGCTGCGCCTTGTTGACTGCGTCGGTGGCCTCGGTGCCGGCGGCCACATGGGTGATCTGGCGTTCGTTGCCCACATCGCCCACCGACACCGTATTGGCGCGGGTGGCGGTGGAATTGGCGCCCAGCGCAACGCTGTTGGCCCCGCGTGCGGTGGCGTAGAAGCCGACCGCGGTGCTGAGTTCGCCGCTGGCCCAGGTTTCCGCGCCCAGTGCGGTGGCGCCTTCGCCCGGCGCGTAGGCGAAGTAGCCCACGGCGGTGGCTTCGGTGCCGGAGGCTTCGGTCAGGGTGCCGTTGGCGGTGGCGTAGTCGCCACTGGCGATGGCCCCGGCGCCCACGGCGGTGGCCGCCTCGCCACTGGCCTGGGTCTGTACGAAGAAGCCCAGGCCCGGCAGCAGGTCGGCCGGGCCGCCGATGGCGGTGCTGCTGTTGCCGGTGGCCACGCTCTGCGTACCCACGGCGGTGGAGTAGTCGCCGATGGCGTTGGATACCGCGCCGAACGCGGACGACTGTGCGCCGCCGGCGTACGCACCGACACCATAGGAGGAGGCAGCAAAGCCCGACGCTTCGGCGCTGGCACCCACTGCGGTACCGCCGACGCCGGCGCTGGTGGCACCGGTATCCACCGGCACCCCGCCATTGGTGATCAGCGGGTTGCCGTTGGCATCCACGGCGGCGCCGCCCACGGCGACGCTGCCCGGGCCGTTGGCCTGCGCGTTGTTGCCGAACGCGGCACTGTTCTGGCCGCTGGCCACGGCGTTGAAGCCGACCGCGGTGGCGTTCTGTGCCACGGCGGTGGCACCGCTGCCCAGCGCGGTGGCACCGTTGGCCAACGCGTTGGACGCCTCGCCGATGGCGGTGGCGTTGTCGCCTTCCGCGTAAGCGCCGGCATCGCTGTCGTCGCTGCCGGTGGCCTGGAAGTACTTGCTGGTGGTGGCCGCGACCGCGCCCACGGCATCCAGCTGCGATTTGTTCACCGCATCGTTGGCTTCGCTGCCGTCGGCCACGTTGGTGATCTGCCGGCGCAGCCCGTTCTGGCCATTGCCCACCGACACCGTGTCGATGCGATCGGCGTAGGAGCCGGCGCCGAGCGCAACGCTGCCTACGGCCACGGCGGCGGAATTGGAACCGAGCGCGGCGCTGAAATCGGCGACCGCGACGCTGAAGGCGCCGACCGCGACCGATGCTTCCCCCCCACTGCCCGCACCGCGGCCAAGCGAGGTACTGCCGGCGCCGATGGCCAAGGCGCCCCCGCCAATCGCGGTTGCACCGTCGGCACTGGCTTCAGCCAGGCCACCAATGGCGGTGGCCGCGCCGTTTTCACTGGCGGCCAGTGCATGTGCACCCAGTGCCACGTCGCCCAGGCCGAAGGCGGCCGCGCTCTGTCCCACCGCCGTGCTGGCGTCGCCGAAGGCCAAGGTGTTCTGGCCGAATGCACTGGCGCCCAGGCCCGCCGCGATCGCCTGGCTGCCGGTGGCCGTGGTGGCATTGGCCAGCGCCTGGCTGCCCTGCCCCAGTGCGGTGGCGCCGTCGCCATCGGCGGTGGCACCGGCGCCGGCGGCGAGCGCACCGTCACCGTCGATCTTCGCCGCGTCGCTGTCGTTGTCTGCGCCGTCGGCCTTGAAATAACGGGTCGCGCCTTCGGCAGCGACCGCAACCTTGTCCAGCTGTGCCTTGTTCACCGCATCGGTGGCAGCGGTGCCGGCGGCCACGTTGGTGACCTGGCGTTCCTTGCCGGCATCACCGACGGAAACGGTGTTGGCGCGGTTGGCCCTGGAGCCCGCGCCGAGCGCGACGCTGTTGCTGGCCGAGGCGGTGCTGTTGCTGCCGATGGCCACCGCGTTGGTGCCCGATGCGGTGGCACTGCCGTCCACCACGCAGCTGTCGATGATCTTGCTGTTGAGCACCACGCAGTTGGCGTTGCCGCCCACTTCCACCGACTGTGCCAGCGCGCTCGGCGCCCACCCGGCCATGCCCATTCCCAGTGTCAACGCGATGGCAGCCGACAGCAGCGATGCGCCGCCCGCGTCGGTGGATCGTCGCTGGTCGATGACCACGCCGGCAGACTGGCTGGTGGCCAATTCCGAGGCAACGACCATCTGCCCCAGTGCTTTGTTCCAGACCTTGCGATAAATCCGATTCATCGATGCGACTCCTGAGTGGGCTGGTTTTAGGCAAAGCGACGCCAACGCCGGACCGTGTGGTCCAACGTCCCCTGGGGGCGTTTACTCGCTTGATTTACTGCGGTGCGCCGAATGGCTCGCTACAGACTTACAGCCGACTCGCCATCCATGCGGTTACTGCAGAACTGAACGCTTTCGAAATGAGGATGCAGTGTTAACGTGAAGTTTCAGTAACGTCAAGACTTTGACGTAGAAAAACTTCTGACAGCGATGTGCGTCACAAAACCGACGGAAAACATGCCGATTACGTTAGTTTCATGTGAGTAATGGCTATATCGCATTTTCACGTTGTAACGCGCTGTAACTCCTTGCTGCCGATCATTTTCCCTTGCGCACAAAAGAAAACCGCCGGGATTACCGGCGGTTTCTTCACGCGATTTTCACCGCGCGGACAACAGTGGTTTGCGCAGTATCAGCCGCACCATACGCGTGCGTTGCGGAACATCCGCAGCCACGGCGAATCCCCCTGCCACTCACTGGGGCGCCAGCTCAGGTTGAGTGCGCGTGGCGTGCGCTCGGGATGCGGCATCATGATGGTGACGCGACCGTCGGTGCTGGTGAGGCCGGTGATGCCGTCCGGCGAACCGTTCGGGTTGAGCGGGTACTGGGTTGCCACGTTGCCGTCGCCATCCACGTAACGCAGCGACACGCGCGCGGCGGCCTGGTCCACGGCATTGGCGAACACGGCCTGGCCTTCACCGTGCGCCACTGCCACCGGCAGGCGCGAACCGGCCATGCCACGCAGCAGGATCGACGGCGACTCCACCACTTCCAGCAGCGCGGTGCGCGCTTCGAACTGCTCGCTGCGGTTGCGGCGGAACTGCGGCCAGTGCTCGGCACCGGGGATGATGTCCTTGAGCTGGCTCATCATCTGGCAACCGTTGCACACGCCCAGCGCGAAGCTGTCCTCGCGCGCGAAGAACGTGGCGAAGGCATCGCGCAGCGCGCCGCGCTCCAGCACCGAGGTGGCCCAGCCGCGGCCGGCACCCAGCACGTCGCCGTAGCTGAAGCCGCCACAGGCCACCAGGCCGGTGAAGTCGGCCAGCGCCACGCGGCCTTCGATCAGGTCGCTCATGTGCACGTCAAACGAGCTGAAGCCAGCACGTTCGAAGATGTTGGCCATCTCGATCTGGCCGTTGACGCCCTGCTCGCGCAGCACCGCCACGCGCGGACGCGCGCCGATGTTGATGCGTCGCTCCTGCGCATCCTGCGCCTGCGACACTGGTACATCCATGTACGGCGAAGCAACATCGTCGTTGATGTCGAAGGTCAGTTTCGGCTTCAACCCCGGCGCGTTGAAGTTGCGCGCGATCGCGCGCTCCTGGTCGGCGTTGTCGGGGTTGTCGCGCAGCTTCTGCATGGCGTGGGTGACCGACCACCAGGCATCGAACAGCGCTTCCCAGCGCCACTCCACCAGGCTTTCGCCCTGCAGCGTCACGCGCACCACCGGGGCGGTGGTCGGGCGTGCGATGCGCTGGGCGCATTCGGTCAACGCGTGGCGTTCGACCAGATCGGCGAAGGCGGCCCGGTCTTCCTTGGCGATCTGCACCACCGCACCCAGTTCTTCGTTGAACAGGCTGCGGAAGGGGTCATCGCCCCAGGCATCCAGGGTGATGTCCAGGCCCATGCGCGAGGCGAACGCCATTTCGCACAGCGTGGCGAACGCGCCGCCATCGCTGCGGTCGTGGTAGGCCAGCAGCAGGCCGGCCTGGCGCGCATCGCGGATCAGTTCGAAGAACGCGCGCAGGCGCTGCGCATCGTCCAGGTCCGGCACCGCACCGGCGAAAGCCGGCAGGTCGCTGTGGTCGGCATGCACCTGGGCCAGGATCGAGCCGCCCAGGCGCTGCTTGCCGGCGCCCAGCCCGATCAGCCACAACTCGCTGTCAGTGTCACGCTCCAGCAGCGGGGTGAGCTGGGCGTTGGCATCGGCTACCGGGGCAAACGCGGAGATCACCAGCGACACCGGCGACACCGACTTGTGGGCCTGGCCATCGGCCTGCCACTGCGCCTGCATCGACAACGAGTCCTTGCCGACCGGAATGCTCAGGTCCAGCTGCGGGCACAGTTCCATGCCCACCGCGCGCACCGCGTCGTACAACAGTGCATCTTCGCCGTTGTGGCCGGCCGCGGCCATCCAGTTGGCCGACAGCTTCACCGTGTCCAGCGCGTCCACCGGGGCGGCGCACAGGTTGGTGATCGCCTCGCCCACGGCCATGCGCGCCGATGCGGCGGCATCAAGCAGTGCCAGCGGGGTGCGCTCACCAATGGCCATCGCCTCACCGGCCACGGTGTCGAACCCGGCCAGGGTGATGGCAACGTTGGCCAGCGGCAGCTGCCACGGGCCGATCATCTGCTCGCGTGCGGTCAGGCCGCCCACGCTGCGGTCGCCGATGGTCACCAGGAAGTTCTTGGACGCCACCGAGGGATGCGCCAGCACGCGCAGGCCCGCTTCATGCAGGTCCAGCCCGGCGGTTTTGAGTGCCGGCCAACGCGGCGCCGGCGGGTGCACGGTGTCGCGATGCATCTTGGGCGCCTTGCCGAACAGCACGTCCATCGGCAGGTCGATCGGCGCATCGGCCGGGATGTTGCCCACGCTGGCGCCGTACGCCACCACCAGGCGCTCCTCGGCGGTGGCCACGCCAACCGCGGCGAACGGGCAGCGTTCGCGCGCGCAGATCGCGGCGAACTCGGCCAGCCGCGCCTGCGGCACGCCCAGCACGTAGCGTTCCTGCGATTCGTTGCACCACAACTGCATCGGCGACAGCGACGGGTCGTCGGCCGGCACCTTGCCCAGGTCGATCACCCCGCCCACGCCGGAGTCGTGCAGCAGCTCGGGAATGGCGTTGGACAGGCCACCGGCGCCGACGTCATGGAACCAGCGGATCGGGTTGTCCAGGCCCAGCGCGACGCAGCGGTCGATCACTTCCTGGCAGCGCCGCTCCATTTCCGGGTTGTCGCGCTGCACGCTGGCAAAGTCGAGGTCTTCGGCGCTTTCACCGGAAGCCACCGAACTGGCCGCGCCGCCACCCAGACCGATCAGCATGGCCGGGCCACCGAGCACGATCACCGCATCGCCCGGCTGCAGGGTCAGCTTTTCAACCTGGTTCTGGTCGATCGCGCCCAGACCACCGGCAAGCATGATCGGCTTGTCGTAGGCACGGGTCAGGCCCTGGCCTTCGGGCAGCTCGAAGCTGCGGAAGTAGCCCAGCAGGTTCGGCCGGCCGAACTCATTGTTGAACGCGGCGCCGCCGAGCGGGCCATCCAGCATGATGTCCAACGCCGGGGCCATGCGCGGGTTGAGCGCACGCGGCGCTTCCCACGGCTGCGGCAGGGTCGGGATGCGCAGGTGCGAGACCGAGAAACCGGTCAGGCCCGCCTTGGGTTTGCCGCCGCGGCCGGTGGCGCCTTCATCGCGGATTTCACCGCCGGCACCGGTGGACGCACCCGGGAACGGGGCGATCGCGGTGGGATGGTTGTGGGTTTCCACCTTGATGCAGAAGGCCGAATCGACCACCGCTTCGCTGCGGTACTGGCCACTGGCCGGGTCCGGGCGGTAGCGCGATGCCGGCAGGCCGGCGACCACTGCGGCGTTGTCGCTGTAGGCGCTCAACGTGTGCTGCGGGGTCTGCTGGTGGGTGTTCTTGATCATGCGGAACAGCGAATGCGCCTGGTCGGCGCCATCGATGGTCCAGCTGGCGTTGAAGATCTTGTGCCGGCAGTGCTCGGAGTTGGCCTGCGCGAACATCATCAGTTCCACGTCCGACGGCTCGCGCCCCAGGTCGCCGAAGCGCTGGCGCAGGTAGTCGATCTCGTCCTGGGCCATGGCCAGGCCCAGGCGGCGGTTGGCCGCCTCCAGGTCGTCCAGCGCGATGCGCTCCAGTTCGCCACGGGCCGGCGCGGTGAACAGCGCCTGGGCCTGGTCGGCGTTGTCCAGCACCGACTGGGTCATCGGGTCGTGCAGCGCGCGCGCCACCGCCGCCTGGGCGGCGGCATCGGCCGGCCAGCCCGTCAGGTCGATGCGCAGGCCGCGCTCGACCCGGCGAATGGGCTGCCCGGCACCGCGCACCAGCTCGGTGGCCTTGCTCGACCAGGGCGAGAGCGTGCCCAGACGGGGCACCACGAAGCGCGAGATGGCCCCGGCGTCCTGGCCGGCCAGTGCCGGCTGGGCCTCCAGGATCCGGCTCAGGATCGCCGGGTCCGGGGCGGCATCGCCCTCGGTCTGGATGAAGTAGACATGCCAGGCACCGGTGATGCGCAGATCGGCGGCCAGGGACTGCAGGCGGGATTCAAGACGTTCGCGGCGGAACGGCGAAAGGGCGGATGCGCCCTCGAGGACCATCATGTCCGGGGAACCGTGGTTGGGAACGGGGCCCACCATTGTACCCAAGTCCGCCGCCGGGGCTGCCTGGGCGGTGACCGCCCGCGCTTGCGTCTTCACGGTCGAACCTTGCGCTGGCGCACGGATTGGCGGGCGATTGCATGACAACGTTATCACCACCTGGCTGACGCGCTTTTCCGGCCAGGTCCATGTCCGCCCCCACTGCTGTTGCCGGCCTCTCTCACCGGCGCCCGGACCTGCTGCACGCGGGCCGCCCCACGGGCGGCCCGCGCCCATCACTAGATCGGAGTACGACCATGCCTGACCCGATGATGCGCAGTGCGGTGACATCGATATCCCCCCAGCCGGCCCCGCGCCGCAGACGCTGGATGCTGGCCCTGGCCCTGGCCGCCGCCGGGGGGGCCCCCGGCCTGGCCCTGGCCGCCAACTGTACCGGCGCGCCGGAATGGAACGGCGCGGTGATCTACCTGTCCGGCACCACCCTGCAGAAGGGCGGCGTGCTGTACCGGGCCAACCAGGACATCTGGAACGCCCCGCCCGACCACCCGGCAGGCGCCCCCTACTACACCAACCTGGGACCCTGCGATGGCAGTGGCAGCAACCAGCCGCCCAGCGTCAGCCTGACCTCGCCCGCCGCCGGCGCCAGCTACACCGCCGGCAGCAGCATCACCGTCAGCGCCAACGCCGCCGACAGCGACGGCAGCATCAGCAAGGTCGAGTTCTTCCGCGGCGGCACCTCGCTGGGCATCGATACCAGCGCGCCCTACAGCGTGACGTGGACCAATGCCAGCGCCGGCAGCCACACCTTCAAGGCGGTGGCCACCGACAACAACAACGCGGTGACCTCCTCGGCCACGGTCAGCGTGACCGTCACCGCGCCCAGCAATGACACCACCCCGCCCAGCGTGCCCGGCGGCCTGGCGTCGCCGTCCAAAACCGCCACCACGGTCAACCTGGCCTGGAATGCGGCCACCGACAACAGCGGCGGCAGCGGCGTGGCCGGCTATGACGTGTACCGCAACGGCAGCCTGGTCGGTTCGCCCAGCGCCCCCCAGTACACCGACGGCGGCCTGACCGCCAGCACGGCTTACAACTATGCGGTGCGCGCGCGCGACAACGCCGGCAATGCGTCGGCGCAGAGCGGCACGATCAGCGTGACCACGGCAGCCGGCGGCGGTGGCGGCGGCACCAAGCGGGTCATCGGCTACTTCACCCAATGGGGCATCTACGGGCGCAATTACCAGGTCAAGAACATCGACACCAGCGGGTCGGCGGCCAAGCTCACCCACATCAACTATGCCTTCGGCAACGTGCGCAACAACCGCTGCGAAGTGGGCGTCACCCAGGCCTCCGATCCGAACACCGGGGTGGGCGGCGATGCGTACGCCGACTACGGCAAGTCGTTCGCGGCCGGCGCCAGCGTGAGCGGGGTCGGCGATACCTGGGACCAGCCGCTGCGCGGCAACTGGAACCAGCTCAAGCAGCTCAAGGCCAAGCATCCCAACGTGAAGGTGCTGATCTCGCTGGGTGGGTGGACCTGGTCGCGCGGGTTCTCCAGCGCGGCGCAGCCGGCCAACCGCCAGGCGTTCGTGGCCTCCTGCGTGGATGCCTACATCAAGGGCAACCTGCCGGTCACCGACGGCGCCGGCGGCGTGGGCGCGGCGGCGGGCGTGTTCGATGGCATCGACATCGACTGGGAGTACCCGGTGGCGTGCGGACTGAGTTGCGGCACCCCGGCCGACAACGCCAACTACACCGCGCTGCTGGCCGAGTTCCGTCGCCAGCTGGATGCGGTGCGCCCGGGCCTGTTGCTGACCGTGGCGGTGGGCGCGGGCATCGACAAGGTGCGGGTGACCGACCCGGCCGCCTACCACCCGTACCTGGATTTCATCAACGTGATGACCTACGACTTCCACGGCGCGTGGGATCCGCAGACCAACCATCACTCGGCGCTGTTTGATTCACCGGCCGACCCGTCCACCGGCGACCAGAAGCTGTACAACAGCAACGATGCGATGGAAGCCTTCCTGAGCCGCGGCGTGCCGGCGTCCAAGTTGAACCTGGGCATCGGCTACTACGGGCGTGGCTGGACCGGCGTGGCCAGCGGCAACAATGGTCTGTACAGGAGCGCCAGCGGCGCGGCCCCGGGCACGTATGAGGCCGGCATCGAAGACTGGAAGGTGCTCAAGAACCTGGCCTGGCCGGGCTACACCGACAGCGTGGCCAAGGCCACGTGGATCTCCAACGGCACCACCTTCTGGAGCTTCGACACCCCGGCGATGGTTACCGAGAAGATGGGTTACGTGAAAGCCCAGGGCCTGGGCGGCGCGTTCTTCTGGGAGTTCAGCGGCGACGATCCGCAGGGCACCCTGACCAAGGCCATCCGTGATGGGTTGAACTGACCCGGTAGAGCGGGGCGCTGCCCCGGCGATCAAAAAAAAACGCCCCGGCAGTGCCGGGGCGTTTCTGGTTTCAGCGGCTGCCGCCGGCCGTGATGCGCTCCAGCGCGGCCTTGAGCTGCGCCGGCGGCACGTAGCCGCCCAGCTGGGTACCGTCGGCGGCGAAGATCGCCGGCGTGCCGTTCACGCCCATCTGCTGGCCCAGCTTGTACTGCATGGCCACCGGGTTGGTGCAGCTCTTCGGGGTCACCGGCGTGCCGGTCTTGGCGGCGGTCAATGCCTGCTTGCGGTCGGCCGCGCACCACACCGAAATCATGTCGGTGTAGTCCTGGCTGCCCAGGCCCATGCGCGGGAAAGCGAGGTATTCCACGCTGATGCCGTTGCGGTTGAGCTCGGCGATGTCCTGGTGCAGCTTGCGGCAATACCCGCATTCAATATCGGTGAACACGCTCACGGTGTACTTGGCGTTGGGCGCGGCAAACACGATGCGCTCGGCCTGCGGCACCTGGGCCAGCAACTTCTGGCGGTAGGCCAGCAGACCGGCACTGCTGACCGGCGCCTTGTTCTGGATGTCGTAGGGCTGGGACTGCAGCAGGTAGCGGCCGTCATCGGTGACATACAGCACCTGCCCGCCCACCAGCACCTCGCGGAAGCCCGGGAACGGCGCGGCGCCGATGTAGTCCGGCGCGAACTTGGGGTCCAGTTTCTGCAGTGCGCTGCGCACCCGCTCATCGGCACTGCCACTGGCAGGCGCGGCGGCCGTGGCGGGGCTGGCGCCCTTGCCGGCGGCCGGTGCGGACGGTTGCTGCGCGCAGGCAGTCAGGCTGAGCGCGCCGAAGAGGGCGGCAATGGCAACACGGAGCATCGTGCGGTCCGGGGTGAAAGAAGGTGGCCGCAATTCTCGCACAGCCGCCCCGGGGCGCAGCTGGACCGTAGCCGAACAGCGGGCAGGAGACACCCGCCACGCCGGCATCAACCGCGCGGGTGATGTTTGGCGTGCAGCTTCTGCAGGTGTTCACGCGCCACCAGCGTGTAGATCTGGGTGGTGGACAGCGAGCTGTGGCCCAGCAGCATCTGCAGCGCGCGCAGGTCCGCGCCGCGGTTGAGCAGATGGGTGGCGAAGCTGTGGCGCAGCCCGTGCGGGCTGATCCGCACCGGATCGATCCCGGCCAGCGCCGCATACTTCTTCACCAGTGCCCAGAACTGCTGGCGGCTGAGCGGATGCAGGGAGGGCTCCAGAAACATCGGCACCGCGCCGTCCGCGCCGGCCGGCACCGGGCGCTTGCCCGCCAGCAGCGGCCGCGCCTGCGCCAGGTAGCGTTCCAGCCAATGCTGGGATTCTTCGCCCAGCGGCACCAGCCGTTCCTTGCTGCCCTTGCCGGTCACCCGCAGCACGCCCTGGCGCAGGTTGACCGCATTGGCCGGCAACTGCACCAGCTCACTCACCCGCAGCCCGGCGGCGTACATAAGCTCCAGCATCGCGCGGTCGCGCAGGCCGATGGGCGTGTCGATGTCCGGCGCATCCAGCAAGGCATCGATCTGGCTTTCGGCCAACGCCTTGGGCAGCAGCCGCGGCAGCCGCGGGGGATCCAGCAGCACGCTGGGATCTTCGCTGCGCTGCCCGCGCCGCAGCGCATCGGCAAAGAATGCGCGCAGCGCCGACAACAACCGCGCGGTGCTGCGCGGCGACCAGCCATGCCGTGCGCGCCAGGCCAGGTACTCGAACAGGGCAGCCCGGTCGATGGCCGCCAGCCCGCCGCCGGCGCCATCCCGCCAGCGCGCCACCCCTTCCAGGTCGCGCCGATAGCTGTCCAGGCTGGCCCGCGCCAGCCCCTGTTCGGCCCAGATGGCATCGAGGAAGCGCTGGATCAGCGCGTTGTCGTCATCGCGCAGCGGCGGCAACTGCTGAACCATCTGGCGACGCAGCGCGGGGGTAGAGGCATTGGACATGCCGCCAGCATACGGAGCCGCGCCGTGGGCAGCCATCGAACCGGCGCCTGCGCGCAGGTATGCTCGGCCCATGATGGCTACCACGACCGCCCCGCCCGCCCGTACCGACCGCCCCGCCGCGCTGCTGCCGTGGCGGCTGTTGGCGTTGCTGTACGACCTGTTTCCCGCGCTGGCCCTGTGGATGCTGGTGGGCACGGTGTTCACCGTGGGCTACACCGTGTCTGGCCATGCCGAGCGCGAGAACATCGCCGCGTTCAGCGCCCTGCAGTGGCTGCTGTGGTTGTGTTGCTGGATCGTCACCGGCCTGTACGCCACCCTGAGCTGGCGCCGCGGCGGCCAGACCCTGGGCATGCGGCCCTGGCGCCTGCAGGTCACCACCCCCGACGGCAGCGCCCCCACGCGCACGCAGTTGTGGCTGCGCTACAGCGTCGGCACCGTCTCGGTCCTGCTCGGGGGACTCGGCCTGTGGTGGTCGCTGATCGACCGCCAGCGCCTGACCTGGCACGACCGCGCCAGCGGCACGCGCGTGCGACGCCTGCCGAAGCGTTGACCGCATCGCGCTTGAATCAGCCCCACATGGCGAGGCTCTACGCCGGTTCGGCCCGTCCCGTTATCCCGACTTACGCCGGAACAGCATCCCCGACACCGCCAGCATCACGATCGGCGGCAGCGCGTAGGCAATGCGGTAGTCGAACTTCAACGCCCCGGCCATGCGCCCGAAGAACAGCTGCAGCAGCCAGAAGCCCAGCGCGAACAGGATGCCCAGGAACAGCCGCTTGCCCATCCCGCCACTGCGCAGCGAGCCGAACGCGAACGGCACCGCCGCCAGGCACAGCGCCAGCACGTTCACCGGGTAGAACCAGCGGCTCCAGTAGATGTCTTCGTAATCGCGCGCATCCAACCCGTTGCGCTTGCGGTATTCGATGCTCGTGCGCAGATCCACCGCGCGCAGGTTGCGCGGCTTGGAAATGCCACTGGCCAGCGCGGCCGCATCCAGCCGCGAATTCCACGGCTCGGACGCCACCGTCTCCCGCGTGGCCGAACGCTCCCCGAAGGTATCCCGGCGCACCTTGTTGAGCACCCACCCGTTCTCACCGTGCTCGGCCGTGCCCGCATAGGTCAGCGACGCCAGCTTGCCGTCGTCGCCGATCTTGTACAGCCGCACATCGCGCAGCACCAGCTTGGTTCCACCACCGGGCAGCAGCTGCTCATCGCCGGCGCCGGCATTGAGGAAGGTATCGCCCTCGCGCGCCCACACCCCCGAATAGCGCGCCACCGCCATGTCGTTGCCCCACTTGGCGCTCATCCGGATATCGTCGGCGCGGCTCTGCGCCCACGGCGCCAGCGTCTCGCCGGTGAGCACCATCGCTGCAGTCAACAGCGACAACGCGATGGCCACCGACGCACTCAAGCGCTTGCGCGACAACCCCAGCGCCCGCAACGCGGTCAGCTCGGAGGTGGCGGCCAGCTGCCCCAACCCCATCAGCGAGCCGATCACCGCCGCCGTCGGGAAGAACGTGTAGGCCCGCCGCGGCACCGTGTACAGCACCCAGGCGGCCGCATGGCCCACCGTGTAGCCGCCCTTGCCCACGTCCTTGAACTCGCCGGAGAAGGCCATCACCACATCCAGCCCCACCAGCACCGCCCAGGTCAGCAGCACCGTGCTGAACACCGCCCGGCCCAGGTAAAGATCAAACCGCATCGGGTGAAGCTTCATGCGGTCCTCCGCGGGCGCGACAGCTTGCCGTCACGCAGGTACATCCAGATCGCCAGCGCCAGCAGCGGCAGGCTGAGCCACCACAGACCGACACTGCCGGACAATTTGCCATCGGCGATCCAGCGGGTGCCGATGAACATCAGGTTCATGCCCACCATGTAGGCCAGGAACGCCAGCATCATCCGCCCGTAGCGCTGCTGGCGCGGCGAACTGCGCGCCAGCGGCAGCGTCATCAGCGCAAACGCCAGCGCGATCAGCGGCGGGGTGATGCGCGAATGCAGCTGGGCCTGCGCGGCCGGGCGCTCGTCGCCGAACAGGCGGGAGGTCGGCAGCAGCTCGGGGTCATCCTTCTGGCGGGTATCGGCGCCGTCGGGCATGGCCACGTCATTGCGCGCGAAGGTCATCAGCTTGTAGTCCAGCGCGCCGTTGGCCGGCCCTTCCACCTGGTGCCCATCGTCCAGCTCCAGGTAGCGCTGGCGCTCGCCTTCGAAGAACATCCGGCCGTGGTCGGCCGACACCACTTCGATGCGGTCGTCCTTCTGGCGCTGCAGGAATACCTTGCCCAGCCGGGTGCCATCGGCCGACAGCGAGGACAGGTACACCACCCCGCCGTTGTTGGGCAGGTTGGTGAACTTGCCCGACTCCAGCCCGGCCATCGCCACGCTGCGGTTGGCCTCCACGATCATCGTCTCGCTGGTGCGGTCGGCCCACGGCCCCAGCCACAGCGAACACAGCCCGATCACCCCCACCACCGGCAGCACCAGCATCAGCACCGGGCGCAGCAGCCGTTTGGGCCCGACGCCTATCGCGGTCAGTACGGCCATTTCCGAGTCCCGGTAGAGCCGGGCGGTGGCCAGCAACAGGCCCAGCATCAGCGCCAGCGGCAGGATCAGCGGCATATAGACGATGAACTGCAGGCCCAGCTGCGAGAACAGCAGGCGGGCCGGTACGCGGCCATCGGCGATGTTGCCGAGGATGTCCACCAGGACACCGCCGACACTCACCACCAGCAGCACGATCAGGGTGGCCAGGAAACTCTGGACGAAATCACGCAGGAGATAGCGATCGAGCTTCGACATGGGGCGGTGGTTTAAACTCTCGGATTCGTTCGCGGTGCTGCCCAGTCTACTGACGGGACGTAAACAGCTCGCGATTGTACGGATTTGCCAACGGAATCTGATCAATGGCCCTGGAATTCACCCTGAACCACGCAGCGCCGGCCTCGGCCGCGTTCGATTGCGTCATCGTCGGCGCCTACGCCGACCAGACCCTGACCCCGGCTGCGCAAGCGCTGGACAGCGCCTCCGGCGGTCGCCTGACGGCCCTGGTGGCCCGTGGCGACGTCGGCGGCAAGACCGGCAACACCACCCTGCTGCACGACCTGCCCGGCGTCAATGCCGCGCGCGTGCTGGTGGTGGGGCTGGGCGAGCCGGCCAAGTTCGGCGTGCCGCAGTACCTCAAGGCGGTGGGCGATGCCAGCCGCGCCCTGAAGAGCGGGGTCAACCACCACGCGCTGTTCACCCTGGCCGAGATCGAGGTCAAGGGCCGTGATGCCGCCTGGAACATCCGCCAGGCCATCATCACCGCCGACCACGCCGCCTACCGCTACCGCGCCACGCTGGGCAAGAAGAAGGCCGACGAACCCGGCCTGACCCAGCTGGCCATCGCCGGCTCGGACACCCAGGCCCTGGCCCAGGGCCAGGCCATCGCCGCCGGCGTGCAGTACGCCCGCGAGCTGGGCAACCTGCCGCCGAATTTCTGCACCCCGGCCTACCTGGCCGAGTCGTCGGTCGCCTTCGCCCAGGGCCATGCCGGCGCCGAGGCGGAGATCCTGGACGAGCACCAGATGGAAGCGCTGGGCATGGGCTCGCTGCTGGCCGTGGCCCGCGGTTCGGCCAACCGCCCGCGCCTGGTGGTGCTGAAGTGGAACAACGGCGGCGACGCCAAGCCCTACGTGCTGGTCGGCAAGGGCATCACCTTCGATACCGGTGGCGTCAACCTGAAGACCCAGGGCGGCATCGAAGAGATGAAGTACGACATGTGCGGTGGCGCCAACGTCATCGGCACCTTCGTCGCCGCGGTCACCGCCAAGCTGCCGCTGAACCTGGTGGTGGTGGTGCCGGCGGTGGAAAATGCCATCGACGGCAACGCCTACCGCCCGTCGGACGTGATCACCTCGATGTCGGGCAAGACCATCGAAGTGGGCAACACCGACGCCGAGGGCCGCCTGATCCTGTGCGACGCACTCACCTACGCCCAGCGCTTCGAACCGCAGGCGCTGGTCGATGTGGCGACCCTCACCGGCGCGTGCATGGTGGCCCTGGGCCACCAGACCGCCGGCCTGATGACCAAGCACGACGACCTGGCCAATGAGCTGCTGGCCGCCGGCGAGCACGTGTTCGACCGCGCCTGGCGCCTGCCGCTGTGGGACGAGTACCAGCCGATGCTGGATTCGTCCTTCGCCGACGTCTACAACATCGGCGGCCGCTGGGCCGGTGCGATCACCGCCGGCTGCTTCCTGTCGCGCTTCGCTGAAGGCCAGCGCTGGGCGCACCTGGACATCGCCGGCGTGGCCAGCGATGAAGGCAAGCGCGGCATGGCCACCGGTCGCCCGGTGGGCCTGCTCAGCCAGTGGTTGCTGGACCAGGTTGCCCGCGCCTGATGCCGTGCCCGATCGGGGGGGCCTGAGCGCCGCCCCGATCCCGCCCGGCCTGCTGCCGGGCTCTCCCTTTCGCTCCTGGCCTGCCCATGTCCCGTGCTGATTTCTACCTGATCGCCAAGCCCCGCTTCCTGACCGAGCCGCTGCGCCTGGTCTGCGAGCTGGCCCGCAAGGCCAACGACGCCGGGCTGTTCACCCTGGTGCTGGCGCGCGACCAGGCCCAGGCCGAGGAGCTGGACGAGCTGCTGTGGTCGTTCGATGACGAGGCCTACATCCCGCACCAGATCGCCGGTGAGGACATGGACGAGGAGGAGGCGCTGGTGCTGATCGCGGTGCCCGGCACCCCGGCCCCGGCCCGCCCGCTGGTGATCAACCTGCGCGACGACCCGTACCTGGCCGAGTGCGACCGGGTGCTGGAAGTGGTGCCGGCCGACCCCGAAGCGCGCGAACCGCTGCGCGAGCGCTGGCGCCAGTACAAGGCGCTGGGCTTTGACCTGAACAAGTACGACATGTAACCCCCGCGGCGCCCGCCGTGGCGCTGCCACCGAACCTAGAGACCCTTGATGCGCCTGTTGATCGCCCTGATCTTTCCCTGGTTCGCCTTCTTCACCATCGGCCGCCCGTTCGCAGGCATCCTCTGCCTGATCCTGCAAATCACCCTGATTGGCTGGCTTCCGGCCGCGATCTGGGCCGCCTACGCGGTCTCGCAGTTCCATACCGACCAGAAGATCCAGCGCGCCCTCGGGCGCTGATGTTCCGGCACCCCCACCTCCCGTCTTCGATCCCGGTTCCCGCATGACCCAACTCGCCTCCAGCTACGACCCCAAAACCTTTGAAACCGCGTTGTACGACGCGTGGGAGAAGGCCGGCCATTTCAAGCCGTCCGGCAAGGGCGAGCCGTACACCATCCTGCTGCCGCCGCCGAACGTCACCGGCACGCTGCACATGGGCCATGCCTTCCAGCAGACCCTGATGGATGCGCTGGTGCGCTACCACCGCATGCGTGGCTACGACACGTTGTGGCAGGTGGGCACCGACCACGCCGGTATCGCCACCGAAATGGTGGTGAGCCGCAACCTGGCGCTGGAAGGCAAGGGCGAAACCCGCGATTCGCTGGGCCGCGACGGCTTCATCGAAAAGGTGTGGGAATGGAAGGCGCAGTCCGGTGACACCATCGAACGCCAGATGCGCCGCCTGGGCACCTCCAGCGACTGGTCGCGCAGCACCTTCACCATGGACCCGCAGCCGTCCGAAGCGGTGGTCGAGGCCTTCGTGCGCTGGCACGAACAGGGCCTGATCTACCGTGGCCAGCGCCTGGTCAACTGGGACCCGGTGCTGAAGACCGCCATTTCCGACCTGGAAGTGGAGAGTGTCGAAGAAGACGGCTTCCTGTGGTCGATCTGCTATCCGCTGGCCGACGGCAGCGGCACGTTGACCGTGGCGACCACCCGCCCGGAAACCATGCTCGGCGACACCGCCGTGATGGTGCACCCCGACGACGAGCGCTATGCGCACCTGATCGGCAAGATGGTCAAGCTGCCGCTGACCGACCGCGAGATCCCGGTGATCGCCGATGATTACGTGGACCGTGAGTTCGGCACCGGCGTGGTCAAGGTCACTCCGGCCCATGACTTCAACGACTACCAGGTGGGCGTGCGCCACAACCTGCCGATGATCAACCTGTTCACCCCGGTGGCGGCGATCAACGACAACGCCCCGGAAAAGTACCGCGGGCTGGACCGCTACGAAGCCCGCAAGGTGATCCTGGCCGAGCTGGAAGCGCTGGGCATCCTGGTCGAGACCAAGCCGCACAAGCTGCAGGTGCCGCGCGGCGACCGCACCCAGCAGGTGATCGAGCCCTACCTCACCGACCAGTGGTTCGTGAAGATGGACGTGCTGGCCAAGCGCGGCCTGGAGCTGGTGGAGAACGGCAGCATCCAGTTCGTCCCGGCCAACTGGATCAACACCTACCGCCACTGGATGGAGAACATCCAGGACTGGTGCATCAGCCGCCAGCTGTGGTGGGGCCATCGCATTCCGGCGTGGTTCGATGACGCCGGCAACTGCTATGTCGGCCGCGACGAAGCCGAGGCACGCGCGAAAAACAACCTCGCTGCCGACCTCGCCCTGCACCAGGACAGCGACGTGCTGGAGACCTGGTTCTCCTCGCAGCTGTGGCCGTTCTCCACCCTGGGCTGGCCGAACGAACAGGCGATGGCCGAGCGCGGTTTCGAGCGCTACCTGCCGTCGGCGGTGCTGGTCACCGGCTTTGACATCATCTTCTTCTGGGTGGCCCGCATGATCATGGCCACCGACAGCTTCACCGGGAAGATTCCGTTCAAGGACATCTACATGACCGGCCTGATCCGCGATGCGCAGGGTCAGAAGATGTCCAAGTCCAAGGGCAACGTGCTCGACCCGCTGGACATCATCGATGGCATCTCGCTGGAAGACCTGGTCGCCAAGCGCACCACCGGACTGATGAAGCCCAAGGATGCGCCGAAGATCGAGAAAGCCACGCGCAAGGAATTCCCCGAGGGCATCATCGCCCACGGTGCCGACGCGCTGCGCTTCACCATCGCAGCCCTGGCTACCCACGGCCGCGACATCAAGTTCGACATGAGCCGCGCCGAGGGCTACAAGAACTTCTGCAACAAGCTGTGGAATGCCAGCCGCTTCACCCTGATGAACACCGAGGGCAGCAGCTTTGCCGGCGTGCCGCAGCCGCGCACCGATGCCGAGCGCTGGATCCTGTCGCGGCTGGCGGCGGTGTCGGCCGAGGCGCAGACCCACTACGCCAACTACCGTTTCGACCTGTTGGCGCAGTGTCTGTACGAGTTTGCCTGGAACGAGTTCTGCGACTGGTTCCTGGAACTGACCAAGCCGGCCCTCAACGGTGCCGACGCCGACGATGCCACCAGCACCCGCCACACCCTGCTGTACGTGCTGGAGGCGCTGCTGCGCCTGCTGCACCCGCTGACCCCGTTCGTCACCGAGCAGCTGTGGCGCCAGGTCGCCCCGCGCCTGGGTTTGGCCGAAGACACCATTTCGCTGCGGCCGTACCCGACCGCCGACGAATTTGCCGGTGATTTCGCCCGCGCCGAAGCCGACGTGGAGTGGCTCAAGGGCATGGTCAATGCGCTGCGCCGGGTGCGCAGTGAATTGAACGTGCCGCCGGCCAAGCAGGTGCCGTTGCTGCTGCAGGGCGGCAACGACGATGACCGCACCCGCGTGGCGCGCTTCAGTGCGTCGCTGTCGTTCCTGCTCAAGCTGGAGCGCATCGACTGGCTGGCCACCGAGGCCGACACACCCCCCTCGGCGGCGGCCATTGTCGGCGAACTGAAGTTGCTGGTGCCGCTGGAAGGCCTGGTCGACCTGGGCGCCGAACGCGCCCGCCTGGACAAGGAAATTGCCCGGGTGGAGTCGGAGAAGGAAAAAAGCGAGGCCAAGCTGGCCCGGTTCACCGACAAGGTGCCGGCGGCGGTGGTGGAGCAGGAACGCGTGCGCCTGGTGGAATGGACCGCGCAGCTGGCCGGGTTGCGCGGGCAGCGCGCGAAGCTGTAAGCGCGGCGAGCGCTTGAGGGGGTACCGACCCACGGTCGGTACCTGCCGGTTGGGCCGATGCGTGGCGCCACCCACGGGGGCGCTACAGAGGCACGAATCCGCAGGCGGCGTCGGTGGGCGCGATGCCATCGTGGTCGGGTCCGTCGCTGACGGGCGATGCCCACGCATGTGCGGCATCATGCGCGTTCGTCCATGCAAACAATGCCCGCCGACACGATGTCGCCTTCCCTCTTCTGCATCGTGCTGTTGGCTGCGCTGCTGCATGCCAGCTGGAACGCGATCGTCAAACGTGGCAGCAACACGTTGCTGACCACGATCCTGGTCACCGGCGCGGCGGCGGTGATGGCCGCGGTCGTATTGCCCTTCGTGCCCGCCCCGTCGCCGCGCAGCTGGCCTTGGCTGGCGGCCTCCACGGGGCTGCAGGTCATCTACTACGTGCTGGTTGCGCGTACCTACCAGGTGACCGACATGAGCGCGTCCTATCCGCTGATGCGCGGCGTTGCACCGATCCTGGTGGCGCTGGTGGGTGCGCTGTTCCTTGGCCAATCGTTACCCGGGATCGCGTGGTGCGGCATCTCGATGATCTGCACCGGCATCCTGTGCATGGCGCGCGGCAGCGCACGTCGGCACCTGTGGTTGCCGCTGCTCAACGCCGGGGTGATCGCCACCTACACGCTGGTCGATGCCTGGGGCGCGCGGCAGTCCGGCGCGGCGCTCGGCTATACGCTGTGGCTGTTCCTGTTGTCCGGGTTGCCGCTGCCGATCTGGGCGTTGTGCACGCGTGCCGCAGCGCTGCGCGCGTATGCGCGTGCCAACTGGCATTACGGCGTCATTGGCGGCGTCGGCACCCTGACCTCCTACGCGCTGGCCCTGTGGGCGATGACCGTCGCGCCGGTGGCGATGGTTTCGGCGCTGCGCGAGACCTCGATCCTGTTCGGCATCCTGATCTCGGCGTTCATCCTGCGCGAGCAGGTGAACCGGCAGCGCTGGATCGCGGCGGGGTTCATCGTGCTCGGCGCGGCGGTGCTGCCGGTGGGGTAACGCCGGGTATGCAGCCGAGCGTTGGTCGGCTGCATACGGCCATTACAGCGGCGGCATCGTCTGGATGTCGTCGTCCACCAGTTCCATCGCCATCACCAGCGCGTCCTCGCGTCCCTCGCGGGCCGGGTAGTAACGCGGGCGGCGGCCAATCTCGTTGAAACCTTCGCTGTGGTACAGCGCCACCGCCGGGGTGTTGGACGGACGCACTTCCAGGAATACCCGCTGGGCGCCGTGGTCACGCGCCAGGGTGACCAGCGCGCGGAACAGAAAACGGCCCAGGCCGCGCGACTGGCTCTGGGTATCCACGCAGACATTCAACACGTGGGCTTCGTCGGCGGCAATGCTCAGTACGCCGTAACCGGTCAGCACGCCGTCGTCTTCCAGCGCCAGCGCCGGGTAGCCCGCGCGCAGGCAGTCCACGAAAATGCCGCGTGTCCACGGAAACGGGTAGCCACGCAGTTCGATCGGCATCACCGCATCGATATCGCTTTCGCGCAGGGCGCGCAGCGACAGCGGGCGCGGGGAACTGACAGCGCTCACGCCCGGCCGCGCTTGCGCAGGGCCCGCAGTTGCGGCCACAGGGCGCGTTTGGCGGCCGCATTGCCGCGCAGGTCGTCCAGGTTCCAACCGGCCATCAACGCCTGGGTGTCCGGCTCGGAGGGATTGCAGCCGGACGCGCGCAGCAGCGCGATCTGCAGGCGGTCGGGCATGCGTACGGCCGGGCGACGGCCCGCCGGGCGTTCACGCGGCACGGCCGCATCGGCGGGCGCGGCGCTGGCCGGCGCGTCGATACTGGCCGGTGCGCTGCGCCGCGGCGGCGGCGCCGCCCGCGCCGGGGTATCGGCACGTGCCGGGGTGTCGGCGGTCAGGTCGGGGGCCGGCGCCCCCCCTGCCACCGCGCTCAGTTCGATTGGCGCGGCGGCCAGCGCTTCAATCTGCCCGTCCACAAACACGGTGTAGCCCATCGCCTGCAGCCACGACTGCTGCGCCGGCGACCACAGGGGCGGCAGGCCGGCGGTGCTCACGCGCTGGGCTCGGCCGTCTTGCGGGTACGCAGCCACAGCCAGTAACACGGGCCGGACAGGGCATAGACGATGCCAACGGCAAACAACACGCGCGGCAGGTCGATCACCATGATCGCAATGGCGATCGGCACCAGCGCCAGTGCCAGGAACGGGATGCGGTCAGCGCGCGGGCCCTTCTCGCCACTGCCCTTGAAGCTCCAGAAGCGGATCCGGCTGACCATCAGCAGCGCCGCCACCAAGGTTACGCCCAGGGCCACGTAACGCAGCTGGTTGCCGTCCCAGCCCAGCGTGCCATCGGCGAAAGCCCACACGAAGGACATCATCAGCCCGGCCGCGGCCGGGCTGGCCAGGCCCACGAACCAGCGCTTGTCCACCACGCTGACCTGGGTATTGAAGCGGGCCAGGCGCAGCGCGGCGCAGGCCGCGTACAGGAAAGCCACCGCCCAGCCGACCCGGCCCAGCACGGGGTCGTCGAATTTCAGCCAGGACAGCGACCAGTGGTACATCACCAGGGCCGGGGCCATGCCGAAGCTGACCAGGTCGGCCAGCGAGTCGTACTGAACGCCGAATTCGCTGCTGGTGCCGGTGAGCCGGGCCACGCGGCCGTCCAGGCCATCCATGACCGCCGCGACGAACACGGCGATGGCGGCGTTGACGAAGTCGCCATTGGCGGCGGCGATGATCGCGTAGAAGCCGGCGAACAGGCCTGCGGTGGTGAACAGGTTGGGCAGCAGGTAAATGCTGCGGGAGCGCGGCGGGGGTTTCATCTGATCCATACCGGCCAGTTTAGAGGGTGTGGTGCCCTTTGGGGCAGCCCGGCTGCCGGCCGGCCCGGCGACCGCTGCCACCGCCGGCCCCTCCGCCGGTCGGCGCCGGCTTGCCAGCACCCGGCCGGGATGCTGCAATCGAGGCCTTGACCTGATGCCCGGAGTTGCCATGCGTGCCCTGCCCTCGCTGTGCTGCCTGCTGCTGCTGCTTGCCAGTGCCTCGGCCCACGCCGGTACCGTCTACAAGTGGAAGGATGCCAATGGCGTCACCCAGTATTCGGAGAAGGCGCCCAGTGGCCAGAAGTACGAATCGCGCAAGGTGGACGGCCGCGATCCGGTCGCCCGCCCCGCCACGGCAGCTGCCGCTCCGGTGCAGTCGGCAGACTGCACCACCGCCCGCAGCAACCTGACCCTGCTTGATGGCAAGGGCGCGGTCATGCAGGACACCGATGGCGACGGCAAGGCCGACACCGCGCTCACCGACGATCAGCGTGGCGCGCAGCGCAACCTGGCCGAGGCGGCGATCAAGGCCTACTGCAAACCCGGCGCCTGAGCGCGCCAGGGCCGGGCTGACCGGCCAGGCGGGGGGCGAGATGGGCATCGCGGCGGCCGGGCTGGCAGAATAACGGCTTCTGCCGTTCAGCGAAGCCGACGATGCGCCTCTCCCAGTTCCACCTGCACACCACCAAGGAAACCCCCAGCGACGCCGAGCTGACCAGCCACCGCTTGATGCTGCGCGCGGGCATGATCCGCAAGCTGGCCTCGGGGCTGTACACCTGGTCGCCGCTGGGCCTGCGCGTGCTGCGCAAGGTCGAGCGCATCGTGCGCGAGGAAATGGAACGCGCCGGCGCGGTCGAATTCCAGATTCCGACCATCCAGCCCAAGGAGCTGTGGGAAACCACCGGGCGCTGGGAAAAGTTCGGCCCGCAGCTGCTGAAGATCAAGGACCGCAAGGACCAGGTGTTCTGCTACAGCCCCACCGCCGAAGAAGCCGCGGCCGATTTCGCGCGCCAGGAGCTGTCCAGCTACAAGCAGCTGCCGGTCAACTTCTTCCAGATCCAGACCAAGTTCCGCGATGAGATCCGTCCGCGCTTCGGGGTGATGCGTTCGCGCGAGTTCCTGATGAAGGATGCTTACTCCTTCCACCTGCACGATGACTGCCTGGTGCGCGAGTACGAGAACATGAAGGCGGCCTACAGCCGCATCTTCACCCGCCTGGGTCTGGATTTCCGCATGGTGCAGGCCGATTCGGGCGCCATTGGCGGCGACGCCTCGCAGGAGTTCCACGTGATCGCCGATTCCGGCGAAGACGCGCTGGTGTTCTCCACCGGTTCGGATTACGCGGCCAACATGGAAGCGGCCGTGGCCGCTGCCCCGGGCGAGCGCCCCGCCGCCAGCGAAGCGCTGCGCAAGGTTGAGACGCCGACCCAGAAGACCTGCGAAGCGGTTGCAGACCTGCTCGGCCTGGACCTGGCGCGCACGGTGAAGTCGATTGCGCTGATGAGCCAAGCCGGCTTCGTGCTGGCGCTGGTGCGCGGCGACCATGACGTCAACGAGATCAAGCTGGGCAAGGTGGAGGGCCTGCAGGGCTTCCGCATGGCGGGCGAGGCGGAAATCGTGGCGCACCTGGGCAGCGAGCCGGGCTTCCTGGGCCCGCTCAACCCGGCCAAGCCGATCCGCATCGTGGCCGACCGCGAGGTGGCGGCAATGGCCGACTTCGTGATCGGCGCCAATGAAGCCGGCGTCCATATTGCCGGGGTCAACTGGGGCCGCGACCTGCCGGAGCCGGAGGTGGCCGACATCCGCAATGCCAAGGCCGGCGACCGCGCCGCCGATGGTGGCGAACTGAAAATCGCACGCGGCATCGAAGTGGGCCACGTATTCCAGCTGGGCCGCCAGTACGCGCAGGCGCTCAAGGCCACCGTGCTCGATGAGAACGGCAAGGCGGCGGTGATGGCGATGGGCTGCTATGGCATCGGAATCTCGCGCATCGTGGCGGCCGCCATCGAACAGAACCACGACGACGCCGGGATTATCTGGCCGGCGGCGATGGCACCGTGGCAGGTGGTGGTGTGCGTGATCAACCCCAAACAGGACGAGGCGGTGGCCGCCGCCGCCGCGGAGCTGCTGGCGCAGCTGCAGGCCGCTGGCCTGGATGCGGCGCTGGACGACCGCGGCCTGCGCCCGGGCCAGATGTTCGCCGACATGGAGTTGATTGGCGTGCCGCACCGGGTGGTGGTTTCCGAACGCGGCCTGGCGGCCGGCACCTATGAATACCGGGCGCGCAGCGCCAGCGAGGCCGAGAGCCTGGACCGGGATGCCCTGTTGGGCCGCCTGGCCGGGTGATGACCGAAAGCCGGGTGGAATATCCCGGCTTTTCTTTGTGCCACTTCGATTGAATATCCCGGTTAACTCTGTGCAGCATCCAACCGGCTATGTATGCTGTGGCCGACGCCAAGGACTGGCTCACCCCGTCCTTAAACAGATTCCGGAGCAGTTGAATGAGTATTGACCTGAGTGGCCTGTCCGCCAAAGAACTGGGCGCGCTGATCAAGAACGCCAAGAAGCAGCAGACCATCGTCGCCAAACGCCCGGCCGTGACCAAGGTGCGCGCCCAGCTGACCAAGCTGGCCAAGGCGCACGGGTATTCGATCGAAGAAGTGTTCGGCGGCACCGCCCCAACCCGCGGTCGTACCGCCAAGGTTGCCAAGGCACCGGCCAAGAAGGCCGTGCGCAAGCTGGGCAAGGTCGCCCCGAAGTACCGCAACCCGGCCAACCCGAAGGAAACCTGGACCGGCCGTGGCAAGCAGCCGCGCTGGCTGGCCGCGCTGACCACCAAGGGCAAGAAGGTCGAAGAGTTCCTGATCAAGAAGTAATCGATTCTGGTTTCATCGGAAACTGAATCTCGAAGCGCCGGCGAAAGCCGGCGTTTTTTATGCGTTTTTCTTACGCTGCTGGACGTTCTGCGTACAACGCTAGACGCCAAATCAACAGCCTCAAATGCGCGTGCGAGTGCGCGCTTGCACTGGCGGGGTCGGGTACGGGTGGGTTGGCGGGACACGCCGTAAACCCATCCATGGGGGCTCGTGGGCGCCATCCATGGCGCCCAACGGTCCCGCCAACCCACCCGTACCCGCCCCCTGACAGTGCGTCGGTACCCAACGAAAAAGCGAAAGGCGGCTATCGGCCGAAGCGCTTTCCGCCTTTGCTTGTCGATGGGCACCGACCATCTGTCGAGGGTCGGGGTGTGTGGGTTCGCGGGACCCTCCACCGCATGGATGCGGTGGCGGAGCCTACACGGACGTACTTGCGGCGTGTCCCGCGGACCCACACACCCCGGCCCAGCCCGATACACCAGGACCCACGGCTCTGGACTTGGACTTGGACCTGGATTTGGCCTTGGATCTGAACCCGAACCTTCAGAGATTCTTCCGCGCCGGAATCAACAGGTTGCCAAACAGCAGCCCGGCCACCAACGCCATCACCACGTTGAGCACGGTCATCAACACCGTCTGGCCCGCACTCATGTCCTGCTGCTGCACCAACGTCAGCACCCCGCGCAGACTGGTACTGCCGGGCACCAGCATGATGATGCCCGGCAGGCGGATGATCGCGCCCGGGCGCTGCACCAGCCGGCCGAACAGGTTGCCGGCGGCGGTCATCAACATCGCCGACATGAAAATGCCGGCCGGCAGGCCCCAGGCTTGGCCGGCGAATTTGGAGATGGCGTAACCGGCCACCGCCGCCGCCATCACCCACGGATAATCGCGGCGATTGGCCTTGAACAACATCGCAAAAGCGAATGCGGCCAGCAGCAACGCGCTCCATTCCACCCAGTCCGCCTGCGGGCGCGATGCGCGCACGTGCGGTTCCAGCCCGATGATGCCCGACAGCGTCACCGCGATCACCGCGCCCACGGTCAGTTTCAAAATGGTGGTCACCGCACCGGCGAAGCGCGCCGTGCCCGATACCCAATGCTGGCTCGCCAACTCGTTGACCGCATTGGTCAGCGACATCCCGGGCAGCATCACCACCAGCGAGGCAATGATGACCGTATTGAGGTTGAGCGGCCCCAGGAACGAGGCCACCAGCGCCGCCACCGTACCGGCCAGCAGCGCCGCCAGCGCCTCGCTCGCTTCGCGGCTGGCCGGTCGCCGATCCGTGTACAACGTCATCAACCCGATCAGCAGCCCGATCATGCCGGCCGTGGCAATGTCCAGCCACGGCAGCTTCCACAACCCGGCCACGCCGGCCGCCCCCAGGCTGTAGGACAGGATCATGCGGATTTTGCCGCGCACCCCCGGGTCCTTGTCCAGCTGGCGCAGCGCGGTATGGCCCTGGGCAATGCTCATGCTGCCGTTGGCCACCGCATCGGTGATCTGGTCGGCGATGCTGAGTTTATGCAGGTCGTTTTCGCCCGGCGCCAGCCGGATCACCCGGGTGATGTCCGACGAACCGATCGCCTTGGTCGGGTCACTGAAACTCAGGATCAGCCCGGTCGGGTTCGACCACGGTTCGCAGTCCAGGTCCAGCCGCTGCGCCAGTGCGACCACCGCCGCCTCCAGGCGCTGCGCGGTGGTGCCGTAGCTGTGCAGGCGCCCGGCCATTTCCGATACGAACGCCACGCGCTGCGCATAGGTGGCCTGGGGAGTAATGATGGTGGCGGTATCGGCAGACATGTTTCGTAGTATTACCCGAAGCCTGCCCGCCTGAACATTCATGTTGCCCGCCACACACTTGCCGTCTACACGGACAAGGTATGCTGCGCGGCAGGACGCCCCATGACGCCAACTCAAGCCCCCCATCTCGAACAGGATACGCAGGACCCTGGCCTGGTCCGATTGACCGGCCACTGGACCCTGCACACCGCGCTGGACGCGGCCGAAGTGCTGCGCAGCATTCCCGATGCGCTCACCGGCATCGACGCCAGTGGCATCACCCAGCTCGATTCGGCCGGCGTACTGCAGGTGTTGCGCGTGGCCCGGCGCGCCGATCTTGGCGAGGATGCACTGCATTTCCGCGAAGAACATCGCGCGCTGGTGTGCACCATCGAGGAAGTCGCCGACGACCGGCCACGGCCCAAACGCGATTTCGGCGTGCTGGCCGCGCTGGAACGGCTCGGCGTCAGCGTGCACGGCATGGGCCACAACATCGTGGCACTGGCCAGTTTCCTTGGCGAGAACATGGTCAAGGGCGCGCGGCTGATCAAGGAGCCGCGTCGCTTCCGGCTCACCGCCACCGTGGCGCAGATGGAACAGGTGGGCCTGGATGCCGTGCCGCTGGTCGCGCTGTTGTCCTACCTGGTCGGTGCGGTGATCGCCTTCCTCGGTTCGACCATCCTGCGCGACTTCGGTGCCGAGATCTACGTGGTGGAGCTGGTCAGCATTGCCTTCCTGCGCGAATTTGCCGTGTTGTTGACCGCGATCGTGCTCGCCGGCCGCACCGCCAGCGCGTTCACCGCGCAGATCGGCGCGATGAAGGCGCGCGAAGAAATCGATGCGATGAAAACCCTCGGGCTGGATCCCATCGACCTGCTGGTATTGCCGCGGCTGGTCGCGCTGCTGGTCACGCTGCCACTGCTGACCTTCATCGCGATGGTGGCCGGCCTGGCCGGTGGCATCACCGTGGGTGCGTTCGACCTGGGTATTCCGCCGCAGATGTATATCTCGCGCATGCACGAGACCATGGAAGTGCGCAACATGCTGGTGGGCCTGTCCAAGGCCCCGGTGTTTGCGCTGGTGATCGGCCTGATCGGCTGCCTGGAGGGCCTCAAGGTGGAAGGCACCGCGCAGTCGGTGGGCGAGCGCACCACCTCCAGCGTGGTGCAGGCGATTTCACTGGTGATCATCCTCGACGCGTTCGCCGCGCTGTGGTTCATGAAGATGGGCTGGTAACCCGATGACCGTGGACACCGCCCCTGCCACAGACCGCAGCGCGCCCCCCGGCGAGAAGGCCGAACCGGTGATCCGCGTGCGCGGGCTGGTCAATCGCTTTGGTGCGCAGCTGGTGCACGACGGGGTCGATCTGGACGTGCGCCGCGGCGAGATCCTCGGCGTGGTGGGCGGTTCGGGCACCGGCAAGTCGGTGCTGATGCGCAGCATCCTGGGCCTGCGCGAGCCCGACGATGGCCAGATCGAGGTACTGGGCGTGGATGCACGCTCCAGCGATCCGACCAGCCGCCTGCACATCGAACGCAACACCGGCGTGCTGTTCCAGGATGGCGCGCTGTTTTCGTCGCTGACCGTGGGCGAAAACGTGCAGGTGCCGTTGAAGGAACACCACCGCGAACTGCCTGAGCGCTGGCACTACGAACTGGCCCTGCTGAAGGTGAAGCTGGCCGGGCTGCCGGCCGATGCGATCAACAAGCTGCCCTCGCAGCTGTCCGGCGGCATGCGCAAGCGTGCCGGCCTGGCCCGTGCGCTGGCGCTGGACCCCCCGCTGCTGTTCCTGGACGAGCCCACCGCCGGGCTGGACCCGATCGGCGCGGCCGCCTTCGACCGGCTGATCAAGACCCTGCAGGAAGCGCTGGGGCTGACCGTGTTCCTGATCACACATGATCTGGACACGCTGTATGCCATTTGTGACCGGGTGGCAGTGCTGGCCGACAAGAAGGTGATCGCCAATGCCCCGCTGCATGAGATCGAACAACTGGACCACCCCTGGATCCAGGAGTATTTCCACGGTCCGCGTGCCCGTGCTGCCCGCACGGCGCGCCCGGACCCCACTGAACGCAGTGCACTGACCGACAGCCGGCCACCTGCACCGATGGATGACACCCCCTGATGAACCGTCTTTTCCTGGGTATCTGAAGCATGGAAACCAAAGCCAACTACGTCCTGATCGGCGCCTTCACCCTGGTGGTGGGCCTGGCGCTGCTGGCCTTCGGCCTGTGGGCGGCCAAGTATTCATCGGACCGCACCTGGACCGAGTACCGGGTGGTATTCCGCGAGGCGGTCACCGGCCTGTCGGTGGGCAGCCCGGTGCAGTACAACGGCATCGCGGTCGGCTCGATCACCGAACTGAACCTGGTCCCGGATGATCCGCGCCAGGTGGTGGCACGCATCCGCCTGAACTCCAACACGCCGGTCAAGACCGACACCCGCGCCAAGCTGGCCATCACCAGCCTCACCGGCCCGTCGATCATCCAGCTCAGCGGCGGCACGCCGCACGCCGCGGCGCTGACCGCGGTGAACAAGGACCCGGCACCGATCATCCCGACCACGCCCTCGGCGCTGCAGAACATCACCGATGTGGCCAACCGCATCGTCGAGCGCATGGACCAGGTGCTCAGCGACCGCAACGTGGCCAGCATCAATGCCACCCTGGCCAACCTGGAAACCATCAGCGGCGGTCTGGCCGACCGCGACCAGGGCACCCAGGCGCTGCTGCTCAGCGCGCGCGATGCCGCGCGCAGCCTGGATGTCACCCTGAAGAGCACCAACGGCACCATCCAGCGCCTGGACAAGAACCTGGTGCAGCAGCTGCCGCCGATCCTGGACAAGCTGGAAACCACCCTGAGCAAGCTGGATTCGGCCGCCGGCAATGCCGATTCCATCCTTGGCGAGAACCGTGCGGCGATCAACAGCTTCGCCAACGATGGCCTGGCCCAGCTCGGCCCGACCCTCACCGAGCTGCGCGGGCTGATCCGCGACCTGCGCCGGGTCAGTGACCGCCTCGACAACAACCCGGCACGCTATCTGCTGGGCCGTGACGCGCCCAAGGAGTTTGAACCCAAATGAGCCGCCCGACCCTGACCCGATTCCTGTTGCCGGCGGCGATGCTCGCCGTGCTCGGCGGCTGCTCGCTGCTGGGCAGCAACGAACGCAGCGCGGTGACCATCTATTCGCCGATCGTGCGCATCCAGGCCGACCCCAGCTGGCCGAAGGTCGACTGGCAACTGATCGTGGTCAAGCCCAGCGCCGCGCGCGTGGTGGACAGCCCGCGCATCAACGTACGCCCCTCGCCGTCGGAGCTGGAGGTGTACAAGGGCGTGAGCTGGGCGCAGCCGGCCACCGACATGCTGGATGATGCGCTGGTGCGTGGGTTCGAGGATTCCGGCCGCATCGCCGGCGTCGCCCGCGCCACCACCGGCATCCGCGCCGACTACAAGCTGGCCCTGGATGTGCGCCGTTTTGAAGCCGACTATCGCGGCCAGCCCACGCCGACGGTGCTGATCGAGGTCAACGCCAAGCTCATCCACGTGGTCGACCAGCGCGTGGTGGCAGACCGCACGTTCCGCCAGGAACAGCCGGTGCCGACCACCGCCACCGCCGATGTGGCCCGCGCGTTCGAGCAGAGCCTGCAGGCCACCACCAGCGCGGTGGTGGGCTGGACGCTGGTGACAGGCCAGGCCGACCACCGGTAGCGCCACGCCGCACCTGCACGTGTTCGGCCGCGATGCGGTTGGTTCCGCGCGCGCGGCGAGGCGTTCCATTCAACGGCGCGCCCCGGTCAGGGTGGCGCGATCCATCGGAAGGTCAGATTGATGCGCTCGGCCAGCGGCCGCGTGCTTTTCGGTAGTGCATGCTGGTAATGGCGCTGGGTAGCACCGCCCATCAGCAGCAGGTCACCCGGCCCCAGCATCACCTCGGCTTTCCTGGCATGGTCGTCGCGGCGGCGCAGGGTAAAGCGGCGCTCCGCGCCCAGGCTCAATGAGGCAATCAACGGTGCCGGCCCCAGTTCGGGTTCGTTGTCGCTGTGCCAGCCCATGCCGTCATCGCCATCGCGGTAGCGGTTGAGCAGCACGCTGTTGAACGGTGCGCCGCAGAACTGCGCCAAGCGCTCGCGCAGCGGCAACAGCACCGGATGCCACGGCGCCGGCACGAAGTCGGTGCCGGAATAGCGGTAACGCGCGGCCGGGTCGCCCATCCAGCAACTCAGCCGTGGTGAATCCACCTGGCGTCCGAACATGCGGATGCGGTGCACGTCCCACGGCACCTGGTCGCGCAGCGTGCGCTGCAGTGCATCGGCTTCGCTGACCGCCAGCCAGTGGCGGTGCCAGCGCACGTCAGCGTCGCGCAGATGCAGGTCCATGCGGTCCTCGTAGGTGGCAGCGGCGGCCGCTTGCACGGACGCCGCTGCACACCGGGTCAGGCCTGGCTGAAGGCCACGCCGGTCTTTTCCTTCAACTCGTCGATGCCCACGCCCGGCGCGGCTTCCACCAGCACCAGGCCGGTGTCGGTGACGTCGAACACGGCCAGGTCGGTGATGATGCGGTCCACCACGCCCACCCCGGTCAGCGGCAGCGTGCACTCGGCCAGGATCTTGTGTTCGCCGTTCTTGGCCGTGTGCTCCATCAGCACCACCACACGCTGTACGCCGGCCACCAGGTCCATCGCACCGCCCATGCCCTTGACCATCTTGCCCGGCACCATCCAGTTGGCCAGGTCGCCCTTGTCGGTGACCTGCATCGCGCCCAGGATGGCCAGGTTGATGTGGCCGCCGCGGATCATCGCAAAGCTGTCGTGGCTGCCGAAGTAGCTGGCCCCGGCACGCGCGGTCACGGTCTGCTTGCCCGCATTGATCAGGTCGGCATCGACCTCGGCGTCGGTCGGGAACGGGCCGATCCCCAACAGGCCGTTCTCGGACTGCAGCCACACATCCACGCCCTCGGGAATGTGGTTGGCCACCAGGGTCGGCAGGCCGATGCCCAGGTTCACATAGGCACCATCGGTGAGCTCGTGCGCGGCGCGCGCGGCCATTTCATCGCGGGTCCAGGCCATCTCAGTTCGCCTCCTGGCGCACGGTACGTTGTTCGATGCGCTTTTCAGGCGTGGGGTTGTGCACGATGCGGTGCACGTAGATGCCCGGCAGATGCACCTGGTCGGGGTCGATGCTGCCCAGCGGCACCACTTCTTCGACCTCCACGATGCAGACCTTGCCGGCCATCGCGCAGGCCGGATTGAAGTTGCGCGCGGTCTTGCGGAACACCAGGTTGCCGGCCTCGTCGGCCTTCCACGCCTTGACCAGCGCCACGTCGGCGCGCAGTGCGGTTTCCAGCACGAAGTGCTTGCCGTCGAATTCGCGGGTTTCCTTGCCTTCGGCCACCACCGTGCCGTAACCGGTGGCGGTGAAGAAGGCCGGGATGCCGGCACCGCCGGCGCGCAGGCGCTCGGCCAGGGTGCCCTGCGGGTTGAACTCCAGTTCCAGCTCGCCGGCCAGGTACTGGCGTTCGAATTCCTTGTTCTCGCCCACGTAGGACGAAATCATTTTCTGGATCTGCCGGGTTTCCAGCAGCTGGCCCAGGCCGAAGCCATCCACGCCGGCATTGTTGGAGATCACCGTCAGGCCGGTGACCGCGCTGTCGCGCAGCGCGGCGATCAGCGCCTCGGGAATGCCGCACAGGCCAAAACCACCGACCGCCAGTGTCTGGCCATCGGCAACCACGCCCTGCAGCGCGTCGGCCGCGCTGGCGTAGCGCTTGCTGCGCCGGCCGGCAGTATCTGGGGACTTGCTCATCTACGCCCTCACCTCGTTGATGTAAGCGCGCATTGTAGCGAGTACGCAGGCCGTTCCCGGCGGGCCTGAAGCGGCGTTCACCCGGTGCACGGCATGAAAACGATTCCCCAACATGGCTGCGGCTAAACTACGGCGCTGACTGTCTCAAGGATTGAATCGATGACCCTCCCCGCATTCAAGGCATACGACATCCGCGGCCGGGTGCCGGACGAACTGAACGAAGACCTGGCCCGCCGCATCGGCGTGGCCCTGGCCGGCCAGCTCGACCCGGGCACCGTGGTCGTGGGCCACGATGTGCGTCTGACCAGCCAGCCCCTGCAGGACGCGCTCACTGCCGGCCTGCGTGGCGCCGGTCGCGAGGTGCTGGACATCGGCCTGTGCGGCACCGAGGAAGTCTATTTCCAGGTGGACCACCTCAAGGCTGCGGGCGGGGTGATGGTGACGGCCAGCCACAACCCGATGGACTACAACGGCATGAAGCTGGTCAAGGAGCAGGCGCGGCCGATCAGTTCGGACACCGGCCTGTTCGCCATCTCCGATGCGGTGGAGGCCGATACCGCCCCGCCCGCCGCAGCCACAGCCGGACTGCAGTCGCACCCGGACAAGAGCGCCTACATCGCTCACCTGCTCGGTTACGTCGACCGCGCCGCGCTCAAGCCGCTCAAGCTGGTGGTCAACGCCGGCAACGGTGGCGCCGGCACCATCGTGGACCTGCTGGCCCCGCACCTGCCGTTCGAGTTCATCCGCATCTGCCACGAACCCGATGGCAGCTTCCCCAACGGCATCCCCAACCCACTGCTGCCGGAAAACCGCGCATTGACCGCGCAGGCCGTGCGCGACCATGACGCCGACTTCGGCATTGCCTGGGATGGCGACTTCGACCGTTGCTTCTTCTTCGATCACAGCGGCCGCTTCATCGAAGGCTACTACCTGGTCGGCCTGCTGGCCCAGGCCATCCTGGCCCGCCAGCCGGGTGGCAAGATCGTGCACGACCCGCGCCTGACCTGGAACACCGTGGAAATGGTCGAAGATGCCGGCGGCCTGCCGGTGCTGTGCAAGAGCGGCCACGCCTTCATCAAGGAAAAAATGCGCAGCGAAAATGCCGTCTACGGCGGCGAGATGAGCGCGCACCATTATTTCCGCGAGTTTGCCTACGCCGACTCCGGCATGATTCCCTGGCTGCTGATTGGCGCGCTGGTGTCCGAATCCGGACGCTCGCTGGCCGACCTGGTGGAAGCGCGCATGGCCAAGTTCCCGTGCAGTGGCGAGATCAACTTCAAGGTCAGCGATGCCAAGGCCGCGGTCACGCGGGTGATGGATCACTACGCCGCACAATCGCCGGCACTGGACCACACCGACGGGATCAGCGCCGACTTCGGCACCTGGCGCTTCAACCTGCGCAGCTCCAACACCGAACCGTTGCTGCGGCTGAACATCGAAACGCGTGGCGATGCCGCCCTGCTGCAGCAGTGCACCGATGAAATCTCCCAGCTGCTCACGGCCTCCTGAGGCACCGCCCCGATGAACGATCTGCTCCCCGTCATCCTGTCCGGTGGCTCCGGTACCCGGCTGTGGCCGCTCTCGCGCGAGGCCTACCCCAAGCAGTTCCTGGCCCTGGCCGGGGAACTGACGATGCTTCAGGCAACCTGGCAGCGGGTCGCACCGATTGCCGGCCGCGCGCCGCTGGTGGTGGCCAATGAAGAGCATCGTTTCGTGGCCGCCGAACAGCTGCAGCAGCTGGGCGTGCAGCCGCTGGCGATCCTGCTCGAGCCGGTGGGCCGCAACACCGCCCCGGCGATCGCGGTGGCGGCGCTGGAAGCCACCCGTGACGGCGAAGACGCGGTGCTGCTGGTGCTGCCCTCAGACCACGTGATTGCCGATGAAGCCGCCTTCCGCGCCGCCGTGCTGCGTGCGTTGCCGGCAGCGCGCGAGGGCAAGCTGGTCACCTTCGGGATCGTGCCGACCGGGCCGGAAACCGGCTATGGCTACATCAAGGCCGCCTCGGGCGGCGAGGTGCGCGCGGTGGATCGCTTCGTCGAAAAACCCGATGCCGAGACGGCCCGGCAGTACGTCGCTTCCGGCGAGTATTTCTGGAACAGCGGCATGTTCCTGTTCAAGGCCTCGCGCTACCTGGCCGAGCTGGAGAAATTCAACCCGACCATGCTGTCGGCCAGCCGCACCGCCTGGGGACAGGCACGGCGTGATGCAGACTTTACCCGGCTGGGCAAAGACGCATTCACTGCGGTGCCGTCTGATTCCATCGACTACGCGGTGATGGAAAAGACCGCCGATGCGGTGGTGGTGCCGCTGGATGCCGGTTGGAACGATGTCGGCTCATGGACCGCGCTGCGCGATGTATCTGCGCAGGACAGCGACGGCAACGCCCATCATGGCGATGTGATCGCCATCGACTGCCGCAACACCTATGCCTACGGCGAGCGCCTGATCGCACTGGTCGGGCTGGATGATGTGATCGTGGTCGAAACCGATGACGCGGTGATGGTCGGCAGGAGCGACCGCATGCAGGAGATCAAGCAGGTGGTGGCGCGCCTGAAGACCGACGGCCGTCCCGAAGCGACTTGGCACCGCAAGGTGTATCGCCCGTGGGGTGCCTACGACTCGATCGACCATGGCGAGCGTTTCCAGGTCAAGCGCATCACCGTCAAACCGGGCGCCACGCTGAGCCTGCAGATGCACCACCATCGTGCCGAGCACTGGATCGTGGTCAGCGGTACCGCTGAAGTGACCCGCGGCGAGGAAGTGCTGCTGCTCACCGAAAACCAGAGTACCTATATTCCGCTGGGGGTGACCCACCGATTGAAGAACCCCGGCAAGCTGCCGTTGGAGCTGATTGAAGTGCAGTCCGGCAGTTATCTGGGTGAGGACGATATCGTGCGCTTCGAGGATACCTACGGTCGTACGTGATCGATAAGCACCGCAGAGACAAAAAAACCCGGCCAAGGCCGGGTTTTTCATTGTCCGGTAGAGCCACGCCGTGCGTGGCTGACGCGGTGCGGGTGATCCGGCAGTGCAGCCACGTATGGCGTGGCTCTACCTTGCAGCTTCAGAGCGCTGCGATCACCTGCTTCAAACCATTCTGCCAACTGGGCAGCGCAATGCCGAAGTCCGACTCGAGCTTGCTGACGTCCAGGTGCGAATACGCCGGACGCTTGGCCGGGGTCGGGTAGTCGGCGGTGGTGATCGCCTCCACCTTCGGCGCACGCGCCAGCTTCCCAGAGGCTACCGCCTCGGCAAAGATGGCCTCGGCAAAGCCATGCCAGCTGGTTTCACCCGCAGCGGTCAGGTGCCAGGTGCCCGAGAGGCCACCGGCATGCTGCAACGCCTGCGCGGTGACATCGGCGATCAGCGCCGCCGGGGTCGGCGTGCCGATCTGGTCGGCCACCACGCGGAGTACGTCGCGGTCGGCGCCCACCCGCAGCATGGTGCGCAGGAAGTTGGCGCTGTGCGGGGCATACACCCATGCGGTGCGGAAGATCAGATGACGGCCGCCGGCCGCGCGGATGTCTTCTTCACCGGCCAGCTTGCTGGCGCCGTACACGCCCAGCGGCGCGGTGGCATCGTCTTCGCGGTACGGGCGGGGGCCCTGCCCGTCGAACACGTAATCGGTGGAGTAATGCACCAGCGGCACACCGGCAGCGGCGCACCAGCGCGCGATGATGCCCGGCGCTTCGGCGTTGGCGCGCCAAGCCGCATCGCGCTCTTCTTCTGCGCGGTCCACCGCCGTATAGGCGGCCGCATTGACCACCACGTCCGGACGAACGCGATCCAGCAGCGCAACCAGCGACGCGGGCTCGTTGAAGTCGGCCGTCTCGCAGGCACTGCCGTCGGGCAGCGCGCCACTACGGGTGGTCGCTACGATCGTGCCCAGCGGTGCCAGCGCGCGCTGCAGTTCCCGGCCCAACTGGCCATTGCCGCCAAACAGCAGCACCGTCACGGCTGATAGACCGGCAGGCGATCTTCGGCGATGTCCTTCAGGAACGGCGCCGCCTCATCCTTGGCCGACAGCGTCGGGCCACTGATCGGCCAGTCCACGGCGATGTCGGCATCATTCCAGCGCACGCCGGCATCGAAATCCTTCAGATACACCTCGGTGCACAGGTAGCTGAAGACCGCGCGCTCGGACAGCACCGCAAAGCCATGCGCGAAGCCTTCCGGGATCCAGAACTGCTTCTTGTTCTCCGCGCTCAGCACCACCGCTTCCCACTGGCCGAAGGTCGGCGAGCCGCGACGGATATCCACCGCCACGTCGTACACCTCACCTTCCAGCACGCTGACCAGCTTGCCCTGCGGGCGCGGCCACTGGTAATGCAGGCCCCGCAGCACGCCCTTGGCCGAGGTGGACACATTGCTCTGCACGAACTTCGTGGGCAGGCCGTGCTGGCCGAAACGCTCGGCATTCCAGGTTTCAAAGAAGAAGCCACGCTCGTCGCCGAATACCGCCGGTTCGATCACCACGCAACCGGGCAGCTTGGTTTCAATGATCTTCACGGTACAACTCCTCGTACGGCCAGCGTATGCAGGTACTGGCCGTACCCGTTCTTGATCAGCGGGGCGGCCAGCGCCTCCAGCTGCTCGGCGTTGATCCAGCCCTGGCCGAAAGCGATTTCTTCCGGGCAGCACACCTGCAGGCCCTGGCGGGTCTGGATGGTTTCGATGAAGTTGGACGCTTCCAGCAACGACTGGTGGGTGCCTGTATCCAACCACGCATAGCCGCGACCCAGTGCTTCCAGGTGCAGGTTGCCCTCGCGCAGGTAGCGCTGGTTGAGGTCGGTGATTTCCAGCTCGCCGCGTGGCGAAGGCTTCAGCTCGGCGGCGTGGTGGCTGGCGTTGCCATCGTAGAAGTACAGGCCGGTCACGGCGTAGTTCGACCGGGGCTTTTCCGGCTTCTCGACCAGGTCGATGACCTTGCCGGCCTTGTCGAATTCGGCCACGCCGTAGCGCTCCGGATCGTTGACCCAGTAGCCGAACACGGTGGCGCCGGTATCACGCTGGTCGGCATTGCGCAGCACTTCGCGCAGGCCATGACCGTGGAAGATGTTGTCGCCCAGTACCAGGCAGCTCGGCTTGCCGTCGACGAAGTCGCGGCCGATCAGGTACGCCTGCGCCAGCCCATCGGGACTGGGCTGCACGGCGTACTCGATGTTCATGCCCCACTGCGACCCGTCGCCCAGCAGTGCCTGGAACAGCGCCTGCTCGTGCGGCGTGTTGATGATCAGCACGTCGCGGATACCGGCCAGCATCAGCACGCTGAGCGGGTAATAGATCATCGGTTTGTCGTAGACCGGCAGCAGCTGCTTGCTGACGCCTTTGGTGATCGGGTACAGGCGCGTGCCCGATCCGCCCGCCAGGATGATGCCCTTGCGTTGAGTCATGCGGTATTCCTCTGTCCGTGGATGGCCGCCACTCAGGCGGCGGTGCCGATGCGCTGCAGGCGGTAGCTGCCATCAAGCACGCCGTTGACCCATGCCTGGTTGTCCAGGTACCAGTCCACGGTGAAGCCGATGCCCTGCTCGAAGGTGTACTTCGGCTCCCAGCCCAGCTGGTCCTTCAACTTGCTGGCGTCGATCGCATAGCGGCGGTCATGGCCGGGGCGGTCGGCGACGTAGGTGATCTGGCTGCTGCGCGGCTGACCGTCTTCGCGCGGACGGCGGGCATCCAGCAGCGCGCAGATCGCGTGCACCACTTCGATGTTCTGCTTTTCCGAATTGCCCCCCACGTTGTAGGTCTCGCCCACCTGGCCCTTGGCCAGCACGGTGCGGATCGCTTCGCAGTGGTCGGACACGAACAGCCAGTCGCGCACCTGCCTGCCATCGCCGTACACCGGCAGCGGCTCGCCGGCCAGCGCCTTGGCGATCACCAGTGGGATCAGCTTCTCGGGGAAGTGGTACGGGCCGTAGTTGTTGGAGCAGTTGGTGGTCAGCACCGGCAGCCCGTAGGTGTGGTGGAACGCACGCACCAGATGGTCCGAGGCGGCCTTGGACGCCGAGTACGGCGAGTTGGGTGCGAACGGGGTGGTTTCAGTGAATTTGCCGGTCTCGCCCAGGGTGCCGTACACCTCGTCGGTGGACACATGCAGGAAGCGGAACGCCGCGCCCTTGTCGGCCGGCAGCGCCTTCCAGTAGTCGCGCACGGTCTCAAGCAGCGCCAGGGTGCCAACCACGTTGGTCTGGATGAACGCGCCGGGACCGTCGATGGAACGATCGACGTGGCTTTCGGCAGCGAAGTTCAGGACCGCATCGGGCTGGTGCTCGGCCAGCAGGCGCGCCACCAGCGAGTGGTCGCCGATGTCGCCGTGCACGAAAACGTGGTCGGGGTTGCCGTCCAGCGGGGCCAGCGTCTTCAGGTTGCCCGCGTAGGTCAGCGCGTCCAAATTGATGACCCGAACGCCTTTGGCCACCGCTTCGAGGACAAAGTTACCGCCAATGAATCCGGCTCCGCCGGTGACAAGCCATGTGGGCACTACCTGTTCTCCTGTTGGGTGCACGAAACGGCCTGTGTGGCGTTCCGAATCAGCGCAACAGGATACATTGCAGCCGTCTTCACCACTGCCTGCGGCACGTGAACAACGCCAGGTGCGTCACATTTCATGCGGCAGCGCAGCATCACCATACGCATTCGCATGGTCGCCTCCAGCCAGTTAGAATCCGGGTCCCACCCCCCGAACCGGTTGCTGGTCAAGAGCCGGGCGTTCCCCGTTACTGTGAGCCGGCCAGCGGCCGGTACTACAAGGATCGAGCACCAGATGAAAATCCTCGTCGCGTACAAGCGCGTGGTGGACTACAACGTCCGCATTCAGGTCAAGCCGGACGGTTCCGGCGTGGTCACCGATGGCGTCAAGCTGTCGCCCAACCCCTTTGACGAAATCGCGCTGGAAGAAGCCCTGCGTCTGCGTGACAAAGGCATCGCCACCGAGGTCGTGGTGGTCACCATCGCCCCGGCCGACGCCCAGGCGCACCTGCGCACTGGCCTGGCCATGGGCGCCAACCGCGCCATCCATGTGGTCACCGACCAGGCCATCCAGCCGCTGACCGCCGCACGCACCCTGCTCAAGCTGGTGGAGAAGGAACAGCCGGACCTGGTGATCCTGGGCAAGCAGGCCATCGACGACGATGCCAACCAGACCGGCCAGATGCTGGCCACGCTGTGGGGCCGCCCGCAGGCCACCTTCGCCAGCAAGCTGGACATTGCCGACGGCAAGGCCACGGTGACCCGTGAAGTCGACGCCGGCCTGGAAACCCTGGAAGTGGACCTGCCGGCCGTGGTCACCACCGACCTGCGCCTGAACGAGCCGCGCTTCATCAAGCTGCCGGACATCATGAAGGCCAAGGCCAAACCGCTGGAGACCCTGCAGCTGGGAGACCTCGGCGTGGACGCCGCCGATACCTTCAAGACCACCCAATACGCCGCGCCGGTCAAGCGCAGCAAGGGCGTGATGGTCAAGGACGCGGCCGAACTGGTCGCCGCACTCAAGCAGAAGGGGTTGCTGTAATGACCAAGATCCTCATTGTTGCCGAACACCATGACGGCAAGCTCAACGCCGCCACCGCCAAGACCGTCAGCGCAGCGGCGGCCATCAGCGGCGCCAGCATCGACGTGCTGGTGCTGGCCGCCGACCCGGCCGCCGTGGCCGCCGACGCGGCGCAGCTGGCCGGGGTGGCCAAGGTGCTGACCGTGACCAACGCCGCCAACGCGCAGGCGCTGGCCCAGGTGCTGGCCCCGCAGATCGCGCAGCTGGCCGCCGGCTACACCCACGTGTTCGGCCCTTCGACCACCTTCGGCAAGGACCTGATGCCGTGCGTGGCCGCCCTGCTGGGGGTCAACCAGGTCTCCGACCTGATGACGGTGGAAGGCAGCCACAGCTTCAAGCGCCCGATCTACGCCGGCAACGCGATCATCACCGTGGACGTCCCGGCCGACCAGATCGTGGTGGCCACCGTGCGTGCCGCGTCCTGGCCCCAAGCGGCCAAGGGCGGCAGTGCCGCCATTGAAGCGGCGACCGTGGACGCGGCCCTGCCGACCCACACCCGCTTCATCGGCCTGGCCGCCGGCGCCACCGACCGCCCGGACCTGCAGAGCGCCAAGCGCGTGGTCTCCGGCGGCCGCGGCGTGGGTTCGGAAGAGAACTTCAAGGTGATCTTCCAGCTGGCCGACAAGCTCGGCGCCGCCGTGGGTGCCTCGCGCGCCGCGGTGGATGCCGGCTACGTGCCCAGCGACCTGCAGGTGGGCCAGACCGGCAAGATCATCTCGCCGGAGCTGTACGTGGCCGTCGGCATCAGCGGCGCCATCCAGCACCTGACCGGGATCAAGGACGCCGGCACCATCGTGGCGATCAACAAGGACCCGGATTCGCCGATCTTCGAGATCGCCGACATCGGCCTGGTGGGTGACCTGTTCACGCTGTTGCCGGAGCTGGAAGCGGCGCTGTAAATGGTGGACGGCACGCCCCCAGTGCCGGCATCGCCGGCGCGTCGGGGGCGCGCGGCAGGCTGGGTGGTGGTCATCGCCACCGTTTACCTGCTGGCGTTGTGGTACCTCGATCGCGACCGGCACATCCTGTCGCGATTGGGGCAACTGACAGCCCCCCTGGGCACCTGCGTTCTGCTGGTGCTGGCCAGTTATATGGTCCGTTACCAGCGCTGGCGCCTGGTGCTGTCTGCACAAGGGCATGCGCACGGAAGCTGGGCCAGCGGCCTTGCCGCCTATCTGGCCGGGTTTGCATTCACTGCCTCACCCGGCAAGGCCGGCGAGTTGCTGCGCATCCGCTATTTCGGCTGGCAGGGCGTACCCGCCCGCGTCACGCTCACCACATTCATCTTCGAACGCGCACTGGATCTGCTGGTCATCACCGTGATGGCGGCTGCGGCTGCGACGCTGGTGGCGCTGTTCGGGGCGTTTGCGGCAATCATCCTGGCCGTCCTGCTGGTGCTGGCGGCGCTGGCCTGCTGGCCGCCGCTGGCCGGTGCGACCAGCCGTGTCGTGCATTGGCTACCCGGCGCGATGGCACGCCGCCTGGGTCACTTCCTGGTGGATGGGGCCAGCGCGCTGGGCCCGCTGCTGCGGGTGCGCCTGCTGCTGCCGGCCACCGCTCTGGGCAGCGTGGCCTGGCTGCTCACCGCCGCCGCCTTTGCGGTGCTCTGCCACGCGGTGGGCATCGAGCTGCCGTGGCCCTTGGCGTTGGGCATCTACCCGCTGGCCATGCTGATCGGCGCGCTGTCTTTCGTACCCGGAGGGGTCGGCACCACCGAGGCGGCCATCGTGGTGATGCTGGCCGCCTGTGGCGTGCCCGCCGACACATCGCTCACCGTGGCCATCGGCATCCGCCTGGCCAGCCTGTGGCTGGCGGTGCTGGTCGGCATGCTGGCCGTGGGGGCGCTCGAGCTGGGCGCACGGCGGCGGCGCACGCTCTGATCCAGCGGCCACAGCCGGTTTCCATAGACGGCTTCCTTTATCATTCTTTCATGATCCGCTGTGGATCTTCAGGACATTCAGGGCTGGCCTATGCTTCGTTTTCCACAAAATCCCGCAAAGGCACCCTCGCCGTGACCACGCCCGATCGCGCATTGTGCGTTGACCTCGACGGTACCCTGCTCCGCTCAGACATCCTCTATGAGTCGCTGCTGGCCCTGCTGGCACGAAATCCGCTGTACGTGTTCCTGATCCCGTTCTGGCTGCTCGGCGGCAAGGCGGCCGTGAAGCGCAAGCTCGCGCAACGCGTGCAGTTGCCCGCCGAGACGCTGCCCTACGACGAGCGCGTGCTGGAGATCCTGCGCACCACCTCCCAGCGCCCGCGCGTGCTGTGCACCGCCTCTGACCAGTTGCTGGTCCAGCCGATCGCCGACCACTTGGGTTTGTTTGAACAGGTCATCGCCAGCGATGGCCACACCAACCTGTCCGGCCGCAACAAGGGCGCCGCGCTGGCCGAGCGCTTCGGCGAACGCGGCTTCGACTACATGGGCAATGGCCGTGTCGATCTGCAGGTGTGGGAACGCGCCGGCGGTGCGATCGTGGTCAACAACGGCGAGCGCCTGGCCCGGGATGCCGCCCGCCATACCGAGGTGCTGGCCCACCTGCCGGCGCAGAACGGTGGCCTGCTCACCTGGATCAAGGCGCTGCGCATCTACCAGTGGCTGAAGAACCTGTTGGTGCTGGTGCCGCTGCTGACCGCCCATCGCTTCCTGGATCCGATCGCGCTGGTCGATGCGGCCACCGCGTTCCTGGCCTTCGGGCTGTGCGCGTCCGGGGTGTACGTCCTCAACGACCTGCTCGACCTGACCCCGGACCGCATGCACGCGCGCAAGCGCAAACGCCCCTTCGCTGCCGGTCGCCTGCCGCTGCTGCATGGCTTGCTGGTGGCGCCGCTGCTGACCGTGGTCGGCTTCGCGTTGGCCCTGCTGTGCAGCCTGGAGTTCGCCGCGGTACTGCTGTGCTATTACGTGATGACCCTGGGCTATTCGCTCAAGCTCAAGCGCATCGTGATGATCGACGTGGTGTTGCTGGCGGCGCTTTACACGGTGCGCATCATCGGTGGCACCGTGGCCATCGGTTCGGAGCTGTCGTTCTGGCTGCTGGCGTTCTCGATGTTCGTGTTCCTGAGCCTGGCCATGCTCAAGCGGTACACCGAGCTGGCCGCTGCACTGGCCGAGGGCAAGGACCTGGCCATCGGGCGCGGCTACTCGGTGGCCGACCTGCCGCTGGTGCAGTCGCTGGGCGCGGCCGCCGGCTACATCGGCGTGCTGGTGTTCGCGCTGTACATCAACAGCCCGGAAAGCCTGGAGCTGTACCGCCATCCCAAACTGCTGTGGCTGTTGTGCCCGATCCTGCTGTACTGGATCAGCCGCATGTGGATCGTGTCGCACCGCGGCGACATGCACGATGACCCGATCGTGTTTGCCGCCACCGACCGGGTCAGCCAGATCGTGATCGGCCTGGGCGTGGTCATCGTGCTCGCGGCAATATGAGCCTGCAGGCCGGGCAATCGTGGGGGCGCTACCCGCGCGTACAGCAACGCCTGGTGCCGGTGCTGGATCGCCACGCGCCCCTGCCGCTGCCCGAGGTGGGCAGCGTGTTGCCGCATGGCAACGGCCGCAGCTACGGCGATAGCTGCCTGAATCCGGACGCGACCCTGCTGACCAGCCGCGCACTGGACCGCTTCATCGACTTCGACCCCGCCACCGGCGTGGTCCGCTGCGAGGCCGGTGCGACCCTGGCCGACATCATCGACATCGGCCTGCCGCAGGGCTGGTTCCTGCCGGTCACGCCCGGTACCCGTCATGCCACCGTGGGCGGCGCGATCGCCAACGATGTGCATGGCAAGAACCATCATTGCGCCGGGACTTTCGGCCACCACGTGCGTCGCCTTGAACTGCTGCGCAGCGACGGCCAACGCATCGAACTGGACCCCGGCGATACCACCGGCATGTTCGCCGCCACCGTGGGTGGCCTCGGCCTGACCGGTTTCATCAGCTGGGCCGAGCTGCAGCTGCGGCGTGTGCCCGGGCCGTGGATCGAAACCGAATCGATCCGTTTCGATGGGCTGGATGACTTCTTCGCATTGTCGCGCGAGTCGGCCGCCAGCTTTGAGTACACCGTGGCCTGGATCGACTGCCTGGCCAGCGGCAAACAGCTGGGCCGCGGCCACTTCCTGCGTGGCGACCACGCGCGCGGCGATGCACAGGCAGCCACGCCCGGCTCGGCCCCGCGTCGCAGCATGCCGATGGTGCCGCCGGTGTCGCTGGTGAACAGGCTGACCCTGCGTCCGTTCAACACGCTGTACTACTGGCGCCAGCCGGCACGCCGCGCGCGCCACCTGGCCCATTACCAGCGCTATTTCTATCCGCTGGACGGCATCAACCACTGGAACCGCATGTATGGCCCGCGCGGCTTCCTGCAGCACCAGTGCGTGCTGCCACCGGCCACCGCCCGCGATGCCACTGCCGCCCTGCTGGCTGAAATCGCGCGCAGCGGGCGGGGTTCGTTCCTGGCCGTGCTCAAGGAGTTCGGCGAACGGCCCTCGCTGGGTATGCTGTCCTTCCCGCGCCCGGGCACCACACTGGCGCTGGACTTTCCCAACGACGGCCCGGACCTGCTGAAGATGCTGGACCGGCTGGACCGCATCGTCAGCGACGCCGGTGGCGCGGTGTATGCGGCCAAGGACGCGCGCATGTCCGGCACCTTGTTCCGTCAAGCCTATCCGGGCTGGGAAGCCTTTTCCCGGTTCATCGATCCCCGTTTTTCGTCCGGCTTCTGGCGCCGGGTCATGGAGTAAGCATGCAGAAAGTTCTCATCATCGGCGCGACCTCGGCCATTGCCGAATCGGTGGCTCGCCTGTACGCGGCGCGTGGCAGTACGCTGTTCCTGGTCGGCCGCAATGCCACGCGTCTGGAAGCCATCGCCGCCGACCTGCGCGTGCGCGGCGCCGCACGCGTGGAGGCCTGCGTGCTGGACATGAACGAGATTCCCGGGCATGCCGCGATGCTGGATGCCGCCTGGGCCGCCACTGGTGGCATCGACACTGTGCTGGTGGCACATGGCACCCTGCCTGACCAGGGCGCATGCGAGCAGTCGGTCGAGCTGGCCATGCGCGAATTTGTTACCAACGGCACCTCCACCATCGCGCTGTGCATCGCGCTTGCCCAGCGCCTGTCGTCCGGAGCCAACCTTGCCGTGATCTCCTCGGTGGCTGGTGATCGCGGCCGCGCCAGCAACTATCTGTATGGCAGCGCCAAGGCCGCCGTCACCGCCTTCCTGAGTGGCTTGGGGCAGACACTGGTCAAGCGCGGCATCAACGTGCTGACCATCAAGCCCGGCTTCGTCGATACCCCGATGACCCACGATTTCAAGAAGGGCGCGTTGTGGGCATCGGCCGACAAGGTCGCCCAGGGCATCGTGCGTGCCTCCGACCGCCGTCGTGCTGTGGCCTACCTGCCCGGTTTCTGGTGGGCGATCATGATGGTGATCAAGAACATTCCCGAGTTTGTGTTCCGTCGCATTTCCCTCTGACGCTGAGCGAAGAAAAAGGATGCCACGCAATGCCCGACATCGACCGTGATCTGGATGTGCTGTATCAGCACCGCTTTCCCGAGCAGGAACTGGCCAGCAAGAACCGGATCTGGCAGGTGCTGTGTACCCAGTATTTCAGCCGGTTCGTCGCGCCGGGCGACACCGTGGTGGACATCGGTGCCGGGTACTGTGAGTTCATCAACAACATCCCCGCCGGCGAGAAGATCGCGGTGGATCTGAATCCGGACATCCGCCGATTCGCCGCCAACGGGGTCCGCATCATCAATGAGTCCTGCACCGCGGTTAGTTCCATTCCCAGCGCCAGCGTCGATGCCGTGTTCATGAGCAACTTCCTGGAGCATCTGCCCAGCAAGGACCTGGTATTGCAGACCCTGCGCGAAAGTGCGCGGATGCTCAAACCCGGTGGCCGGGCGATCATCCTGCAACCCAACATCCGGTTCCTGTACGACGAGTACTGGGACTACTTCGACCACCACACCGCATTGAGCGACCGCAGCCTGGTGGAAGGCGTCCTCATGGCCGGCCTGGAACCCAGGGTGGTCATTCCCAGGTTCCTGCCATACACCACCAAAAGTCGACTGCCGCAGGCACCGTGGCTGGTGTCACTTTACCTGCGCATCCCGCTGGCCTGGCGCATCCTGGGCAAGCAGGCCCTGGTCGTGGCCTACAAGCCTGGCTGAGCAGATATTCCTTCCATTTTCGAGTCCATCCATGGCACAGAAGAATGACAAGATCGTCCTGACCGGCGCCGCAGGCCTGGTGGGGCAGAACCTCATCGTCGAGATGAAGCAGCAGGGTTATACCCAGCTGGTGGCCATCGACAAGCACGCGCACAACCTGGATATCCTGCGCCAGCTGCATCCGGACGTGACCACGATCCATGCCGACCTGGCCGAACCGGGCACCTGGGCCGAGGCGTTCCAGGGCGCGCGGTTGGTAGTGCAGTTGCATGCGCAGATCACCGGCAAAACCACCGAACTGTTCGTTCGCAACAACCAGACCGCCACTGCCCACGTGCTGGCTGCCTGCAAAGCGGCCGCCGTGCCTTACATGGTGCATATCAGTTCATCGGTAGTGAATTCGGTGGCCAAGGACGACTACACCAACACCAAGCGCGTGCAGGAAGAAATGGTGGTGGCCAGCGGCCATCGCCATTGCGTGCTGCGCCCGACGCTGATGTTCGGCTGGTTCGACCCCAAGCACCTGGGCTGGTTGTCGCGGTTCATGGCGCGTACGCCGGTGTTTCCGATTCCAGGCGATGGCCGCTTCATGCGGCAGCCCCTGTACGAGCGCGACTTCTGCCGCTGCATCGCCAAGTGCATCGAAACCGAGCCCAATGGCACCGTGTTCGACATCGTCGGCGACACCCGCGTGGATTACGTGGACATCATCCGGACCATCAAGCGGGTCAAGAACCTGCACACGGTGATCGTGCATATCCCGATGGGCTTCTTCGCGTTCCTGCTGCGCACCTACTCGCTGTTCAGCAGCAAGCCGCCGTTCACCGCCGACCAGCTCAAAGCGCTCAGCGCCGGCGATGACTTCAAAGGCGTGGATACCGAAGCGGTGTTCGGCGTGCGCCAGACGCCGTTCGAAGACGCCATCCGCGAAAGCTATACCGACCCGCGCTACAGCCATATCGTGCTGCAGCGCTGAACAGACAGATCAGACGGAACCCCACTTCAATGAGTACATTCGCCATCATCGGCAGCGGCCCCATGGGCCTCATGGCAGCGCTGGAGCTGCTCAAGCAGGGCCACCGCGTCGACGTCTACGAGCGCGACGACCGCATTGGCGGCATGTCGGCCGATTTCGATTTCGATGGCCTGCGTATCGAGCGCTACTACCATTTCATCTGCAAGACCGACTATCCGTTGTTCAAACTACTCGACGAGATGCAGCTGTCCGACCGCCTGCACTGGACAGACACCAAGATGGGTTATTACTACCAGGGCAAGCTGCACAAATGGGGTACCCCGTTTGCCTTGCTCGGCTTCCCGCACCTGGGCCTGGTCGACAAGGTGCGCTACGCGCTGCATGTGATGCACACCAAGGGTATCCAGGATTGGACCGCGCTGGACAAGGAAAACGCGCGCGACTGGATCACGCGGTGGATCGGACCAAAAGCCTACAAGGTTATGTGGGAGAAGGCGTTCGCGCTGAAGTTCTTCGAGTACCAGAACGACCTGTCGGCGTCCTGGATAGGCACGCGCATCAAGCGCGTGGCGCTGTCGCGGCGCAATCTTTTCAACGAAAGCATGGGCTACCTGGAAGGTGGCTCGGCAGTACTGCTTGAGCGCATGGCCGCCGAAGTGCGCCGCCTGGGCGGCACCATCCTGCTGGGCCAGCCGATCGAGGAAGTCACCTCCGAAGGCGGCAAGGTCACCGGCATCCGCACGCCGCAAGCGCATACTGCCTACGACAGCGTGGTGTCCACGGCCCCGATCCAGTATGTACCCAAGCTTGTCCCGAGCCTGCCGAAGGAGTACGCCGACAAGGTTGCGGCCATCGACAATATTCCGGTGGCCTGCGTGATCCTGAAGCTGTCCCAGCCAGTCAGCGAAAACTTCTGGATGAACATCAGCGACGAGCGCATCAGCATTCCGGGCCTGATCGAGTACAGCAACCTCAACCCTTGCAAGGGCCCTGGCGAGCACATCGTGTACGCGCCGTACTACATGCCCAAGACCCATCCCAAGTGGCAGTGGAGCAACCAGCAGCTCATCGACGAGGTGATCAGCTACCTGCCGATGATCAACCCGGCCTTCAAGCCCGAGTGGATCCGCGCCACCCATTGCCATCGCTATGAGTACGCGCAGACCATCTGTCCGCCCGGCTTCCAGGACAGGTTGCCACCGATGCAGTCGCCGCTGCAGGGGTTCTTCATGGCCGATACCGCGTATTACTACCCGGAAGACCGCTCGATCAACGAGAGCATCGCTGTGGGCCAGATATTGGCGCGGTTGGCAGCCTCGGCGGCAGGCAGCCAGTGAACGCTACGGCTCCGTCGCGCCAATTCGTGCTGTTTCTATTGGCTGGCGGCCTTGCCGCCGCGGTCAACTTCGGCTCGCGCATCCTGCTGAGCCAATGGCTGGCGTATGTACCGGCCATTTTCGGTGCGTATTGCCTGGGCATGATCACCGCCTTCACGCTCAACAAGCTGTTCGTGTTCAGCGATGCCGGCAACCGTCTGCATCACCAGGTGCTGTGGTTCATCGCGATCAACCTGGCCGCGGCCGTGCAGACGGTCCTGATCAGCCTACTGTTCGCGCGCTGGCTGTTGCCGGCCATGGGCGTGGACTTCCACAATGAAACGATCGCGCACGCCATCGGCGTGGCTGTGCCGGTCATCACCAGCTACATCGGGCACAAGCGGTTCTCATTTGCATCGCGCCGCGAACCGTGAAGGCACAACAGGTACAAGCGCAGATGACCCACCCCTCCAATCCGACCACCGACCCGCAGTTGCAGACGCTCAAGGAGCGCATCGGATTCTTCCTGGTCATCCTGTTCGTGCTGGCCTACAAGAGCAACGACGCACTCAGCAACCCGCAGTTCTGGGCCGAAGATGCCACGGTGTTCTTCAAGGACCAGTTCGGCCAGGCGCTGCCACAGCTGTTCAGCCCGTACGCCGGGTACCTGCACACCATCCCCCGCGTGGTTGCGTGGATTGCTTCCTGGCTGCCCCCCATCAAGGCGCCCTTGATCTACAACGCATGCGCCATCCTCCTTGGCGCCTTGGCGATCGCCTTGACCTGCCGGCGGCTGCGCACGTATATACCTGCCTGGATCGTCGCGCTGTCCTTCCTTGCCGTGCCCACCAGCGGTGAGATCTTCGGCACGATCACCAACGCGCAGTGGTTCCTGCAGTTCACCCTGGCCGCCTACTGCCTGGCACCGGCCGAAGCGCGGGCGACGCCGCGCATGACAGGGCTGCGTGCGCTGGGCATCCTGATCATTGCCCTGACCGGCCCCTTCTCGATCCTGTTGCTGCTGGTGGTCATTGGCATGCTGGCCGCCAGCTGGCTCGCCCGCCGCACCGGCCTGGACCCCTTCAGCGGTGCGCTGCGCGACCTCGTCGGCAACCGCGACTGGCCCGCGCTGTCGGCGCTGGCACTGGGTGCAGCCGTGCAGACCGGCGTGCTGCTGACCCATCCTCCTGCAGAGAGCGGTATCCAGCATGGCATGCTGGCCACGCTCAAGCTCACCTTCACCGAGCTGGTGCCCATCCACACCTTCGGCAGCGACTTCCTCACCGGTACCGCCTGGATGCTGGTGTACGCGGTGATCCTTGGCACGCTGGTGTTTTGCAGGCAGATCGACGGGCGCGCCCGATTGATCGTCCTGGGCTTCGTCGCATTCGCGGCGATCGAGGTGTTTGCGCCGGTTGCTCGCATGAGTGACGCCTCGCCGCTGTACGCATTGGCCGCTGCAGACCGCTACTTCTATGTGGTCAAAGTGGTGTGGTGGTGGACGGTATGGCTCGCCCTCTCTGCCATGAGCGACCGCAGCCGCTTCAATGCCAGCGTGACGACTGCGGCACTGCTGTGCCTGATTGCCGTCACCAACCCACAGTACATGCGCCGCGGCGCCTTCGTCGATTTCACCTGGCGCGACCATGCCAGGCAGTTGTCTTTGCCGGGGCCGCACACGGTGCCGGTGAACCCCCCGGGATGGGGCACGACCGTTGAAACACCCGCCAACGAGGTGAAACCGTGATGCGCCCCGCCATTGCCCTGCTTGCACTCGCACTGGTCTCCGGTTGCAGGCAGCCTGCGCTGACCACCGCAGCGCCACCGGTTGCCGCTGCGCCGCGCGGCGCGCAATGCCTGGCCAGTGTCATGCACGATCTTCAGGTGGAATGGCCTGCCAATCGGGTGGTCAACATCGTGGCGTTCGGCCACAGCGTTCCTGCCGGCTTCGGCGTCACCCCTACGGTGCACAAGCGCGACGCCTACCCCCGGTTGCTGGAAGACGCGTTGATACAGGCCTATCCCCACGCGGTGCTCAATGTCATTACCGCCGCGGTGGGGGGAGAGAACTCGACCCAGGGCGTGGCCAGGTTCCAGCACGACGCGCTGGATCATCACCCCCGCGTGGTATTGATCGACTACGGCCTCAACGACCGCGCCCTGCCGCTGGAGGAATCGGCGCGCAACCTGACGGCCCTGGTCGATGCCGCGCGCGCCGCGGGGGCCTGTCCGGTGCTGCTCACTCCCACCTGGGACGCGCAGGTCGACCCGCAACGCCCCGGTGATCCGCTCGGCGAGCAGGCCGCCATGATCCGACGCGTGGGCGCCAGCACCGAGGCGCCGGTCGCCGACAGCCTGGCCGAGTTTGAGGCATTCACCGGCGACCGGGCCGCGTTGATGGCCCAGTTCAATCATCCCAATCGCGCCGGGCACGAACTCGTGCTGGCGCGACTGATGCCCTTGTTCCTGCCGGCTGGCGCAGCGCGCTAGCGGATGGCCCCGCCGGCGTCCGTGCTGCGGTGCAGGGTCAGCATCACCGGGCTGCACAGCAGGTCCCTCGTCCCGTCACGCTGGACCACCCTGACCTGGGCATCGGGCGGCAGCCTGCGCACGTCCACGTAGGCCTCAAACCCCGCATATTCCAGCGCGGACTGCTTGAAGTGCCCGGCTACGTCGGGCCGCGGCACGCGGTGCGTCGGCAACCGATAGGTCGCCAAGTCACGCCCGGTGACCAACAGGGCCGTTTCCCGGTTCGGCATGCCCTTGCGGCCATCAATGGCGGCCCACCCGCGGATCATCACGGTGCCGTCGGCCACGTCCATGGCGGCGGTGGTCGCCGGGCGACCATCGACGTCATCGATGTTGCAGTCTCCGCCCGCCGGGTAATCGGCCGGCACGGCGCTCTGCTTCCACGGGCCGGCAAGGGCCGCATCCGCTGCTGCCGATACGGGAATATCCAAGCCGGCGAAGGTGACCGCATAGTCAAGATTCCACAGGAACCGCGTGCCACTTTCGCCGACCACGCCAATCGCCACGACCTTGCGTTTTCCCAGCAGGTCCTGGCGGTGGCTTGAACCCAACGCGATGAAATCACTAGCGTCGACGACGGTGGGCGACAGCAGGAAACCGGTCTTGACCATGCCTGCGATCAGGCGGAAATCAGCGGTGGTGTTGTCCTCGTAACGCACTCGCAACGAGAGCTTGGGCGCCTTGAACAGTATGGAGAACACCCTCCCGGCGACGGTGGGCCGGATGTCCATCGTCACCCATACCGGCCGGTCCCAGCCCACCACGGCAAATTCCTGGCCCAGCACGGCATTCACCTTGACTGGCGCGTTGGGCACCAGGGCTGGCCTGGCCGGATCGGTACGCGCCAGCACCGCATAGTCACCGTCCAGCTTGACCGGCGTATAGCTTCCCAGCAGTGACAGCCAGCTGGCGCCATCTTCAGTGGACGGATAACGGTTGTCGATCGGGTAGGTGTTGAAGTAAACCCGCGCCGGGGGATTGCGCGCCAGGTGCGCCGCGTTGGCGGAGACCAGCGCCGGCGTGAACGCCGAATAGCTTTGCAGGATCGGACGCGGCTTCCAGTCGGCGCCGGCGGCAAGCAGCGGTGCGAGGTCCCAGGGATAGACATCCGCAGCACCGGTGTACCCGGCAAACGGGGGCCGGCTACCGATCAGTTCCACCTGCTTGTGGAACTTCGTTGGCAGCGCCTCGGGTTGCGTCAACCGCCACCAGGCGCCCTGCACAGGGGTGTACACCGCTTCGGCCAGCCGGACCATGGAAGCGTCCGGGGCCAGCGACACGCACGCGCTGGTGATCAGCCCCCAGCCCAGCAGGCCGCCGGCGAAAGCGACCACGCCTCGACCATCGCCACTGCGCGGGCCGATCAGGAGCACCAGCCCGACCCAGGCCAGGGCAGCGGCAGACACCAGCGCGTGATGCTCGTCCTGGCGGACAAAGCCGGATTTGAAGGTGATGAACAGGTACACCGCGACCAGCACCGGTATGTACCAGTGGCGACGTCGCCCACACAGCGCCGCGATGCCAAGCAGCCCGGCGCCCATGACGGTGAAGACAGCCAGCCCGAACCATCGGCCGCCCACCGACATGGCGTCGGTGTATCCGGAAATGATGGGTGCCTGTGCCAGGAAATAGCCAGGCAAATCGACCAGCTGCTGGCCGGCGATCGACCAGGCCGCCGTTATTGCAAGCAGCTGTACGACGATGATGGTGATGGCGATCCGCGGAGACGATCGCCAGCTCAGCGCCAATGCGATCAGTGTCGCCACCGCCACCATCAGGCTGATGTTGCCTTTGACCAAAGGCAGCATCGCGCTGGCAGCAGCAAGCATGCATACCGTAACGACGAACGGCCGGCCCCGCTCCAGCCCCCGCATGACGACGAAAGGCAGCAGCAAAGGCACCAACAGCAGCACCGCATCACGCCATCCGTTCCACCACGGCGACCACATCAGCGCAAGCACCAGCGGCGCCAGCAGCAGCAACGGACGCCGGCGCGGCACCACAGTGGCCAGAAGGCCCATGAAGAACGCGACCGCCATCAACAACGAACCGCCCATCATCAACCCGTCGGTGGCCGGGTGATAAGCGCGGGTATAAACCGACGCCCAGGGGCCGAACGTGAAAATGATGTCCTTGCCGAACCGGAGGTGCTCGGCGGTAGCGACATTCATCGCATAGGCCCAGGACCCATCCACCCCGGCAATCGGCATCACCGGGTTGAACGGCGTCAACATCAGCACCGTCAGCACGCCGGCCAATGCCGTCGCGATCCAGCCCCACCGCGTGGTCGACGCGTCGTCGGTGTTTTCTCTGCCGTTATCCATGGATACCCTGCTGTTGTCCGGCGGTGTACGGAAGGGCGTCCGGGTCAGGCCGGCGCCAGGGAGCGCAGTTTGTGCCCGATGCGCTGTGCAAGCGAGGCGTGCTTGCGCACCGTGAAGAAGCCCTGCGGCAGAAGCCCCGGATCATCCACGAAGGCGACCGACTGGGCCAGGTGCCCGATCTGCCGCTCCACGAAGGCCGGCGGCATGGCTGCCCAGCCGTAGTTGGACGCCTCCAGCACGTCTGCATTGCCGGCCACGGCCGCGTAAACGTGCTCGCCGGCCGCATAGCGGCGACGGGCGTCGGCCGGGTCGGCGAACATCCGGGCGTAATCCTCTTCGTACTGGTTGCGGCCGCTCTCTTTGTAGGAACACGCCTGGCACAGTTCAAGGAAGTGGTCGGTGGTGGTGGTCATCACCAGCGTGCCGCCCGGCTTGAGCACTCGCATCAGCTCGGCCAGCCAGAAGGTAGCCGACGCTTCGGACAGGTGCGAGAACACCGAGAATGCGTAGACGACATCGAAGTAGCCATCTTCGTAAGCCAATCGTGCGTTGGGACCGATCTGACCCAGGTTGCCGGGTACTCCGGTGGAGCGGGCAACATCCAGAATGGCATCGTCCACGTCGACACCATGCAGGTTGGCTACCTCCACGTCATTGAGGAAGAACCGGATGATGCGCCCCCAGCCCACGCCGAAATCAAGGACCCGTGAGCTGCGCCGAAGCGGATAGCTGCCAGCCTTCACGATCTTGTAGAACGTAAATGCCTCGGCCAGTGCGACTTCGTTGGATTTGCCGACGAACACTTCCTGCTGGTAGACCGACGGGAAACCGGGCAACCCCAGCGCTGGGTCATCGATGGAACGGAGAATGCGCTCGTACCACTGCTGATCATCCATTTCCTAGCTCCATTGATCAAACCATCAGGAAGGCAAAACGGAAATACCTTGGCTTTCGTAGTCGTCGTGGCGCAGTGCAACCCCCGGCTTGCGCGTGGTGCCGGCAAAATAGCCGGCCTGCTCCACCCAAAGCACGAACAACCGTTCTATCACGTGCGCCAGCGTGGCATCGCGCTGGCCAGCTTCCGGATCGAATTCGCTCAAGCCGATATTGCGCGCGCGCAGGGCGTCCAATGCCGCCGGTCGGAACCAGAACATCGTACCGGCGAAAAAGCCCAGGCGGATGCTCGCGTCCTCGATTCCGGTTTCCGCCGCCAGCACGCGCAGGCGTTCCTCGTTGCCGCCCCAGAACCGGGCGTTGCACAGGTAAGCCGATTCCGGCCCGACGATGCCCAGGGAGGGGGTGTCATCGAAGGCGCGGAGGATCTTCAACACGTCCAGCGACGAGCCCAGCAGCGACTTCATCAGTTCGTCGCGCCATTGGCCACCACCATCGTGGTACACGCTCTTCTTCGAATGCAGCTTGCAGACCGCGTCGTACCGATCCAACAGCCCGGTATTGAGCAGGCTGATGAAGGGCCCGACGTCACGCCCGACATTGGGATGGACGAACACGAATGCACGCACTTTCTGCCGCTGGAGGTACGCCACGGCAATGCGACGATCGTCCACCGATTTCACCGACACGAACACGTCGTGGTCGGCGATCAGGTTGCGCATGTAGGCGTAGATCGAATCGATCAGGTCGACATGGAACAGGTGCAGCACGATCGCATGCCGCCCATGCAGCTGGCCGGGGTTGATCGCAGCCACCCCGTAACGTTCGAGCTCCTGTTCGGAGGGCCCGTGGCGCGCACCGGCGATGAGCGGCAGGGTATTCTTGCGGGTCTGCCGCATCCGCGCGATTTCAGCCTCTACGTGGGCGCGCTTGGCTGCATCGGTGACCACGCGCGACAGCTCCACGTCCAGCACGCCATTGGGATCATCACGCAGCACTTCGCTCTTGATGAAGCCGAAACGGCGGTACAGCTCATCCCACAGGTAATGCACCGGGTTGGCCTGCTGCACGTCCTTGCTGCCCGGCGCGGCGGTGAGCGCGCCGGCGCCGTCGCGCACGCGCTTCTGCTTCAAGCGGGCCGCCACAGTGCGTAACGCGGCGGCATCGGGCTGGTAGGCCACCGCGATCTTCGCGCCATGGTTGAGCAGCCACTGGGTCTGCCCTACTTCGTAGGACAGGATGATTTCCCACTTGTCTTCGAGCACACGCACGTCGCGCCAGAAACGGTCGAAATACTGGCTGAAAAACGCGTTCTTGCGGTACACCATGAAATACGACTGCAGGTGGCGGCTGACCTGGTAGGACTCGGTCATGCCCCATACGTCGCAGGCTACGTCCTGCATCTTCGCGAATGCCTTGCCCAGGCCACCCTTGTCGATGGTGACCACGCTGTCGTTGGCGATGATCAGCTCGTCGTAGGCGTACAGCGCCTCGATGGCGAAGATGCCGGTACGGAACGAATAGAAATCGTAGCCTACGTTCTCGCGCACGATCACCGTGATCCGATCATCCAGGCTGGCGGCCTGTTCGGGCGCCAGCCGCGTGGACACGAGCACGATGCGCTCGGCGTGCAACAGCAGTTCGTCGAGCAGTTGCCGGGTGAAATCGGTCAGCAGGCCTTCCGCGTCGAAATGCGCGACGACCGCAACCCGACGCGCGGCCTTCATCGATTCCAAGCCTGGTGGACGCGCACGGCAAACGCACGCAGGCGCGGGAACGGGCGCAGCACGCGCCCGATCAGCGCCCGGAAGCCGGACGGGGTCAGGGTCAACAGGCCGATCGGCTTGGCGCGCCGCAGTTCGGCCGACAGCAGCACCACTTCGTTGACCAGCCGGTCGCGGTCGTCCAGCAGCTCGGTGGCACGTTCACCGCCCAGTGCGCGCAGCAGCTTGCCATCATTGAGCACATCGTCCAGGTCCGGGCGTGAGCCGGTCACGGCCGCGTGTGTTGCTTCCAGGTAGGCCAGGCCATGCTTCAGGTCCGGCTCCAGGTGGCAGCCTTCGCCCCACTCGTTCCAGGCATTGATGAAGATGAGCTGGTCTTCCGGTGCGTTGTTGGCACGCGTGTACTCCACCAACCGGCGCAGCCAGTACTGGTAGATCGACGGCGAGGCGTGCAGCAGCATGTGCGAGGTGTGCTGACGGCGAGCGGTGTTGTCCCACGAAGGGACGATGCCGCGGTACCAGCGGAACTCGGGCTTTTCACGGCTGATCGACTGCGCCACTACCTTGCGGTAGTCCACCATGCCCCCCCGGAACTCCGGGTTGAGCATGTCCACGTGGTGGGTCACCCGGTTTTCCGAGCCGATGAAGGTGTGCGGTGGGAACTCGGTGGCTGCGTCGAAGCCCCAATCCCGCGGGTCGACGATGCCGTAGAACTGCACCGCCACCAGGTGGATTTCACCGATACCGTGCTGCCGCGCCACATCGCGCCAACGCTCGACGGTCTGCTTGGAATCGGGGAACAGGTCGGCCCGGTACACCAGCAGCATCGGCTTGCCATCGACCTTGATGGCGCGACGGTCACCGAGCAGCGGCAGGATGTCCTCCATGAAGCGACGGTCTTCATCCTCGCCATGCTTCTGCTCGAGCAGGACGGCCTTTGCCAGGCCGTCCCAGGTCCGCGTCCAGTTCTCGTTGGCCCAGCAGACGCAGAACGGAAACTCGATGTCACTCTTGAGATAGTTGTCGATCGGCAGCTCGAGGATACGGCGCCCGTCGAACCAGTAATAGTAGAAGCAGAAGCCATGCACGCCATACAGGGCAGCCAGCTCGGCCTGCGCACGCATGTTCTCGACCAGTCGCAGGTCATAGAACCCCAGTTCGCGCGGCACGTGCGGCTGGTAATGGCCAACGTAGTTCGGCCGCCCCTTGGCGACATTGGTCCATTCGGTGAACCCGGGACCCCACCATTCGGAATTTTCCGCCACCGGATGGTACTGCGGCAGATAAAAGGCAATTGGCTTTACAGTCGACATTGTCATCCCTAGAAATCCGAGCGTCCCAGTACCTGGGCGCCCGCGAGGCGTGGAGCCTGAATGGTTTTTCCTACGACCGGCGCTGGCCGATCGTACTGTATCGAAGGCCGCTGCGCCCGGGCGGACCGGGCGCAGCGGCCTTCGCATGGTGCCGTCAGCGACGCCACCAGCGGCGCGGCTGCAGCAGCTGATCGAGCTTGCGGTCACTGCCTTCCAGGCGCGGCAGCACTTCAGCCAACGCCTCGCGCAGCGCCGCAGCGCGTTCCTCGTTGACCGCACGCGCGCTGTCCTCCGACAGCTGCGCGTCGTGCGCCCCCTGCTCGGCCACCTGCTGCTGGCGCTGCAGCGTTTGCTGCAGCTGCTGGAGCTCCTGCTGCAGCTGGTGCACCTGCTGCTGGAGCTGCTGCGCCTGCTCCTGGTGTTGCTGCGCTACCAGGGTGAAATGCACCACCTGGCCGCGCGCCTCGTTCAGGCCGGTATAGACCCGCTCGATCTCTTCGCTGTTCTTGACGTTGCGACCAAGCACATCGAACACCCGGTTGATCATCGCGAACTGCCCGTCAGCCGCTGCGTCGGCCAGCTTCTGCAACGCAGGATTGCGCTGCTTGCCCACCAGCAGCACGCCAAGCCCGTGGGTATGGGTGAACTCAAAGCCCGGATACTGCTGGCTGATCTCACTCCAGTACTGCCAGACGCCGAAACCGCGCTCGCGCACGCAGGTATCGTGGAACAGCACCACCGCACGCTCGGACAACTTCGGCAGCCAGGTCTCGAAGTCTTCGCGGACCGCTTCGTAGGTGTGCAGGCCGTCGATGTGCAGCAGGTCGATCGAGCCGTCGGCGAAATACTCCAACGCCTCGTTGAAGCGCATCCGCAGCATCTCGGAGATACCGGCATAGTTGCGCTGCTGGTAGTCGCGCAGTTCGTTGAAGATGTCATCGCCGTAGAAACCGGCATGTTCGTCGCCTTGCCAGGTGTCAATGGCGAACACACGCGAGGTCAGCTTCTGCTCTTCGACCGCCTGGCAGAGGGCCAGGAAGGAGGCGCCGCGATGGGTACCCAGCTCCACGATCGACTGTGGCCGAAGCTCCCCGACCAACCACGACGCAAACGGGATGTGCCCCAGCCATGCGCTGAAGGACACCGATCGCGGCGCGATCAACATACTGGAGGTCAACGGAAAATCGATCATGGGGCAGTCGGGTTCGCAGAAGGGAAAATGGAATCGTCGGTGCGCGAGGCTGCCGCGATGAACGCGCCGATGTCATTGGCGCACAGCAGGCCTTCGAAGGCGCGGATCTTCTCGATGGGCCAGGCCCACCAGCGGATCTGCAACAACTGCGCGATGGCCTGCGGATCGAAGCGGGTACGTACTACCCGCGCCGGGTTGCCGGCCACGATCGCGTACGGCGGCACGTCCCTGCTGACCACTGCGCCGGCACCGATGCAGGCACCATCGCCCACGGTCACGCCAGACACCACCATCGCGCCATGACCGATCCAGACATCATTGCCGATGACCGTGCGGCCTTTGGTGTGCGGGTGTCCGTCCTGGCCGGCGCCCGGTGAGTTGAGGGCAATGCGCAGCGGATAGGTGGTCACCCAGTCCAACCGGTGCTCGCCACCGCCGAAGATGATGACGTCGTCGGCAATCGAGCAGAACGCGCCAATATCGATGCGCTCGCCCTCGCTCCACACCTTGAACTGCGGGGAGCCGTAGGTGAAACGGCCCACGCTGATGCGCGGGTCGGTCGGCACCAGCGGCGGGATCACCCCGTGCTGCTCGGTCACCAGCGGCGGCGGCACGGCACCGCTCACGCGCCCGTCCCGGTGCGCTTCATCGTCACCTCGTCGAACGGGATGCCGACCAGGCCGTAACGCAGGCGCGGCGAAGCCACCCGGATCAGCACCGCGTCATGCAGCCAGGCGTGCTGGGTGTTGGCATACGGATCGCCGTCGGCGATGGACACCGTCATCGAGTACTCGCCATTGGGCAGCAACGGCAGGGTGAAGCGGAAGGAGGCTTCCAGACCGGTATCGGCCTCTACTTCCATGGGCGGCTGCACGTAGGTGTAGGTGTGCTCGCCGAACAGCGACTGCCCCAGGCGGTCCTTGACGAAGAACCCGATCAGCGGGCTCTGCAGCGGCTGGTGGGCGGTGGCACGCACCTTCAGCACCACGTCTTCGCCACCGGCGAAGGAGGTGAAGGGTTCGCCCTGGTCGTTGAACAGGGTCACCGAATCGATGCTGGCCACGCCGGACTGCCAGCCACCGGAGTTGGCCACGTTGTCGAACAGCTCGACCTTGAGGTCCTTCTCCACGCGGGCCAGCCCAGGAGTCTTCGGCTCGGCCTTGCCCGCCTGCCGCGACTGCAGCTTGACGGTGTCGCCGTAGACTTCCTGCGAGCAGTATTCGATGTAGGCGTTGCAGGTATCCTGGGCCGTGCCATGCATGCGCATTTCACCGCGGTCCAGCCACACCGCGCTCTGGCAGAAGTTCAGCACCGAAGAGGTGTCATGGCTGACGAACAGCAAGGTACCGTTCTCACGGAACTTGCGCAGGAAGCGCATGCACTTCTGCACGAAGATGGCGTCGCCCACCGCGAGCGCTTCGTCGATCACCAGGATGTCGGCATCCACGTGCGCGATCACCGCAAATGCCAGGCGCACGTACATGCCGCTGGAATAGGTCTTGACCGGCTGTTCGAGGAAATCGCCGATATCGGCGAAGGCCACGATGTCCTCGTACTTGCTGTCGATCTGCTCGCGGGTGAGGCCCAGGATCGAGGCGCTCATGTACACGTTTTCGCGCCCGGTGAATTCGGGGTTGAAGCCTGCGCCCAGCTCAAGCAGTGCCGCCACCCGGCCACGCACGGCGACCTCGCCGGTGGTGGCCTGCAGGGTGCCACAGATGATCTGCAGCAGGGTCGACTTGCCCGAACCATTGCGCCCGATGATGCCCACGGTATCGCCGCGACGCACCTCGAAGTTGATGCCCTTCAGCGCCCAGAATTCACGGAAGTAGCTGGCCCCGGCACGGCCCAGGAAGCGCGACAGGCGCGGCAGGATCGCCTGCTTGAGGCGGTCCTGCGGCTGCGCGTATACCTGGAAGCACTTGGTGACATTGGACACACGGATGGCCAGGTCGGCCGGATCCTGCTCAGGTTGCTTAGATGACATCGGCAAATCCTCGGCGCATCTTCTGGAAGCACACATAACCCAGCCAGGCGACCACCAGCGCGAACAAGGTGTACTTGCCCAGCCCGACGAAGTTTGGCGCGTTGCCCCAGATCAGTACTTCGCGCGCCTGTTCGATGATGAAGGTGAGCGGATTGAGGTAGATCCACTTGCGGATGCCCTCGGGCAGCGCGGTGACCGGATAGAACACCGGCGCCAGGAACAGCAGGATGGTGGTGAGGATGCCGGTCATCTGCCCGATATCGCGTACGAACACGCCGAGCGCCGACAGCATCCAGGCCAGCCCCATGGTGAACAGCATCAGCGGCAGCAGCACCAGCGGGAAGTACACCACCGACAGCGGCAACACACCGCGGATCAGCAACTGCGCCAGCAGCAGTACCACCAGCGACACCACGGCATGGAACAGCGCCGCGCCCATGGCCACCCACGGCAGGGTTTCCAGCGGAAACACCACGCGCTTGACGTAGCTTGCGTTGCCGATGATCAGCGTAGGCGCGCGATTCACGCACTCGGCAAAAATGCCATGCACCAGGATACCGACGAACAGGATGATGGCGAAGTCACCTTTGTGGGCGTTCTCCAGACCCCAGCGCGCGTTGAACACCACCGAGAACACGAAGGTGTACACAGCCAGCATCAGCAGCGGATTGAAGAACGACCAGGCCAGGCCCATCAACGAACCGCGATAGCGACTGATGACTTCGCGCTTGGCGAGCTGGTAGATCAGCACCCGGTTGCTGAAGAAGCTGCGCGCCATCGCCAGCGGCGAAGCCGACACCGATGCCGACGAGGAGGTCATCGCGTTCATCGGCTGGCAGCCGTGAGCGCACCGTCCAGATCCACCTGCAGATCCCCCAGCTCTTCCACGCCCACGCTCAGGCGCACCAGCGCATCGCTGATGCCCAGCTGCTCGCGGCGTTCCACCGGGATCGAGGCGTGGGTCATCACCGCCGGGTGGTTGACCAGGCTTTCCACGCCGCCGAGCGACTCGGCCAGGGTGAACAGCTCGGTCTTCTCGCAGAAGCGCTTGGCGGCGGCGAAACCGCCCTTGAGCACGATCGAGACGATGCCGCCGTAGCCATTCATCTGGCGCGTGGCCAGTTCATGCTGCGGGTGCGAGAGCAGGCCCGGGTAGATCACCTTTTCTACCGCCGGGTGGGTTTCCAGCCACTGGGCCAGGGCCAGCGCATTGGCGCAGTGCGCCTTCATGCGCAGCGGCAGGGTCTTCAGGCCCCGCAGGGCCAGGAAGCTGTCGAACGGGCCCTGCACGCCGCCGATGGAGTTCTGCAGGAACGCCATCTGCTCGGCCAGGTCGGCGTTGTCGCCCACCACCACCATGCCGCCGACCATGTCCGAGTGCCCGTTGAGGTACTTGGTGGCCGAGTGCAGGACCAGATCGGCGCCCAGTTCCAGCGGTCGCTGCAGCATCGGCGAGGCGAAGGTGTTGTCCACCACCACCAGCAGGCCATGCCGCTTGGCGATGGCGGCCACCGCGGCGATGTCCACGATCTTGAGCATCGGGTTGGTCGGGGTTTCGATCCAGACCATCCGGGTCTGCGCGGTGATCGAGGCCTCGAAGGCGGCCAGGTCGGTCAGGTCCACGAAGCTGAACTGCAGGTTGGCGGTGCGCTTACGCACACGCTCGAACAAGCGGAAGGTGCCGCCGTAGATATCGTCCATCGCCACCACGTGGCTGCCGGCGTCCAGCAGCTCCATCACGGTGGAACTGGCAGCCATGCCCGAGGCGAACGCGAAGCCGCGGCTGCCGCCTTCCAGCGAGGCCACGCAGCGCTCGTAGGCGAAGCGGGTTGGATTGTGGGTGCGCGAGTACTCAAACCCCTGGTGTTCACCGGGGCTGGACTGGGCGTAGGTGGAGGTGGCGTAGATCGGTGGCATCACCGCGCCGGTGCTCGGATCGGGCGACTGTCCGCCGTGAATGGCCAGGGTAGCCAGGGCAAGCGCACGGTTGCCGTGCCCGGAAGAAGCGTGGTCGGACATGATGTTTCCCAGCAAGGAGAGCCCCCGGAAGGGGCTCCCGCAAAAGGAGCGGAAGTCTATCAGCGGCGGCTTAATCGGCCGTTGACGCGGATAAACGCAGGTTCAGAGCGGGTGCGGCTGGCCCGGCGCGCTTACTGCACGCGGCGGCGCAGGTAGTTCAGCAGGTCGATGCGGGTGATCAGGCCCAGGAAGGCGCTGCCGTCCATGACGATGGCCACCTGGCCGCGGTCGAACACCGGCAGCAGGGCCTCGATCGGCGATTTCACGTCCAGCCGGTCCAGTTTGCTGACCATTGCCGTGGCCACCGGGTCGCGGAAACGGGCTTCATCGCCGTAAACGTGCAGCAACACGTCGCTTTCATCGACGATACCCACCAGCTGGTCGCCGTCCATCACCGGCAGCTGCGACACGTCATACAGCTTCATGCGCTGGTAGGCGGTGGTCAGCAGGTCGTTCGGGCCGATCACGACGGTGTCGCGCTGGCCGTACGGGCGCAGGATCAGGTCGCGCAGGTCGCCGCTCTGCGGGCGCTCCAGGAAGCCGTTGTCCAGCATCCAGTAGTCGTTGTACATCTTGGACAGGTACTTGTTGCCGGTGTCGCAGACCAGCACCAGCACCTTCTTGGGCGTGGTCTGTTCCTTGCAGTACTTCAGCGCCGCTGCCAGCAGGGTGCCGGTGGAGGAGCCGCCAAGGATGCCCTCCTTGCCCAGCAGTTCGCGCGCGGTGTGGAAGCTTTCCGCATCGGTGATGGCATAGGCCTTGGTGACCCGGCTGAAGTCGGCGATCGAGGGCAGGAAGTCCTCGCCGATGCCTTCCACCAGCCAGCTGCCGGACTTGTCGTTGAGCACGCCGTCGTTGATGTACTCGGCCAGGATCGAGCCGACCGGGTCGGCCAGCACCAGTTCGGTCCTGGGCGAGGCGCTGGCAAAGGCGCGCGACAGGCCGGTCATGGTGCCGGAGCTGCCGCAGCCGAACACGATCGCATCGAGGTCGCCGTCCATCTGCGCCAGGATTTCCGGGCCGGTACCGAATTCATGCGCGGCCGGGTTGTCCGGGTTGCCGAACTGGTTGATGAAGTACGCCCCGGGGGTTTCCTGCGCTACGCGCTGGGCCATGTCCTGGTAGTACTCCGGGTGGCCCTTGGCCACGTCCGAGCGGGTCAGGCGCACTTCGGCGCCCATCGCCTTGAGATTGAAGATCTTCTCGCGGCTCATCTTGTCGGGCACCACCAGGATCAGCTTGTAGCCCTTCTGCTGGGCCACCAGCGCCAGGCCCAGCCCGGTGTTGCCCGCCGTGCCTTCCACCAGGGTGGCGCCGGGCTGCAGTTCGCCGCGCTGTTCGGCGGCTTCGATCATCGACAGGCCGATGCGGTCCTTGATCGATCCTCCGGGATTGGCACTCTCCAGCTTCAGGAAGAGCTCGCAGACACCGGTGTCCAGGCGCTGGGCCTTGACGATCGGGGTCTGGCCAATGAGTTCGAGTACGGAGGAGTGGATTGCCATCGGATCACGTCGGTTCGCGCCGCAATGCGGCCGGACCGATGATTATCCGACGGTTGGCGCTGAAAGTCAGGTTGCGGCGATCAAAGGCCGCTGCCGGGCAGTGGGCGGCGCCTGGCCGCGCGCCCCGGGCGGGGAGCGACGCGAACGGCGCCCGTCGACGAGGAGACGGACGCCGCCCGCGGCGTTGGTCAAAACCTTACATCAATGCATGGGGGAGTCGTACATGCGTTCCAGCTTCTGCTTCGCCAGCAGCTTCTCACGCTTCATCTGGCCCAAAGTGAGTTTGTCGATCGGAAGCACACCCAGTTCGGCATCCATGCACTTTTTGTTCAACTTCTGGTGCCGTTCGTACAGTGCCTTGAATTCCGGGTCACGCTTGCGGCGTGCATCAATCTCGCTCTGGGGCTGACCTTCAAACATGATGAACCTCCTATCGCTGTACTGCAGAAACAAGAACGCCCCGGCCGGACGGCACGGGGCGTTGCTTTTGGGCGGAGCGCCCGGCCATCACCGCGACCGAACCTGCACGCGCAACCGGGACTGCCCGGACTGCAGACTGCTGTGGTTCGTGCCCTCGGTTCATCGGCCCGGCCCTCCAATCGTCCGGGTCACAGAAGGCAACCCGGACAACTGACCCTACGCCTGCTTCGGGGGGTCTTCAAGCGTTTCATCTGAAATTTTCGAGGTCGCCCAGCCAAGGTTCAGCCTGAACGCGCAGACCAACGAAAATTAAACAAAAACAACCAGTTGCACCCCCACCCACGGCGGCGCCCGGCCCGTGCAACGGTGTCAGGGCGTAATGATCACCTCGGCCGAACGGACCTTGGTCGCGGCCGCCTTCTTGCCCGCCACCTGCAGCCGGCTGGCGCTCACCCCGGCGGCCACCAGCGCATCACGCAGGGCCTGCGCACGCTGGTCACCCACACCGGCGGCAGCGTCATAGGCCTCGATCCGCACCCGGCCCTTCTTGCCGATGTTCAGGTACTCGGCCAGGGCCTTGGCCTGGCCCTTGGCGGCGGCCGACAGGCTGCCCTTGCCAGCCGCGAACGCATCGCCATTGAAGGTGAAGACCTCACCGCGGGTATCGAACTTCGAACCGGGCAGCTTGTTGCCCGAGACCAGCTCGGCCTCTTCGCGGGCCAGCTTGGCCGCATTCTGCTGGGCCGCGCTCAGTCGCGCGGTCTGCTTGCCGGCCACGCTGGTCAGCGCGGTTTCGGCATCCTGGCGGGCCAGCGCCTCCTGCTCGGCCGCCTGGCGCAGGCGGTCGGTCTCTTCGGCCTGGATCTGCGCCTGCACGCGCAGGCGCTCGGTTTCCTGGCGGGCACGCTGGGCATCGCGGCGGCTGGCTTCGATCAGCAGCTCGCTGCGGGTGCGCTCCAGCTGGTCGACCTCGCGCTGGGCCAGCGCGGCGCGCACACTGGTTTCGGCGATCTCGACCCGGCGCTCGGCCAGGTAGCGGGCCTGGTCCAGGTCGCGGCGCTTGGCCTTGGCCAGATCGGCCACGGCCTGCTGGGCCTGCAGCCGCTCGAAAGCGGCCAGCTGCGAGGCGTCGGGATTGGCCTGGATGGCCATCAGGCGCTGGCTCAACTGGGCCACCGCCGGGTCTTCAGCCGCGTGCACCAGCAGCGGCAGGGCCAGGCTGGTGGTCAACAGCAGGGCCGGCAGGCGCAACCTGGCGGTCTTCTTGGACACGGTCATCAACGGTTCTCCCCGGTGGCGAGCTGGCGTTGCAGCTGGGCCACTTCATTGCGGCGCAGCTGCAGCTGGGCGGTGGCGGTGGCTTCTTCGCTGCGTGCGCGGGCCAGATCGGCATCCACGGTGGCGCGAATGGCCAGGGACGGGGCGTTCTTGCGCTCGCGGCGGTCGCCGGCCGCGCGCTGGGCCTGTTCCAGCCCTTGGCGGGCCACGGCGATCAGGTCCGGGGCGTACTGGTCGGCATCGGCCTGGGTGGCCTTGTCCACCGCCTGCCGGGCCTGCATCAGCTCCAGCGCGCCGTCCTGGGCCTGGGCGGCGCCTGCCAGCGCGAATGTGCACGCCATCACGCAAACAATCATGACCACCGACGGGATACGTCGTATTTGTGCGAAGCTATTCATTGGGGGTGCCGTCGCCAGAAGTAGGAGCGCGGCCATTGTCGGAAGCCTGCGGCGTGCTTGCAATGGCACGCGGCCGATTGTTGGGGAAACATTTCGCATGGATATCGGCTATTTCCTGAAGCTGATGACCGAAAAGAACGCGTCGGACATGTTCTTGACCACCGGCGCCCCGGTCTATATCAAGATCGAGGGCAAGCTGTACCCGTTGGGAAACACCGGGTTGCCGCCGGGCATGGTCAAGAAAATCGCCTACTCGCTGATGGACGAAGGCCAGGTACCCGAGTTCGAGCGCGAGCTGGAGCTCAACATGGCCATTGCCCTGGCCGAGGCGGGGCGCTTCCGCGTCAACGTGTTCAAGCAGCGCGGCGAAGTGGGCATGGTGATCCGGGCGATCCGCAGCAAGATCCCCAGCATCGAAGAGCTCAATCTGCCGCAGGTGCTCAAGGACGTCATCATGACCCCGCGCGGGCTGGTGCTGGTGGTCGGCTCGACCGGTTCGGGCAAGTCCACCTCGCTGGCCTCGATGATCGACCATCGCAACAGCACCACCACCGGTCACATCCTCACCATCGAGGATCCGATCGAGTACCTGCACAAGCACAAGATGTCCATCGTCAACCAGCGCGAGGTCGGGCTGGATACGCACGCCTTCCACAACGCGCTGAAAAACGCGATGCGCGAAGCGCCGGACGTGATCCTGATCGGCGAAATCCTGGATGCCGAAACCATGGAGGCGGCCATCGCCTTCGCCGAGACCGGGCACCTGTGCCTGGCCACGCTGCACTCCAACAATGCCGACCAGACCATCGAGCGCATCCTGAACTTCTTCCCGGAGAGCGCGCACCGCAACGTGCTGATGAACCTGTCCTTGAACCTGCGCGCGGTGGTGTCCCAGCGCCTGGTCAAGGGCACGGATGGGCGACGCCTGCCGGCTACCGAAGTGCTGATCAATACCCCGATGATCCGCGACCTGCTGCGCCGCGGCCAGGTGCACGAGATCAAGGCGGCGATGGAGGCTTCGCTGGAGGAAGGCATGGAAAGCTTCGACCAGTGCCTGTTCCGCATGGCCAAGAACGGCATCATCGAGCAGGAGGAAGCGCTGCGCGCGGCCGACTCGCGCGATGGCCTGGCGCTGAAGTTCCGCTTGTCCGAAGGCGGCAGCGAGCACGATCCGTACGCCGACTATTCGGCCAGCACCCCGGCGGCGATCACCCACGGGTTCTGATGGGGAAGCGCCTGCACGCCGGGCGTGGATCTACGCGGCGTCCGGCTGGTTTTCCGGGCGCGCCGCGTCGAAGGCCGGCAGCGCCAGGCAGGCCGCGTCGATCCGCACCAGGGTTGGATACGGCGCCAGGTCCAGGTTGAAGCGGCGCGCGTTGTACAACTGCGGCACCAGGCAACAGTCGGCCAGGGTGGGCATGTCGCCGTGGCAGAAGCGGCCGGTCTCCACCGATTCCACCAGCAGGCGCTCCATCGCCTCGAAGCCCAGCCGCATCCAGTGCCGGGTCCAGTCATCGCGCTCGGGCTGGGGCACGCTCCAGGTATCGCTGAAGAACTGCATCACCCGCAGGTTGTTGAGCGGGTGGATATCGCACGCCACCAGTTGGGCCAGCGCGCGCACCCGCGCCCGCCCGGGCGCATCGTCGGGCAGCAGCGCCGGCAGCGGGAATACTTCATCCAGGTATTCCAGGATCGCCATCGACTGCTGCAGCACCTGGCCGTCATGGCACAGGGTGGGCACCAGTTCCTGCGGGTTGAGCGCGGCATAGGCCGCGCTGTGCTGCTGGCCGCCGTCGCGCACCAGGTGCACCGGGGTGATCCGGTGCGGCAACTGCTTGAGGTTCAGCCCGATCCGCACGCGATAGGCCGCGCTGGACCGCCAGTAGCTGAACAGCTCGATGGATGCCACGGCGGCGGTGTCCGGGGCGTTCAGGGCTTGGCGGCCTGTTCGATGCGCTGTTCGATGGCACCGAAGATGCTCTCACCGGCCGCATCGAGCATCTCGATACGGACCACGTCGCCAAAGGACATGAACGGCGTGCTGGGCTTGCCGTCGCGCAGGGTTTCCACGGTGCGCTGTTCGGCAAAGCAAGACGCCCCCTTGCTGGTGTCCTCATTGGCGATGGTGCCCGAGCCGACGATGGCACCGGCGCCCAACGGGCGGGTCTTGGCCGCGTGGGCCACCAGCTGGGCGAAGTTGAACTGCATGTCCACGCCCGCTTCGGGCGCACCGAACCAGGCCCCATTGATATGGGTGAGCAGCGGCAGGTGCACCTTGCTGTCCTGCCAGGCCTGGCCCAGCTCGTCGGGGGTGACGAACACCGGCGACAACGCCGAACGCGGCTTGGACTGCAGGAAGCCGAAGCCCTTGGCCAGTTCGCCCGGAATCAGGTTGCGCAGCGAGACATCGTTGACCAGCCCGACCAGCTGGATATGGCCGGCAGCCTGCTCGGCGGTGACCGCCATCGGCACGTCGTCGGTGATCACCACGATCTCCGCTTCCAGGTCGATGCCGTAGTCCTCGCTGACCACCTTCACCGCATCGCGCGGGCCGTAGAAGCCGGCGCTGGTGGCCTGGTACATGAGCGGGTCGGTGTAGAAGCTCTCCGGCACCTCGGCGCCACGCGCACGGCGCACGCGCGCCACGTGCGGCAGGTAGGCACTGCCATCGACGAACTCATAGGCACGCGGCAGCGGCGCGGCCAGCGCCTGCAGGTCGATGTCGAACACGCCGTCGGCGCTGCCGTCGTTGAGCGACGCGTACAGGGCGTTCAGGCGCGGCGCCAGGTGGCTCCAGTCTTCCAGCGCCTGCTGCAGGGTGGCGGCGATGCCGGTGGCCCGCACGCCGTGGCGCAGGTCACGCGACACCACGATCAGGGTGCCGTCGCGGCCGCCTTCCTTCAAAGAACCAAGCTTCATGGGTGGGTATCCGGGATCGCGAAAATAGGTTTCGAGTGTAACCAAAATTGTCGCACCACCAAGCTGCAACGCGACATCCCACCCTACAACACCCCGCATCAATCCAGCTCCAACCCCTCTCCCCTCTCCCACGCCTCCATCACCCGTGACACCTGACCCCCTCCGCCAGCCATTTGCCGTTTGCCGTTTGCCGTTCGGCCTGGCACCAGCCACCGACCCACCATCAAGGGGCGGGGTGGGTCCGGTTGAGGGGGCATGAGCCGCATGGATGCGGCGACTGAGCTTACAAGGACGTACTTGCAGCGTCCCCCTCAACCGGCCCCACCCCGCCCCCCTCCGATAAGCCGGCTGTTGCTGTTGCTGTTGCACTTGACGTTGCCTTGAAAGCCCGGGCGCAGCCCGCCCCCCAACCTGAACAGGCATATTTGGTATGGATCTCAACTATCCGCTAGACTATGCGGGTCTGCAGCGGCCGTCCGTTTCCCTTCGGGATCGCCGGCGATATGGATCAACGATCCGTCGCCCGCCCCCACTCCGACGCCATTCGTCATGCATTCCAGTCTGCGCACCGCGCCGGCTGCACCCAATTCTCGCAGCGCGGTTTACGGGAACGCTCCGAGTCAGCCGATCACTTTGATCTGCCTCGCGTCCGGCCATTCGGCCTGGCGTTACTTTGTCTTTGGAGCCTCCACCCGATGTCTTTTGAATCCTTGGGCCTTGCCCCGTTCCTGCTGCGCGCGTTGTCCGAGCAGGGCTATGAAAACCCGACCCCGATCCAGGAGCAGGCGATCCCGCTGGCCCTGGAAGGCCGCGACCTGCTGGCCGGCGCACAGACCGGTACCGGCAAGACCGCCGCGTTCGGCCTGCCACTGCTGCAGCACCTGGGCACCAACCCGCAGGCCGTGAGCGGCCCGCGCAAGCCGCGCGCGCTGATCCTGACCCCGACCCGCGAGCTGGCCACCCAGGTGCATGACAGCCTGCGTGGTTACAGCAAGTACCTGCGCATTCCCAGTGCCTGCATCTACGGCGGCGTCGGCATGGGCAACCAGTTCGACGTGCTGCGCCGTGGCGTGGACCTGCTGGTGGCCTGCCCGGGCCGCCTGATCGACCATATCGAACGCCGCAGCGTGGACCTGTCCGGGATCGAGATCCTGGTGCTGGACGAAGCCGACCGCATGCTGGACATGGGCTTCCTGCCGTCGATCAAGAAGATCCTGGCCAAGCTGCCGCGCCAGAACCGCCAGACCCTGCTGTTCTCGGCGACCTTCGAAGAGAGCATCAAGCAGCTGGCGCTGGAGTTCATGCGCGATCCGGTGCAGATCCAGGTGACCCCGAAGAACACCGTGGCCGAGAGCATCAGCCACCGCGTGCACCCGGTCGATGGCGCGCGCAAGCGCGAGCTGCTGCTGCACCTGCTGGCCCAGGACAGCCGCGAGCAGACCCTGGTGTTCGGCCGTACCAAGCACGGCTGCGACAAGCTGGCCATGTTCCTGGACAAGTCCGGCATCAAGACCGCGGCGATCCACGGCAACAAGAGCCAGGGCCAGCGCCTGCGTGCGCTGGGCGACTTCAAGGCCGGCCGCGTGACCGTGCTGGTGGCCACCGATATCGCCGCGCGCGGCATCGACATCAACGAGCTGCCGAAGGTCATCAACTATGACCTGCCGATGGTGGCCGAGGATTACGTGCACCGCATCGGCCGTACCGGCCGCAACGGCTCGACCGGCCAGGCGATTTCGCTGGTGGCCCAGGACGAGGCCAAGCTGCTGCGCCAGATCGTGCGCCTGCTCGACAAGGACATGGACATCCGCGACGTGCCGGGCTTCGAGCCGCAGACCCCGATCCGCTGGGGCAACAGTGCGCCGGGCAAGGCCGAACTGCCCGGTGGCGATCGTGCGCCGCGCAAGCACGCGCATGCCCGCCGCCCGCACGCCGAGGCCCCGCGCCACGCCCATGCCGGCCCGAAGAAAGCCGGTGGCGGCCAGCGTGATGGTGCCGGCCGCAGTGCGCCGCGTGGCGGCCAGCCGCAGGGCCAGCGCCGTGGCGGTGGCAATGGTGGCGGTGGCAATGGTGGCGGCGGCAATGGCGGCGGCGGCGGCCGTGGCCAGGGCGGCGGTGGCGGCCGCGCCAGCTGATCGGTTCGCGGACCGGTTGCATTGAAGAGGGCGACGCATCTGCGTCGCCCTTTTTTTTGGCTCTTCTCCGATTTGAGGGGAGCGTCTTGTTACAACGGCTGTCGCAGACTGAGCACGACGCTACGCGGGTGGCCGTACGCGGTTGGCCGTGTGCGCCGCTGCCGTTTGGATCGGCTGGCGTCTCCGTGCCGTTTGGATCGGCTGGCGTCTCCGATCGGGCCGGTCGCGAGCGTGAGGGCCCCCTAGCCGCCGGTACGGGCGGGGAGCCGGGCCTTTTTGAAGGCCTTTGGCGGGTCGGGCGCTGGGCCCCTATGCCCTTGGAGGCGAAGTAAAGGAGGAGGCCGCCCCGCGGCCGGAGGACATTCGCCGGAAAGGGCATAGGGGCCCAGCGCCCGACCCGCCAACGGCTGCGCCTGGTAAGCCTCAAGGCACGCTTCTGCTTGCCCCGCACATAGGCGAAGAACCTTTTTTGGGGGGGCAGCTCCAGGGGTCGATCGGTACCCCTAGAGCCGACCAACGTGCGGCGCTACCCTCAGAAGCTGTAGGCCACGGTCATGCGCGCGTTGCGACCCGGTTCGCTGTAGCGGCCGATGCCCTCGTCGTTGACGTAGCCGTACAGGGTAGTGCTGCCCTTGTTGACCCCGCGCACGCGCTGCCACAGGTAGTACTCGCGGTTGGTCAGGTTGTAGAGGCCGGCGCTGAGTTTCCACTGTGGGGTGAGGTTCCAGGTGCCATACAGGTCCAGCACGGTGTAGCCATCGGCCTTGTCCACGAACGCCGGCGTCACGCGGGTGCCGGCGCTGTTGGTGGTGTAGGCATCCTTGGCCTTCTTGGCCACGGCATGGGTCACGCTGGCGGTGACGTTCCACACCGGCGACGGCGCGTAGCGCACGCCAACCACGGCACTGGCCGGCACGATGCTTTCGAGCGGGTCGCCGTTGCGCTTCTCGCCTTGGCTGTAGGAGGCGGCCAGGCGCGAAGACCACGCATCACTGATCTGCCAGCGCCCTTCCAGTTCCACGCCCTTGACCGTGACCTGCCCGGCGTTGGTGGGCATGGTGTAGGCGCGCTGGTACAGGATCGGTCCGGTGGCGGTGGTGCGGAAGCCGCCCGGAATCGACTGGACCAGGGTGCTGTATTCGATGAAGTTGTCGTAGCGGTCGCGGAACACCGACAGCCCCAGCTGCGCGCGGTCGGTGCTCCAGCGGTAACCGGCTTCCAGGTTGAGGCTCTTCTCGGCCGACAGGTCCGGATTGGACACGGTGTCGTTGAACACCAGCGGCTGGCCGTTCTGCGCGTTGATCAGGCCGGTGGTGCTGGTGGGCGAGTACAGGTCGGCCACGCTGGGCGCGCGGAAACCGCGGCCGGCCTGCACCCACAGCGCGTGGTCGGGCAGGAAGCGGAACTCGGCACCGGCCTGCCAACTGGGTGAGGCAAAGGACACATCACCCACCGTGCCGGTAGGATCGACGAAGGTCGCATCCACCTTGGGCGAGTAGTCGTAACGGTCGTAGCGCACGCCGGCGCTGAGGGTCAGCCGCTCGTCGAGCAGCTGCAGGCTGTCGCGCAGGTACAGGTTCCAGTTCTGCACGTCGGTCTTGGGCACCTGGCGCGGATCGACCTCCACCGAGGCGATGGCACCGGCGGCGTTCCAGCGTGTGTCCACTGCGGTGAAGTCGACATCGCGCTGCTGCCAGGCCAGGCCGTAGACCACATCGTGGCGTGCGTTGCCGGTGCTGAACACCTTGCTGAAATCGGCGGCGGCGCGGTCCAGGGTCTGCTGGGTGGCGCGGTTCTCGCTGCGCAGGCACGGCACCGCGCCGCCCGGGCAGCCGCTGCCGGCGGTGATGGTGGTGATGCCGCGGCTGTCGGTGACCTGGCGGTCGACCTGCGCATCCAGCGTGTCAAACAGCGCGGTGTCGGCGCGCCACTGGTAGTTCACCCCGTAACGATCGCGGTCGTTGCTGTCATGACCCTTGCGGGTCAGGTAGCCGGGCGCGTACACGCGCGACAGGTTGTCCACCTCATGGGTGGCGCGGCCACGTTCGTACAGGAAACCCAGCGTGTTGGCCGCGTTGAGCTGCAGGTCCAGCTTGCCCAGCAGGTTGTCGCGGGTGCTGTCCACCGGGTCCGGGGTGCGCCGGCCGATGCCGATGCGATCCACGGTGGTGTCGTACCACGACTCCGACTCGTGGCCTTCGCGGCGCGTGTAGACCAGCATCGATTCCACGATGCCGGTGCGGTTGGCGAAGGTCAGCGTGCCCATGGTTTCATCGTTGGCGCCGGAATAGCCGGCCTTGAAGCCAAGGTGCGTGTCGTTGCCGGTGGCCTTGAGGTAGTCGGCCGGGTCCTTGGTGGTGAACACCACCGCGCCCCCCAGCGCGCCGCTGCCGGCAGTGATGGAATCGGCGCCCTTGATCACCTGCAGGCTCTTGAGGGTGTCGATGTCCACATCGCCGCGACCGCTACGGAAGAACTCGTAGGAGCGCGCAGTCTCCACCGATTCGCCCAGGCTCAGGCCGTCCACGGTGATGGCCACGCGGTCGCTTTCCAGGCCGCGGATGTTGAAGCCGTTGTCGCCGAACCGGCCCATGTCCACGATGCTCACCCCGGGGATGTAGCGGATCGCCTCTTCCATGTTGTTGGCCATGTCGGCATCAAGATCGGCGGCGGTGAGCACGCTGACGTTCTGGTTGGTCGAGCGGGTTTTCTTGGCCCGCTCGGCCTGCACGCGCACGGTATCCAGCGTGCTGGCATCGTTGAGGGTATCGGCGTACGCGGGGGCAGCAAGGCTGGCGGCAACCGCCAGGGCCAGCAGGGTGAGGGACGACGTCATGGATCGGACTCCGCAAGGAAAAAGGAAAGGGCGTGGTGCCGCGGGGCGGCAGGCCGTTCCTGGCAGCGGCGATCGATCGATCGTGCGGGGCTGGGAGGCGCAGGGCGGCGCACGCTGGGCGGCGCGCCGGAATCATCCGTGGGTGAAGGTGGGGCTGGCCGGGCGCGGTGACGCGCAGGCGTGGCCGGGACCGGCCACTTCCCGGGCCGGTCCGTGCAGCGGGCGCGGCGTGGCCGCGCCGGGGATGCTAGCGGTTGCCGTTGGCCGAGTGCGCGCCGGCAACCGGCTCGGGATCGCGCGCATCCACCACGCCATCTCCGTTGCTGTCGGCCCGCTCGAACATGCGCTTGCCTGAGGCCTGGTACTCGGCGAAAGTCATGCGCCCGTCCTTGTCCTTGTCCAGCGAATCGAAGCGGACCTTGGCCTGGCGCGCGGCATCGGCGCGCACACGTACGCGCTGCCGTTCCAGCCGGGCGTCGAACTCGGCGGTGTATTCGGCCAGGCTCAGCGTACCGTTGCCGTCGGTATCGGTGGCAGCGAAGCTGGCGGCACGCACCGCATCGAACTCGGCGCGGTCGACCACGCCGTCCCGGTTGCGGTCGTACAGTTCCAGCATGCCGTTGGCGGTATGCGAGGTCGGCATCTTCAGCGGATCGCGCGAGGTGGCCGCGGCGCTTTCGCGGGTGGCGTCCTGCGATTTCTCATAGCCGGCCCAGGTACGCTCGCCGGCGGCATCGTACTCGGCGCGGCTGATCACACCATTGTTGTCGCGGTCCAGTGCCTTGAAGCGGGTGTCGGTCTGCTTCAGATGACCGGCGCGCGCGTTGGCCAGGCGCGTGTCGAAGCGCTGCAGGTATTCGTTGGCGTATTCCTGCGCGTCCACGTGGCCATCGTGGTTGCTGTCCGTGGCGGCGTAGCGTTGCTGGCGGAAGGCCTCGAACTGCGCCCAGCTGACACTGTCGGTGCCCTCGTCGGCGAACTGGGACAGGAATGCGGCGGCGGTAGGTGACGGCGCGGCGACCGTGGCGACCGGCTGCGCGTGCGCGGCCGGGACCAGCACCAGTGCCAGCAGGGCGGTGGTGAGCGTGTGCAGCTTCATGATGGTTCCCCTGGAGTGTGGTGCGGTTACGGTTCGAGCACGCGGAAGGTCAGCGTGTAGTTGTTGCCATACATCGGGGCCGCCGCGCCGGACGGTGCCGGGCCGCGATAGCGGATCAGCGCCAGGTAGTTACCGGCCTGGTCGAGCGCCAGGCTGGCCCTGCCCGCCGCGTCGGTGGTGAGCACCACGGGCATGGGTTGGGTGGCACCCGCGCCGAGCGCGCGGTAGATGTCCACCTTCTGCGCCGCGAGCGGCTTGCCGTCGTAGTGCACGCTGAAGTCGAAGCGTTCGCCGCGGTACAGATCATCGGGATGGGTGATCGGGACCAGCTCCAGGCCCACGCCATAGGGCGTGAGCGCGGTGGAGGTCGGCGCGCCGGCGGTGAGGTAGACCTCCGAGCGCGACAGGCTCTGGTAGTGGCTGGTCAGCCGGGCGCCGGGCGGCAGGGCTTGGGCCGGATCTCGGCTGGAAACCGTCTTGCCGTCCACTTCCCAGGTGCGGAACACCGCACCAAGGCGGTTGCCGGTACTGAAGCGGTAGGTGCCCTTCTGCCCGGGCAGGGTCTGTTCGACAACGGTGCGGGTCTTGAACCGCTGCACGGTGTCGGGCGCATGCTGGCGGCCATCCGGGTCGGTCACCACGAAGGTGCTGTTGTCGAACACCACTTCAGGCACGAAGAAGGCTTCGGCGAAGCTGGCATCCAGGGTAACCACGCTGTCCGGCCGCACCGAAAAACTGGCCGGGGCCAGGTAGGGCGTGTGCGCGGCGGCGGGTACGGCCAGGACGGTCAACAACAGGGCGGCGAACGGTCGGAACGACATGGCGGGCTCGCAGAGGACACCGGGCGTTCCCGGCGGGCGCCATCCTATTCGTATTGCGAATGATTCGCAATACGATCCTTTCACACGGGGTGTGCTGTGGGTTTGGTGGTGCTGGCAGGGGTGCGGCCGGACCCCGTAGCGCCGACCATAGCTCGGCTGCCCTGGCGTTGTGTTGCCGGCGGTGGGTCGGCTGCGGAGGGCCGCCGACCCACCGCCGGCGCTACCGCTGGCCGGGGTGGATGCCCGTTCGGGGCGGCAGCCGCCCCGCCGTTGGATCAGCCACGCGGCTTGCTTGGGTTGAGCTGGTTGCCGAAGAAGATCGCGTTCAACAGCAACCGCTCGGTACCGTGCCAGTACTTGCGGTGGGCCGGATCATCGGCAAACAGCACCACGTTGCCCTGCCCCTGCGGTGACACCAGCAGCCAGGCCGCGCCGGCGACGCGGCTGCGGTTGGTGTCGGACAGGTAGCCGTTGACGCGGGGCTCGTCGTCCACCCGCACTACCGTGGAGAACGGATTGCGGCTGGGCTTGAAGCTGATGCCGTTTTCCTTGTTGATCGCCAGCTGGGTGCGCGGCAGGCCGAAGCCCAGCGGATGGCTGGTGTCCACGTCGGCACTGAGGATGTTGCCGCTCACCCGCTCGATCGCGGCGATGTCGCGCTGGTCGCCGAAGGCACGGCGTGCGCCCTCGCTGTCCTTCTCGTCTTCGCCCAGCACTTCGTCGGCCAGCTTCTGGTCGATGGCCCAGCGCGCGGCGCTGCCGTAGGTCACCAGCGACCCACCGGCGTTGATCCAGCGCTTGAGCGCGGCCACCGCGGTGGCATCCACGCCGGCGTAGGTGCCGCCGGCGAGCACGATGGTGGTGTAGCGGTCCAGCACCACCTTGCCCAGCTGCGCGGGATCCAGCTTGCTGGCTGGCAGCTGCACCTGCTGGTCGAGCACGAACCAGGCCGAGCCGATCTCGGTGGCACTGACGCCCTCGCCCATCACCAGCGCCACGGCCGGCGTGCGCAGCGCCTTGACGCTGTCGCTGCCCAGGTCGATGCCGCTGCGGCTCTGCCCGCTGGCCAGCGCATGCACGCGCACCCCGGCCCCGCGCGCGGCCTCGTCCACCGCCGCCAACAGGGCCGCACCGGCCAACGGTTGTCCGGCGACTGGAATCACCACGCTGCCACGCGCGAACGCCTGCTCGCCGTCGGCAGTGGCCGCGCTGAAGGGCTGGAACGCGGCACGGGTGTGCAGCCCGCGCGCCTGCAGCGCATACAACGCGCGGCTGGCGTTGTAATCGCGCCAGTCCAGTACATAGGCATAGCCGGCCTGGCCACCGACAACACCGGCCTGCACCGGCGCCACCGCCGCAACACGCGCACCGCCGCCGATGCGGCTGCGACTGCCGGCAAACGCCACGCCGTAGGCCGGTGCGATCGCGTAGGAGGTGCTGCCGTAGAACACATCGCCCTTGATCGGCGGGGTATCGGCGAAGATCGAATGCACCAGGCGGAACTGCGGCTGCGCGGTGGGCACCACGTAGGCACTGCCCGGCTCGAAGCGCTGTCCTTCCACGGTCACCGCGCCGGTCAATGCCTCCACGGTGATCTGGTGCTGCAGCAGCAGGTCCAGCAGCTTGCGGGTCAGGCCCGGATCATGCGCATCCCCGAACACGAATGCCTTCACCGGCTGCTGGCCGGCCTGCTTCACCGCCGACTGGAAGAAGTCCTTCTGCAGCTTGAGCAGGCCATCGCGTTCGGTCACCGCGCCGCGCACCGTGCCCAGGCCGGTGGCGACCTGGTTGCGGATGGTGAAGGGGAAGGTAAGCAGGCCGTTGACCGATTCCTGCACGCGCCCGCGCGAGCTGGCCTGTTCGACGGTGACGCCGACCGCGCCGTGGAAGTCGGGGTACGTGGAGCCGTACACCGGCGAGAAGTTGTCGAAGTTTTCCCCTGTGTAGTACAGCGATCCCAGCGCATCCAGCGCGTGGGCGTGGTACTTGGCCAGGGTCTTGTTGAACGCGTACGACGCGGCCGGGATCAGCGGGCTGTGCATGCTCGCCGGTGACGGTTCGAAGTAATAGGTGCTGTCCTTGCCCATCTCGTGGAAGTCGATCTGGACGTTGGGATACCAGCGGTGGAAGTAGGCGATCTTCGGCCGCGTGTCCTGCTGGGTGAGCGCCAGCCAGTCGCGGTTGAGGTCGGTGAAGTAATGGTTGGTGCGGCCCTGTGGGAACGGTTCGACATGTTCCTTGTCGGCCGGGTCGGACGAGGCCGGCGAAGAGGCATAGGCGTTGTGCCAGCTGGCCGCGCGGTCGCGGCCATCCGGGTTCTGTGCCGGGTCGAACAGCACCACCGCCTGTTGCAGCCATTGCGCGGTCTCGGCACTGCGGTTGGCCACCAGGTAGTAGGCGGTGAGCAATGCCGCTTCGCCACTGGAGGTTTCGTTGCCGTGCACGCTGTAACCCAGCCACACCACGACCGGGCTGCTGCCGGCGGCACTCAACGGTTGGGCCGGGTCGGCCAGGGTCACGTGCTGGCGGCGCAGGCTTTCCAGCTGCTGCTGGTTCTGCGCCGAGGTGACCGTGGCGATCAGCAACGGACGTCCTTCGTAGCTGCTGCCGATGCGCTCGACCTTGATCTTGTCCGAGTGTCTGGCCAGTTCGTCGAAGTAGGCCACCAGCTGGTCATGCCGCGTGTAGCGGCTGCCGATCTCGTAGCCAAGGAACTGTTGCGGCGTGGGAATGGACGGATCGAAATCGCCGCCCTGCGGAAAGAAATACGCGCTCTGCGCGAACGCCGGCAGGGCCAGCAACCACAACGAACCCACCAGCCAGGCGATGGGACGCGACACGACACGATGCAAAGACACAGCAATTCCCCATGAAGCGGGGGCCGGCATGGACGCCGGCCCCGATGGATACCAACGGTGTTAGAAGCGGTAGTCGAAACCAACCGTGAAATAGCGCCCGCGCAGGTCGTACTGACTGAAGTCGTAGGGGGCGCGGATGCCCGGGAACGACGCGTCGTACGGCGGCTCCTCATCGCCCAGGTTCTGGATCTTGGCGTACAGGGTGAGCTTGTCGATACCGGTGTAGCCCAGGTACAGATCGAACTGGCTGTACGCATCCACGCGGTCCTGCACGGCGGTGGCCGCCGCGCTGGCCTTCTGGTCGTAGCCGCTGGTGTAGTACCAGGTCAGCGCCGTGCGGAAGTCGCCGTAGCTCCAGTCCACGGTGGTGGTGGCCTTGTTCTTGGGCAAGGTGGCGCCGAGGTTGCTGCCGGCGTAGTTGACCAGCGGGCCACCCACCACGGTGGGGCGGCTGTAATCGCGCACGTGGGTGAAGGCGGTGCCGAGCGCGAAGTCGCCGGCGCGCTCGGTCGGGAAGCGCTGGCGCAGTTCCACGTCGAAGCCGGAGGTCTTCAGTTCGCTCAGATTCTGGTAGCGGTTGTAGACGGCCAGCAGCTTGCCGCGTTCGTCACGGCTGACCGCGCCGGGCACGTTGTCGGTGACCAGGGTCTGGGTGTTGTTGGTGCCCACCAGGTTTTCCAGCTCGATGCGGTAGTAGTCCACGCTCAGGCTGGTGTTGGACCACGGCGACAGCACGATGCCGGCGTTGAAGCTCTTGGTGCGCTCGGGCTTGAGATCGTTGTTGCCGACGGTGAAGAAGGTCGGGTTCTGGCGCGAGCCCGGCACGTCCGGATCCCGCGGGTCGATCACGCTGCCGTAGGCGATGCTGGTGCTGTTGGAGTTCTCCGACAGCGACGGTGCGCGGAAACCCTTCGAGGCGGCCACGCGCACCAGCAGGATGTCCCACGGCTGCCAGCGCAGGCTGAGCTTGGGCGAGAACGCATCGCCGAAGTCGCTGTAGTGGTCGGCGCGCGCGGCGGCCTGCAGTTCCAGCCGTTCGGCCAGCGGTACATTCACTTCGGCATAGGCGGCGGTGACCTTGCGCTCGCCATGCACCTCGGCGATGGCCGGGCGGATCTGCAGGCCCGCATCGATCTGCCACGGGTTGTTGGAGTCGAGCTTTTCGCGGCGCCATTCGGCCCCGGCAGCGAAGCCGATCTCGCCGGCCCAGGTGTGGCCCAGCGCGCCGGAAATCTTGGCATCCACGCCCTGCAGCACCGACTCGGCCGGGCGCAGCGTGCTGATGTTGATCGCGTTGAGCACCTCCGGCGAGGTGGCCGACGGGTTGAGCAGGTTGTAGCTGCCATTGGCCAGCGCGGTGGCCAGCGCGTAGCGGTTGGCGAAACCACCGGACACGGTTTCACGCTCGCTGCTGCGCGCGCCGAACGCGCCCACTTCCCAGTCCCAGTTCTGCAGGCTGCCGCGCAGCCCGACCAGACCACGGTAGGCCTGCGAACGGTTGGTCTTGATGGTGGGGCCAAGGTTGAAGAAGGTGTATTCGATCGGCACCGCACGGCCATACGGGTTGTATGGGCTGCTGGCCGGCAGGTTGGAGGACACCGGCTCGGCCAGGCCGGTCTCGGCGTTGAGCGCGAAGCGGCCGCTTTCCAGGGTGAAGAACGGGCTGCTGCCAAACCAGGACACGCCCTTGATGTCGCTGTAGAGCACTTCGCCGAAGGCTTCCACGTTGTCATTCACCCGGAAGGTGCCGTTGACGTAGGCCTGGTAGCGCTTGGTGGACGGGATCAGCGTGGTGTACGGGGCCTGGTTGAAGCCGCAGGTGTTGCCGGCCAGGCCGTCGATGGGCGCGCTGGCCACCAGCGTGCTGCCTTCCGGGCAGTTGCCGTTGGCATCGAGCATCGGCACCGAGGTGCCGTTGATCAGGTAGCGCGCGCCCTTGGCCGACCAGCCGTTCCAGCGGCCGCCGGGCTTGTCGGTGTAGATGCCGGACTTGGTGAGGTCGCGCTGGTCCTGGTCCAGGCGCTCGCGGTTGTAGCCTTCCAGGCTGACCAGGATGTTGTAGCCATCGCTGTCCAGGTCGCCGATGCCACCCACGAACTTGAGTGTCTGCTCATCCAGCCCACCTTGGTCGGCGGTGCCCAGGCTGCCGCCGAGTTCGGCGCCCTGGAAGTTCTGCCGGGTGATGATGTTGACCACGCCGGCCACCGCATCGGAGCCGTACACGGCCGAGGCGCCGTCCTTGAGCACTTCGATGCGCTCCACGGCCACCAGCGGCAGCGCGTTGAGGTTGACGAAGGTGTCCGACAGGCCGCCGGCCGGGAAGCCGTAGTTGGCCAGGCGGCGGCCGTTGAGCAGCACCAGCGTGTTCTTCTGCGACAGGCCGCGCAGGCCGATGCCGGCCGAGCCGGAGGCCCAGCCGTTGTTGGTGGTTTCGTTGTTGGCGTTGCCGGTGTTGGCCGAGATCGAGCGCAGCAGGTCGGCCACGGTGACCTTGCCCGACTCTTCCAGCTGCTGGCGGTCGATTACCTGCACCGGGTTGGCGGTCTCGGTATCGGTGCGCTTGATGTTGGAACCGGTAACCCGCACGGCGGCGAGGGTCTTGCTGTCGCCGGCGGCGGTGGCGTCGGTGGCGGTATCGGCAAACGCAGGCAAAGGCGTGGCCAGAGCAGCAGACAACGCTGCTACAAGAAGAGTGTGCTTGGGCATGAACTTCAGTGGGGTGGTGGACGACAAGTTCCGCAGTAGTCCATGCCTGGCCATGAACCGGCCAATAACATCTCTTCATACGGATATAAGAGAAACTAACATCTCTTCATCCGGATGGATAGAGTTGGTTTCGCGTCACAAGCGCGCAGCGCCCCGCCGGACGGCCGGGACGCCCGCTACAATGGCGGCATGGAAATCTTTAAAGTCTTTACCCTCGAGGCCGCTCACCACCTGCCCAACGTGCCGCCGGGCCACAAATGCGCGCGTCTGCACGGGCATTCGTTCCGGGTGGAACTCAAGGTGGAAGGCGAGCCGGGCGAACACAGCGGCTGGATCATGGACTTCGGCGACGTCAAAGCCGCCTTCCAGCCGATCTACGACCGCCTGGACCACCACTACCTCAACGATATCCCCGGCCTGGAAAATCCCACCAGCGAACGCCTGGCGATCTGGATCTGGAACGAACTCAAGCCGGCGCTGCCGCCGCTGAGCGAAGTGACGGTGCACGAGACCTGCACCTCCGGCTGCCGCTACCGCGGCTGACCGGCGGCCGGCCGCGGCGCGCAAGGCCCACCGCCTGCGCGTCTCGGTAATGCCGGCCACGGCGGGTGCCCCAGCCCGCCAACCGCGCGCGAGGGCGCATCGCAACCCCCTGATATCCGGTCACTTTTACGGGCGCCGGGCCCAAATGGCGCGCCGCATGTTGCATTGCAATATTTTCGGCGTATGCTGCATTGCATCAACGTTCTCGAGCCGCTCTCATGGCGTCCGCGTTCACCGATTCCCTCAACGACTACACCCGCCAGCTGGCCGCTACGGCCACGCGTGCCAATCGGCTCGCACTGGAAAATGCTGAAAGCATGTTCGGGGTGCAGTTGAAGACGCTGGAAAAGAGCATCACCGCCACCAGCGGGTTCTTCGGTGAAATCGTGCAGTCACAGGAACCGGCCACGCTGTTGCCCAAGGGCGCGCAGTTGGCCCGCGACAACCTCGCCCGTTGGACCAGCGCCAGCCAGCAGGTGGTTGGACTGGGGCTGAAGGCCTCGGAGGCCTTTGGCGAACTGGCCCGTCAGCCGCTCGCGGCCGCCGCCCAGCCGGACGCTGCCAAGCGCTGAACCACATCGACATCGAATTTGCGTGGGTCCCTCCCCCCACGCAATCCCAGACCCGACAGAACCCTCCCTCTGTCGGGTCTTTTTTTTGCTTCTTCTCCCATCCGCCTGGCAAGCACGAGGCGCGCGCTGACTTCCGTGGCCGCGGCGGTCGGTGGGTCGGGCGCCGGGCCGCGATGCCCTTGCCGGCGTCGGCCTGCGGCCGCCCCCTCCTCCTTTACTTCGCCCGCAAGGGCATCGCGGCCCGGCGCCCGACCCACCGACGACCGTCAAAAAAGCCCGGCTCTCCGCCTGTACCGCAAGCCAAGCCCCGCAGCGGCCCGGAACGGAGAAATCACCGCCATCCACAATGGGCCAGAACTATCGGGCCACACGCGGACGGCCTGCGCCATCCACTACGGCCCGTGGAATGAGACACGCTGTTCTTTGGCGCGATCGCGTCGAGGCGGATCGACAGCAGGGTTTGACCACCGATGACCGGATCAGCGGGCTGGGGGCGGCACATGCATGGCAGGCCCACGCGTTGTGGAGATCGTGAGCGCCCTGGGCACGGGCGCCGTTGGCTGGCACCGCATCACCGGCCTCAGCGCTGCGCGCTCGGCAGGGTAAACACGAACAACGCGCCCTCGCGGCTGTCCATCAGGCGGATATCCCGGTGATGCAGTTGCAGGATTCGGTGCACGATCAGCAGCCCCAACCCGCCGCTGTCCTGGCGCGCACTGCCCAGCGCAGGCGGCGTGCTGAACAACGACGCGCGACGCTCGACGGGAATGCCCGGGCCGGTATCGGCGATGGCCACCTGCACCTCGCCATCCTGCGCGCGCAGCACCACCTCGATGCGGCCGCCTTCGGGCGTGTGCCGGATGGCGTTGTCGAGCAGGTTGGTCAGCACCCGCTCAATCAGCCCGAGGTCGGCCACCACCGCCGGCAGGCCTGGCGGGATGTCGGCACGGAGTGTCTGCCGGCGCGCCTGCGCGGCCAGCTCGAACTTCTGGAAGACGTCCTGCACCAGGTCCGGCAGCGAGAAGGCCTGCAGGTCCAGGCTGACCGCGCCGTGCTCCAGCCGCGCCAGCTCGAACAGTGCCTGCGCCAGCGCACCGACCTTGCGGCTCTGCGCCAGCGCGATGCCCAGGTAGCGCTGGCGTTCCTCGGCACTGAGCGTGGCGTCTTTCAGCGCCAGCGTTTCCAGGTAGCCGTGCAGCGAGGACAGCGGCGTGCGCAGGTCGTGGGAGATGTTGGCCACCAGCTCGCGGCGCTGCAGGTCTTGCTCGCGCAGCAATTGCCACTGTTCGCCCAGGCGCTGGCCCATATGCCCGAAGCTGTGCTGCAGGATGGTCAGCTCGTCGCGCTCACCGGGGCGCAGTGGCGTGGGCGGCAGCGGCGTGCCGGCACCGGCGGCGTCCACGTCGAAGGCCTGGATGCGGCGGGTAAGCTGGCGCAGCGGGCGGGTGACCCAGCGGAAGGCGACCACTCCGGCCAGCAGGCCGACCACGGCCACGATCCCCAGCGACCACAGCGTGGTGCGCAGGGTTGCATTGGCGGCGATGTTGGCCGCCAGCGCCTCACGTTGTTCGCCCACCAGCACCACGTAGATGTAACCGGCCTGGCGGCCCTGCACCCATAGCGGGGCGGCGTTGAAGACCTTGCGCCCGGTCGCGCTGCGCGGGTCGTCGCCAAGGATCGGTAGCGGCTCCTCGCGCAGCAGCGCGCGCACCGGGGCCAGGTCGACCCGGTCGCGCTTGAGGTGGCCGTCGGGCGCATCGTGGCCAAGGATGCGCCCGGCATCGTCGAGCAGGTACACCTCCACGCTGGGATTGACCGCCATCAACTTGCCAAACAGCGCGCGCACCTCGCCCCCCCGCATGCCGCGCGCGTCCATCAGCTCGCCGCTGCGCGCGATGTGGTCGGCCAGCCCGCGCGACAGCCGCTGCACGGTTTCCTGCTCGTGCATGGCGGTGCTGCGCATCTGGATCCACAGCAGCGCGCCACAGCAGGCCAGCAGCAGTGCACAGAACACCACCGACAGCCGCTGCGACAGGGTCAAGCGGATCATGCCGCTGCCCCTTCGTCGTCGACCAGCTTGTAGCCGCGGCCCCACACCGTCTGGATGCGCTGCGGGGTGGCCGGGTCGCGCTCGATCTTGTTGCGCAGCCGGTTGATGTGGGTATTGACGGTGTGTTCGTAGCCGTCGTGCTGGTAGCCCCAGACCTGGTTGAGCAGGTCCATGCGCGAATACACCTGGCCCGGATGGCGGGCGAAGAAGTACAGCAGGTCGAACTCGCGCGGGGTCAGTTCCAACGGCCGGCCGTCCACCTGGGCGGTGCGCGCGACCGGGTCGATGCGCACCCCGGCCACTTCGATCTCGCCGGCATCGATGCGCGCGTTCTGCGCCAGCGCTTCCACCCGGCGCAGCAGCGCCTTCACGCGGGCCACCAGCTCCAGCATCGAAAACGGCTTGGCCAGGTAGTCGTCCGCGCCCAGCTCCAGGCCGAGAATGCGGTGCACTTCGCTGGCGCGTGCGCTGGTGATGATGATGGGGGTGTAGCGGGCCATCGCACGGGCGCGTTTGCAGATTTCCAGTCCGTCCACGCCGGGCAGCATCAGATCCAGCACCAGCGCGCTCCACGGCTGCGCTTCCAGCAGGGCCAGGCCGTCATCGCCGGTGGCGGCGTGGGTGACCTCGTAGCCTTCGTCGCGCAGGTGCATGCGCAACAGGTTGGCGATGTGGATATCGTCTTCGACGATCAGGACACGCTTGGCGCTGCTCATCGGGGCGGGCGGGCCGGTCAGGGGGACGGCCTGCATTGTCGGCCGATCCGGCCGCCGATGTGTCACGGAAAATTTAACCCTGCGTGAGGATTCGTTGACCGACCCGGGCGCAGCATGGCCGCATCGTCCCCGGACCTGGAGATCGGCCATGCGTTATTCCCGTCGCAATGTGCTCGGCATGGGTGGCATGGCCGCTGCCGCCGGGCTGTTCGGCCTGACTGCCTGCAGCGGCCCGGCACCGGCGGCCACGGCCACCCCGGCCCGGCGTTTGGAGGTGATGCGCACCGATGCACAGTGGCGCCAGCAGCTCAGTCCGGCGCAGTACGCGGTGCTGCGCCAGCAAAGCACCGAGCGGCCGTTCAGCAGCCCACTCAACAAGGAACACCGACGCGGCACCTTCAACTGTGCCGGGTGCGCGCTGCCGCTGTTTTCCTCGTCCACCAAGTTCGACAGCGGCACCGGCTGGCCCAGCTTCTGGGCACCGCTGCATGACGCGGTGGGCGAAGACCGTGATGCCACCTTGGGCATGATCCGCGTCGAGGCGCATTGCCGGCGCTGCGGCGGCCACCTTGGCCACGTGTTCGACGACGGTCCGCGCCCGACCGGGCTGCGCTACTGCATGAACGGCGTGGCGATGACCTTCACCGCGGCCTGAGCGCCGCTTCCCCCGCATCCTGGAAGGATCTCCCTCATGTTCCTGCTTGCCCTGGCCTACCTGGGTGGTGTGCTCACCATCCTCAGCCCCTGCATCCTGCCGGTGCTGCCGTTCGTGTTCGCACGCTCGGACCGGCCGTTCCTGCGTAGCGGACTCCCCTTGCTGATCGGTATGACCCTCATGTTCGCCGTGGTGGCCAGCCTGGCGGCGGTGGGCAGCCAATGGGTCGCGCAGGCCAATCAGATCGGCCGCTGGATCGCCCTGGTGGTGATGGCGCTGTTCGCGCTGGCACTGCTGTGGCCGTCGCTGGCCAACCGGCTGTTGTCGCCGTTCCAGCGCCTGGGCGCGCGCCTGAGCGCGTCGGCCGATGCCGCCAGCGATGCCGGGCGTGGCGGGGTGGGTACCTCGCTGCTGATCGGTATCGCCACCGGCCTGCTATGGGCGCCATGCGCCGGTCCGATCCTCGGCCTGATCCTCACCGGGGCCGCGCTGAACGGTGCCAGCGTGGGCACCAGCGGCTTGTTGCTGGCCTATGCGCTGGGCGCGGCCACCTCGCTGGCGCTGGCGATCTGGATCGGCGGGCGGGTGTTCGCCGCGCTCAAGCAGCGCCTGGGCGTGGGCGAGTGGATCCGCCGGGCGCTGGGCGTGGCCGCGCTGCTGGCGGTGGTGGCCATCGGCATGGGCTGGGACACCGGCGTATTGACCCGGCTGTCCACGGTGAGCACGGCCAAGCTGGAACAGGGCCTGCTGGATGTGCTGCCCGGGCAGTCGCCGGCGACCGGCAGCGCGATGATGCGCGCGGCCAGTGCACCGGCCGGCACGCCGTTGCCGGTGGAAGGCACCCTGCCCTCGCTGGCCGGCGCTACCGGTTGGCTCAACAGCCCGCCGCTGGACGCAGCGGCGCTGCGCGGCAAGGTGGTACTGGTCGATTTCTGGACCTACTCCTGCATCAACTGCCTGCGCGCAATGCCGTATGTGCGCGAGTGGGCCGAGCGCTACCGCGACCACGGCCTGGTGGTGATCGGGGTGCACGCGCCGGAGTTCGCTTTCGAGCGCAACCTGGGCAACGTGCAGCGCGCGGTGAAGGACCTGAAGGTCACCTACCCGGTGGCGATCGACAACGACTTTGCCATCTGGCGCGGCTTCAACAACCGCTACTGGCCGGCGCACTACTTCATCGATGCGCAGGGCCGCATCCGCGCGCACCACTTTGGCGAAGGCAATTACGCCCAGTCCGAGCAGATCATCCGCCAGCTGCTGCGCGAGGCCGGCAACCCGCTTCCCGACGAACCGGCGCAGGCAATGGCCGCCGCGACACCGCGCGACGGGGTGGAGCAGCAGGCGGACATGCGCAACCTGAAGTCGCCGGAGACCTACCTGGGCCACGCCCGCGCACAGAGCTTCGCCTCGCCCGGCGGGCAGCAGCCGGGTCGCGCCGCCGACTATCGCGTGCCGGCCACGTTGACGTTGAATCAATGGGCGTTGGGCGGGCGCTGGACGGTGGGCGAGGAGGACGCGCAGCTGGACACCGCTGGCGGCCGGATCGCCTTCCGTTTCCATGCCCGCGACCTGCACCTGGTGCTGGCACCGGCGGTGGATGGCACGCCGGTGCGTTATCGCGTGCGCATCGACGGCCAGCCGCCGGGTGCGGCCGCGGGCGGCGATGTATCGGCCGATGGCCGAGGCCAGGTCGACGAACACCGCCTGTACCAGCTGATCCGCCAGAACGGCGATGTGGGTGAGCGCACTTTCGAGATCGAGTTCCTCGATCCGGGCGTGCACGCCTACGCCTTTACGTTTGGTTGAGCCCCGGAGGCCTTCGATGAACATCACAATGGACAAACTGGTGGCCGGCAGCATCGCCGCGGTGATCGCCGCGCTCACCGTCACCGCCGTGGTGAGCCTGGACCGCCCGGCCCACGCGGCAACCTCGCAGGCATCCGCGCTGGTGACGCTGCCCGCGCCCAGCGCCGGTGCCGATTTCAAACAACCCGGCATCCACCGCGCACAGGTGGTGTTTGCCGGCGGCTGCTTCTGGGGCGTGCAGGGCGTGTTCCAGCACATCAACGGCGTGAGCAACGCGGTGTCCGGCTACATCGGCGGCAGCGCTGCCGATGCCACCTACACGCGCGTGGGCAGTGGCAGCACCGGGCATGCCGAAGCGGTGCAGGTCACTTACGATCCCTCCCAGGTCAGTTACGGGCAACTGATGCAGGTGTTCTTCTCGGTGGCCCACGACCCCACCCAGCGCAACCGCCAGGGCCCCGATCGCGGCACCCAGTACCGTTCGGCGGTGTATGCCGACGATGCCGGGCAGCGCGACGCAACCCAGGCCTACATCGCGCAGTTGCAGCGCGCCAAGGCATTCAACGCGCCGGTGGTGACCCAGGTGGACGGAGGCAAGCGCTTCTACCCGGCCGAGGGTTACCACCAGAACTACCTCACGCTGCATCCGGAATCGCTGTACATCCGGATCAACGATCTGCCCAAGGTGGACGCGCTCAAGCGTCAGTACCCGTCGCTTTACCGCGACAAACCGCGCCTGGTTTCCACTTTGTCGGTGCGGTGATCGCTGCAGCGCGGCACACTGACGGCCGTAAAAAAAGTGCACGGCGAAATCCAACACCGCCGTGCACGAGGGAAGTCCGGGGTGCGCTGGCAGGACCATGCTAGGCTGCCCGGGCCAGCGGATACAGAGGCAGATTCCGGCCATCCGCATGGTTACAGATCCCTGCGGACGGTCCCGATGGCAGCCAACCTTTACCAATCCCTGGCCGATGAAATGGCCGACGCGATCCAGAGTGGCCGGCTGCCGGCAGGCACCCGCCTGCCTTCGCTGCGCGGCCTGGCCGCACAACGCCAGCTCAGTTTGAACACGGTGATTGCCGCCTATCGCCAGCTCGAAGATGCTGGCCTGGTGACGCCGCGGCCCAAGGCCGGCTTCGTGGTCAGCCCACGCCTGGCCGAACCCACCCGCTCACTGCGCCAGGCCCCGTCGCTGGCCACCACCCAGGCCCAGCAGTTGATGATGGCGCGGGTGCTGGCCGCGCAGCAGCAGCCGGGCATCGTCGACCTGGCCTTCGCCGGCCCACGCGGGCGCCGCTTCTATCCCGGCGACAAGCTGGCGCGCAGCACTGCACAGGTGCTGCGCCGCGCCGGCATGGTGGAAACCTACGCGCGCCCCAACGCGGCCACGCGGCTGCTGGAGCAGATCGTGCGGCGCGGCCCACGGCTGGGCCTGCACACCAGCGTGGAGCGCCTGGTGCTCACCCACGGGGCGATGGAAGCGCTGCAGCTGGCGTTGCGTGCGGTGACCCGCCCGGGCGATGCCGTTGGCATCGAGGCCCCGTCGTATTTCAACCTGTATCCCCTGCTCAGCAACCTGGGCCTGAAGGCGATCGAGCTGCCCACCGACCCGCGCCGCGGGCTGGACGTGGATGCCGTGGCCGCGCAGCTGGCGCTGGGCACGCTGGCGGCGATCGTGGCGATGCCCACCGTGCACAACCCGCTTGGCTGCACCATGCCGGTGGCTGAAAAGCAGCGGCTGGCCGCGCTGGTCAACCGCTACCGGATTCCCTTGATTGAAGACGCGGTTTACGCCGAACTGCAGTTCCAGGAGCCGCTGGCCCCCTTGCTGAAATCCTTCGACGAGGACGGCTGGGTGATGGTGTGCAGCAGCTTTTCCAAGACGTTGGCACCGGACTACCGCATCGGCTGGCTGGATGCCGGGCGCTTTGCCGCCGACATCCAGCTGCTCAAGTTCCAGTCCACCGGGGCCGAACCACGGCTGCTGGGCGAGGCAGTCGGCGCGTTCCTGGAAGCAGGCAGTTACGAGCACCACCTGCGCGGGCTGCGCCGGCTGTACAGCGACCAGGTGCGCCGCGTGCGTGCGCTGATCGCCCAGCACTTCCCGCCCGGCACGCGGGCCACCCAGCCCACCGGGGGTTTCCTGCTGTGGGTGGAGCTGCCGGCCGGGATCGACACCGGCGACCTGTTCGAACAGGCACTGGCGCGCGGCGTGGTGTTCATGCCTGGCCAGGTGTACTCACGGGGTGCGCGCTACCGCCACTGCCTGCGGTTGTCGTGCTGCCAGGAACTGGACGCGACGTATGCAGGCGCGATCGCGACTCTGGGCCAGCTGGCTGGCGCATTACGCCAAGGTTGAGCCTGCCATGCGTGGATGCCGCGCGCAGCGCGGTCTGTGCCCCCTTACAGCTGCAGACACCCCGCCAGACCGGCCGGATCGGCGCCAGGTGCAAACGGCAAGTGGCCCAGGCAGGGCATGGGCAGGCGTGTGCGCAGCAGGGCCATGTTGTCGGCGATACGCGCCATCTGCGGGTCCACCTCATTGCCGATCCAGCCGATGCAGGTGGCACCGCTGGCCGCGATCGCCGCGGCGGTGAGGCGCGCATGGTTGAGGCAGCCCAGCCGCAGCCCCACCACCATCACCACCGGCAGCTGCAGCGCCTGCACCAGGTCGGCCTGGTCGAGCGTGGCCGACAGCGGCGCCAGCCAGCCGCCCACGCCTTCCACCACCACCGTATCGGCCTGTGCGCGCAGCCGCGCGAAGGCAACTTCGATCGGGGCCAGCGCCAGACTCACGCCCGCTTCGGCCGCCGCCAGTTCCGGGGCCAGCGGCAACGGCAGCGCATACGGATTCAGATCGGCATAGGCCGGCACCGGCACGCTGGCCGCCTGCAGCGCGATGGCATCCTCGTTGCGCAGGCCCTGGGCGGTGCGTTCACAGCCGCTGGCCACCGGCTTCATGCCCACCGCCGTGCCGCCGCGCTGGCGCAGCGCGTGCAGCAGTACGCAGCTGCTGAAGGTCTTGCCAATGCCGGTGTCGGTACCGGTGACATACAGGGCGGGCAGCGTTTGGGCGGTCATCGGCACGGGGATCGGGAAAGACCGGTGCATTATCGACGGTCCCGGCCTGGCCTGCTGCTTGCTAGACTCCGGGCATGTTCGATACTTCCACGCTCACCGGCAGCAAGCCGGAACAGTACGGCCAGCTGCTGGCCCAGGCCCGCGCGCTGGTCCACGGCGAGCGCGACCGTATCGCCAACGCGGCCAACCTGTCGGCGCTGGTTTACCACGCGCTGCCGCACCTGAACTGGGTGGGGTTCTATTTCTTCGACGGCACCGAACTGGTGGTCGGCCCGTTCCAGGGGCTGCCGGCCTGTGTGCGCATCCCGCTGGACCGGGGCGTATGCGGCGCGGCCGCCCACCAGCGCCTGACCCAGCGCATTGACGACGTGGAAGCCTTCCCCGGCCACATCGCCTGCGATGCGGCCTCGCGCTCGGAGTTGGTAGTGCCGCTGGTGCACGGCGATACCCTGGTCGGCGTGTTCGACCTGGACAGCCCCTCGCTGGCCCGCTTCGATGCCGACGACCAGGCGGGGCTGGAAGCGATTGCCGCGGTATTCGTCGAGGCACTGGGATGAGCACCAAGCTGCGCAACATCGGTCCCAAGAGCGCGGCGTGGCTGCGCCAGGTCGGGTTGCGCACGCCCGAGGAGCTGACCGCGATCGGTGCGGTGGGCGCCTTCGTGAAGGTGCGCCGCGCCGGCTTCAAGCCCAGCCTCAACCTGCTCTATTCGCTGGAAGGCGCGCTGCAGGATTGCCATTGGCAGGAACTGCCCGAAGCGCGGCGCAGCGAGCTGGTGGCCGAGTACGAGGCGATCATTGCCGACAAGCCGCTGAAGAAGGCACCGCCCGCCTCCGGCCCGGTTTACGACCGCACCGCCGAGCGCCGCGATGATGATGCCGACACCGACGACGCGCCGCCGTTCGACGACGCGGCTTCGTAGAGCCGGGCTCTGCCCGGCTGCTCTTACGCGGTAGCACCCCACCCAATGCCAGCCGGGCAGAGCCCGGCGCTTCGCCGTTGCCGACCACGCGCGATCAGGGTTGCTGCAGTTCCAGCAGTTCGCCCCACAGGCGGTCGTCCTCGCGCTCCACGCGCAGTTGCAGGCGGGTGCCGTGGTCGATGCGCAGCGCCCAGCACATCGCCATCGGCAGGCCGCACACCTGCGACAGCACCATCCGCAACGGGCCGCCGTGGCTGACGATCAGGGTGGGCAGCGGGTCGGGGTCATCCAGCAGACGATGCAGGCCACGGGCAATGCGGCGTTCGAAGTGGCCCCAGCTTTCGCCATGCGGTGGCGGGTTGGCGTGTGGGTCCAGGTGGAAGGCCGACAGCGCCTGCACCGGCAATTCATGCAGCGCCTGGCCATCCCAATCGCCGAAGTCCAGTTCGGCCCACTCCTCGTCGGCCACCACCTCCATCCCGTGCGGCAACGCCAGCGCATCGGCGGTGGCCAGCGCACGTTGGCGGGGCGAGCTCACCACGCGCTGCCAGGGCAGCCCCGCATAACGCGCACACAGGGCCTGGGTACTTCCGTCTTCCAGCGCGGGATCACTGCGCCCGTCCAGGTGGCCGTCACGGCCGGTGCTGGCGTGGCGGATCAGGTCCAGGATCACGCCCCTGCCTGCGCAGTGGACGGAGCGAAACGGTGCTGCAACCTCGAAGGGTTCATGGGCATCACATCTTGGAACGAGGTGCATTCTAACCGCTCGCTCTATGCCACCCCGCCGCGCCGGCTGCCGCAGGCAGGCCTTTGCTCTACACTGCGCGCACTTTCAGGTGACCTGCGGCGCATGCCGGCAGGTTGAAACGGGAAGCCGGTGACGCAGCAGACCCTTTGCTGTCACTCCGGCGCTGCCCCCGCAACGGTAAGCGTGGAAACACCCGGCAATACGCCACTGTGCCTTGTGCATGGGAAGGCGCCGGGTGCGATGGTTCGGCCATCGACCCGCAAGCCCGGAGACCGGCCTGGAAGACGACTGGTTGCGATGCGGCGGGCATGGCGGCGGCAAGCGGCGCCGTGCGTGCGTTCGCCCACCGTCCCCTGTTCCCCTGCGGCGCGATCATCCCCACCCCTTGCCGCGCGGGCGTGCGCGGTGCATGGAGTCATTGATGAAGCTGCAGATCCGCGTTCTTTCCCTGGCCGTGTTGTCGGCCCTGCCCCTGCTGGCCGCTGCCCAGGACGACACCACCGCGCTGGACCAGGTACTGGTCACCGCCACCCGCACCCCGATCGCCCTGCAGGACAGCATTTCACCGGCGCAGGTGATCGACCGCGCCGAGATCGAGCGCAGCCAGGCGCCCTCGCTGCAGGACCTGCTGCGCGGGCGCGCCGGCATCAACCTCAACAACAGCGGCGGGCTGGGCAAGCAGAGCTCGCTGTTCCTGCGCGGCACCAACTCGGCCCACACCCTGGTGCTGGTGGATGGCGTGCGCATCAACACCGGCGACCTGGGCCTGGCCATGATCCAGGACCTGCCGCTGGCGCAGATCGAGCGCATCGAGATCGTGCGCGGACCGCAGTCGAGCCTGTACGGTGCCGACGCGATCGGTGGCGTGATCCAGATCTTCACCCGCCGCAACGCCGGCACCTTCGCCCCGCACCTGCAGGTGGGCGCTGGCAGCAACGGTCTGCGCGAGGCCAGTGGCGGCTTTGGCGGCAGCGGCGAGCGCGGCTGGTTCGGCACCGACATCGCCTACCAGCACACCGACGGCATCAACGCCTGCCGTGGCAATGCAGCCACGTTCGCCGGGTGCGGTGCCGATGAACCCGACCGCGATGGCTACCGCAACCTGTCGATGAGCCTGCGCGGCGGCTACACGCTGACCGATGCACTGAGCGTGGAAGGCACCGCACTGCGTGCCGAAGGTGAAAACCACTATGACGGCTACTACAACTATTCGGAAACACTGCAGCAGGTGCTGGGGGGCAAGGTGCGATACACCCCGGGCGAGCGCTTCACCCTGACCGCCAACGTCGGCCGCGCCGACAACGAGTCGCAGAACTACAACGGCAGCACCTGGCTGGGCGCGGCGCAGACCCACCGCAACAGTGCCTCGGCACAGGCCGACATCGGCATCGCCGACGGCCAGCTGCTCAGCGCCGGCGTGGACTGGAGCCAGGACAACCTGGACGGCAGCAGCGCCGGCTACCGCGTCGACCGCCGCGACAACACCGGCGTGTTCGTGCAGTACCAGGGCCGCTTCGGCGCGCACCACCTGCAGGCCAGCGCGCGCAACGACGACAACCAACAGTTCGGCAACCACACCACCGGCAGCCTCGGCTGGGGCTTCGAACTGGGCCACGGCCTCCGCCTCAACGCCAGCTACGGCACCGCGTTCAAGGCCCCGACCTTCAGCGACCTGTACGATCCGTGGAGCGGCGTGCCAGGGCTGGACCCGGAGAAATCGAAGAGCGCCAACGTCGGCATCGCCCAGCAGGGCGGCGGCTGGCGCTGGGGCCTGGACGTGTATGAAACCCGCATCGACGACCTGATCACCTACGACGCCACCACCTTCATGATGTCGCAGGTGGAAAAGGCCCGTATCCGCGGTGCGGAGTTGACCGGTGCGATCACCCTGGCCGGCTTCGACGTGAACGCCCAGCTCAGTCACACCGATCCGCGCAACCGCACCGCCGGCAGCGCGCAGTTCGACAACTGGCTGGCACGCCGCGCGCAGAACACCGCCCGCCTGGACATCGACCGCCGCTTCGGTGACTTCCGCGCCGGCGTGACCGCCAACGGTGCCGGCAAGCGCTATGACAACGCCGCCAATACGGTCCGCCTGGCCGGCTATGGCACCGTGGACCTGCGCCTGGAATATGCGCTCAGCCGCGACTGGTCGGTGCTTGGCCGGGTCAGCAACGTGTTCGACCGCGATTACGAAACGGTGGCCTGGTACAACCAGCCCGGCCGCGAGTACCGCCTGAGCGTGCGTTACCAGCCCAAGTAAGGCATTGGGCCCCGGCCGACGTTGAACGGCGGCCGGGACCCTCGCGCGGGGGCGTGGATCGACACCCGTCCCTGCGCGCGCCCGTTCGGCCGCCATGCGGTCGGCGGCAACCCGGTAGATCCACGCCATGCGTGGATGCGCCGGCTTACAGGGCCAGCAATGCCCGCAGGTCATCCACCACTGCCACGGCCGCGACGTTGTCCAGGTCCAGCCCACGCGGGTACCCATAGCGCACCAGCGCCACCGGCATGCCGGCGTCCACCGCGG
>JAHREJ010000002.1 GCA_021733645.1 Bacillus subtilis subsp. subtilis | reverse complement strand
GAGCCGAGCCATGCTCGGCTGCTCTTCGCGGCGGCGTTCGGGTTTACGTGTAGTGCTTCTGCCGAGCATGGCTCGGCACTACCGGCGTGGTCGGCTGTGGGGAGCCCCTTCCTGTCCGGAAACCGGCGCTGCTCTGGTAGAGCCGAGCCATGCTCGGCTGCTCTTCGCGAAGGCGTTCGGGTCTACGTGTAGTGCTTCTGCCGAGCATGGCTCGGCACTACCGGCGTGGTCGGCTGTGGGAAGCCGCTTCCTACCCGGAAACCGGCGCTGCTCTGGTAGAGCCGAGCCATGCTCGGCTGCTCTTCGCGGCGGCGTTCGGGTTTACGTGTAGTGCTTCTGCCGAGCATGGCTCGGCACTACCGGGCGTGGTCGGTTGTGGGAAGCCCCTTCCTCTCCGGAAACCGGCGCTGCTCTGGTAGAGCCGAGCCATGCTCGGCTGCTCTCCGCGGCGGCGGTCGGGTTTACGTGTAGTGCTCCTGCCGAGCATGGCTCGGCACTACCGGGCGTGGTCGGCAATGGGGAGATCCATCCGGTCCGGAAACCGGCGCTGCTCTGGTAGAGCCGAGCCATGCTCGGCTGCTCTTCGCGAGGGCGGTCGGGTCTACGTGTAGTGCTTCTGCCGAGCATGGCTCGGCACTACCCGGGTTTCCGGCGGCTGTTGCGCTACTCAAAAAAGAACGGCGCCCTCGCGGGCGCCGTTGCTGTTCCAGCTTTGATACTGCGCCACTGCGCACTGCGCACTGCGCAACTTCGTGCGCAGATGCGGTTACTCGTTGCATGCTCAGGCTACTGCGGCATCCGCGTGTCGCGCGGGTGCTGCCGGCTGCGGGCGCTGCCCGTGCCGGAACACGGCGACCGCCTCGCTGAGCTCGGCGGCCTGTGTCTCGAGCAGGCGGGCGGCGGCGCTGGCTTCTTCCACCAATGCTGCGTTCTGCTGGGTGGCGTCGTCCATCTGCGTCACGGTCTGGTTGACCTGGTCGATACCGCTGGCCTGCTCCTGCGACGCTGAGGAGATCTCGGCCATGATGCCGCTGACCGCAGACACGCTGCCGACGATCTCGGCCATAGTCTGCCCAGCGTCCTGCGCCAAGCGGGCGCCGTCGGCAACCTGTTGCACCGATGCATCAATCAGGCCCTTGATCTCCTTGGCAGCGTCGGCCGAACGCTGCGCCAGGGTCCGCACTTCACTGGCCACTACCGCAAAGCCTCGGCCCTGGTCGCCAGCACGCGCGGCTTCGACGGCGGCGTTCAACGCCAGGATGTTGGTCTGGAAGGCGATGCCGTCGATGACGCGGGTGATGTCGCCAATCCGCCGCGAAGCGAGCTGGATGGCGTCCATGGTGGTAACCACCCGGCCGACCACCGCGCTGCCGCGCCCGGCCACGTCGTGCGCGCCGGTGGCCAGGGCGCTGGCCTGGCGGGCGTGTTCGGCGTTCTGGCGCACGGTGGAGGTGAGTTCCTCCATCGAGGCGGCGGTTTCTTCCAGATGCGCAGCCTGGCGCTCGGTGCGTTCGGACAAATCGTTGTTGCCGGCCGCGATTTCGCTGGCGGCCAGTGAAATCGAGCCGGTGCACTGCTTGATGCGTTCGACCATGACGGTCAGCTGCGCGGCCGTGGCGTTGGCATCGCGTTGCATCGCCGCGAACGAGCCTTCGTAGTCCCCCTGCATGCGCTGGTCCAGGTCACCGCGTGCCAGCGCGGACAGCACGCGACGCACCTCGCCAACGGTGCTGCCGACACTCCCCAGCAGCTGGTTGATGCCAGCCGTCAGCCCGTCCAGGAAGCTGCCGCCGTTGACGCCCACCTGCAGGCGGCGGTCCAGGTCGCCCTTGGCCGCTGCGGCGACGATGTCGGCGACGGCGGTTTCCAGCTGCAGCTCCTCGGTGCGGTCGTGCCATTCCACGGCAAACCCGAGTCGCGCACCCTGGGCATCGAACACCGGGGTCACCACCTGGGCGAAATGCACCGGGCCGATCCGTACCCGTCCGTGGTGCACCTGCTGCAGGGTGTTGAGGATGCCGCGGATGCGGTCGGGATTTACATGGAAACGGTGGATGCTGCTGCCGACCAGGCGCTCGGCATCGAAGTCAGGGAAGGCCTCGCGCAGGCTGGCTTGCTGGTTGCGCAGCAGGCGCACCACGGATTGGTTCACGTAGCGGATTACATGGTCGTTGTCGGCAATCATCATCGCGGTGCGCGACACGTCCAATGCCTGGCGGATCTGCGCGTTCTCGTCATGCGCCGCTGCGTCGCGTGCCTGCTGGCGTGCCGCCTCGGTGACGCCGGCCGCGGCACGCGTGGCCAGCTGCTGGGCGGCCTGTGCCTGCCGACGCAGGCGCAGCGCCAGGGCGCATGACAACGCTGCGGCCAGCGCCACCGGCAGCAGCGGCCACCACTGCTGCTGCCACACCAGGGTGATCAAGGCGATGCCGAGCAGGGCGGTGGCCAGCAGCAGGTAGGCCACATTGGCGTGGGCAACGTCGGGCGGACGGGCGGGGGTAAGCGGAAGTGCGGACATGGAGACTCCAGAATCGGCGGGAAACGGGAAACCCGCCGCATCGGTGCGGGCAGGCCGAGAAGCGCCCGGTACCCGTTGGGGGGTGGGCGCTGCGTTGAGGCGAAAGGAGGGGCATGCGGGGTGGCCCGGCATGCGCGGCACGGCCGCGTCGACGGTGGCGGGCACCGCCGGCATGGCCCGGTCCTGTGGGCGATGGCTCGGCCAAAGCGGCATTGCAGCGACGTTCCATGGAAGCCTGGGGTGATGCGCGGCTTCGCGACGGCGGAGCAAGCGACGGCACAGGCCGGATGCGCCGGCCTACCTCATCGGTAGCGGCCGCGCATGGCCAAAGTTGAGTGCCTCGCTGCCACGGCGGGGGTTACCCGGCGAGGAAGCTGCCGATCACCTCGGCCACCCGCTGCGGGTGCTCCATGTGCAGGTGGTGGGTGCCGGGAAACACCGACAGCCGGCCATCGCGCAACAGGCCGATGCGCTGGCTGCGCAACGGCTCGGGATAGTACGACTGCGCTGGCGTGGCGTAGATCACCTGGGTGGGGCATTCGATCGCGCCCAGCAGGTCGTCGATCTGCGCTTCGCTCAGGCGCATGGCGGTGGGCAGCATCAGGCGTTGATCGCTGCACCAGCTGTAGCCGCCCTCGACCGGCATGACGCCCCGTTCCACCAGCAGGCGTGCGCACGGCTCGCTGAGCTGGTTGGCCATCATGCGTGCGCGGATCGGTGCGGCCAGATCGGGAAACACGCGCAGCTTGCGCGTGGGAAGTGCACGCGCCGCGCGCACATGCTCGCGCAGGCGTTGCGCGGTTTCATTCTCGGGACCGCGCAGGCCGCCGAGCGCTTCGATGGCGATCAGGCGCTCTACGCGCTCCGGCGCCGCCGCCGCGGTGAGGCTGGCGATGCCGGCGCCCATCGAATGGCCAAGCAGCACGAAGTGGTCCCAGCCCAACGCATCGGCGACGTCGAGCACATGGCAGATCGCACCGGGCGTGTTGTATTGCGTGCCGGGCGGCAGGTGGGTGCTGTGGCCGTGGCCGGGCAGGTCGATTGCAACCAGCTCCAGATCCGGCAGTTGCCCCGCCAGCGGCACGAAGCTGGCCGCGTTGTCGAGCCAGCCATGCAGGGCGAGCACCCGCTGGCCACCGGCGACACCTGAGCGCAGGCCGGACACGACGCTGCCGGCCACCGGCAGCGAGAACGGCTGCAGGGTCATGCCAGCGCCGCGAGGCACAGCCGCGACAAGGCCAGGGCGTGTTCGGGCGCCGCATTGAGGCAGGGGATGTAGCGCATCGTCGCGCCGCGCACGGCCAGGGTTTCGGTGAACCCCAGCGCTACTTCTTCCAGCGTCTCCAGGCAGTCGGTGGCAAAGCCCGGGCAGACCACGTCGATGCGGCGCACACCGCTTTCGGCCATCGCCCACAGGGTGGGTTCGGCATACGGCTGCAGCCACTTCTCGCGGCCAAAGCGCGACTGGTAGGTGAGTTGCCAGGCATCGTCGGGCAGCCCCAGTGCCTGCGCGATGGCCTGTGCGCTCGCCTCGCAGCGCTGCGGGTACGGGTCGCCGGCGTCGGCCAGGCGCTGTGGGATGCCGTGGAAGGAGAACACCAGCTTCTCGCCACGCCCGTGTTGTTGCCATGCCTGCTGGATGCTGCCGGCCACGGCGGCAACCCAGTCCGGATCCACCGCGTAATCGCGCACCAGGGTGACGGTGACTCCGGGGTGGCGCGGCTGCCAGTGGCGCACCTGGTCTTCGATCGAGGCGGTGGTGGTGGTGGAATACTGCGGATACAGCGGCAGTACCACGATCCGGCGCATGCCCTCGGCGGCCAGCCGATCCAGCTCGGCGGTCAGCGCCGGGGCGCCGTAGCGCATCGCGTGGCGGACCCGCAGGTTGGGCATCAAGACCTGCATGGCCTGCGCCAACTGGCGGGTGTAGACCATCAGCGGCGAGCCGTCGGGCAGCCACACCTGGGCGTACTTGGCGGCCGAGCGGCCACTGCGCAGCGGCAGGATAAGCCCGTACAGCAAGGGCTTCCACAGCAGCGGCGGGATGGCGACCACGCGCGGATCGCTGAGGAATTCAGCCAGGTAACGACGCACCGCCGGGGCGGTTGGCGTCTCGGGCGTGCCTAGATTGACCGCCAGCACGGCGGTGTCGGGTGCGTCGAGCATGGTCCCATTCTCGCAGGTCTGCGCGATTGGCGGGATGGATTTGAGCGATGACACCCATGTATGCGGCATATTGAAAGGCGGCATCACTCATTGCCGATTCATCGCAATGCTTCTAACGTCGGGAAGCGTATCGACCAATGGTCCTACCTACCGCTATCTTGTTGCGATCGACTTCTGGAGCCCACCCAATGCGCCGCCTCAGCCTTGTACTGCTGATCTCCGCCAGCCTGCTGCTGTCCACCCAGGCGATGGCCGGACCACAGGAAGACCAGCGCGCCCGCAATGCGGTGCGCGTACTCAATGAAATCCAGAACATCCCCGAGCAGGGCATTCCGGACAAACTGCTGGACGAAGGCCGTGCGATTGTCGTCATTCCCGACACGATCAAGGCGGGCCTGGTGATTGGCGGGCGTCGCGGGCATGGCCTGATGTCGGTCAAGAATGCCGACGGCAGCTGGTCCAACCCGGTGTTTGTGAAGCTCACCGGCGGCAGCATCGGCTTCCAGGCCGGCGTGCAGTCGTCCGATGTGGTGCTGGTGTTCCGCAACGACCGCAGCCTGGACAATCTGGTCAATGGCAAGTTCACCCTGGGCGCCGATGCCGGCGTGGCCGCCGGTCCGGTCGGGCGTAATGCCGCCGCCGCCACCGACGGCCAGCTGAAGGCCGAAATCTGGTCGTGGTCGCGTGCCCGCGGCCTGTTCGCCGGGGTCGCGCTGGACGGTGCGATCCTGCAGATCGACGATGCGGCCAACCTGGACGCCTACGGCAGCAATACGACGCCGCGGATGGTGTTCGAAGGCCGCATGGGCGAGCCGCCGTCGATCGACGTGGTGGCCTTCCGTGATCGCCTGGAAGAGGCCACCTATACCGCCCGCGAGAAGCGCGGCACCGCCGGCGCCGCGCCCGCGCCGGCCGCCCGCAAGGCCGCCCCGGCCGCCCCGGCCGCCGCTCCGGTGGCTGAACAGGCACCGGCGGCAGGGGCCACCACCGCACCGCTGCAGCCTGCGCCGGCCCAGCCGGCCGCGCAGCAGGGCTTCCAGGCCGTCGGTGAAGGTGAAGTGCGCACTGAATCGCTGGACGGCAACTGACTTTCGTCACGCGCGCCGGCTTACACCCGGTGCGCTATGCTCAACTGTCTGATCACTACGTAACGCGAGCGGCTCATGGGCAGTTTCAGCATCTGGCATTGGTTGGTCGTGCTGGTCATCGTTCTGCTGGTGTTCGGCACCAAGAAACTGACCAGCGGCGCCAAGGACCTTGGCAGCGCCGTCAAGGAATTCAAAAAGGGCATGCACGACGAGGACAAGCCGAAGGCGCAGCTCAATGACGCCTCCCGGCCGCAGGACTCGACGACGACGTCGCAGACCGAGCACGACCGCGATCCGCGCTGATCGGGACGTTCGAGCGTGTTCGATATCGGATTCAGTGAACTGCTGGTCATCGCGGTAGTGGCCCTGGTTGTGCTCGGCCCCGAGCGCCTGCCCAAGGCGGCACGCTTTGCCGGCCTGTGGGTGCGCCGTGCACGCACCCAATGGGATTCGGTGAAGCAGGAGCTGGAACGCGAACTGCACGCCGATGAAATCAAGCGCCAGTTCCGCGACGTGCAGTCGTCGGTGCAGGACACCGAGGCGCAACTGCGCGCCAGCGGTGAAGCGGTGCGCCGCGAGGCCGAACAGATGCGCCAGGACGTGGCACGCCAGGGCGAAGACGTGGCCGCTGCGGCCAGCGACGCGCCGGTGATGACCGGGCCCGCGCCGGGTTCGCCAGCGAGCGTGGCCCAGCATGTGGTGGCGCCTGACCCGCAGCCGGAGCCGGAGCTCCGCGATGCGATGGCTCCGCCGGGCATCGACGGCACCGCGCCGCGCGCGCCTGCAGCGACACCGGTGGAGGACGGCCCTGCTCGGCTGCCTCATCCCGACCCTGCACCGGCCACGCCGCTGCCGCGCGACGAGGAGGCCCCGCGATGAGCGAACACGAGTATCCGGAAAGCTCCTTGGTGGAACACCTGATCGAGCTGCGCGCGCGCCTGGTGCGGGCGATCATCGGCCTGCTGGCGGTGTTGCTGGTGCTGCTGCCGTTCTCGCGCAAGATCTACACCTGGCTGGCCGAACCGCTGATCTCCCAGCTGCCCAACGGGCAGACGATGATCGCCACCAATCCGGCCGGCGCGTTCTTCGCCCCACTGAAGCTGACCTTCTTCGTGGCGCTGTTCGTGGCCGTGCCGTGGCTGCTGTACCAGCTGTGGTCGTTCGTGGCACCGGGCCTGTATGCGCGCGAAAAACGCCTGGCCGTGCCGTTGCTGGCTTCTTCGGTGTTGCTGTTCTACCTGGGCTGCGCGTTCGCCTACTTCCTGGTGTTGCCGGCGGTGTTCCACTTCCTCACCACGTTCCGCCCGGAGGTGATTGCGATCACCCCCGATGCCAATGCCTACCTGGATTTCGTGCTGGCGATCTTCTTCGCCTTCGGCACCAGCTTCGAGCTGCCGGTGGCGATGGTGATCCTGGTGCTGCTGGGTTGGGTCACGCCGCAGCAGTTCAAGGACAGCCGCGGCTATGCGGTGGTGGGCATCTTCGTGGTGGCCGCGGTGTTGACCCCGCCAGACGTGGTGTCGCAGCTGCTGCTGGCGATCCCGATGTGCATCCTGTACGAACTGGGCATCCATGCGGCCAGATGGCTGGTGCCGTCCTCGGCGGTGAAGTCCACCGGCTGATCGACACGCCCCCGCGTCCACGCAGGGCGCGGCACCCCGGGTGCGCACGCACCGGCGCACCAACAAAAACCCCGGCCTTGGCCGGGGTTTCTGCGTTTCTGATCAGGCCGCAAACACGTTGCCGGGGCCGCCGGGTACCGGCGGTGGGGGGGTGCGCCCGCGGTGCGCGAACATCTGCTTCCAGGCCGCGTACACCGCCCCGACATACAGCGGCATGATCACCGTGGTCATCGACAGCTGCATCACGAACGCCGCGGCGCCCATGCCGCCCAGCAGCAAGGCCACCTGCATCAGCACGAACACCAGGAAGTAGATGCACATCGCCGCGATCAGGCCCAGCACCATGAACACGGCCATCGCCGGGAAGTTCTCGATGCAACCCTGCAGGCTCATGCGCAGCGCGTGCATGCCGCTCTGGCGGTCGAACACCACCAGTGCCGGCTGCGCGAACATGGCCATGCTCAGCGCCACGAAGGTGGCAAAGGCAATCAGGATCCACAGCATGATGCGCTTGACCGGCACGTTGGCCATCAGCGCCAGGGTTTCTTCGTTGCTGAGCTGCTTGCCGGACTGCTGCAGTTCCTGCGCACGGTGCAGCAGGTCGTTGAAGGCGCTGAAGCCCTCGCTGCCGATCAATGCAAACAGCAGCGTACCCAGCGCGATGATGGCGATCAGCTGGATGGCCAGCGGCACCAGCAGGTGGGTGACGCGACGGTCGCGAATGGGTTGCAGCAGGTGGGTGGGCAGGCCTGGACGGCCCTGGTCGATCTCGCTGACCGCCCACAGCATGCCGCCGAACATCAGCGGGCCCACCGCCAGCGACAGCAGCTGCACCAGCAGCCCCAGCCAGCCCGGCAGCAGCTGGGCCAGCAGCAGGATCAGCGAGGTGGTCAGCATCCACACCACACCGATGACGGCCAGTTGCATCGGTGCGCGGGCGTACAGGGAAAACGCGTCCAGCAGCCATTGGGCGCCGGCCGAGGCGGGCAGCTTGCGAATCTCGCTCATACCATTCCGGAAGCAGGGGGAGGGGCGCAGCCGCCCCGAATCCGGTCGATTATCCCTGTTTTCCGCGCGCGCCACCTGAAGGCCGGGCCGCAGCACCGGGACGCTGCGTCGCAAGGCCGGCAACCCCGCTCAGGCGTTGCGCGCCTGGCGCACGAAACGGCGCAGCAGCTGCCGCGCCAGTGGTGCAGCGCTGACCCCGCGGGCCACGCTGCGCGCACAGCCACCGTGGCTGCGGATGCACTCGGCGCGGGCGCGCACGTAGCCGCGCATGTGGTGGGTGGCGAACTCGGGATGGAACTGCACGCCCCAGGCCTGGCGGCCGAAGCGGAAGGCGTGGCAGTTGTCCTGCGCCGAGCGGGCCAGAATGGCCGCGCCGTCGGGCGCGCGCAGCACGGTCTGCAGGTGGGTGGCGTGGGCCGGGAAGCGCTCGGGCAGGCCGGCAAACAGGGGATCGCTGCTGGCCGAGGGGTCCAGCGCCAATTCGATGGTGCCCGACTCGCGGCCGGCCGGGTTGTAGGCCACTTCACCGCCCAGGGCATGCGCCAGCAGCTGGTGGCCGTAGCAGATGCCGAACACCGGGCGGTCATCGTGCACCGCCCCGCGCAGCCACTGGGCGCTGCGCTCGCTCCAGTCGGCGCGGTCGGTGACGTAGGCGGCCGAACCGGTGACGATCACCCCGGCGAAGTTGCGGTGGTCGGGCAGGGCAGCGCCATGTTCGACATCCACCACCACGGTTTCGTCGGCATCCAGCCCGGCGGCCACGCGGATCCAATGCGGAAACCGCCCGTAGCGGCGCAGCGAGGCGACGGGTTGGCCGGTTTCAAGAATCAGGAACGGGGTGGAATTCATCCGGGGGCGGCAGCACTGACAGGACTTCCTCGATTGTAGTCAGCCCTGCGGCCACCTTTTCAAGTCCCGCGCGGCGCAGGGTTCGCAATCCTTCAGCACGCGCAGCCCGGTTGAAAGCGGCCAGATCCATGTCAGCGCGGATCAGGCTGCGCAGGCGCGAACCCAATGGCAGCAGCTCATACAGCCCCACCCGGCCCATGTAACCGGTGCGCCGGCAGTCGATGCAACCGGCCGGTGCATATGGCGTGGGTGACTCAGGTAATGCTTCATCGGCATCAGCCAGCACCGCCCATTGGGCCGCACTGAGCGGGCGCGGCACCTTGCAGTGCGGGCACAGGGTGCGTACCAGGCGCTGGGCCAGGATGCCGTTGAGGGTGGAGGCGAGCAGGTAGTGCGGCACGCCCAGGTCGAGCAGGCGGGTGATGGCCGAGGGGGCGTCGTTGGTGTGCAGGGTGGACAGCACCAGGTGCCCGGTCAGCGAGGCCTGTACCGCCATCTGTGCGGTTTCCAGGTCGCGGATTTCGCCGATCATGATGATGTCCGGGTCCTGCCGCAGCAGGGTGCGCACGCCGCTGGCGAAATCCAGGTCGATGTTGGTCTGCACCTGCATCTGGTTGAATTCCGGGGCGATCATCTCGATCGGGTCTTCCACCGTGCACACGTTCACATCCGGCGTGGCCAGCCGCTTGAGCGTGGAATACAGGGTGGTGGTCTTGCCCGAGCCCGTGGGGCCGGTGACCAGCACGATGCCGTGCGGGCGCTCGACCAGGGCGGTCCAGCCGGCCGCTTCCTGCGGGCTGAAGCCGAGCTGGTCGATGCTCTTGAACGCCGCATCCGGGTCGAAGATGCGCATCACGCATTTTTCGCCGAATGCGGTGGGCATGGTGGACAGGCGCATTTCCACTTCGCGCCCGCCCGGCGAACGGGTCTTGATGCGCCCGTCCTGCGGGCGCCGGCGCTCGGCCAGGTCCATGCGCCCGAGCACCTTGATGCGGCTCACCACGGCGGTCATTACCGCCGGCGGCACCTCGAACACCTTGTGCAGCACCCCGTCGATGCGGAAGCGCATGCGCCCCATGTCGCGGCGTGGCTCCAGGTGGATGTCCGAGGCGCGCTGCTCGAAGGCGTACTGCAGCAGCCAGTCCACGATGTGCACGATGTGCTGGTCGTCGGCGTTGACGTCCCCGGCACGGCCCAGTTCGACCAGCTGCTCGAAGCTGGGCAGGGTGCTGTTGGTTTCGCCGCGCACGTCGCCGCGTGCGCCGCGCACCGAACGGGTGACCCCGAAGAACTCCATCGTGTAGCGGTGCAGGTCCAGCGGGTTGACCATCGCCAGCTCGATGCGGCGCCGGGTCAGGTGCTGCAGGTCGCGCAACCATTCCTGCACCAGCGGCTCGCTGGTGGCCACCAGCAGGCGTTCGCCATCCACCGCCAGCGGCAGGAAGCGATGGCGGCGCGCGTAGGCATGGGACACCACGGCGGTGACCGACGCCACATCCACGCGGGTCGGGTCGATGCGCAGGTAACGGGTGCCGGTGCGGGTGGCCAGCCATTCGGTCAGCCGTTCCAGGCCCAGATCGCCGCCGCCGCTGGCGGCCAGCTTCAGGTTGGCCAGCAGCACCAGCGGGTGCACTTCACTGGCATTGCGCGCGCCCTGGGCTGAAAAACGGATGCGTTCCAGGTCGGCCTGGGCCACCAGGCCATCGGCGACCAGCGCGGCGGCTACCTGGTCAAAGTCCAGCCGGCCCAGCGGCAACGGCACCGGCGCTGTGGGCGCGGGCGCGGCGTCGGCCGCCGGGGCAAAAGGTACCGGTGGGCGCTGATCCATCCGCCAAAGTCCTCGAAGCGCGCCAGGCGCGCAGTAGTGGGGTGGGCCGTCTGGAAGGCGGCAACGCGGTCGCTGGCTATACTAGCGCACCCCTTCTGCAGGCAAGAATCCGCCGCATGTCCGCGACCCCGAACGTTCCGATCACTTTCCAGGGCCTGATCCAGACCCTCAACCAGTATTGGGCGCAGCAGGGCTGCGTGCTGATCCAGCCGCTGGACCTGGAGGTGGGGGCCGGCACCTTCCACCCGGCCACGTTCCTGCGCTCGATCGGTCCGGAAGGCTGGAATGCCGCGTATGTGCAGCCCTCGCGCCGCCCTACCGACGGCCGCTACGGCGAAAACCCCAATCGCCTGCAGCGCTATTACCAGTACCAGGTGGCAATGAAGCCCAGCCCGGACAACATCCAGCAGTTGTACCTGGATTCGCTCAAGGCGCTGGGTATCGACCCGCTGGTGCACGACCTGCGCTTTGTCGAAGACAACTGGGAATCGCCCACGCTGGGTGCCTGGGGCCTGGGCTGGGAAGTGTGGCTCAACGGCATGGAAGTGACCCAGTTCACCTACTTCCAGCAGGCCGGTGGCCTGGAGTGCAAGCCGGTGCTGGGCGAAATCACCTATGGCCTTGAGCGCCTGTGCATGTACCTGCAGAATTGCGACAACGTGTACGACCTGGTGTGGACCTACGGTCCTGACGGCACCCCGGTCACCTATGGCGATGTGTACCTGCAGAACGAGATCGAGCAGAGCACCTACAACTTCGAATACGCCGACGTCGAGGAAATGTTCCACCGCTTCGATGCCTGCGAAAAAGAAGCGCAGAAGCTGGTCGATGTGGGCCTGCCGCTGCCGGCCTACGAGCAGGTGTGCAAGGCCAGCCATGCCTTCAACCTGCTTGATGCGCGCCGTGCGATCAGCGTGACCGAGCGCCAGCGCTACATCCTGCGCGTGCGCGCGCTGGCCCAGGCGGTGGCCAAGCTGTACGAGGCCAAGCGCATCGAAGCGATCGCTGCCAAGGAGGTGCAGGCATGAGCACGATGCAGCCGCTGCTGATTGAACTGGGTACCGAAGAATTGCCGGTGAAGGCGCTGCCGGGCCTGGCCCAGGCGTTCTTCGATGGCGTGGTGGACGGCCTGGCCAAGCGTGGCGTGGCCATCGAACGCGGCAACGCCAAGCCGCTGTCGACCCCGCGCCGGCTGGCCGTGCTGCTGCCCGGCGTGGCCGTGGAACAGCCTGAACAGCACGGTGAAGTGCTGGGCCCGTACCTGAACATCGCGCTGGATGCCGACGGCCAGCCGACCAAGGCGCTGCAGGGCTTTGCGGCCAAGGCCGGGATCGACTGGACCGCGCTGGAGCGCACTACCGACGCCAAGGGCGAGCGTTTCGTACACCGTTCCACCACGCCGGGCGCGCGCACCGCCGCGCTGCTGCCGGAGATCCTGCGCGAAGCGATCGCTGCCATGCCGATTCCCAAGCCGATGCGCTGGGGCAACCGCACCTACGGTTTCGCCCGTCCGGTGCATTGGCTGGTGCTGCTGCATGGTGGCGAGATCGTCGAGGCCGACGTGCTGGGCCTGAAGGCCGACCGCATGAGCCGCGGCCATCGCTTCATGCATGACAAGACCGTATGGCTGACCTCGCCGGAGGACTATGTCAGCTCGCTGCAGGCCGCTTACGTGCTGGTGGATGCCGACGTGCGCCGTGCGCGCATCGTGGAGCAGGTCAATGCGGCTGCCGCCAAGGCCGGCGGCCAGGCGCGGATCACCGATGACAACCTGGAACAGGTGGTCAACCTGGTGGAATGGCCGGCACCGGTGCTGTGCAGTTTCGAGCGCGAATTCCTGGCCGTGCCGCAGGAAGCGCTGATCGAGACGATGGAGATCAACCAGAAGTTCTTCCCGGTGCTGGATGCCAGCGGCAAGCTGACCGAGAAGTTCATCGGCATTGCCAACATCGAATCGAAGGATGTGGCCGAAGTGGCCAAGGGCTACGAGCGGGTGATCCGCCCGCGTTTCTCCGACGCCAAGTTCTTCTTCGACGAGGACCTCAAGCAGGGCCTGGCGTCGATGGGTGAGGGCCTGAAGACGGTGACCTACCAGGCCAAGCTGGGCAGCGTGGCCGACAAGGTCGCCCGCGTGGTGGCCCTGGCCGAGGCGATCGCGCCGCAGGTGGGCGTGGAGGCGGTGTTGGCCAAACGCGCCGCGCTGCTGGCCAAGAACGACCTGCAGTCGCGCATGGTCAACGAGTTCCCGGAGCTGCAGGGCATCGCGGGCCGTCATTACGCGGTGGTGGGCGGTGAGTCGCCCGAGGTCGCGCTGGCCATCGACGAGGCTTACCAGCCGCGCTTCGGCGGCGATGACATCGCCCTGTCGGCGCTGGGCAAGGTGTTGGCCATCGCCGAACGCCTGGACACGCTGGCGGGCGGTTTTGCCGCGGGCCTGAAGCCGACCGGCAACAAGGACCCGTTCGCGCTGCGCCGCAATGCGCTGGGGCTGGCGCGGACGATCATCGAATCGGGCGTAGACCTGGACCTGCGCGCATTGATCGCTACCGCCATCGCCGGGCTGCCCACCGGCGTGCAGCCCAGCGCCGAGCGCAAGACCGAGGCGCTGCCGCAGGAGCTGTACGACTTCATCGTCGACCGCCTGCGCGGCTACTACGCCGACAAGGGCGTGCCGGCCACGCATTTCAACGCGGTGGCCGAGCTGAAGCCGGCGTCGCTGTACGACGTCGATCGCCGCATCGAGGCGATCGGCATCTTTGCCGCGCTGCCCGAAGCCGACGCGCTGGCCGCGGCCAACAAGCGCATCCGCAACATCCTGCGCAAGGCCGAAGGTGACATTCCCGGCCAGGTCGACCTGGCGCTGTTGGCTGAACCGGCCGAGCGCGCGCTGGCCGAGGCGGTCGAGGCGGCCATCGACGACAGCAACGCCAGCCTGCACCAGAAGGACTATGTGAGCGTGCTGAACCGGCTGGCGCGCCTGCGCCCGCAGGTGGATGCGTTCTTCGATGCGGTGATGGTCAACGCCGAGGACCCGGCGCTGCGGGCCAACCGGCTGGCCCTGCTCAAGCGCCTGGGCGACCGCCTGGGCAGCGTGGCGGCGATCGAGCACCTGTCCAGCTGATCCGGGGCGGCCTGGCCGCACCTGCTGGCTTGAACGCGCCCGGCCTGTCCGGGCGCTTTTTTTGGGTTCTTCGCCCCTATGAGGGGCAAGCAGCAACATGCCTTGACGCTTTCCAGGCGAAGCCGGCGGCGGGTCGGGCGCTGGGCCCCGATGCCCTTTCCGGCGAATGTCCTCCGGCGTCGGCCTGCGGCCGCCCCCTCCTCCTTTACTTCGCCTCCAAGGGCATCGGGGCCCAGCGCCCGACCCACAGACCACCGTCCCAAAAGCGTGGCGTCCACCTGCGCACCGCAAGCCGAGCCCCGTAGCCGCCGGTAGGCTCCTGGCGCAAATGTCCCCCGGCCGCGTGGCGCCCTCCTCCTTTATTTTGCCCAGGAGCCTACCGGCGGCTACGGGGCCCTCACGCTCGCGACCAGCCCGATCGGAGACGCCGATCCAAACGGCGCCTGGCACACCCCGACCACCCGCGTAGCGTCGTGCGCATGCGGCGACAGCCCTTGCAACAAGACGCTCCCCTCAGATGGGAGAAGAACCTTTCTTTGCGCGCGGATGCCGGCGCGGTGTGTCGGTTTGAGTATGCTGCTGGCATCGAACACGCTTGAAAGCGCCAAAGTCGACACGGTGGACGATTTTTACGACTTCTTCACCGTTGTTCTGAAATACCCGGCCCGATTTCGCATGGTCACGATGGCCCGTTATGCTGTGCGCATGCAGCCAAAGAATTACGCCCTTCCCCTGATGTTCCTGACCCTTGCCACCGCCTCGGTGGCACACGCGCGCGGAACCATCGACAAGGTGGACATCAAAGGACTGGACAAGGGCGACGACGCCGAGATGATCGAGAACATCGAGGTCTCGCTGTCGCTGTACGACACCATCGGCAAGCCGCAGGGCGAGTCGCGGCTGGAGTATCTGTTGTCCCAGGCCGAGCGCCAGACCCGCGAGGCCCTGGAGCCGTTCGGCTACTACAACCCGGTGATCACGGTGGAAAGCCCGCGCGAGGGCGAGAACCTGCGCGTGGTGATCCAGGTCGACAAGGGCCCGCCCACCCTGGTGCGACGCGAGCACATCGACATCACCGGGCCGGCGCAGCTGGATCAGTACCTGCAGGAAGACCTGGAGAAGTTCAAGCCGCGCAAAGGCCAGCGCTTCGAGCACACCCAGTACGAAGCCAGCAAGATCACGGTCACCCGGCGCCTGGCCGAGCGCGGTTACTTCGACGCCGATTACACCCAGCGCCAGGTGCAGGTCACCCGCGCCGACAACGCCGCCGACATCGACCTGACCTGGGACAGCGGCCGCCGCTACAACATGGGCGACATCCGTTTCCACCAGGATTATTTCGTCGACAAGCTGTTCGACCCGCTGGTGTATTGGGAAAAGGGCAGTTACTTCCACGAAGGCAAGCTGGACCGCCTGCGCGAGTCGCTGACCAAGCTGGATTACTTCAGCGTGATCGACATCCAGCCGCGCCCGGACCAGGCCGATGACAACGGCGATGTGCCGGTGGACGTGAACCTGACCCGTGCCAAGCGGTCGATCTATACCGCCGGCTTGAGCTACGGCAGCGAGAGTGGTGCCGGTGTGCGCGGCGGCCTGGAGCGGCGCTTCCTGAACAACCGCGGCCACAAGATGAACACCCAGCTGGACTATGCGCAGAAGCGCAAGAGTCTGGTCACCAGTTACCGCATCCCGGCCTTCGCCTGGCTGGATGGCTGGTATGCGTTTACCGCCAGCGCGTATGACGAGCAGACCGATTACATCGACCTGCGCAACTTCAAGCTGTCGGCCAGCCGCAGCGGTGAGATCAACGAACACTGGACCGCGATCGCCTCGATCAACGCACTGCGCGAGCGTTGGCGCTATGCCTCGGGCACCGAGTTCACCGACGCGCTGTACAACACCTCCACGCTGGTTTACCCGCAGCTGGTGGCCGACTACGTCAACGTGGACGATGAGCTGTTCCCGCGCCGTGGCATCAGCGGCAGCGCCACGTTGCGCGGTGGCGTGGAAGGGGTGGGGTCGGACACCAGTTTCGTGCAGGCCAACATGGTGGTGCGCTGGTACGTGCCGATCGGCGACAGCGACCGCCTGATCCTGCGCGGTGAAGGCGGCACCACTTGGACCAGCGACCTGGTGGCGATGCCGCCGAGCCTGCGCTTCTTCGCCGGTGGCGACCGCAGCATCCGCGGCTACGCGTTCCGTGAAGTGGGGCCGCGCACGCCGGCACCGGACAAATTCGCACTGGGTGCCAAGAACCTGGTGGTCGGCTCGGCCGAGTATGAGCATTACTTCAAGGGCGGCCCGTGGGGCGCGGCGGTGTTTGTGGATACCGGCAGCGCGTTCGACAACACCATCGACCTGCATACCGGCGTGGGCTTCGGCGTGCGCTGGAAATCGCCGGTGGGCCCGGTGCGTGTGGATATCGCACACGGCCTGAACAACCCCGATTCGCAGTTCCAGCTGTACCTGAACATCGGAGCGGACCTGTGAGCACGCCTACCCCGTCCGCGCCCGCTACGCCGCCGCCGCGCGTGCGCTTCTACCGCAAGCGCCGCTTCTGGGCGTGGTCCGGGTTCACCGTGTTGGGGTTGGTGCTGCTGGCCTTGCTGCTGCTGTACTGGCTGCTGCAGACCGTAGCCGGACGCGACGTGCTGCTGGCCCAGGTGGTGGCGCGGCTGCCGGTGGGCGCCACGCTGACATGGAGCAAGGTGGACGGCCCGGTGGCCGGGCCGCTGGTGCTGCACGACCTGGATTTCCGCTACGACGACATCCACTTCACCGCCGAGCGCGCCTACCTCGATCCGGACATCCGTCCGCTGCTGGGTCGCAAATTGCAGCTGGACGCGCTGCAGCTCAAGAATGCCTCGTTGAACCTGGCCAAGAGCGACGAGCCGTTCGAGCTGCCGTCGTGGCCGGACTCGCTGCCGCAGATTGAAATGCCGCTGGCGATCCAGGCCGACACCATCATCATCGATGGTTTCCGCATCACCCAGGCGTCGCAGCCGCTGATCGACATTGCCACGCTGCGCGGTGGAGTGGAAATCGCCAATGGCGAATTCCGTGCCAGCCAACTGAAGATCGACAGCGACCTGGGCTATTTCCGCGTGGACGGACGCTATCTGCCGCGCAGCGATTACGACACCGACATCACCATCGGCGCGCGCCTGCCGGCGCCGCTGGGCCGCACACCCGCGCGACTGGGGCTGGTAGCCCGCGGCGACCTGGACCATATGGAAGTAGCGGTGGCAGGCAGTGCGCCCAAACCGCTGCAGGCCAGCCTGGTGTTCGATGGCCGCACCGACCCGGTGTGGAAGGCCAGCGCACGCACCCAGGCGCTGGATCTGTCGCTGCTGGTACCGGGCATGGCGGCAGGCACCGCGCCGATGGCGGTGGACTTCACGGCCGACGGCAAGGGCGGCCAGGCCAACCTGCAGGGCAGTTTCAAGCAGGGCGACATCGCAGTCGAGCTGGCCCCGTCCAAGGTGGGCCTGGCTGACCAGGTCCTCACCGTGGCACCGCTGCAGGTGAAGGCCTTCGGTGGCCAGGCACGCTTGCAGGGCAAGGCCGATTTCACCGACAAGGAGAACGCCAGCCTGCGCTTCTCGATCGTGGCCAACGACCTCACCTTCGTGCCTGCCGCCGACACCACCACCGCCGGTGCAGCGGCGCCGGTGCCGGTGACGTTGAACGAGGCCCGGTTGGGCCTGGCCGGTACGCTCAAGAACTGGGCGGCGGTGGGCACTGCCGCGGTTGAACGCGAGAAGCAGCGTGCCGACCTGAGGTTCGACGTGCGCGGCAACGACCAGGCCGCATCGATCAAGCAGCTGCTGGCCAGCACCCCGGGCGGGTCGCTGGACGTCACCGGCCAGGTGGCCTGGGCACCACAGCTGGATTGGGACGTGGCGGCCAAGTTGGCCGGGTTCGACCCCGGTTACTTCGCGCCGGGCTGGGACGGCAAGCTGTCCGGCGCGCTGGCGTCCAAGGGCCGGCAGCTGCCACCGCCGAACGGCAGTCCGGCCGGCACGGCCGGTGCCTACGAAGCCACCGTGGACGTGCCCGGGATCAAGGGCACGCTGCGCAAACGCAGCGTGGACGCGCAGGGCAAGTTCGCCCTGCGTGGCCAGGAAGGCGAGGGCAACCTCGCGCTGGCCGTGGGCAACAGCCGCCTGACGGCCAAGGGTTCGGTCGGCGACCGGCTCGATATCGACGCACAGCTCGAACCGGTCCAGCTGGACGACCTGCTGCCCGGCAGCGCCGGCAGCCTGCGCGGCCACGTGCTGGTGAAGGGACCGCGCGCCGCGCCGGACATCAGCGCCGACCTGGTGGGCAGTGGCCTGCGCTACGACGACTGGAGCGCCGAGGCGATCAGCATCAAGGGTCGCCTGCCGTGGCAGGGCGACAGCGGCACGCTGGCCGTGCAGGGCAGCAAGGTGCAGGTGGGCATGCTGCTGGACACGCTCAACGTGGACGCGCGCGGCAGCATCTCCAACCTGCGCCTGGACGCACAGACCAAGAACGAACTCGGTGCGGTGGCAGTGAGCGGCAGCGTGCGCCAGCAGGGCCAGGCGTGGCGTGGCGAGCTGGGCGCGCTGCGCATCGCACCGGTCAAGGGCGATGCATGGAGCCTGCGCGCGCCGGCAATCTTCAGCGTGCAGGGCAGCAATTTCACTCTGGGCGATGCGTGCCTGGGCGCGGCCACCGGCGGCGCACTGTGCGCCAGCGCCAATTGGCCGCGCGAAGGCCTGCTGGTGCGGGGTGATGCCTTGCCGCTGGCACTGGTGCAGCCGTGGTTGCCGCCGCAGTCGGGGCGGCGCATGTTCCTGCGCGGCGAGCTGACCCTGGATGGCCGTATCCGGCCGCGCGGCAATGCCTTCGAAGGCAACTTCAAGGTGGCGTCGATGGAAGGCGGCATCCGCCTGGGCGACAACGCACGCGGTGAGCTGGTGCGCTACGACCACTTCTCGGTCGATGTGGAAATGACCCAGGCGCAGATCAACGCCAAGCTCGGCGTCGGTTTCCAGGGCGACGGCTTCGTCGATGCCAAGGTGCAGACCGGTTGGGATGCCGGCGCGCCGCTCACCGGCGAGCTGTACATGAACATCGCACGGCTGTACTGGCTGGAGCTGTTCTCCCCGGACATCGTGCGCCCGACCGGGCTGATCGAAGGTCACGTCAGCCTGCGCGGTACGCGCGGTACCCCGTCGCTGGGCGGCGAAGCCACCCTGAGCAAGTTCAAGGGCGAATTCCCGGCGCTGGGCCTGACCTTCGACGAGGGCAAGGGCAGTTTCACCGCCCAGCCCGATGGCTCGGCCAAGATCGCCGCGCAGGCCAATTCGGGCCAGGGCACGCTGTTCGTGGATGGCGGGCTGTCCTGGTTCGGCGATGCGCAGCCGCTGCAGCTGCATATCCACGGCGAGAACGTGCTGCTGGCCAATACCTCCGAACTGCGCGTCGTGGCCAACCCCAATCTTGATTTCACCCTGGCCGGCACGGCCATGCAGCTGCGGGGCAGCGTGCATGTACCCGAAGCCGACCTGGACCTGGAGCGCCTGGACCGTGGCACCTCGGTGTCCGAGGACGTGGTGGTGCTGGACCCGGTGGATCCGGCGGAAACGGCGACCTCGCCGCTGGACATGGACCTGACCGTCAGCCTGGGCGACAAGGTCAAGATGAGCGGCTTCGGCCTGAAGGGTGCGCTGGGCGGCAAGATGCAGGTGTGGTCGCGGCCGGGCCGCGAGATGACCGCCAACGGCGGGCTGGAAGTGAGCGGGCGTTACAAGGCCTACGGCCAGGACCTCACCATCACCCGCGGCAACCTGAGCTGGAACTACAACGCAGTGGCCGATCCACGCATCAACATCCGCGCCGAACGCACCATCGGCGACGTGGTGGCCGGTATCGATGTCACCGGCCGCGCGCAGTCGCCGCGCGTGGATGTGTGGTCGACCCCGGCGATGTCGCAGTCCGAAGCCCTGGCTTACCTGGTGCTGGGGCGCAGCCTGACCGGCGCCAGCAGCGACCAGGCCCAGCAGGTCAACGCGGCCTCGGCGGCGATCTCGGCCGGCAGTGGCCTGCTGGCCTCGCAGCTGGGCGCCAAACTGGGCCTGGATGATGCCGGGGTGAGCCAGTCGCGCGCGCTGGGCGGGTCGGTGATCGGCGTGGGCAAATACATCTCGCCCAAGCTCTATGTCGGTTACGGCGTGTCGCTGGTGGGCAGTGGGTCGGTGTTGACGCTGAAGTACCTGCTGCGGCGCGGCTTCGATGTGGAAGTGGAGTCGAGCACCGTGGAAAACCGGGGGTCGCTGAACTGGCGCCGGGAGAAATGACCCAACCATCGGCCGTTGCCCCTGCCCGGTGCAACGGCTATGGTCCGGGCTGTTCTGACGTACCGGATGTACCCATGTCGCCACGCAAAGCCCTCCCCACCGCCCTGGCCCTCGGCCTGACCCTGGCCGCCGGCGCCCACGCCGATGAAGGCATGTGGATGCCGACCCAGCTGCCCGAGCTGGCCAAACCGCTGAAGGCGGCCGGTTTCAAGGGCAACCCGGCCGATCTGGCCAACGTCACCGCCCCGCCGTTGAGCGCGGTGGTGCGTGCCGGCGGCGGCACCGGGTCGTTCGTGTCGGCCGATGGCCTGCTGCTCACCAACCACCACGTGGCGATGGGTGTCATCCAGTACAACAGCTCGCCCGAGCACAACCTGATCGACGACGGCTTCATCGCCCAGGGCCGAAGCGATGAGCGCGCGGCCAACCCGGATTTCCGCGTGCTGGTCACCACGGGTTTCGACAAGGTCACCGACGAGGTGCTGCGCCAGGCGCGCGGCAAGACCGGGCGTGCCTATTTCGACGCCGTGGACCGCGCCAGCAAGCAGCTGGTGGCCGACTGCGAGAAGGAAGGCAACGTGCGCTGCAGCGTGGCCGACATGTACTACGGCACCGATTTCTACCGTATCCGCCAGCTGGAGTTGAGCGATGTGCGGCTGGTGTATGCGCCGCCGCGTGCGATCGGCAACTACGGCGATGAGATCGACAATTTCATGTGGCCGCGCCACACCGGCGATTTCACCCTGCTGCGTGCCTACGTGGGCAAGGACGGCAAACCGGCGCCGTACAGCGTGGACAACGTGCCTTACCAGCCGCCGGCGCACCTGAAGATGGCCATCGACGGGCCGAAGACGGGCGACTACGCGATGCTGGCCGGTTACCCGGGCATCACCTATCGCCACCGCACCGCAGCCGAATTCGCCGGGCAGATCGACGCGGTGCTGCCGCGCCGGGTGGCGGTGTTCCAGCAGATGATCGACACCATCGAGGCGGCCACCGCCAAGGATGCGCAGGCGCGTACCCGCTATGCCTCGCAGCTGCAGTCGTTGAAGAACAACCGCAAGCGCGCCGCCGGTGAGCTGGAAGGCCTGCTGCGCAGCGACGCCAAAGCCCAGCGCGCCACCGATGAAGCGGCGATGCTCACCGCGACCGATGCCAGGTTCCAGGGCGACATCCAGGCGCTGCTGGGCTCGCTGTCGCAGGGCGCCGCGGTGGGCGAGCGCGACCTGCTGCTGGACCTGCTGTCGGCCCAGAGCCAGCTGCTGCGGTCGGCATTGACCCTGGAGCGCCTGCGCATTGAATCGGCCAAGCCCGATGCCGAGCGCGAGAGCGGCTACCAGCAGCGCGACCTGGCGCTGATCGAAGGCACCTTGAAGCAGGTGCAGCGTCGCTATTCGCCGGCGGTGGAAAAGGCCCTGCTGACCACCCTGCTCACCCGCTACCAGCAGCTGCCCGACGCCCAGCGCGTGCCCGAATTCGATGCCGCGTTCGGGCGCACCCCGGCAGCGCTGGCCAAGGTGCTGGAGGGTCTGTACGCCAGCACCACGTTGGGTGAGGAAGCCCAGCGCCTGTCGCGCTTTGCCGCCGCGCGCGAGGGCAAGCCGCTGGCCCGCGATCCGCTGGTCGACCTGGCCGGCCCGCTGGTGGCCGCGCAGTTGCGCCTGGACGATGAGAGCAAGACGCGCGCCGGCGAACAGCTGCGCCTGCGCCCGGCCTACATGCAGGCGTTGTTCGCCTGGCGTGCCAAGCAGGGCCGTGCGGTGTACCCCGATGCCAACCGCACCCTGCGCATCAGCTACGGCAAGGTGGAGGCGCTGTCGCCGCGCGATGCGGTGCATTTCGACCCGGTGACCACCGTGGCCGGCATTGTTGAAAAGAACACCAACGCCTACCCGTTCGACGCGCCCAAGCCGCTGCTGGCGGCCATCGCCAAGGGCGATTTCGGCACCACCGCCGACCCGGTGCTGAAGACCCAGACGGTGAACTTCCTGACCAACCTGGACACCACCGGCGGCAACTCCGGCTCGCCGGTGCTCAATGCCAAGGGCGAGCTGATCGGGCTGAACTTCGACAGCAACTGGGAATCGGTGAGTGCCAGCTGGTGGTTCGACCCGCGCTACAAGCGTGCCGTGCACGTGGACATGCGCTACCTGCGCTGGCTGCTGGCCAAGGTGTACCCGGCGCCGGCGCTGTTGAAGGAAATGGGCGTTCCGGCCGAGTGACCTGCGATCGCGGCCTACGGTGATGATCTACCCGTGTAGCCGGTGGCGCCCGCGCCACCGGCTACACTGGACCCTGCCCTGACGGAATCACCCCGTGGTCTCCAGCTGGATCCTGCTGTTGGTATCGGTGGCCTATGCCGCGCTGTTGTTCGGCGTGGCGTGGTGGGGCGACCGTCGCCCGATGTACCCGGACCGGCCGTGGCTGCGCCCGGTGGTCTACAGCCTGGCGCTGGCGGTGTACTGCTCGTCGTGGACCTTCTACGGCGCGGTGGGTACGGCCGTGCGCAACGGCATCGGCTACCTGCCCATCTACCTGGGGCCGCTGCTGCTGTGGCTGTTCGGCTGGCGCATCATCGAACGCCTGGCGCTGATTGCCCGCAGCCAGAACGTGGTGTCCATCGCCGACTTCATTTCGTCGCGGTTCGGTCGCTCGCGGCGGCTGGCCGCGCTGGTGGCGGTGATCGCGCTGATCGGCATCGTGCCGTACCTGGCCCTGCAGTACAAAGCGGTGGCCATGAGCCTGCAGGTGCTCACCGGCAACGTGGGGCCCACCGGTTTCTTCACCGACCCGGCGCTGTATGTGGCGCTGCTGATGGCCTTGTTCGCCACGCTGTTTGGTACCCGCCAGGTGGATGCCACCGAGCACCACCACGGCATGATGCTGGCCATTGCGCTGGAATCGCTGATCAAACTGATCGCAATGGTGGCGTTGGGGCTGTTTGCCTACCTGTGGCTCAACGACCGCACCGATGCGGTGCTGCAGTCGGCGCACACGCTGTTTGCCGGCTTGCCACCGGTAGGCTTCATCTCGCAGACCCTGCTCAGTTTCCTGGCGATCATCTGCCTGCCCCGCCAGTTCCACGTGGCCGTGGTGGAGTGCGGCGACGTGCGCGATATCCGCCGGGCGCGCTGGATGTTCGGTGCCTACCTGGTGATCATTTCGGCAATGGTGATCCCGATCGCCACCGCCGGGGTGACCCTGTTCGGCACCGGCGGCAGCGTGGCCGACGACAGCATGGTGCTGGCCCTGCCACTGGCCGAGGGGCGCAAGTTCCTGGCGCTGGTGGCCTACGTGGGCGGCTTCTCGGCCGCCACCGGCATGGTCATCGTGGCCTCGATCGCGCTGGCCACCATGGTCAGCAACGACCTGGTGATGCCGGTGCTGCTGCGCCGCAGTGGCGACCACCAGGAAGCGGCCGACGTGGCCTCGCGGGTGCTGTGGATCCGGCGCACCGCCATCCTGCTGCTGGCGCTGGCCGCCTACAGCTATTACCGCGGCAGCAGCAACGACAGCACGTTGGCCTCGTATGGGCTGATGGCATTCGCGGCGGTGGCGCAGTTCGCACCGGGCCTGATCGGTGGCCTGTACTGGCGCGGGGCCAGCCGCCGGGGCGTGGAAGTGGGCATGCTGCTCGGCTTCGCCACCTGGGTGTATACGTTGCTGTTGCCGGCACTGACCCATGCCGGCTGGATGGACGCGGCGTGGCTGGTGCAGGGCCCGTTCGGGATTGCGTGGCTGCAACCGCAGCGCCTGTTCGGCATGAGCGGGTGGGACCCGCTGACCCACGGTACGTTCTGGTCGCTGCTGGTCAACGCCGCAGCGATGCTGCTGGTATCGGTGCGCTGGCGCCCGGGCGTGGACGAGCGCCTGCGCGCGGCGCCATTCCTGGACCCGTATGCGCAGCGGCCGTCGGTAGCGGGCGCGTGGCCGGGCCATGTGCACGTGGAAGACCTGCTGGCGCTTGCCTCGCGCGTGGTGGGCGACCGCCATGCGCGGCGTTCGTTCTTCGAACAGGCCCAGTCGATGGGCCGTGAACTGCAGGCCTCGGCCCCGGCCGACCGCGCCTGGGTGCAGTTCACCGAGCGCCTGCTGGCGGCCTCGATCGGCGCGGCATCGGCGCGGCTGCTGCTGACCAGCCTGCTGCGCGGCTCGGGCATGGACCTGGGCGAAGTGGTGGCGGTGCTGGACGAGGCCGGCCAGGAGCTGCGCTTCAACCGGGAGATCCTGTCCACCACGCTGGAAAACATCAGCGCCGGGGTCAGCGTGGTCGACCCGGACATGCGCCTGACCGCGTGGAACCGCCGCTATCAGCAGATGTTCGGTTACCCCGACGGCATGCTGTACGTGGGCCGCCCGGTGGCCGACCTGATCCGCTACAACGCCGAGCGTGGTGAGCTGGGCGAGGGCGACATCGACGTGCAGATCAACCGTCGCATCGGCTACATGCGGGCCGGTTCGCCGCATATCTTCGAGCGCACCCGCAGCGATGGCAAGGTGATCGAAATGCGCGGCCAGGCGCTGCCCGGCGGCGGTTACGTGACCAGCTACAACGACATCACCGATTACAAGCACGCCGAAAAAGCGCTGCTGGAAGCCAACGAAACCCTGGAACAGCGCGTGGCCGAGCGCTCGCACGAGGCCGAAGTGGCGCAGCAGTCCAAAACCCGCTTCCTGGCCGCCATCAGCCATGACGTGCTGCAGCCGCTGAACGCGGCACGCCTGTTTGCCTCGGCGCTGCGCGAGAGCCACCACAACAACGAAGAACAGCGCCATCTGGCCGAACGCGTGGACGCTTCGCTGCGTGCCGCCGAAGAGCTGCTGGACGGGTTGCTGGACGTATCGCGGCTGGATGCCGGTGGCCTGCATCCGGTGATCGGCGATTTCGACGTGAGCCTGCTGATGCGCGAACTGGCTGCGCAGTATTCGCCGGTAGCGGCAGGGCGCGGCCTGCGCATGGACCTGTCGGCACGCCCGGCCTGGGTGCGCAGCGACCGCCGGCTGCTGCGCCGGGTGCTGCAGAACTTCCTGGCCAACGCGCTGCGCTACACGCGCCAGGGCCGCATCGTGCTGGCGGTACGCCACCGCGGGGACGAGGTGGAACTGCAGGTGTGGGATACCGGGCCGGGTATTCCCGAGCACCATATGCAACAGATCTTCGATGAGTTCCACCGCTACCAGCAGCCCTTCGACTGGGGCGAACAGGGGCTGGGGTTGGGGTTGTCGATCTGCCAGCGCATTTCGCGGCTGCTGGACCACCGGCTCAACGCACGGAGCCGGGTCGGTAGCGGCAGCATGTTCTCGATCATGCTGCCACGGGTGGATGCGCCCGCCTTGCCGGCCTCGGTGCTGGCCTCGCCCACACCAACGCAGACGCGGACCGATTCACTGGCCGGAATGCGCGTGCTGTGCGTGGACAACGACCAGGAGATTCTGGATGGCATGCGCGCGTTGCTGGGGCGCTGGCAGGTGGAGGTCATCACCGCCAGTACCGTGGACCAGGCATTGGAAAGAGTGGAGATGCATCCGGATGTGATGCTGGTGGATTACCACCTGCATGATCGTCTGGATGGATTGGACACGCTGATCGCGCTGCGCGACAAGGCCGGGCGTGCGATCCCCGGGGCCCTGCTGACCGCCGATGGGCGCGATGAGTTGAAGCGCATGGCGCGCGAGCGCGGCTACCGCTTGTTGACCAAGCCGATCAAGCCGGCGTCGCTGCGCGCGTTCCTGGCTGCCTTCCACGCACCGCGCGGCGATCTGTAGCCGCGCGGTACAGGCCGTTATCCGCCCATTGCGCCGGTCATGTGCTCGTACAGGATGGTGGCGCCGATGATGATCAGGATCACGCCGCCGACGATCTCCGCGCGCTTGCCGACCATATTGCCCAGCACGCGGCCCAGCATGATGCCGGCGGTGACCATCGTGAGCGTGCACAGGCCGATGACCAGGGCCATGACACCGATGTTGACGTCGATGAAGGCCAGGCCGATGCCTACGGCCATCGCGTCGATGCTGGTGGCAAAGCCGGTGACGGCCAGGCGCCAGAAGCCGTGGTGTTTGCTGGTGTCTTCGTCGTCTGCCGCATCACCCGGGCGGATGCCGTTGATGATCATGTGCACGCCAAGCGCGCCCAGCAGGCCGAAGGCGATCCAGTGGTCGAAGGCTTCCACGTACTGCAGGGCGGCGCGCCCGAGCAGCCAGCCGATCACCGGGGTGATGGCTTCGATGACGCCGAAGATGAGGCCGGCGCGCAGGGCATCGGGAAAGCGGGGCTTGCGCATGGCCGCGCCCTTGCCGATCGCCGCAGCGAAGGCATCGGTGGACATGGCAAAGCCGATCAGCAGGATCGAGATGGGGGACATTGGGGTACACGGCAGGTCGGGCGAGGGCGAGCAACGGACCGCGGACGCGCCCAACCTGTCGTTGCGCACGCGGACCGCTGGTCTCGCCAACCAAGATGGCTACCCGCACCACGGCGCACTGGCCGAGCATGTTGATGCGGGCGATTCCTGCAGCAGGAATCAGGCTACTCCCCAAGGGGACGCGAAGCTTATCACCGGGTGCGCGACATCGAGCAATTACGGCCAATTGCGCAGGTAACGCTGGCATTCATAGCTGTGGCTATAACGCGGCAGGACCGCCGGAGCGGGTAGAGCCGACTGTCCGTGGCTGCTCCCGTGCGCCAGGGCGCGACCCCGGCGCCGGCGATTGGCCGGTGGCCCAACGAACGTGCGGCCTCAACACCGGGCCGCCGCCCGCTGCCAAAGCGCCCTCTCAATCTTCTTCCGGCGGCAACACGATCTGTTCGTCGTCGATGGCCAACTTGCCGGCCATCAGCACCGCTTGGGTGCGGTTGGTCACCCCCAGCTTGCGCAGGATCGCGGTGACGTGGGCCTTGATCGTGGCTTCGGAAACGTTGAGGTCGTAGGCGATCTGCTTGTTGAGCCGGCCGGCGCCGAGCATCTGCAGCACGCGGAACTGCTGCGGGGTGAGTTCGCGCAGGCGTTGGCCGATCTCGCGTTCTTCGCGCCCGGTGGGCGGCACGTTGTGCGCCTCTGGCGGGGCCCAGGTTTCGCCATCCAGGATGGTGCCCAGCGCGTGGCCGATGGTGTCCGAATCGGCGGACTTGGGAATGAACCCGAAGGCGCCGTGGTCGAGCGCACGCCGCATCACCGTGGGTTCTTCGCGGGCCGACACCACCACCACCGGCAGCTGGGGGTGCAGCGCCCGCATGTGCACCAGCGCATTGAAGCCCTGGGCGCCGGGCATGTTGAGGTCCATCAGGACCAGGTCGGCGTCGGTGTGCTGGTCGGCCAGCTGGTACAGCGCTTCCACGCTGTCGGCCTCGAACAGCTGCACGCCGGGAATGACGCGTTGCACGGCGCCGCGAAGGGCTTCGCGGAACAGCGGGTGGTCATCGGCAATCAGGAGGGTTGTCATGGGGGATAGCTAATCAGATGGAGCCGACAGGCACCGTGACCATGTGCAGGATTACAGTCCAGGGGTGACCAGCGCCCCTCCACGCCGGTCACCACGGTTCCCATCCTGCGCCGGTCTTGGCGGGCTTTATTTAACCTTGCGTTCTTCCACCAACGAGGCCACCACCGACGGATCGGCCAGGGTCGAGGTGTCACCCAGCTGGTCCGGCGCGTTCTCGGCGATCTTGCGCAGGATACGGCGCATGATCTTGCCCGAACGCGTCTTGGGCAGGCCCGGTGCCCACTGCAGGTGGTCGGGCGCGGCGATCGGTCCGATCTCCTTGCGCACCCAGGCGATCAACTCCTTGTGCAGTTCGTCGCTGGGCGTCTGGTCGGCGATCAGGGTGACGTAGGCATAGATGCCCTGGCCCTTGATGTCATGCGGGAAGCCGACCACGGCCGCTTCAGCCACCTTCGGGTGCGATACCAGCGCGCTTTCCACTTCGGCGGTGCCGATGCGGTGGCCGGACACGTTGATCACATCGTCCACGCGGCCGGTGATCCAGTAGTAGCCGTCTTCGTCGCGGCGGCAGCCATCACCGGTGAAGTAGCTGCCCGGATAGGTACGGAAATAGGTGTCGATGAAGCGCTGGTGGTCGCCGTAGACGCTGCGCATCTGGCCAGGCCACGAGTCACGGATGATCAGGTTGCCTTCGGTGGCGCCGTCCTTGATCTCGCCATCGGCGTTGACCAGCGCCGGCTGCACGCCGAAGAAGGGCAGGGTGGCCGAGCCGGGCTTGAGGTCGACCGCGCCGGGCAGCGGCGAAATCAGGATGCCGCCGGTTTCGGTCTGCCACCAGGTGTCCACGATCGGGCAGCGGCTGTCGCCGACCACTTCGTAGTACCAGCGCCATGCTTCGGGATTGATCGGCTCGCCCACGCTGCCCAGCAGGCGCAGCGAGGCGCGCGAAGTGCGCGTGACCGGCGCGTCGCCTTCGCGCATCAACGCGCGGATGGCGGTGGGCGCGGTGTAGAAGATGCTCACCTGGTGCTTGTCGATTACGTCCCAGAAGCGCGAGGTGTTGGGGAAGTTCGGCACGCCTTCAAACATCAACGAGGTGGCGCCGTTGGCCAGCGGGCCGTAGACGATGTAGCTGTGGCCGGTGACCCAGCCGACGTCGGCGGTGCACCAGTAGATGTCGTCCTCGCGCAGGTCGAACACCGCTTCATGGGTGTAGGCGGCGTACAGCAGGTAGCCACCGGTGGTGTGCAGCACGCCCTTGGGCTTGCCGGTGGAGCCGGAGGTATACAGGATGAACAGCGGGTCTTCGGCGTTCATCCGCTCCGGCTCGCACTGTGCCGGCTGCGCATCCACCACGTCGTGGAACCAGCGGTCGCGCGGGGCCTGCATGTCCACCGCGCCGCCGGTGTGGCGGACCACCAGCACCGTTTCCACGGTGGTGGTGCCCGGCAGCTTGAGCGCGGCGTCGACGTTGGCCTTGAGCGGGATCCGGCGGCCGCCGCGCAGCCCTTCATCGGCGGTGATGATGAGTTTGCTGGCGCAGTCGATTACCCGGTCGGCGATCGAATTCGGCGCGAAACCACCGAACACTACCGAGTGCACGGCACCGATGCGCGCGCAGGCCAGCATGGCCACGGCCGCATCGACGATCATCGGCAGGTAGATGGTGACCCGGTCACCCTTCTGCACGCCCAGGTTGCGCAGCGCATTGCCGAGCCGGCACACGCGCTCGTACAGCTCGCGGTAGGTGACACCCTGCGCCGCGGCATCCGGGCTGTCCGGTTCGAACAGCAAGGCGACCTTGTCGCCGCGCTGCTCGAGCTGGCGGTCCAGGCAGTTGACGCTGGCGTTGAGCTCGCCGTCTTCGAACCACTTGATGCGGAAATCGTCGAGGTCGTAGCTGACGTTCTTGATCGTGGTCGGCTTCTTGAACCATTGCAGGCGCTGCGCAGCCTTGCCCCAGAAAGCATCCGGGTGCTCGATCGATTCGCGGTAAAGCGTTTCGTACTTGTTCTTGTCAATGCGCGCCTTGGCGGAAAAATCCGCCTTGACGGGGTAAAGATCAGCCATGACACCCTCACTGGCAACTGGATTTGGGTTGTGCGACCGCAGCATAAGGTGCGGTCTCTCCCCCTCAGTTTGCCGCATCCACCCTCCTTCGCGCTGTTGGGCTGCTTAGACCTTGGTCGAACGCCGGGTGAGCGCAAGGGACGCGTGAGGGTGGGGCGTGCGGTGTGGGACCGCGATCGGCGGTCGGTGGGTGCCGGTCCGTTTGGGCCTTTGGTGGGAGGGTGTTGCGTTGTCTGTGACCGAGAGCGTACCGACCAACGGGCGGTACCTGCCCAGGTGCCTGCGGCACCTGCCGTCCGCCGTTGGCGTCCGGGTCGTGCTCGCCCGATGGGCGAGTACGACTAATGGCCAATAGCCGCTTTGGACGGCGCGGCCCCACTGTCGGCTCGACCGTGCCCAGCGCGGCGTTCGACTTGCCACCCGGGAGAGAGGGCAACATGAGCCACCGTTTATTGAAGACGACACGCCGGCCGTTGGCGGCCGCCCTGTTCGTTGCGTTGATCGCGCCAGGCATGGCGTTCGCCGACACTGCCAAAGAGAAGGCGCTGGAAGCACGCATCGCCGAGCTGGAGCGTCAGGTACAGATGCTGGTCAACACCAGCCAGCAGCAACAGACCCAGATCAGCCAGGCCCAGACCGATGTCAGCGCGGTGAAGACCGTGCAGGCACAGCAGCCGCTGTCCGCCCAGGTACCGGCAGGCAAGCAGCCTATCCAGGTCACCACCATCACCCCGGGCGCCGCGCCGGGCACCACGGTCAAGATCGGCGGCTTCATCAAGGCCGATTTCCTGGCCACCCAGACCGGCGATGGCCAGTTGGCCGACGATGCCACCGGCCGCGCGCTGTACCTGCCGGGGCAGACCCCGGTGGCCGGTGCTGGCGGCAGCGGCAAGCGCTCGGACGTGGATTACAACGCCCACGCCAAGTTCTCGCGCTTCAACCTGGGCATCGACAACATCAGTGACGGCGGCAACAAGGCCGGTGCGTTCTTCGAGATGGATTTCTTCGGCAATTCGCTGGGCAACCAGACTGCCACCAACACCTACGGCGTGACCCTGCGCCACGCCTACATGTATTGGAACAACTGGCTGGCCGGCCAGACCTGGTCCAACTTCATGGACGCGGCCTCGCTGCCGGAAGCGGCCGATTTCGTCGGTCCCACCGACGGCGTGCTGTTCGTGCGCCAGGCGCAGATCCGTTACACCCAGGGCGGCTTCAGCGTGGCGCTGGAGAACCCGGAAACCACCGTGCTCACCGGCACCCGCAATCCGATCACCGGGGCGTGGACCAACGTGGCCAGCAACTCCGATCGCGGCGCGCTGCCCGATCTGACCCTGCGTTACGGCTGGAAGGGCGATTGGGGCACCTTCGGCGTGGGCGGCGTGGTACGCCAGCTGCAGATCGACAACCAGGCCACCGGTGCCAAGGCCGACAAGATCGGCGGCGGCCTGACCCTGGGCGGCAAGTGGGTCATGGGCAGCAGCGACACCCTGCATTACCAGGTCAGTGGCGGTGAGGGCATTGCCCGCTACGTGGGCCTTGGCGTGACCGCCGATACCGCCTACGACATCGCCCGCGACGAGCTCAACCCGACCGGCGTGCTGGCCGGCTACGTCGGCTGGCGGCATGCCTTCACCCCGAAACTGCGTACCAACCTGATCTACGCGCGCAGCGATTACGACAACGATGGCAGCCTCGGCCCGCTGGTTACCAAGAGCGTGCAGAGCATCCGCGGCAATGTGTTCTACACGCCGATGCCCAAGGTCGATGTCGGCGCCGAACTGATGTACGGCGTGCGCGAAATCGAGGATGGCCGCAAGGGCGACATCAGCCGCCTGCAGTTCACCACGAAATATAGTTTTTAGATGAGTGCCGACCAACGGTCGGCACCTACAGAATTAGAAACCACCCGCCGAACACTGCGATTGCCGACCAACGGTCGGCACTACCGAGGGGAAACGTCCCATGTCCGCCACACCTGCACCTGCAAAAGCCCAACTTACCCAGGGACACAAGAAGGTCATCTTCGCGTCCAGCCTGGGGACCGTCTTCGAGTGGTATGACTTCTTCCTGTACGGCTCGCTGGCCGCGATCATCGCCAAGCAGTTCTTCAGCGGCGTCAACGAAACCACGGGCATGATCTTCGCCCTGCTGGCCTTCGCGGCCGGCTTCTTCGTGCGCCCGTTCGGCGCGGCGTTCTTCGGCAGCCTCGGCGACCGCATCGGCCGCAAGTACACCTTCCTGGTCACGATCCTGATCATGGGCATCTCGACCTTCCTGGTCGGCGTGCTGCCCAACTACGCCTCGATCGGCTTTGCCGCACCGGTGATCCTGATCGTGCTGCGCCTGGCCCAGGGCCTGGCGATGGGCGGCGAGTACGGTGGCGCGGCCACCTACGTGGCCGAACATGCACCGGCCGACAAGCGTGGCCTGTACACCAGCTTCATCCAGTGCACCGCCACGCTGGGCCTGTTCATGTCGCTGCTGATCATCCTGGCCTGCCGCTACTTCCTGGGCAACGAGGCGTTTGAAGACTGGGGCTGGCGCATTCCGTTCCTGGTCTCCATCGTGCTGCTGGGCATCTCGGTGTGGATCCGCCTGCAGTTGAGCGAATCGCCGCTGTTCCAGCAGATGAAGGCCGAAGGCAAGGGCTCCAAGACCCCGTTCCGTGACAGCCTCAAGGGCGGCAACCTCAAGCTGATGCTGCTGGTGCTGCTGGGTGCGGCGGCCGGCCAGGCCGTGGTGTGGTACGGCGGCCAGTTCTACGCGCTGTTCTTCCTGAGCAGCATGCTCAAGGTGGAAGCCACCACGTCTTACCTGCTGATCGCCGCGGCCCTTGCGCTGGGCACGCCGTTCTTCATCTTCTTCGGCTGGCTGTCCGATCGCATCGGCCGCAAGGGCATCATCCTGGCCGGCTGCCTGTTGGCCGCCATCACCTACATCCCGGTGTTCAAGGGCCTGACCCACTTCGCCAACCCGGCCATCGAAGAAGCCCGCACCAACTCGCCGGCGCTGGTGGTTGCCGATCCGAACACCTGTTCGTTCCAGTTCGATCCGGTTGGCCTGCGCAAGTTCACCAGCTCCTGCGACGTGGCCACTGCCGCGCTGACCAAGGCGGGCGTGCCGTATGACGTGAAGCCGGCCGCCGCCGGTTCGTTGGCGGTCGTCAACGTCGGCAGCGCCAGCGTCACTTCCTACGAGGCCGCTGGCCTGAGCAAGGAAGAGGGCAAGGCCAAGAGTGATGCGTTCGGTGCCGAACTGAAGGGCGCATTGAACACCGCCGGGTACCCGGCCAAGGCCGACAACGCGCGCATCAACATCCCCGGCACGATCTTCATGCTGTGGATCCTGGTGCTGTACGTGACCATGGTGTACGGCCCGATCGCCGCCTACCTGGTCGAACTGTTCCCGACCCGCATCCGCTACACCTCGATGTCGCTGCCGTACCACATCGGCAATGGCTGGTTTGGTGGCTTCCTGCCGGCGATTTCGTTCGCACTGGTGGCCGGTACCGGCAATCTGTACTACGGCTTGTGGTACCCGATCATCATTGCGTTGATGACGGTGGTGGTGGGCGGTTTGTTCCTGAAGGAAACCCGCGGGGTGGATATCACCAAGTAACGGTGATCCACTCGGTATGACCAAGGGGCCGCGATGCAGATCGCGGCCCTTTTTGCTTCCCGGGTACCGGTGACACGCGCTCACGCGGCCTGCAGCTATAGTCGGCCCATGAGCGATGCCCACACCGATCCCGCCGCGCTGCCGGCGATCCTGCACACCCTGCGCACCGCCTGGCAGGCCAACCGCCCGTCGCTGGACCAGCGCCGCGACGACCTGCAGCGGCTGCGCGCCGCATTGAAGGCGCAGCTGCCGCAGATGGCCGAGGCCATCTCGGCCGACTTCGGCCACCGTTCCACCCACGAATCCCTGATCGCCGACGGCATGACCGTGCTGGGCGAAATCGACCACCTGCGCAAGCACCTGCGCCGTTGGGCACGCCCGCGCCGGGTCAGCGTGGGCTGGCGGTTCTGGCCGGCACGGGCGCAGACCCGCGCGGTGCCGCTGGGTGTGGTGGGCGTGATCTCGCCGTGGAACTACCCGGTCAACCTGGCGCTCATTCCACTGGCCACCGCGATTGCCGCGGGCAACCACGTCATCCTCAAGCCCTCCGAACAAACCCCGCACACCAGCGCGTTCCTGCAGACGCTGCTGGCTGAGGTGTTCCCCGCCGACCGCGTGGCGGTGGTGCAGGGCGAGGGTGCGTTGGCCAGCGCGCTGGCGGGCTCACCGCTGGACCACCTGGTGTTCACCGGCTCCACCGCCGTTGGCCGCAAGGTGATGGCCGCCGCCGCGCAGCACCTCACTCCGCTGACCCTCGAACTGGGCGGCAAATCGCCGGCCATCGTGTGCAGCGACTACCCGCTGGACAAGGCGGCCGCACGCCTGGCCACGGGCAAGTGGTTCAACGCCGGGCAGACCTGCATCGCCCCGGATTACGTGCTGATCGACGGCACGCGCCAGCGCGAGCTGGTGCAGCAACTGCAGACCCAGGTGCGCGCGCGCTACGGCGATTTCAGCGATGCGTCCGATTACACCCGGATCATCCACGACGGTCAGTACCAGCGCCTGCGCGGCTATCTGGACCAGGCGCGCGCGCGCGGGGTGCCGGTGATCGAATTGGCCACCGTGGATCCCGAACGTGCCGCGCGCGAACGCCTGATCGTGCCGACCATCGTGCTCGACCCGCCGGCCGACCTGGACCTGATGCAGGAAGAGATCTTCGGCCCGATCCTGCCGGTGTGCGCCTACCCGGACCTGGACGCGGCGCTGGCCGAGGTGCAGCGCCGTGACCGGCCGCTGGCGCTGTATGTGTTCAGCCAGCACAACGCCACGGTGGAGCGCGTGCTCGGCCAGGTCGTGGCTGGCGGCGTCACCGTCAACGACACCCTGCTGCATTTCGCCATCAACGACCTGCCGTTCGGCGGGGTGGGGCCCAGTGGCATGGGCGCCTACCACGGGCGTGCGGGCTTTGATGGCCTGAGCAAACAGCTGCCGATCCTGTGGCAGTCGCGGTGGGCCGCCAGCGACCTGCTCAAGCCACCGTATTCGAAGATTGCAGGAATGTTGAAGGCGCTGGTGCGCTGACCTGCGCCGCGTAGCGCCGGGCTCTGCCTGGCCACACGTCAAGCCACCACGCGCCTGGGCTGGCTGGCCGGGCAGCCCCCGACGCTACCGGTGGAGCGGTCCGGTAGAATGCCCCCCATGAAAATCGCCTCCTGGAACGTCAACTCGCTCAACGTGCGCCTGCCGCACCTGGAACAATGGCTGCAGGCGTTCGCGCCGGATGTCGTGGGCATCCAGGAAACCAAGATGGAGGACCACAAGTTCCCCGATGCGGTGCTGGCCGGGCTGGGTTACCGCAGCGTGTTTGCCGGCCAGAAGACCTACAACGGCGTGGCACTGCTGTCGCGCGAACCGGCGCAGGACGTGCAGATCGGCATCCCCGGTTTCGAGGATGAGCAGAAGCGCGCCATCGCCGGCACCGTGGGCGGCGTGCGCATCATCAACCTGTACGTGGTCAACGGCCAGGACATCGGCACCGACAAGTACGCCTACAAGCTGCGCTGGCTGGAAGCCGTGCACGCCTGGGTGGCCGCCGAGATCCAGAGGTACCCCGAACTGGTGGTGATGGGCGACTTCAACATCGCCCCCGACGCGCGCGATGTGAACGATCCGCTGGTCTGGAACGAGAACCACATCCTCACCTCCACCGCCGAACGCGACGCGCTCAACAAGCTGCTGCAGTTGGGCCTGCACGATGCCTTCCGCCTGCACAGCGCCGAAGAAGGCGTGTTCAGCTGGTGGGATTACCGCGCAGCCGGCTTCCGCCGCAATCTGGGCCTGCGCATCGACCTGACGCTGGTGTCGGATGCGCTCAAGGCGCGCGCGATCGCCTCGGGCATCGACCGCGAGCCGCGGACCTGGGACCGCCCCAGCGACCACGCGCCGGCGTGGGTGCAGTTGGGCGCCTGAGCGCCTGAGCACCGACACAACAAGGCCCGGCAATGCCGGGCCTTGTTGAACCCTCAGCGCATCGGCCGACGCATCCCAGCCAACGCGTCGGTGATTACCGGACGCTCTTGCGCGTAAACAGATTCACGATCGCCAGCAGGATCACCGCGCCGATCAACGAGAACAGGAACGTACGGATCGTGATCGCTTCGTTGATGCCACCGCCGAACAGCCAGCCGGCCAGCAACGCGCCGACGATCCCGACCACGATGTTGAGGATGATGCCTTGTTGCGCGTCGCGCTTCATGATGATGCTGGCAAGCCAGCCCACGATGCCGCCGACGATCAGCCAGATGATGATGCCCATAGCGTTGACTCCCGGTTTGCGTGAACGACCGGGCCAGTTGACGGTACCCGCCGTGAAATCACCGTGCAGTCGCCCTTGCCGGGTGCAGGCGTGACCCTGTCTGCGCCCTTGGGCGGCCCGTGGCGCTTCGGCCCGGTCACGGTCTGGTGCCTGCCCCACGTCAACGGCACCCGTGGCGAACCGCAGGCGCGGGTGCTGCTGGCCGACCAGCTCGGCGGCACGCCGGACACCCTGCCGCTGCAGCGCGACGCGCGTGGCCGCCCGGCACTGCACGGCCCGCTGGCGCATATCGGCACCGGCTGGAGCCACAGCCACGGCCTGCTGCTGGTGGCGATGGCCGAGCGCGTCCGCCTGGGGGTCGACCTGGAACCCCTGCGTCCGCGGCCGCGCATGGCCGAAATCATCGAACGCTTCTTCCACCCGGCCGAGATCGCCTGGCTGCTGGGGCTGGACGAAGCCGCCCGCACGCCGTGGTTCTTCCGGGTGTGGTGCGCCAAGGAAGCCATCCTCAAGGCGCAGGGGCAGGGCATCTCCTTCGGCCTGCACCGCCTGCAGTTGGCCCCGGACGCCGAGGGCAACCTGCACCTGGCCTGGTGCGACCCCGAGCTGGGCGACGCCGCCCGCTGGCACCTGCACGAATGGCAGGCCGCCGCCGATTTCCGCGCCGCATTGGCCTGGCACGCGGTCTGAGCGAAGGTGCGTTGCCGGCGATGGCCTCCCTAGGGCGCCGACGATTGCCGCGCTGCGCGCGGCCAGCCGAGCATGGCTCGGCGCTACCATCGGGCGCTGACGATTGCCGCGCTGTGGGCGGCCAGCCGAGCATGGCTCGGCGCTACCATCGGGCGCCGACCCTCCACCCCGGCCAGCCGTGTCCAGGGAAATGACGCGTCGCCGTCAGCGTCGACCTGCGATAATCGCCCCATGACCGAACACAAACTCCCGGCCGGCGTGGCCCAAGCGCTTGAGCGTGGCCTGGCCGCGATGGACCTGGACGCCGCCCTGGCGCCGCCACTGCTGACCTACCTCACCCTGCTCGACCGCTGGAACCGCACTTACAACCTCACCGCCATCCGCGACCCGCTGGAGATGGTCACCCGCCATCTGCTCGACTCGCTGGCCATGCAGCCCTACCTGGAGCGCGGCACCCTGGCCGACCTCGGCACCGGCCCCGGCCTGCCGGGCATCCCGCTGGCCATCGCCCGCCCGCAGCTGCAGGTGACCCTGGTGGAAAGCAACGGCAAGAAGGCCCGCTTCATGCGCGAAGCGGTGCGCCAGCTGGGCCTGGGCAATGCCCGCGTGGCCGAGTCGCGTGCCGAAGCGCTGGCCGAACCCGGCGCTTATGACCACCTCACCGCGCGCGCCATGGACACCCTGGCCGGCATCATCGCCGTCGGCGGCCACCTGCTGCGCCCCGGCGGCCGCCTGCTGGCGATGAAAGGCATGTACCCGCACGACGAAATCGCCCAGCTGCCGGTCGGTTGGCAGGTGGAACAGGTCCTGCCGCTGCACGTGCCCGGCCTGACCGGCGAGCGCCATCTGGTGGTGGTGGCCGGTCCTTGACCGCCCGGACATGCGCGTTGGCCGCTCGCCGCCCGCGCACCTTGATGGGGGCCGCAGCGCCCGTCACAGCTGCCGCTGCGGTGTCCACCGGGCGCATTGCCAGGGGCCATCGCAGGTCGCGGCCGCCCATCGGCGCGTATCTCACAGTGCATGACACGCCCCATATACGCATAATGACCAGTCCCACTCCCTGCCGATGAGGCTCACCCGCATGGCCCGCATCATCGCCATCGCCAACCAGAAAGGTGGCGTCGGCAAGACCACGACCGCTGTCAATCTGGCCGCCTCCCTGGCTGCTGCACCCAAGCGCGTGCTCCTGGTCGACCTTGATTCCCAAGGCAATGCGACCATGGGCAGTGGCGTGGACAAGCGTGAAGTCGCTGCCTCCACCTGCGATCTGCTGCTCGGCGAAGCCACCGCTGCCGAAGTCCGCGTCACCACCCCGGAAGGCTTCGACCTGCTGCCGGGCAACATCGACCTGACCGCCGCCGAGATCCAGCTGATGGACCAGGGCGAACGCGAGCAGCGCCTCAAGCGCGCGCTGGCCCCGGTCCGCGACGAATACGATTTCATCCTGATCGACTGCCCGCCGGCGCTGTCGCTGCTGACCCTGAACGCCCTGGCCGCCGCCGATTCGGTGATCGTGCCGATGCAGTGCGAGTACTACGCGCTGGAAGGCCTGAGCGCGCTGGTGGAAACCATCGAAGCGCTGCGTGCCAACCTCAATCCCCACCTGGAGATCGAGGGCGTGCTGCGCACCATGTTCGATGTGCGCAACAACCTGGCCAACGCGGTGTCGGCCGAGCTCACCGAGCATTTCGGCGACCGCGTGTTCCGCACCATCGTGCCGCGCAACGTGCGCCTGGCCGAAGCGCCCAGCCACGGGCAGAGCATCGTCGGTTACGACCGCGCCTCGCGGGGCGGCGTGGCCTACCTCGGCCTGGCCGGTGAGATCATCCGCCGCCACCAACAACGCAACACGGCCGATAAAGCCCTGGAGACTGTCTGATGAGCACCAAGCCCGCCCTCGGCAAGAAACGCGGCCTCGGCCGTGGCCTCGACGCGCTGTTGGGGCCCAAGGGCGCGGTGACCCAGGTGCAGGCTGCGGCCGTGATCGAGCCCATGCCGGGTGAGGTGCTGCGCAAGCTGCCGGTCGGCCAGCTGCAGCCGGGCAAGTACCAGCCGCGCCGCGACATGGACGAAACCAAGCTCGCCGAGCTGGCCGAATCCATCAAGGCGCAGGGCGTGATCCAGCCGATCCTGGTGCGTCAGCTCGGCCCGGACAGTTTCGAGATCGTCGCCGGTGAACGCCGCTGGCGCGCCTCGCAGCTGGCCGGCCTGGACGAAGTGCCGGTGGTGGTGCGCGAGCTGGAAGACCGCACCGTCATCGCGATGGCGCTGATCGAGAACATCCAGCGTGAAGACCTCAATCCGCTGGAAGAAGCCGAAGCGCTGCAGCGCCTGATCAGCGAATTCGCGCTGACCCACGCCGAAGCCGCACAGGCCGTGGGCCGCTCGCGTGCGGCGGTATCCAACCTGCTGCGCCTGCTGGAGCTGCCGATCGCGATCCGCCTGCTGCTGGAAACCCGCCGGCTGGAAATGGGCCATGCGCGTGCGCTGCTCACCCTGGCGCCGGAACTGGCCAGCAAGCTGGCCCAGGAAGCGGCCGACCAGGGCTGGTCGGTACGCGAAGTGGAACACCGCGCGCAGCAGTTCGCTGCCGGCAAGGTGCCCGGTTCGCTGCGCAAGAAGCCGGCGGCCAGTGCCCCCCAGGCCGATATCGCCTCGCTGGAAACCGAACTGTCCGAGTCGCTGGGCGCACGCGTGGCCATCAATCATGGCCGTGGCGGCAAGGGCAAGCTGATCATCCATTACACCGACCTGGACACGCTGGATGGCGTGCTCGACCGACTCCGCGCACAGAAGGGCTGAGTCCCCCGCCTGCGCAAGAGGATCATCCCCCTGCAATGAACCCCACCAAGGTCGACCGCAACCATCTGTTGCGTCTGACCGACCTGCCGAATGTCGGGCCGGCCTGTGAGAAAGATCTGCGTCTGATCGGCATCCGCGTTCCCGCGCACGTGCGTGGCCGCGACGCCTATGACATGTACGCGCAGCTGTGCCTGCGCACCGGGGTGATGCATGACCCGTGCGTGATCGACGTGTTCCTGTCGATCGTGCGCTTCATGCAGGGCGAAGCACCGCGCCCGTGGTGGGATTTCAGCAAGGAACGCAAGGCCACGCTGGCCAAGGATGCGCCGCTCACCCTGTGGTGAGGGGGCCTCTGCGGTCGCTGGCGACCTACAAGGAGCAGTACATGCGCGACAACCATGACGATATGAGCCCCGGCGGCAGCCAGATGCTGATGCACGGCCGCCCGAAAGACTTCGCCGCGCCGGCCGGGGAGGAATGCATCGAGCAGATCAGCGCGCATATCGAGCAGCACCTCGGGCCGATCTCGCGGGTCTTCCACGAGATCGTCTCCGACGCCGTGCACATCGACGTGCACGTGGTGCCGGCCACCGAGGATTTCCCGCACCTGCGGTTGGTGACCTCGGGCATGAGCGACCTGCCGATGACCCTGGCCGACGATGTCGAGGCGCCGCCGTACATGGAGTTGATGGTGACCCTGCCGGCGGACTGGCCGATCCAGCACGACGACTTCGACAACGAAGCCCATTACTGGCCGATCCGCCTGCTCAAGCAGTTGGCGCGGCTGCCGCACAAGCTCGATACGTGGCTGGGCTTTGGCCACACGATTCCCAATTTCGACCCGCCCCAGCCCTACGCCCCCGGCGTCGGCTTCGACGGTGCGATCGTGCTGCCCCCGGTAAATGCCCCGGAGGGCTTCGGCCACCTGGTCATCGACGACCGGAAAACCATCGTGTTCATGTCCATCGTGCCGCTGTACCCGGAAGAGATGGCGCTGAAACTGAAGAAGGGCAGCGACGCGCTGCTGGACCGCTTCGATGCCAAGGGCGTCAGCGACATCATTGAACCGGGCCGGGTCAACGTCGCCAAGAAACGCTTCGGGTTGTTTTGAGCGCCACGCAACGGCGATATCCTGTTGCCTGAGATCACCAGGACTACCGCCATGACCACCCTTGTAACCGGCGCTGCAGGCTTCATCGGGGCCAACACCGTCCGCGCGCTGCTTCACGCCGGTGAGCCGGTGGTCGGGCTGGACAACTACAACGACTACTACGACCCGCAGATCAAGCGCGACCGCGTGGCCGCGCTCTGCCCGGAGGCGGACATCCGCGTGCTGGACCTCACCGACCGCGATGGCCTGGCCGCGCTGTTCGATGAGGTCACACCCACCCGGGTGATCCACCTGGCCGCACAGGCCGGCGTGCGTTATTCGCTGGACAACCCGTACGCCTATGTGGACAGCAACGTGGTCGGCTTCGTCAACATGCTCGAGCTGTGCCGGCATCGCGGCGTATCGCACCTGGTGTATGCCTCCAGCAGCTCGGTCTACGGCGACTCGGCCACCCCGCCGTTCTCCGAAGACCAGCGCATCGACAAGCCGCGCTCGCTGTACGCGGCCACCAAGGCGGCCAACGAGCTGATGGCCTACACCTATGCGCAGTTGTACGGCCTGCATGCCACCGGTCTGCGCTTCTTCACCGTGTACGGGCCGTGGGGCCGGCCGGATATGGCTCCGCTGCTGTTTGCGCGCGCGGTGCTGGCCGGGCGCCCGATCGAGGTGTTCAACGAGGGCAGGATGCAGCGCGACTTCACACATGTTTCCGACGTGGTGGCCGGTATTCTCGGCGCGCTGGCGCACCCGTCCAGCGAGGACGTGCCGCACCGTGTATTCAACCTGGGCAACCACACCCCGATCGAGCTGGAGCATTTCATCGGGATTATCGAGGCCGCCGCCGGCCGCCCGGCGCACAAGGTCTACAAGCCGATGCAGCCGGGCGACATGGTCCGCACCATGGCCGACACCACCCGCGCCCATGACGCCTTCGGCTATGAACCGGTCACACCGATCGAGCAGGGCCTGCCGCCGGTGGTGGCCTGGTGCCGCGACTATTTCGGCACTCACGCCTGACACACATCTGCCAATTCATCTTCGGATAATCTCGGGGGCGGAAAATGCGCGCTCGTTTTTGACCCTGGCCATTCGCAGAGCCCGACCATGAGCCAACCCCAATTGTCGGTCGTTGTCCCGGTCTTCAATGAACGCGACAACGTCAAACCCCTGATCGACGAGATCACCGCAACCCTGCGCGGGCAGATCGACTTCGAGATCATCTACATCGACGACCATTCGCGTGATGACACCCTGGCCGTACTGCAGGGCCTCAAGACCGACACCCCCGAACTGCGCGTACTGCACCATGTCAGCCAGAGCGGGCAGAGCACGGCGGTGCGCACCGGGGTCAAACACGCCCGTGCACCGTGGATCGCGACCCTGGACGGCGACGGCCAGAACGACCCGGCCGATATCCCCAAACTGATGGCCGCGCGCGCGACGGCCGCAGCGCAGGTCAAGCTGTTCGCCGGCTGGCGGGTCAACCGCCAGGACTCGGGCAGCAAGCGCTGGGCCAGCACATGGGCCAATGCGATCCGCGCGCGCATGCTGCGCGATGACACCCCCGATACCGGCTGCGGGATCAAGCTGTTCGAGCGCGAAGCGTTCCTGGACCTGCCGTACTTCGACCACATGCACCGCTACCTGCCGGCGCTGATGCAGCGCGCCGGCTGGAAAACCCTGAGCGTGCCGGTCAACCACCGGCACCGCACCGCCGGGGTGTCCAAATACACCAACCTGGGGCGCGCGCTGGTCGGTATCGGTGACCTGCGCGGGGTGGCCTGGCTGATCACGCGCAGCAAGCGCACCGCCGTGGAAGAACGCTGATGGAGCTGCACTGGCTCGACCAACCGTTGACCTGGCTCTACTGGACCGGCCTGCACGTGACCGGCTGGAAGCTGATCGGCTACACCGGCGCGCTGATGTTCGGGGGCCGTTGGCTGGTGCAGTTCGTGGCCTCCCGGCGCGCGGGCAAGCCGGTGATCCCGCGCTTGTTCTGGTACATGAGCGTGGTGGGCAGCCTGATGACCCTGAGTTACTTCCTGTTTTCGGCCAAGCAGGACTCGGTGGGCGTGCTGCAGAACCTGTTCCCGGCGTTCACCGCCCTGTACAGCCTGAAGCTGGATATCGACCATCGCGGGTGGAAGCGGGACAAGGCGGTGCATTGAGGGTGTGCCCACCGCCAACGGGCGGTGGCTACCACGCGCCTTCGGCGGCCGGTCCCCGGTCCTGTTCCCACGCGTGGCGATGCGTTCACACACCTCGGCGCCCGAAGGTCATGGGGCGTGGCAGGACCTTTGATCCATGCGCCGCCCCTTCCCCGGTGCCATGATCGACGATTGCCGTCCATCGGGAACCGCTGATCGTGAAATCGCCCCTTGTTACCGCGTTGCTGCTCGCCCTGGCCCTGCCTGCGGGCGCTGCCCTGGCCGCGCCACCGGCCGCCCCGGCTGCCGCCCCGGCCAGCCTGGCCGCCCAAAGCGCCGCGGACGCGCAGTTCCGCAGCATCTACGAAACCGAATGGAAGTGGCGCCAGGAAGGCGGCGGTGAAGCCAGCGAAGATGGCGATGGCCCGGCCAATGCCACCCGCATGCCCGACGTGGGCGCTGCCGCCCAGCAGGCACGCTTGAAGGTATGGGACGAGGTGCTGGCCAAACTCGACAAGGTCGACCCCAAGGCGCTGTCGGCCGACAACCAGATCAACTACGCCATCTACCGCGACCAGGTGTTCAACCTGGCTGCCGAGGTACGCCTGGGCGGCTATGAAATGCCGTTCAACGCCGATTCCTCCTTCTGGTCCAACCTGTCCTTCATGGCGCGCCGCGAGATGAAGACCGCCAAGGACTACCGCAACTACATCGCGCGCCTCAACGATGTGCCGCGCTACTTCGGCCAGCAGACCGAGAACATGCGCGCCGGGCTCAAGCGCGGTTTCAGCGTGCCGCGTGCGGTGCTGGATGGCCGCGAGGTCTCCATTGCCACCGTGTCCGAGCTCAAGGACCCGACCGCCTCACCGCTGTATGCGCCGTTCAAGAAGCTGCCCGCCAGCATCCCCGCAGCCGAGCAGGCGCAGCTGCAGGCACAGGCGCGCCAGGCCATCAGTGCCAGCGTGGTGCCGGCGTTCGCCACGCTGCGTACCTTCTTCGTCAACGAATACGTGCCGCAGGCACGCACCACCCTGGCTGCCGAAGCGATGCCGGGCGGGAAGGCGTACTACAAGCAGCAGATCCACCAGTACACCACGCTGGACCTGACCCCGCAGCAGATCCACGAGATCGGCCTGAAGGAAGTGGCCCGCATCCAGAAGGAAATGAACGGCGTCATCGAACAGGTGCAGTTCAAGGGCAGCTTCGCCGAGTTCCTCACCTTCCTGCGCACCGACCCGCAGTTCTACGCCAAGACCCCCGACGAGCTGCTGCACCGTGCCGCATGGATCTCCAAGCGCGTGGACGGGGTGATCGGCAAGTACATGACGCTGCCGCGCGCACGCTTCACCATCGTGCCGGTGCCGCCGGACATCGCCCCGTTCTGGACCGCCGGCCGTGGCGGCATGGGCACCTACTGGCTCAACACCTACAACCTGCCGGCGCGCCCGCTGTACAACCTGCCGGCGCTGACCCTGCACGAATCCGATCCAGGCCATGCGTTGCAGGGCGCACTGGCCGCCGAACAGGGCCAGCAACCCGAGTTCCGCCGCAATGCCTACATCTCCGCCTATGGCGAGGGCTGGGGCCTGTACTGCGAGAAGCTCGGCGTGGAAATGGGCATCTACGAAACCCCGTATGAGGATTTCGGCCGCCTGACCTACGAAATGTGGCGCGCCGCGCGCCTGGTGATCGATACCGGCGTGCACCACAAGGGCTGGAGCCGCGAACAGGCCATCGCCTACCTGCGCGACCACACCGCGCTGAGCGAGCATGAAGTGACCACCGAAGTGGACCGCTACATCTCCTGGCCGGGCCAGGCGTTGAGCTACAAGCTGGGCGAGATCGCCATCGTGCGCCTGCGCGCGCAGGCCGAGCAGGAACTGGGCGAGCGTTTCGACGTGAAGTCCTTCCACGATGCCGTGCTCAAGCAGGGCTCGGTGCCGCTGCCGGTGCTGGAGGCGCAGATCCAGGCCTACATCGCCCAGCGCAAGGCCGCCGGCTGAGTGTCGCGGGGTCGGTCGCTCCGCGGCCGACCCCGTCAACGTGAACCGTCGCGCGCGGCTGCGATTGTGTAACGCGCGCGCCGCCCGCTACCCTGCCGGCATGTTCCGCCATGCCCGCCCCCGACCGACCCTGCTGCTGCGCCTGCTGATGCTGGTGGCCGTTGGCTTGGGCGTGTTCGGCACGGCCACGGCGTCGGCCCTGGCCGACATCCACATCAGCCTGCATGCCGATGCCGGGCACCTGGCCGATGATGCCGCCGGCGAAGGCCCCGACCACGACGGCAGCGACCTGCTGCACACCCTGGTGCATTGCGGCCATTGCCACGGCCACGGCGGCGTGTTGCCGATGGCGTCACTGCCGTGGGTATTGCCCGATGCGCCCGCCCACGCGGTGCCGTCCAGCCTGGCGGCGCAACTGCGCACCCAGCCGCCCGAGAGCGTGCTGCGCCCCCCGATAGCGTCCTGATGCCACGCGGCCGCGCGCCGCCGTTGTCCATCTGAACCGTTATCTGGAGATGTCCCCATGTGGATGCGCCTGGCAGCCTTGGCTGCCTTCGCGTTCGTGCCCTGCGTGTCTGCGCAGGGTGCGAGAACGCCTGACCCGTTGACCCTCGACGACGCCATCGCGCGCGTTGCCCAATACCACCCCGACCTGCGCCTGGCCGGCGCGCAACGCCCGATCTGGGAAGCGCGCCGCGACGCCGCCGGGTTGCGCCCGCCGCTGACGGTGGGCGTGGATCTGGAAAATGCCCTGGGCAGCGGCGATGCCAGCGGCTTCAACGCCGCCGAGCTCACCGTCACCCTGGCCGGTGTGCTTGAACGCGGTGGCAAGCTGGATGCGCGCCGCGCCGTGGCCCAGGCCAACCTGGACAGCCTGGCCCCGCAGCGCGAAACCGCGCGGCTGGACCTGATGGCCGAAGTGGCGCGCCGCTACCTGGCCGTTACCGAGGCACGCCAGCAGCTGGCCATTGCCCAGACCGATATCGAGCAGCGCAAACGCGCCGTCGCGGCCGCCCGCCTGCGCCTGCAGGCAGGGGCGTCACCCGAATCGGTGCTGATGACCGCCCAGGCCATGCTGGCCCAGGCCGAACTGGACCGTGATCGTGCCCGGCAGATGGATCAGTCCGCGCGGGCGGCGTTGTCTGCATTGTGGAAGCAGCGCGATCCCGGCTTCGACGTGGTGAGCGGGGACCCGATGCAGCTGCCCGCGCTGCAGGAATTTGCCGTACTGGCCGACGAACTGGAGCGCACCCCGGAACTGGCGGTGCTGGCCGGTGAACGTCGCATCCGCCAGGCCCAGGTGCAGCTGGCACGCACCCAGGCGCGGCCGGACTTCAACTGGCAGGTGGGTGTGCGCAACAACCGCGACAGCCGTGACACCGCCTTTGTGGCCGGCTTCAGCGTGCCGCTGGGCAGTGTTGCCCGCGCCGCGCCGGAGATCCGCGCCGCCGAGGCCGAACTGGCGCTCAACAGCGTCGAACGCGAATCGCGCGCGCTGCAGCTGTACGCCACCCTGGCCGAGGCACACGGCCGCTACCTGACCTCGCGATTGCAGGTCACGCGTATGGCACGCGACGTACTGCCGCAACTGAAACGTGCCGAGAACGCCGCCGAAAAGGCCTGGCGGGCCGGTGCCATCAGCTACATGGAATGGGCGCAGCTGCAGGCCATGCGTATCGAAGCACGCCAGCGCCAGCTGGACGCTGCCATCGCCGCGCAGACGGCCCTGATCGAAATCCAGCGCCTCACCGGCCAGAGCATGGTCGCCGCCGGCGACCCCCCCGCTACCGACGCTGTGTCCACGGAGGACCGCCGATGACCACTTTCTTCTCCCGCACCGCGCTCACGGCCGGTCTGCTGATCGCCCTGTTGGCACTGACCGGCTGTGCAAACGACGCCAGCCCCCCAACGGCCAAGGCCGACCCGGGTCATGGCGAGGCTGGCCACAGCGATGAAGAGGCGCACGACGAGAACGCGCCGGAAAGCACCACGATCCAGGCGGCAATGGCCGAACAGGCCGGCATCCGCGTTGCGCCGGTGGCCGCCGGCACCATCGCCGACGAGCACGACGTGCAGGGCCTGTTGACGCCCGTTGATGGCCGCGTGGCACAGGTGATGGCGCGCTTCCCCGGGCCGATCCGCTCATTGCGCGCCAACGTGGGTGACCGCGTTGCCGCCGGCCAGGTGCTGGCCAGCATCGAAAGCAACCTCAGCCTGACCACCTACACCGTCAGCGCGCCGATCGGCGGGGTGGTACTGGCGCGCCAGGCCCAGGTGGGCGGCGTGGCCGGCGAGGGCACGGCACTGTTCGAGATCGGTGATCTGTCCACGCTGTGGGTGGACCTGCATATCTTCGGCAACGACACCCAGCACATCACCGCCGGCGTGCCGGTTACCGTGTCGCGCATGACCGATGGGGTCAGCCAGACCACCACGCTGGAGCGCGTGCTGCCCGGCACCGCCACCGCCAGCCAGAGCACCGTGGCCCGCGCCACGCTGCGCAACGATGATGGCCTGTGGCGGCCCGGCGCGGCGGTGAAGGCGCGCATCGTGGTGGCCACCACCCCGGCCGCGCAGGTGGTGCCGCTCAGTGCGCTGCAGACCCTGGACGGCAAGGACGTGGTGTTCGTGCGCAGCGGCGACACCTACACCGCGCGCCCGGTCACCCTGGGCGCCCGCGATGCGGGCAAGGTTGAGGTGCTGGCCGGGCTGGCGCTGGGCGAGACGGTGGTGACCGAGCAGAGCTACGTGGTCAAGGCCGATATCGGCAAGGCGGGAGCGTCGCATGAACACTGAGCGCGCCGGATGGCTTGAACGCATCATCGGTGCCTCCATCGCCCACCGCTGGTTGATGATGAGCCTGACCCTGGTGCTGGTCGCCGTGGGCATCTGGAGTTTCACCAAGCTACCCATCGACGCCACCCCGGACATCACCAACGTCCAGGTGCAGATCAACACCGCTGCCCCGGGCTACTCTCCGCTGGAGACCGAACAACGCATCACCTACCCGGTGGAAACGGTGATGGCCGGCTTGCCACGCATGCAGCAGGCCCGTTCGCTGTCGCGCTACGGGTTGTCGCAGGTCACCGTGGTGTTCGAGGATGGCACCGACATCTACTTCGCCCGCCAGCAGGTGGCCGAACGCCTGCAGCAGGTGAAATCGCAGATTCCCGATGGCCTGGACCCGCAGCTGGGGCCGATCTCCACCGGGCTCGGCGAAATTTTCATGTACACCATCGATGCCGACCCCAAGGCACGTAAACCCGATGGCAGTGCCTACACCGCCACCGACCTGCGCACCCTGCAGGACTGGGTGATCCGCCCGCAGTTGCGCAACGTGCCGGGGGTCACCGAGGTCAACACCATCGGTGGCTTCCAGCGCCAGGTGCACATCACCCCGGACCCGGCGCGGCTGCGCGCGCTGGGCTTCAGCCTGGAAGACGTGGCGCAGGCGGTGGAAGCCAACAACCAGAACGTGGGCGCCGGCTACATCGAACGCAACGGCCAGCAGTTCCTGGTGCGCATTCCCGGCCAGGTCGCCAACCTGGAGGAGATCGGCAACATCGTGCTGGCCCGCCGCGAAGGCGTGCCGATCCACGTGCACGACGTGGCCGAGGTCAAGGACGGCCCCGAACTGCGCAGTGGCGCGGCCACCCAGAACGGCCATGAAGTGGTGATGGGCACGGTGGTGATGCTGATCGGTGCCAACAGCCGCGATGTCGCCCAGGCTGCCGCCGCCCGCCTGGAGCAGGCGCAGGCCAGCCTGCCCGAGGGCGTCACCGTCACCGCCAGTTACGACCGCACCGCGCTGGTGGACCGCACCATCGAAACCGTGGCCAAGAACCTGGTTGAAGGGGCGCTGCTGGTGATCGTGGTGCTGTTCCTGTTGCTCGGCAACTTCCGCGCCGCGCTGATTACCGCCGCGGTGATTCCCCTGGCAATGCTGTTCACCCTGACCGGCATGGCTCGCGGCGGGGTATCGGCCAACCTGATGAGCCTGGGCGCGCTGGATTTCGGCCTGATCGTCGATGGCGCGGTGATCATCATCGAGAACTGCCTGCGCCGCTTCGGCGAGCGCCAGCATGCGCTCGGCCGCGACATGACCCGCCAGGAACGCTTCAAGGAAACCGCCAGCGCCACCGCCGAGGTGATCCGCCCCAGTCTGTTCGGGCTGGGCATCATCACCGCGGTGTACCTGCCGATCTTCGCGCTGGCCGGCGTGGAAGGAAAAATGTTCCACCCGATGGCGATCACCGTGGTGCTGGCCCTGAGCGGGGCGATGGTGCTGGCGTTGACCTTCGTGCCGGCGGCGATCGCCTTGTTCCTTGGCGGCCATGTGCAGGAGAAGGAAAACCGCCTGATGGCATGGGTGCGCCGGCGCTATGAACCGCTGCTGGCGTTCTCGCTGCGCCGCGGCCGCTGGATGGTGGCCGGTGCACTGGTGCTGGTGGTCGGCTGTGGCCTGCTCGCCACCCGGCTGGGCAGCGAGTTCGTGCCCAACCTGGACGAGGGCGACGTGGCCATGCACGCCATGCGCATCCCCGGCACCAGCCTGACCCAGTCGATCGACATGCAGAAGCAGATCGAGACCCGCCTGGTGCAGTTCGCCGAAGTGGACAAGGTGTTTTCCAAGATCGGTACGCCCGAGGTGGCGTCCGACCCGATGCCGCCGTCGGTGGCCGACACCTTCATCATGATGAAACCGCGCAAGGATTGGCCAGACCCGCGCAAATCCCGTGCGGCGCTGCTGGGCGAGCTGGAAGCGGCGGTCGAGCAGCTGCCGGGCAACAACTACGAGTTCACCCAGCCGATCCAGATGCGTACCAACGAGTTGATCTCCGGGGTGCGTGCCGACGTGGCGGTGATGCTGTTCGGCGATGACCTGGACACGTTGCTGGCAGTGGGCAAGCGCATCGCCACCGTGGCCGGCAAGGTGCCGGGCGCGGCCGATGTGCGGGTGGAAGAGACCAGCGGCTTGCCGTTGTTGACCGTCACCCCCAACCGCACCGCATTGGCCGGCTATGGCCTCAACCCCGGCCAGGTGCAGTCCACCGTGGCCACCGCGGTGGGCGGGCAGGTGGCAGGCCAGCTGTTTGAAGGCGACCGCCGCTTCGACATCGTGGTACGGCTGCCCGAAGCCCTGCGCCAGGACCCGGCCGCGCTGGCCGACCTGCCGGTGTCGCTGGCCCCGGCGCTGACCGGCGGCGATGCCGATGCCGACGAATCCAGCCGTACCGGCAGCTGGACCAGCGGCAGTGCGCGCACCGTGCCACTGCGTGAGCTGGCCACCTTGAGCAACAGCGAAGGGCCCAACCAGATCAACCGCGAAAACGGCAAGCGCCGCATCGTGGTGACCGCCAACGTGCGCGACCGCGACCTGGGTAGTTTCGTTACCGACCTGCAGCAGGCGATCGGGCGCGATGTGCAGGTACCCAACGGCTACTGGATCGAATATGGCGGCAGCTTCGAGCAGCTTATTTCGGCCAGTCAGCGCCTGGCGATCGTGGTGCCGTTGACCCTGATCATCATCTTCGCGCTGCTGTTCTGGGCGTTCGGCTCGGTCAAGGACGCGGCGATCGTGTTCAGCGGCGTGCCGCTGGCGCTGACCGGGGGTGTGCTGGCATTGGCCGCGCGCGGCATTCCGTTGTCGATCTCGGCCGGCGTTGGCTTCATTGCGCTGTCCGGGGTGGCCGTGCTGAACGGCCTGGTGATGATCAGCTTCGTGCGCGCGCTGCGCGAGGGCGGGCTGCCGCTGGCCGATGCGGTGCGCGACGGCGCGCTGGGCCGCCTGCGCCCGGTATTGATGACCGCACTGGTGGCCTCGCTGGGCTTCGTGCCGATGGCCTTCAACGTGGGCGCCGGTTCGGAAGTGCAGCGCCCGTTGGCCACGGTGGTGATCGGCGGCATCGTGTCGTCCACGCTGCTGACCTTGCTGGTGCTGCCGGTGCTGTACCGGTGGCTGCACCGCAAAGACGATGCACCACCGGTCCCCCGGTAGCACCCGACCGTTGGTTGGGTGATGCACCCTGCGGCAGGCATGCAATGGCGTGCCTGCCGCGTTACCCGTACGCCGGTTTGTCGATGGGCTTCTTGCCGGTCCGGATCCGATCAGGCAATTGGCAGGCTGCCAGTTCTTCGTCATGGATGTGGCTGCGCGTCCAGTGCGCGTTGTCCGACAACGATGACATCATGTTCCTGTGGGACGTGGCGCCTGCCATCGGTGCTGGCCTAGGGGGGATCACCCCTAGGCGAATGCCGGGGAAATCTTCCTTTATGGCACGTCGCACCGGTTCGACATCACTGTCGTTGGAGCACACAACCAGCTCCGAGAATCTCCCCGACGCTGCATCGCGATACATGGCCAGCGCAATGTTCACATCCGTCTGCTTTTCCTCGAGCTTCCAGACCTTCGCCCGGTCGGAACGGTCGAACGCTACGCCATCCACATATCGCGGCATCTTTGTCCCGCTGCGGTCATGCGTATGGGTCCCCATCGTCTTCTGGAAGCGCAGCCCGTGGCGTGCCTCGTGCCCGCGCAGAAAACTGTCCTGGGCGATCGTCGATGCATTGCCGTGGGTCGAAAACCGGGCGAGGCAGAAGGCACTGAAGTACCTGACCAGGGTCACCTTCGACGCAGGGTTCTGTTCGTGCACCAGGCGCTCGAACAACGCCACCATATCGATCCACTTGTGGGGCGTCCCCGGAGGCGGCCGTAGTAGAAGTTGTCGCCATCCACGTAGACGGCGGTGGTTTCACTCATGCACACATTCCTTCGGGCATGAAAAAACCGCCTTTCGGCGGTTTTTTCGTCCCAAGCCGTTTGGTCAACTGAATGACGACGGTGAGGGCGGGGTCGTGGGGCCATTACAGCAGCCCCAATGCGGGGGCGGTCAAATGACGCGGTCACAGCTTGGTGACGTCTTTCTACATGGCGCCGATCAATTTCCCTCCAGCCATCGTTGGATGAGATCAACCGCGTCGGCGACCCCGTTCTCCGTGGCCATCGCACTTCCCAGGCCCATAGCCTGTGCACGTGTTTCGGCCTGCTCGGCAAACCTGATCGCCCGCCCCAACGTGCCCGCATCCAACCCCTTTGCCGACAACGCCGCCGGCGCCACGCCCAATGCCTGCAACCGTGCCGCCCAGAAGAACTGGTCGGCCGCGAACGGCATCACCAGCGACGGCACCCCGGCCCGGCAGGCCGAATGGGTGGTGCCGCTGCCGCCGTGGTGGATCACCAGCGCGCAGCGCGGGAACAGGGCCTCGTGCGGGGTCGGCCCGACCACGCATACCTGGGGCGGCAAAGGCGCGTCGGGCAGGCCTGCCCAGCCGGGAAACAGCAGCACCCGGCGTGGCGCCAGTGCGGCCAGCAGGGCGGGCAGCACGTGGTTGCGATCGAAGCCGGTCATGCTGCCAAAGCCGAGGTAGACCGGCGGCGGGCCGGCGTCCAGGAAGGCCTGCAGGTCCGGCGGTGGTTGCCACGGGCGGTCCGGCAGCCGCCACTGGCCGCAGATTCGGTGGTTGGCCGGCCAGTCCGCTGGCGGCGGCAGCAGGCTCGGCGAGACGCCGTACAGCATGGGCAGGTCGCGCCAGAGGGAGTGCCGCGCGGGCATGCCAAGCGCGTGCCGGGCCTGGTTGATCGGCTGCCGGAAGGTGCGCCAGACGGCCTGGTTGACCAGCCGGTAACTGAGCCGGTTCAGCATGCCGGGCAGGCGCAGCCGGGGCAGGAACGGGGAGGGAAAGGCGGCCGTGGGCGTCAGCGGAATCATTCCGACCCCGATGACGGGCAGGCCGTGGCGCTCGGCCACGCTCATGCCCACAAAGGCGGCCAGCCCGCCGGTCAGCACCGCGTCGCAGCCGGCCACCGCTGCATCGGCCTGGCGCATCCACGCCGGCACGTGCCGGCGTGCCATCCGGGCCAGCCCGCGCGAAGCGGCCAGCGTGTTGTTGCCGCGCGACACCAGCGCCACCACCTCGTCATGGATATCGCCCTCCAGCGCCGCATGCGGCACGTCCAGGGCGCGTGCGCTGCCCAGGGTGCCGCCCTCGGCCAGCAGCAACACCTCGTGGCCGGCGGCGATCAGGCCGTGGCAGAGCATCACCAGCGGGCGGGTATCGCCTTCGGTGCCGTAGGTCAGGGCCAGCAGCCGCATCGTGGGCGTCCGGGGGAAGGGAGGGCCAGTATCGCCGCCGCCCGCGCGCGGCCATGCGAACACAACGGGGCCGCAGGGCCACGGCCGGCAGGGACTGCCCTGTGGACAACTTGCGCCGACCCCGGAGCTGCGGCATAATGCGCGGCTCGCTGTGTCCAGAAATTTTTGGATCGGCGGCCGGGAACACGTCATCCGGCCCGTCCTAGACAGCGTAACCCTTTGATTCTCATGACGTGTGGCGGGAAACCGTCGAGGCCGCCGTCGCCCGGGCTATGGGCTGACAATTACTTTCATCGAGGTGCGCAATGTCCCGCGTATGCCAAGTTTCCGGCAAGCGAGTGCAGACGGGTAACAACGTCTCGCACGCCAACAACAAGACCCGTCGTCGTTTCCTGCCCAACCTGCACGAGCGCCGCTTCTGGGTGGCCAGCGAGAACCGCTGGGTCAAGCTTCGTGTTTCCGCGCATGCCCTGCGCACCATCGACAAGAACGGTATCGATTCCGTTCTGGCTGAGCTGCGTGCGCGCGGCGAAAAGGTCTGAGGAGTAAACGATCATGGCAGGCAAGCGCGACAAGATCCGTCTGATTTCGACGGCCAACACTGGCCACTTCTACACGACGGACAAGAACAAGAAGAACACCCCCGGGAAGATGGAATTCCTGAAGTACGATCCGGTCGTGCGCAAGCACGTCCTGTACAAGGAAGGCAAGATCAAGTAATCCGCAAGGATGCTTGAGCTTCCCCAAGAAAAAACCCGCCCTTGTGGCGGGTTTTTTTTGGTTCTTCTCTCATCTGCATGGTGAGCACGAAGCGCGCTGTGATGCTTTTCAGGCGCCGCCGTCGGTGGGTCGGGTGCTGGGCCCCCTTGCCCTTGGAGGCGAAGTAAAGGAGGAGGGGGCGGCCGCAGGCCGACGCCGGAGGACATTCGCCGGAAAGGGCAAGGGGGCCCAGCGCCCGACCCACCGACGGCCCTCAAAGACGTCCGGCTTCCCGCCCGTACCGAAAGCCGAGCCCCGTAGCGGCCGGTAGACCTCTGGGCAAAGTAAAGGAGGAGGCCGCAACGCGGCCGGGGGACATTTGCGCCAGGGGCCTACCGGCTGCTACGGGGCCCTCACGCTCGCGACCGACCCGATCGGAGACGCCACCAGACCGGTCGCATGCGCCGGCCATGTCAGAATGCCTGCCAACACCTCCAACGGGCGACGCGATGCTGTTCGAGTGGCTGCTGGGTTCCTGGTTGTTGATGCTGGATTGGCTGATCCGGCTGGCCGCGCTGTTCTGGATTCCCACCCGCACCACGCCGGGCGCGGCGCGCAGCTGGTTGCTGCTGGTGGGGTTCGTGCCGCTGCTGGGGTTGCCGTTGTACCTGCTGTTCGGCCACCCGTGGCTGTCGCGGCAGCGCGTGCAGCGCCAGGCCGAGGCCTCGCAGGTAATCCGGGAAGAACAGGCGCTGCAGCCGCCGCTGCGCTGGACCCCGGTGCCCGACACCGCCACCGCCGAAATCGTGCCGCTGATCGAACGCCAGGGCGATTTCATGCCCATCCACGGCAATGCGGTGGAACTGCTGGTGGACTACGACGCCTCGCTGCAGGCGCTGATCGAGGACATCGACCAGGCCCGCGACCGCGTCCACCTGCTGTATTACCTGATGCTCGACGATGCGGTGGGCGAGGCGATCGTGCAGGCGCTGCAGCGTGCTGCCGCGCGTGGCGTGCATTGCCGGCTGCTGCTGGATGCGGTGGGCGCCAAGCGCGGCCTGCGCCACTACCGCCGGCGGCTGCAGGCGCTGGGGGTGGACGTGCGCGCCATGCTGCCCGGCGGCCTGCGCTGGCGCCGCAGCGGGCGCATGGACCTGCGCAACCATCGCAAAATTGCGGTGATCGACAACCGCGTGGGCTACATCGGGTCGCAGAATCTGGCCCAACCGGAATTCGTGCCGGGCTTTCCCAACAAGGAACTGGTGGCGCGCGTACGTGGCCCGGGCGTGGCCCACCTGGAAGCCGTGTTCGCCAGCGACTGGTACATGGAAACCGGCCAGCGCCTGGACGTGCTGACCGCCGTGCCGGTGTGCTCGGCCGACGTGGCCACCCAGCTGCTGCCCAGTGGCCCGGCGTATCCCTTCAGCAACGCGCGCGATGCGGTCAATGCACTGATCCACCTGGCGCGCCGGCGGATCGTGCTGGTCACGCCGTATTTCGTGCCCGACGAAGCCACCCTCAGCGCGCTGCGCATCGCCGCGCTGTCCGGCGTGCAGGTGCAGCTGATCCTGTCGGCCAGCAGCAATCAGCGGCTCACCGCGTGGGCGCAGGAAGCCTACTACGATGAACTGCTGCGCAGTGGCGTGCGCATCGCGCTGTACGAACCCTGTTTCCTGCATGCCAAGCACCTCACCGTGGATGAGGATATTGCCCTGGTCGGCTCGATCAACCTGGACATCCGCTCGTTCGCGCTCAATGCCGAGATCGGCATGCTCTGCTACGACCGCGGCATCGTGGCGCAGCTGCTGCAGATCGAGAACGACTACCTGCTGCAGTCGCGCCAGCTGGACCTCAAGAGCTGGCGCCAGCGCCCGACCTGGCGGCGCAGCCGTGAAGGCATCGCACGCCTGGCCGACGCGCTGATGTAGCGGTGCCGCAACGGGCCACACAGGCCCATCGCGCGCATCGCCTACAATCGCGGCATGACGGCAACCGAACTTCAACGCCAGTGTGACCTGGCCATCGTCGGCGGCGGTGCGGCGGGCGTGCTGGTGGCGCTGCATGCGCTGCGCCATGCGACCGCGGCGATCCATATCGCCTTGTTCGAGCCGGCCTCGGCGCTGGCCCAGGGCATCGCCTACGCCACGCCGTGGCCCGAGCACCTGCTCAACGTGCCGGTTGGCAGGATGAGCGGGCTGCCTGAAGCGCCCGATGATTTCCTCGATTACCTGCTGCAGGCCGATGCGTTCCCGGGCATGCCGCGTGAGGTGCTGGCGGCACAGTACGCGCCACGCCGCTGCTATGCCGAGTATCTGCAGGCGCGCCTGGCCCAGGCCCAGGCCGGCAGCCCCGCGCGATTGAGCGTGGTGCATGAAGCGGTCATCGCGCTGCACCCGGGGGCCACCTCGCAGCGCCTGACGCTGGCGGGCGGCGACCCCTGGCAGGCGCGCCGGGTGGTGCTGGCCTGCGGCAACAGCATGCGCCCGCTGCCGGTGGCCGGCGCCGACGCGCTGCCGCCGGGCAAGGTGGTGGATGCCTGGGATTACGACGGGGTGCGCCTGCTGGCCGGCGACGGCGACCTGGCCATCATCGGGTCGGGCCTGAGCATGGCCGACAGCGTGGTGGCGCTGGCCAATGCAGGGCATCGCGGGCGACTCCATGTGCTGTCGCGGCATGCACTGCTGCCGCTGGCCCATGCGCATGGCGGCACGGCCGGCTTTGATCCGCTCCCGCTCCCGGGCCTGCCGCTGCGGCAGGTGCTGCGCGCGCTGCGTGCGCACGCGCGCGATGCGGTCGCGCAAGGCCTGCCCTGGCAGAGCGTGATGGACCGCATCCGCCCGCTTGGCCAGGCACTGTGGTTGGGCCTTGATGGCGCCGACCAACGCCGTTTCCTGCGCCACGTGGTGCGGTATTGGGATGTGCATCGCCATCGCATCGCCGAGACCGTGGCGGCGCAGGTGGCCGCGTTGGAACAGTCCGGCCAGTTGCAGCGCCACCGCGCCCGGCTGGACACCGTGTTGGTGCTGGACGGCACGCTGCAGGTGCATGCACACGGTGCCGGCGGTGGTCTGCCGCCGCTGCAGGTGGGCGCGCTGATCAACGCCACCGGCGTGGAAACCCGCGCCAACGCGATGCGCAATCCGCTGGTGCAGCAGTTGCTGGCCGACGGCCACGCGCGCCCGGGGCCGCACGGGCTGGGCCTGGACAGCTCGGTGGAGCACGGCCAGCTGCTGGACTCTGCCGGCCGGCCGCACCTGGGCATCCAGCTGGTTGGCAGCCTGCGGATCGGCACGTTGTGGGAAAGCCTGGCCATTCCCGAGCTGCGCGGCCAGGCGCAGCAGGCGGCCGTGCGCGCGCTGGGCTGAGGGCGCCTGCGCGGCGGCACGCCCTGCGTGGCAATCGGCTGCGTGTGAACGCGTGACCTGACGCGCACCAACCGACCATGCTTGCCGGCCCCGGTCGCGCGCTGCTGGGGGTAAAATAGGTGCATGGATGTCTCCCACTTGCTCGACGGGCTCAACCCCGCCCAGCGCGAAGCTGTGTCCGCCCCGCCCGGCCACCATCTGGTGCTTGCCGGTGCCGGTTCCGGCAAGACCCGCGTGCTTATCCACCGCATCGCCTGGCTGAATGAAGTCTGCGGCGTGCCCACCCACGGCATTTTTGCGGTGACCTTCACCAACAAGGCTGCCGGCGAAATGCGCCACCGCATCGACCTGCAACTGGCGCAGGGCAGCCGCGGTGCCTGGATCGGCACCTTCCACGGGCTGGCCCACCGCCTGCTGCGCCTGCATTATCAGGATGCCAAGCTGCCCGACAGCTTCCAGGTGCTCGATTCCGACGACCAGCTGCGGCTGGTCAAGCGCGTGGTGCAGCAGCTGGAGATCGACGACAGCAAGCATCCGCCCAAGCAGATTGCATGGTGGATCAACGAGCAGAAGGACGAAGGCCGCCGGCCGCAGCATATCCAGCCCGAGCCGCATGATGCGTGGCTGGAAACCATGCGCCAGGCGTATGCGGCTTACCAGGAGCGATGCGACCGCGCCGGCCTGGTCGACTTCGCCGAGCTGCTGTTGCGCGCGCATGAACTGCTGCGCGACAACCCGGCGCTGCTGGCGCATTACCGCTCGCGCTTCCGCGAGATCCTGGTGGACGAATTCCAGGATACCAATGCCATCCAGTACGCGTTCGTGCGCGTGCTGGCCGGCGACAGCGGCCACGTGTTCGTGGTGGGCGACGACGACCAGGCCATCTACGGCTGGCGCGGCGCCAAGGTCGAGAACGTGCAGCGCTTCCTGAAGGATTTCCCCGGCGCGCAGACCGTGCGCCTGGAGCAGAACTACCGCTCCAGCGCCAATATCCTGGGCGCAGCCAACGCGGTGATCGCGCACAACCCCGACCGCATCGGCAAGGAACTGTGGACCGACAGCGGCGACGGCGATCCCATCGACCTGTACGCGGCCTACAACGAAATGGACGAAGCGCGTTACGTGGTCGAACGTGCGCGCCAGTGGGTGCGCGACGGCGGCAGCTACGGCGACGCCGCGGTGCTCTATCGCAGCAACGCGCAGTCGCGTGCGTTTGAAGAAGCGCTGATTTCCGAGCAGGTGCCATACCGCGTGTATGGCGGCATGCGCTTCTTCGAGCGTGCCGAAATCAAGGACGCGCTGGCTTACCTGCGGCTGATGACCAACCGCAACGATGACGCCGCCTTCGAGCGCGCGGTCAACACGCCCACGCGGGGTATTGGCGATCGCACGCTGGATGAAGTGCGCCGGCTGGCACGCACCCACGCCATTTCGCTGTGGGAGGCCACCATGCTGACCACCCAGGGCAACGACCTGGCCGCGCGTGCGCGCAATGCGCTGGCCGGCTTCCTCACCCTGGTCAACCAGCTGCATGCCGAAGCCGGCGAGATGACCCTGGCCGAACGCATCGACCACGTGCTGCTGCGCTCGGGCCTGCGCGAGCACTGGTCCAAGGAAAGCCGCAACGCGCTGGATTCGGAGTCGCGCGCGGACAACCTGGACGAACTGGTGTCGGTGGCGTCGCGCTTCGTGCGCCGCGAGGATGACATCGAAGAGACCGGCGAGACCATGAGTGAGCTGGTGGCGTTCCTGTCCTACGCCTCGCTGGAGGCCGGCGAAGGCCAGGCCCAGGCGGGCGAGGAAGGGGTGCAGCTGATGACCCTGCACTCGGCCAAGGGCCTGGAGTTCCCGATCGTGTTCCTGGCCGGCATGGAAGACGGCCTGTTCCCGAGCGCGCGCTCGCTGGAAGAGAGTGGCCGACTGGAAGAAGAGCGCCGGCTGGCGTACGTGGGCATTACCCGTGCGCGCCAGAAGCTGGTGCTCAGTTACGCCGAATCGCGGCGCATCCACGGCCAGGAAAACTACAACGTGCCCTCGCGCTTCCTGCGCGAGATCCCGCGTGAACTGCTCAACGAAGTGCGGCCCAAGGTGCAGGTGTCGCGTACCGCCTCGCTGGGTGCCAACCGGGTAATGGGCCACGCCGCGCTGGAAGCACCGCCGCTGAAGCTGGGCGCGATGGTGACCCACGCGCGGTTCGGCGAAGGCATGGTCACCGACTATGAAGGCAGCGGCGCGCATGCCCGCGTGCAGGTGGAGTTCGCCGAGGCCGGCAGCAAGTGGCTGGTGATGGCGTATGCCAATCTGACCGTGCTTTGACCCCGGCGCGCCCCCGATGAGGCGCCACGTGCGCTTCATCGGCGGCCAGAATCGCCTGCGCGGCCCCACCGCCGAGCAGGGATTTCCTGCCGCCGGCGCTGGTGGCGTTGCCGGAGCGCAAGGTCGCTTCCTTTCTGCGTTGATGGCGCGCTGACCACCGGCAATACGGCCGATGCAGTACGGCCGGTAGCGCCCCGCCATGCTCGGCTGCGCGTTGCGCGGCGGACATCGCGCAACGGTCGCGGCCCGCCCTCCCCGAAGGCAGCCGGGCATGGCCCGGCTCTACAATGGTCTTCCCCTTTGCGCAGATCGCCGCCATGACCGATTCGTCGTTGCAGATCACCGTCAAATTGAACGCCAGGCTGCAGCCGGAGCATCGCCACGCGCTGTTCGAGGATCCGCTTGATGCGCTGCTGGAAAGTGCCGAGCTGGGCCAGCTCACCGGAGGCGGCACCGCGCTGTCCGAGGACGGGGAAGTGGAGTACGGCGATATCGAGATTGCGCTGAACGATGCGGCGTCGCTGCCGGGCGTGATCGAACTGCTCGAACAGCTGGGTGCGCCGAAGGGCTCGCTGATCCAGCGCGCCGGCGCGCCGGACCAGCCATTCGGCGTCACCGAGGGCCTGGCCCTGTACCTCAACGGCACCGACCTGCCCGATGAGGTCTACGCGCAGTGCGATTCGAACGACCTGTTCGAACAGATCGTCGAGCGCATTGAAGGGGTAGGCGAGATCTGCAGCTGGTGGCAGGGTCCGACCGAAACCGCGCTGTATCTGTATGGCGCTTCGTTCGAGACGCTCAACGCGCGCATCGCCGAACTGGTGGCCACCTATCCGCTGTGCCAGGGCGCACGCGTGGTGCGTACCGCCTGACCGCGCCTGGCGCAGGTCACCGGCGCCTTCATTGGCGCGGCCAGCGCCACGCCACCCCCACGGTGGCCAGCGACAGCCCGATCTCGATCACGCCCAGGGTGAGGTAGAACCACCATGCCCCGGGCAGGGTCAGCACCATGATCGCGGCGTAGGCCAGGCCGAAGCCGATGTTGAGCCAGCGCGCCAGCCGGGCTGGCGCCACCAGCGACAGCAGCACCATCAGTGCCGGGATGGCCAGCATGATCGCCGTACCCACCAGCGTGCCTTCGCTCACCGGCCCGACCGGTCCGTGGCCGTTGATCATGCCCTGCAGCTTGCCCGGCACGTACAGGCCGAAGTAATCACCGTAGATGTAGCAGAACATCAACGCGGTCCACAGCGCGGACAGTTTGAAGCGGGTGTGGATGGGAATGTCGTGCAGGGCAGGTCGGTGCATGGCCGGTCTCGTCTAGGAACGTGCGTCATCCGGCAGCGCCGGGGTGGCGGGGCGTGCGCCGAACAGCAGCAGCCACACGCCGCTGCCGATCTCCCCCAGTGCGGCCGGCACGGTGGCGTAGTGGGACAGGGCGGTGGCGGCGTAGCCGGGAATCAGCAGTTCGCCAACTACGTTGAGCACGTAGCCCAGGCCGCCCAGCATCAGCAGCGCCCCCAGCAGGCGGGGGATGACGCGCGTGTGCCACACCAGCCAGCCGAACGGCAGCAGCCACAACCCCCAGAACAGACTGGCCAGGAAAATGTGGCTGCTCCAGCCTTTCAGGGCGGCCAGCGCCAGTGCCTGCAGGTGTTCGGGCGACACGGCGCGCGCCAGTGCCGGATCGGTCAACAGGTTGACCGCCTCCAGGCGGTGCGCCAGCGCGGCCAGTGCGATCGGCACGGCGGTGACCGCCAACGCCACCATCAGCACCGCCAGGCGGCGATGGGTGGCCGCCCACAGACGGAACAACAACAGTGGCAGCAGCAGGAAGGCGACCTGCTCCAGCGCGAAAGCCGCGATGCCGGCACGGAACAGGGCCGCCTGGGCGATCACGTTGGCCAATGTGGCGGCGGGATCGTCGGCGACGCTGATCGCCGATGGCACGTAGGCCAGGCTGAAGATGCCGGTGGCGATCACCACCAGGTACACCCCACCGGCCCACCGACCGTCCCGCCGTTGCGTTGCCATGCGCCGCTCCCGGTGACCGGTGCCAACGGCCCGGTTGCCACCAACCTACGGCGCCCCGGGGGTGGCCGGCACTGCCGGAAGTCACGTCCCGACGGACGGTAGGCGCGCGCAGGCCGCGCCGTTGACGCGGCCGCCCACGGCGACTCATCCGCGCCGGCCGCGCACTCATCCCTGATTTCACGCGCTTCGTCGCCTGCCGCTTGTGGCGCTCCTGCCACGCGCCCAGAGTCTGGCGCTGTCCGCTGGGAGCGCACTGATGAACAAGGGAATTCCGTACCTGCTTGCTGTCCTGGTCGCGCTGACGTTGTCGGCGGGCTGGGCAGCACCGGTGCTGGCCCTGTTCGAGCATGCCTACACCTGCCTGCAGGGCGGCGGTGCGCTGGATCTGGTCCGGCTGCGCTGCCAGCCCCAGCCGAGCGGGTTGTGCACCGCCCTGGGGGCCTGGCCGTTCTGGTCCACGGCGGTGGCCGTCGGGCTGGGTGCGTTGGCCGCCGCACGCGCGTCGCGCTGGCGGGCAGGCGGTCACTGAGGGCCCTGTCCGGGCGGGCTTACCCCGAACCGCCGCAGCCGGCATCATCAGCGCTCACTACCTGGATCGACCATGCCGCTGAGTGAGAAGGAAAAAATGCTGTCCGGCCAACCCTACCGGCCAGGCGACCCCGCGTTGCAGGCCGAGATGGCCGCGGCCAAGCACTGGATGGTGCGCTACAACGCCGCCCTGGCCGAAACGCCGGCGCAACGGCGCGCGCTGCTGCGCGAGCGGCTGGGGGTGGTGGGCGAGGGCGCGGTGATCCGCCCGCCGTTCCATTGCGACTACGGCAGCCACATCCACCTGGGCGCCGGGGTGTTTCTCAACTACAACTGCGTGATCCTGGACGTGGCCCAGGTCAGCATCGGTGCGGGCACCCAGATCGGGCCGGCCGTGCAGATCTATGCGGCCGACCATCCGCGCGATGCGCAGGCGCGGGCAGCGGGGCTGGAACTGGCACGGCCGGTGAGGATCGGGTGCCATGTGTGGATCGGCGGCGGCGCGATCATCCTGCCGGGGGTCAGCATCGGCGACGATGCGGTGGTGGGGGCCGGCAGCGTGGTCACACGCGACGTGCCGGCCGGGACCACGGTGGTGGGCAACCCGGCGCGGGCGGTGCCGCGGCAGGATTGATCTGGCTCAAGGCACCGCCTCCACAGCGGGTGTGCAATGGTGGCCACTACCTTGCCACCCCGGATGGAGCCCTGCCATGTACAAGCGAATCCTGATTGCCACCGACGGTTCGGCGCTGGCCGAAAAAGGGCTGCTCAAGGGTCTGGAGCTGGCCAGGGACCTGGATGCCGAGGTCGATATCGTGACCGTCTCCGAGCCGTGGGCGGTGGGCATGTATGACGCCATGGGCTGGAGCGTGGGCTACATGAACAGCCCCGAGTACCAGGCCGACCGCGAGGAAACCGCGCAGAAGGTGCTGGTACCGGCCAAGGCCACGGCCGACGCGCAGGGCCTGCGCGCCAACGTGGTGCACGTGCTGGACCGCTACGCGGCCGACGGCATCATCGACACCGCCGTTGAGCGCAACAGCGACCTGATCGTGATGACGTCGCATGGCCGTCGCGGGGTTACCCGCGTACTGCTGGGCAGCCAGACCGCCGAGGTGCTGGCGCGCAGCACGGTGCCGGTGCTGGTCATCCGCTGACCCCGGCACGGCGCGTTCAATCGCGCAGTTTCAACGTCTGCGATTCGTCCAGGCTGCCGTCCGGTTGCAGCACCACAAAGCGCTCGCCGCTGCGGTCGAACAGCACCGGGATGGGGTCGCGGAACAGCGGCCGGCGCACGAATCGCAGTTGCCAGCCGAAGTGCTCCAACGTCTCCACGGCCTGCCGTTGTTCGGCCGTGAGGCCGGCGCGCAGGGCGGCGGGGTCCGGGGGAAGGCGGCGATCGGGCGTAGTCATTCGGTGCGGCGGCAGCGGCGGTTGTGTCCGTCCCTGCAAGACGCGTTCCGATGGGGCTGGGCAGTGGCCATTGCCCGCCAGTATAGCCGCCCGCCGTTGCCGGCCCCGGGCCGGCAACGCTCAGGACAGGCCGTGCGGGTGCTGGTGGCGGCAGGTCTGCCGCCAGGCCGCTGGCGACATCCCGAATCGGGCCTGGAAGGCGCGCTGGAACTGGCGCTCGGAGGCGAACCCGACCTCGTACAGCAGCCAGGTGAGGCTGCAGCCGGGATTGCGCTGCAGGTGGCGGTGGGCCAGCCACAGGCGCCGCTCGCGGATGTAGCGGGCAACCCCGCCCAGGGCCTGGAACAGCCGGTACAGCGACGGCCGTGACAGGCCGAAGGCCGCGCGGATCATGCGCTCGTCAAGCTCGCACTCGCCCAGGTTGGCGTCGATGTAATCCAGCATGCGCAGCAGGCGCGGGTGGCATTCGGGCAGCGGGTCGGCCAGCCGTTGCAGGCGATGGGCCAGGGTGGCGCCCAGATCGGCGGCAAGCACGTCGGTCACCGAACTGGCGTGGAAGGTGGTCATGGGTCGTCCGTGCGGCCCATCCGCCGGGGCCTGTCATAGACATAACCGTCGAATGCGAGCGAAACCCATCAATCCTGTCGATTGATTTGGGGCGCGCGCCCCGTCCCGGTACCCCCGCGCGGCACGGCCTGCCGGCTGAGACGAAATGTCGGGAGCCGGCCCCGCCCCATTCCTAGACTCGCCCTGTATCGACGCCAACGGCGCGCGCCGCTTCGGCGTCCTGTCAGCAGGGCACCACCGGGCGGCGCGTCTGCCCCCGGGGGCAACGATACGGATACGCGGGGATGGACGGGCCAGGACCGATGCACTGCCGCAGGCGCACATGCCCGCGGCGTGGGCGGCCGGCCGGCTGGCTTCCGCATCGGCGCGGTACCGCTCAACCGGAGGCAAGACACATGGCGAACAGCCAGAAATTCATCGCCCGCAATCGCGCACCGCGGGTGCAGATCGAGTACGACGTGGAAGTCTACGGCGCGCAGAAGAAAGTGCAGCTGCCGTTCGTGATGGGCGTGCTGTCGGATCTGTCCGGCGCCAATGCCGGTGAGCTGCCCGCGCTGGAAGACCGCAAGGCGCTGGAGATCGACGTGGACAACTTCGACAGCCGGCTGCAGTCGATGAAGCCACGCGCGGCTTTCCAGGTGGCCAACACGTTGACCGGCGAAGGCAGCCTCAACGTGGACATCACCTTTGAAAGCATGGACGACTTCTCACCGGCTGCGGTGGCCCGCCGGGTTGCCCCGCTGGCCAAGCTGCTGGAAGCGCGCATGCAGCTGGCCAACCTGGATACCTACATGGACGGCAAGGCCGGTGCCGAAGCGCTGATCGCCCAGGCCATCCGCGACCCGGCGCTGCTGCAGGCCCTGGTTGCCGCGCCCGCGCCGACCGACAAGGACGGAGAGTAAGCCATGACCACCGAACAACTGCTCGAATCGGGCACCACCCCGGACACCCTGGAAGCCGGTGGTTTTGCCGAACTGCTCAACCAGCAGTTCCGGCCCAAGAGCGAGCGCGCCCGCGAAGAAGTGGAATCGGCAGTGCGGACCCTGGCCGAACAGGTGCTGGGCCGCGCCGACGTGGTGACCGAGGATGTGTCGCAGACGTTGAAGGCCTACATCGCCGAGATCGACCGCACCCTGACCGCCCAGCTCAACCAGATCCTGCACAACCCGCAGTTCCAGCAGCTCGAAGGCGCCTGGCGTGGGCTGCATTACCTGGTCAACAACACCGAAACCGACACCCAGCTCAAGATCCGCGTGCTGAACGTGTCCAAGAAGGAACTGGGCAAAACGCTCAAGCGCTACAAGGGCACCGCCTGGGACCAGAGCCCGGTGTTCAAGAAGATCTACGAAGCCGAGTACGGCCAGCTCGGTGGCGAACCGTTCGGCTGCCTGGTGGGCGACTACCACTTCGACCAGAGCCCGCCGGATGTGGAACTGCTGGCCGGCATGGCCCAGGTGAGCGCGGCCGCACATGCGCCGTTCCTGGCGGCGGCGGCACCCAAGCTGATGGGCATGGACAGCTGGAGCGAACTGGCCAATCCGCGCGACCTCGGCAAGATCTTCTCCACGCCCGATTACGCGGCATGGCGTTCGCTGCGTGATTCGGAAGATTCCAAATACATCGGGCTGGCAATGCCGCGCACGCTGTCGCGCCTGCCGTATGGCGCGGCCACCAACCCGGTGGATGCGTTCGACTTCGAAGAAGACACCGCCGGCGCCGATTCCTCGCTCTACACCTGGCAGAACGCCGCCTATGCGATGGCGGTCAACATCAACCGATCGTTCAAGGAATTCGGCTGGTGCTCGCGCATCCGCGGCATCGAATCTGGCGGCGCGGTCGAAGGGTTGCCCACCCATACCTTCCCCACCGACGACGGCGGCCTGGACATGAAGTGCCCGACCGAGGTGGCCATCACCGACCGGCGCTCGGCCGAGCTGGACAAGATGGGGTTGATGCCGCTGGTACATCGCAAGAACTCGGACATGGCTGCCTTCATCAGCGCCCAGTCGCTGAACAAGCCAGCCGAGTATGACAACCCCGACGCTACCGCCAACGCCGCGCTGGCCGCGCGCCTGCCGTACATGTTTGCCTGCAGCCGGTTCGCCCATTACCTCAAGTGCATCGTGCGCGACAAGATCGGCTCGTTCTCCACCCGCGAGCAGATGCAGAAGTGGCTGGGCGACTGGATTCTCAACTATGTCGATGGTGACCCGGCCAACTCCAGCGAGTCCTACAAGGCCAGCCACCCGCTCGCCGCCGCCGAGGTGGTGGTGGAAGAAGTGGAAGGCGCACCGGGGTACTACACCTCCAAGTTCTTCCTCAAGCCGCATTACCAGCTCGAAGGCCTGACCGTGTCGCTGCGGCTGGTATCGCGGCTGCCGTCACAGGCCAAGGGCTGATCTGCGGTCCACGGCCAACGCTGCGGCACCGCTGATGGGGCCGCAGCTTCGCAACCCAACACAGGATAAGGAGCAGTTCCATGGCGTTTGACATGCATCTGAAGTTTGGCACCGGCGGTGTCAAGATCGAAGGCGGTTCCACCCATGCCAAGCACAAGGGGGAGATCCCGGTGCTGGCCTGGTCGTGGGGCGTCAGCAACAGCGGCGACCTGCACAGCGGTGGCGTGGGCAGCGGCGGCAAGGCCCACGTGCAGGACATCTCCCTGACCAAGTTCGTGGACAAGAGCTCGCACGCCCTCCTGCAGGCGGCCAGCACCGGCGCGCGCCTGGAAGAGGCGTGGCTGTATGTGACCAATGCCACCGGCGAACAGACCGATTACGTGACGTTGCACCTGAGCAACGGCGTGCTGGTCACCTCGGTATCCACCGGCGGGTCGGGCGGCGAAGATCGCCTCACCGAAAACATCACCCTGCACTTTGGCAAATACCAGTACAGCTTCCAGCCGCAGAAGCCCGATGGCACCAAGGATGGCGCGGTGCTGCCCTTCACCTATGACATGCAGGCGGTGGCCACGGCCTGACCGGCGATGCCGCGCCGGCTACCTGGCCCCCTGCAGACCCGGCACGCGTCATGGCCGAACTGACCACCACCGAGCGGTTGCAACCATCGCTGCTGGACCGGCTCACCGACGATGAGCCGGGCCGCCGCGATGAGAGCCGCGAGCAACGGGTGATTTCGGCCACCCGGTTGCGCGAATGCGTTACCCGCGACCTGTCCTGGCTGCTCAACTGCGTGCAGTTGGCGGCCAGCCAGGCGCTGGACGCGCACCCGGAGGTGGCACGTTCGGTCCTGAACTTCGGCATTCCCGACCTGGCCGGGGTGCAACTGAGCGGCGTTGACGTGGCCGTGCTGCAGCGTCAACTGCGCGAGGCGATCCTGGCCTATGAGCCGCGCCTGCTGCCAGACACGCTGCGGGTTGATGTGCTGGTACAGGGGGGACGCATGGACCGGCGTTCGCTGGTGTTCGACATCCGCTCGGAGATGTGGGCACAGCCGATCCCGTTGAACCTGTACCTGAAAACCGAAGTCGACCTGGAAACCGGTCGGCTGCACTGGGTGGAGGGCTACGCCTGATGGATCCGCGCCTGCTGCGCTACTACAACCGCGAACTGCAGCACGTGCGCGAGATGGGCGGCGAGTTCGCGCGCGAGTACCCCAAGATTGCCGGGCGCCTGGGCATGGACGGCATCGAATGCGCCGACCCCTACGTGGAGCGCCTGCTGGAGGGCTTTGCCTTCCTTGCTGCACGCGTGCAGCTCAAGCTGGATGCCCAGCATCCCCTGTTTACCCAGCACCTGCTGGAAATGGTGTACCCGCACTTTCTTGCCCCGGTGCCGTCGATGGCCGTGGTGCAACTGCAGCCGGACCTGAAGGAGGCCGGCCTGGCGGCGGGCCACACCGTGCACCGCCACACCGCGCTGCGCGGCCGGGTGGGTGCCGAGGAACGCACCGCCTGCGAGTACCGCACCGCCCACCAGGTGACGTTGTGGCCACTGGTGATGGAAGAAGCCAAGTACATCGAAAGCCCGGCTGCGCTGGCCGCCGCCGGGATCGCCCTGCCTGCCGCCCTGCCGGTACGCGCCGGGCTGCGCCTGCGCCTGCAGAGCCAGGCCGGCGTACCGCTGGGCAGCCTGGCACTGGATCGCCTGCCGGTGTTCCTGGCCGGCACCGGCGAGGTGCCCACGCGGCTGTACGAGCAACTGCTGGGCAATGCCTGCGGTTACCTGGTGCGCTGCGATGGGCCTGACGGCATGCATAGCCAGTGGCATCCGGCCGAGGCGATCGGCGCCCCCGGTTTTGACGACGAGCACGCGCTGCTGCCTTACGACGGCCGCTCCTTCGGCGGCTACCGGTTGCTGCAGGAGTACTTCGCCTGCCCGCAGCGGTTCCTGTTTGCCGAGTTCAGCGGGCTGCGCCGCAGCCTGCAGCGGGCCAGCGGTACCGGCCTGGAGATCGTGGTGCTGTTCGACCGCAGCGTCGCCAGCCTGCACAACGCGGTGGACGCCGACAACGTGCGCCTGCACTGCACGCCGGCCATCAACCTGTTCGCCCGCAGTGCCGACCGCATCCACCTGCAGTCGGGCCTGCACGAGTACCACGTGCTGGCCGATCGCACCCGGCCGATGGATTTTGAGATCCACAGCGTGTCGCAGGTGGAGGGGTTCGGCGACAGCCACGCACCGGAGCAACGCTTCATGCCGTTCTACGGCGGCGATGTGCGCACCTGGCACCAGCCACACGCGGCCTACTACACGCTGCGCCGCGCGCCGCGCCAGCTGTCGGCACGCCAGCGCCGCCAGGGCGCGCGTTCCAGCTACGTGGGCAGCGAGCTGTATGTGAGCCTGGTCGACGCCGGCGACACGCCCTATCCCAGCCGGCTGCGCCAACTAGGGCTGCAACTGCTGTGCAGCAACCGCGACCTGCCGCTGCAGATGCCGGTGGGCAAGGGCACGACCGATTTCACCCTGGATACCGGCGCGCCGGTGCAGAGCGTGCGCTGCGTGGCCGGCCCCACCCGCCCGCGCGCCGCCTGGGATGGCGGTGACAGCGCGTGGCGGCTGCTCAGTCACCTGCAGTTGAACTACCTGTCGCTGTTCGAGGATGGCGACGCGCGCGGGGCCAATGCCCTGCGCGAGATGCTGGGCTTGTACTGCGATCCCTTCGATGCCGGCGCGCAGCGCCAGCTGGAAGGGCTCAAGGCCGTGGTGGCGCGGCCGATCGTGCGGCGCATCCCGGTGCCCGGGCCGATCGCCTTCGGGCGGGGACTGGAAATCACCCTGACCTGCGAGGACGGTGCCTTCGAGGGCAGTGGCGCGTATCTGCTGGCTGCCGTGCTGCGGCAGTTCTTCGCACGGTACGTCTCGATCAATTCGTTCACCGAGACCGTGCTGCGGACCGTTGAACGCAACGAGGTGGCCCGATGGACGGCACGTCCCGGCACGCTGCACAGTCTGTGAGCGACGCGCGCGCCGCGCTGCTGGCTGCGCTGGCCGAGGCGCCGCAGGCGTTCGACCTGTTCCAGGCGCTGCGCCTGCTGGAGCGGGTGCACCCCGACCAGCCGCGGCTGGGGCGATCGACGCGGCCGGCTGAAGACCCGCTGCGCCTGCGCCACACGCCATCGCTGGCGTTCGCGCCACGCTCGATCGACCGCCTCGACCCCGGCGATGGACAGCGCCCGCCGGCGTTGCACGGGCTGGCCTTCGGCCTGTTCGGCCCCAACGCGCCGCTGCCGCTGCACCTCACCGAATATGCGATCGCGCGCCAGGACCAGGCCCGGGACCCCAGCCTGGTGGCCTTCGCCGATATCTTCCACCACCGCCTGCTGAGCCTGTTCTACCGCGCCTGGGCCGAGGCGCAGCCGGTGGTGCAGGCCGAACGCCCGGACGACGACCGCTACCGGTTGTACCTGGGCGCGCTGGTGGGGATGGCCACGCCGGGGCTGCAGGACCGCGACGCACTGCCCGACGACACCCGCCGCCACTATGCCGGCCGCCTGCTGGCGCTGGGCCGCAACCGCGAAGGCCTGCGCGGGGTACTGGAAGGTGCTTTCCAGGTACCGCTGCAGGTGGTGGAGTTCATCGCCGAATGGATGCCACTGCCCGCCGATGCACGCCTGCGCCTGGGCGGGCCGGCGCACAGCTGCGTGCTCGGCCACAGCGCGGTGCTGGGTGCGCGGGTACGCAGCTGCCAGCACCGGTTCCGCCTGCGCATTGGCCCGCTGGGGCTGGTTGATTTCCGCCGCTGGCTGCCCGGCGGCCACGCGCTGCAGCAGCTGCGCGCCGCCGTACGCACCTACGTGGGCGATGCCCAGGCCTGGGATGTGCAACTGCTGCTGCGCGCCGACCAGGTGCCGCCGATGCGGTTGGGCCGCAGTGGCCGTATCGGCCTGGACAGCTGGATGGGCCAGCGCGCCTGGAGCGTGGTCGATGCCGACGAGGTGATCGTGCATCCCTCCGGATAGACCGCTCCGTGCGTCCGTGCCGCCGCTTCCCTGTTCCCAAGGACACCGCCATGACCCAGATCCGCCGCAGCGCCCTGTTCGGCAAGCTCAATCCCCTGGCCTACCGGGCCATCGAAAGCGCCACCGTGTTCTGCCGGCTGCGTGGCAACGCGCAGGTGGAGCTGGTGCATTGGCTGCACCAACTGCTGCAGTTGCCCGATTCGGACCTGCACCGCATCGTGCGCCATTTCCAGCTCAACGCCTCCACCCTGGCACGCGATGTCACCGAGGCACTGGAACGCCTGCCGCGCGGTGCCGGCGCGGCCACCGACCTGTCATCGCACGTAGAAGAAGCCGTGGAGCGCGGCTGGGTGTTTGCCTCACTCAGCTTCGGCGAGGCACAGGTGCGCAGCGGCTATCTGGTGGTGGGCATTCTCAGCGTGCGTTCGCTGCGCAGCGTGTTGACGGGCATCTCGCGGGAGTTCGACAAGCTCAAAGCCGAGGCGCTGGGCGATGCCTTTGCCAGCATCACCGCCGGGTCGCCCGAAGACGGCCAGCGCCCCAGTGATGGCTTCCAACTGGGCGCGGCGGGCGCGCCGGGCGAAGCCAGCGGGGCGATCGCACCGGCGGCGATGGGCAAGCAGGAGGCGCTGGCCCGCTTCACCACCGACCTGACCGCACAGGCCCGCGACGGCACGCTGGACCCGATCATCGGCCGCGATGACGAGATCCGCCAGGTGGTGGACATCCTGATGCGGCGGCGCCAGAACAACCCGATCCTGGTGGGCGAGGCCGGCGTCGGCAAGACCGCGGTGGTGGAGGGGCTGGCCCAGCGCATCGCCCGTGGCGACGTACCGCCGGCCCTGAAGGAGGTGCAGCTGCGCGCACTGGACGTGGGCCTGCTGCAGGCCGGGGCCAGCATGAAGGGTGAGTTCGAGCAGCGCCTGCGCGCGGTCATCGACGAGGTGCAGGCCAGCCCGACCCCGATCATCCTGTTCGTGGATGAAACCCACACCCTGGTGGGCGCCGGCGGCGCGGCCGGCACCGGCGATGCGGCCAACCTGCTCAAGCCGGCACTGGCCCGCGGCACGCTGCGCACGGTGGGGGCCACTACCTGGGCCGAGTACAAAAAGTACATCGAAAAGGACCCGGCGCTGACCCGCCGCTTCCAGGCGGTGCAGGTGGACGAACCGGACGAGGCGCGCGCGGTGCGGATGATGCGCGGCGTGGCGGCGATGATGGAACGGCACCACCGGGTGCAGGTGCTGGACGAAGCCCTGGAGGCCGCGGTGAAACTGAGCCACCGCTATATCCCGGCGCGGCAGCTGCCGGACAAGTCGGTGAGCCTGCTGGACACGGCCTGCGCGCGGGTGGCGGTGAGCCTGCACGCAGTGCCGGCCGAGGTGGACGACAGCCGCCGTCGCATCGAAGCACTCCAGACCGAACAGCGCATCATCGAGCGCGAGCGTGCCATCGGCATCGGGGTGGACGAGCGCGCCAGTCGCTGCGCGCTGCTGTTGGCCACCGAGCAGGCGCGGCTGCAGGCGCTGGAGCAACGCTGGGCCGCCGAGCGCACGTTGGTGGATGAACTGCTGGCGCTGCGCGTGCAGCTGCGTGCCGATACCTGCGCGGCGGAGGCCACCGACAGTACGCCGGCGGCGGATACCGCAGCGCAGACCGCCGAGGCCACCACCGTGCTCGACGCCCCGGTGCAGGTAGACCGCGATGCCTTGCTGGCGCGCCTGCAGATCGTGCAGGCCGAACTGGGCGTGCTGCAGGGCGAAGCGCCGCTGCTGCTGCCCACGGTGGACTACCAGGCGGTGGCCGCGGTGGTGGCCGACTGGACCGGCATCCCGGTGGGGCGCATGGCACGCAACGAGATCGACACCGTGCTGCGCCTGCCCGAACTGCTGGGCAAGCGGGTGATCGGCCAGGACCATGCCATGCAGATGATCGCCAAGCGCATCCAGACCAGCCGCGCCGGCCTGGACAACCCGGAAAAACCCATCGGCGTGTTCCTGCTGGCCGGCACCTCCGGCGTGGGCAAGACCGAAACCGCGCTGGCGCTGGCCGAGGCACTGTACGGCGGTGAGCAGAACCTGATCACCATCAACATGAGCGAGTACCAGGAAGCGCATACGGTGTCGTCGCTGAAGGGCGCGCCGCCCGGCTACGTGGGTTACGGCGAGGGCGGGGTGCTGACCGAGGCGGTGCGTCGCAAGCCGTACTCGGTGGTGTTGCTGGACGAAGTGGAGAAGGCCCACCCCGACGTGCACGAGCTGTTCTTCCAGGTCTTCGACAAGGGCTGGATGGAAGACGGCGAAGGCCGCCGCATCGATTTCCGCAACACCTTGATCCTGCTGACCAGCAATGCCGGTACCGAGCTGATCGCCGGCCTGTGCCGCGATCCGCAGCAGCTGCCCGACCCGGAGGCGATGGCCAAGGCGCTGCGTGAACCGCTGCTGCAGGTGTTTCCGCCGGCGCTGCTGGGCCGGCTGGTGGCCATTCCGTACTACCCCCTGAGCGCGGACATGCTCGGCCAGATCGTCACCCTGCAGATGAACCGGATCAAGCAGCGCATCGAAGCGCGCTACCGCATCCCGTTCGACTACGACGATGCGGTGGTGCAGCTGGTGGTCAGCCGCTGCACCGAGGGCGAATCGGGCGGGCGGATGATCGACGCGATCCTGACCAATTCGATGTTGCCGGAGATTTCACGACAGGTTCTGCATCGCCAACTGGAAGAACAGCCACTGTCGGCAATGACGGTGGGGGTGCTGGCGGCAGAGTTTTCCTATGACGTTGTGTGAATGGCACAACGCGCCCATGACCTTGCTTGAACACAGGAGTTTCAGCCCATGGCCGAGATGAAATTCAAGGTGAAGTTTCCCGACAGCCGTCCAGGTGGCACCACGCCGGTGGGCGACTGGACGTATCACCATGTGCTTCCGTGGCGGTATTACTACTTGTGCGCCTATGTGCTGTGCATGGCCTACCGCTACATGCTGATCCAGGACAACGCGGCCTCCCGCGGCAAGAGTGGCCAGGTCAACATCGGGCCTGCCATCGCTGCGCTGGCCACCCGCTTCTGGGACGCCTCCAAGAAGGAAATTGACTCCAAAGGCCTGAAGAAGGAGTTCGGCAACGATTGCCTGGGATTCAACTTCGGCGCCGAGCTGGATGCCGCGCAACTGTGGAAACGGATCAAGGCCATTGCCACCACGGCCCCCAATCAGCTGGACACCGACGTGCGCAACGCCGGTGAGTTCAGCCCGGACGCGGTGGCCCGCGCGTGCCTGGGGCCGGCATTCGGCGGTTTCTGGGGCATCAACGGCGGCCAGCGCACCGATGATCCTGAAGAGCTCCGTGAGAAGGCGCGGCCACGCAGCGGCGACCTGAACTGGTGGACCAATCTCACGGCGATCGGAACGGCCCTGGAGAGCATTTCGCCCAAGATCCAGGAGAACCTGCCGTCTTCGCGCGAGCTGGACGTAACGCTCAAGGAAGACGCATGGCTGGTGCTCAACAATGCCATTGCCTGGCTGGTCCAGCACAACAGCCGCGCGCCGTCGTTCGCCGTTGCCGACTGGTGCTACAAGTGGAATACAGCCATCGTGCCGGTGGGCTTGAACGAAGACTACACCGGTGGCGCGCTGGCCAAGATGGGCAAGGGCGGCAAGGTGTTCCGCCTGCTGGTCGGCAACGAGCGCCTGGCGGTGGGCAATGCCGTTGCGGAGGCCGCGAGCGACTTTGTCCGCGTCACCGAGAATGGCAAGCGCGATGTGCTGTATTTCAGGAATGGCGAAGATGTGTGAGTGGTCGGAAAACAGCCGGCCCGGTAGCCGCACCATCGGTGTGATGTTCGCAGTGCCGCCTGACCTGGCCAGAAGCGCGGTGACAAGGACAAGGAGACGGAGATGAGCTGGCGTCGGCTTCAATGCAGTGTCTGCAAAACAGTCATGAGCATACCCTTGGACCAACTGGCAACGTTGCTCCGCACGCACACGGTGGTTGGCTGTACGGCCCCCCATTGCCCGGGCATCCTGGTGGCTCGCGGACGCATCATTACCCGGCGCAGCACGGCTGAATCCGGTGCGACCTATGCGTTCCAGGTCGCCAGGCAGGCGCGGAAGCGCAGCCTCCCGCCGGTGGAGTATTTCGTTGACGAGGAGGAGGACGACGGCCCCGTTGTCTCCAAGCCCATCAAACGGCAGAAGGCCCAAGACGACGACTGGGCACCGCCGGAGCAGTACACGCCAGCCATGCGTTTCACCCGGCAAAGCATGGAGACGAACCTCCGGAAGAAGGCGCCCACCGGGTTGACCCTGAAGCACGTTGCACAGTCAAAAATCACCGCGGCCGTTTACGGCGAGCGCAGCAAGTGCACCAATACGCCGATGGGAAAAGTATCGGCATGGTCACACGCGAAGAAACACGGCGCACCCAACGCGGGCCGTTACACGCCCGCTTCGCAGAACCACTATGAGTGGTGCCATCTGCAGGGAGTATCGCTGGGGGGTTACACGCTGGCCAGCAACCTGGTTGCCGGACACTATGCGCTCAATACCTACATGTCGGTGGTGGAGGAACACCTGCGTGGAAAGACCGCCTTCGCCGTCGATATCCAGGTTCACTGCAGTGCGCCGGATGTCGCCGACTTCATTGTTTACGCGATCTACCGCGACCACGACAAGAAACTGATGAAAAAACTGAACATGGACGGCCGCATGAAGTGCTTCAGTGCGTTGGACCGGATTCGAGTGAAACAGGACCTCAAAAGTGCGGGTCTGTGATGCAGCCCGCCGCCCGCCTGACCGACCTCCACGCCTGCCCGATGGTCACCGGCATCGTCCCGCACGTCGGCGGCCCGATCATCGCGCCCGGTGCGCCCACCGTGCTCATTGGGGGGCTGCCGGCGGCGCGGGTGAGCGACCAGTGCGTGTGCGTCGGGCCCCCCGACAGCATCGTCAAAGGCTCGGCCAAGGTCTTCATCAAGGGCCTGCCGGCGGCGCGAATGGGCGATGCCACCGCGCACGGCGGGGTGATCGTGCTGGGATGCTTCACGGTGCTGGTGGGCTGATGCAGGCGGGCGGGGCATCCCGTGCAAGCCCGCAATGTGTGCTGGCCGTCACCCATTGGTCTGGACGCCGCCGATTTTGATCGATTCCAGGCGGTGCCAACGCCGGGATGAGACGAAATGACGGCTGCCCGCGTCGATACCGTTGCACACTCGCGCGCCAGCATCCTGGACACCGCGCTACACCGCGCACGCCCGGTGGCGTAGCATCGCTGTTTGCCGCCGCCCGGGGTAGCGGCAGACACTGTGTCGAACCGCGTTGCCGCCGCCTGCCGGTCGGCCTCGATGGAGTGTCATCGCCGCCGTTGGATTGCAGAGGCTGGGACCGGACGCGCCGGTCCGACCGAGCCAGGGAGGGAGTGCAGGTGAGCACGACACTGAAACCAGGGGATGCCATCACCCACCTGCTGGCGCGCTGGCAGGACGGCGAAACGCCGGCCAGCGATACGTTGGCCCGCTTGGTGTACGACGAGCTGCACTGCATCGCGGTGCGCAATCTGGCGCACAACCCCCCCGATGGTTTCCAGCCCACCGAACTGGTCAACGAGGCGTGGATGCGGTTGTCCTCGCGCCAGGATGGCTTCGCATCGCGCGGGCATTTCTACGCAGTGGCCTCACTGCAGATGCGGCACCTGCTGGTGGACCTGGCGCGCATGCGCGACAGCGGAAAACGCAGTGGCCAGCAGGTGGCGTTGACCGTGCGCCTGGTCGACCCGGGCGCCCAGCCGATGGATTTGGCGGTGATTGCCGAAGCGTTCGACGAACTGGCCAAGCTGGACGCGCGCAAGGCGCGTGCCTTCGCCATGACCGAGCTGGTCGGGCTGACCCTGGCCGAAACGGCCGAACTGCTGGACATCTCAGTGCCCACCGCCGAGCGCGACCTGCGCTTTGTGCGGGTGTGGCTGGCGGCGCGGCTGCAACGGTGCTGAGCGCCGAACGCTGGGCGTTGCTGGAGGCGTTGTTCCACCAGGCCAGTGGACTGCCCGGCGAGGCGCGCGCGGCTTTCATCCAGGCCCGCGCCGGCCATGACCCGCTGCTGTGGCGCGAACTGAGCGCGATGCTGGCGGTGGAGGCCGAGGCCACCATTCGCCTGCGCGGCCCCCTCCACCAGGCCGTGTCGGGGCTGCAGCACGCCCCGCCCCCCATCCTGCCGCCCGGCACGCGTTGCGGCCCGTGGGCGGTGGACGGGCTGATCGGCTCCGGCGGCATGGGCCGGGTCTACCTGGGCCATCGCGCCGACGGTGCGTATACCCAGCAGGTGGCGATCAAGATGATCGCCAACCCGGGGCTGGACGCACGCCAACGGGCGTTCTTCGAATTCGAGTGCCGGATGCAGGCACAGATGCACCACCCGGCGATCGTGCAGATCCACGATGCCGGCGTGCATGACGGCGAGCGCCCCTACCTGGTGATGGAGTACATCGACGGCGAGGTGATCGACCGCTGGTGCCGCGAACGCCTGGCCTCGCTGGCCCAGCGCGTGGAGCTGCTGCGCCAGGTCTGCCAGGGCGTACAGCACGCGCACCAGAAGGGCGTGATCCACCGCGACCTCAAACCCAGCAACGTGCTGGTGGGCGAGGTGGATGGACGGCCACGCCCGAAGATCATCGATTTCGGCATCGCCTTCGGCGGCGCGGCCGAACAGCCCGATGGCGGCACCCGCGGCGGTACCCCCGGTTACATGAGCCCGGAGCAGACCGGCAGCGATACCGACATCGATGCGCGCAGCGATGTCTACTCGCTGGGCGCGATGCTGCACGAACTGGTGTGCGGGCAACGGCCCCCGGCCCGCATGGCCAATGCCCTGTCGCCACTGCGTGCGCTGCGCGACCGTGACGCGGCGGCACAGCAGGCCGTTGCCGCCGGTTGCGGTACCTCGTTGCGGGCGCTGCGCGGCGCGCTGGAGGACGGCCTGGATGCGATCGTGCGCAAGGCCACCGAGCCGCTGCCCGGCGCGCGCTACGACGGTGTGTCGGCCCTGCTGATGGACCTGGAGCGCTGGCAGCACAACCGGCCGCCGCTGGTGGCACGGCACCAGCGCCTGCTGGTGGCGCGCAAGTTCCTGCAGCGCCACCGGGTGCCGGTGGCGGCGGCCGGCCTGGTGCTGGGCTGCATCCTGGCGGGGCTGGCCAGTTCGCTGTGGTCCTTGTCCAAGGCGCGCGATCAGCAGGCGATGGCGCTGCACCGGCAAGCCCAGCTGGAGCGCATGGTCGGCTTCCAGCAGGACATGCTGCAGAGCGTGGACGTGGATGCCATGGGCCACGCCATGCTGGCGGCCAACGCCGAGGCGATGGCGCGCACCCTGGACCCGGTGGGCAGCGCGGCCGGCACCCGCGTTGGGGTACAGGTGCCGGCCTCGGATATCGCCCGCGACCTGCTGCAGCGCTACGTGGTGGCCCATGCACTGGAACGCCTGCAACACGATTTTGCCGATGACCCGGCGCTCTCGGCCGACCTGCGCCAGTCGCTGGCGCGTGTGCTGATTTCCATCGGTCGCTACCCCGAGGCGGTCACCGAACTGCGCACGGTGCTGGCGGTCCAGCGTGCCGAGGGCGACAGCGGCCTGCGCCTGGTGTCGGCGCTGGCCGACCTGGGCGACGCGCTGTACCGGCAGGGCAGCCTGGCCGAAGCGCGCACGGTACTGGATGAAGCCCTGCGCCTGCACACCCCGCAACGCCAGCCGTACAACCCGTTGTGGCTGCGCGTGCAGGGTCGCCAGGCCCAGGTCATGGCCGGCCAGGGCGAGCTGGTGGTGGCGCTGCAGCGCCAGCAGGACCTGGTGCAGGAGTGGACGCCCCGGCTGGAACGCGATGCGTCGGCCCTGCTGGAGGTGGAGTTGAGCATCGTCACCACGCTCAGCGAGCTTACCCGCCGCGAAGATGCGCTGGCGCGCATGGAACAGGTGTTGCCGCGGATCCGCTCGCGCTACGGCGACAACGCACCACGCACCCTGGATGCGATGCTGATGCTGGCCCGGCTGCGCAATACCTTCAACGAGTACGAGCGCTCGCTGGCCCTGGCCACCGAGGTGCATGCGCGCCGCGAGCGCAGCCTGGGCGCCGACCATCCCGACACGCTTCGCGCCACGGCCCTGCAGGCCGCCAACCAGGTGCGGCTGGCGCAGGCCGAACCGGCCTTCAGCCAGGTCGAGGACTTCATGGGCGTGCTGCGCAGCCAGCAGCAGCGGGTGCTGGGGGCGAACCATCCTGAAAGCATGGCCAGCACCGCCGACCTGATCCGGTTGCTGGCCAAGCAGTCGCGGCCGGACAAGCTGGAGCGTGCCATCGCCCTGCAGCGGGGCCTGTTGGACCAGTACGCGCAGATCTTTGGCCGCCTGCACCCACAGACCCTGTTCGCCCAGGGCGGGCTGGCCAGCATGCTGGCCAATACCGACCGTCACGACCAGGCGCGGGTGGCCGCGCATGCGGCGTTGGCCGGCTACCTGCAGGCCATGCCCGAGGACAACCGGCTGATCTCGGCCACCTGGGATGTGATCGGGCGCAGCGAGGCGCGCGGCGGGCACCTGGAGGCCGCGCGCGATGCCCATGCCACCGCACTGGAAATGCGCATGTCCACCCGTGGGGTGTATGACGCGCACACCACCGAGAGCGCTTCGCGGCTGTATGCCGTGCTGCAGCGCATGCATGCCGACGCGCGCATGCAGGAGATCCGCACCCGCTACCTGGAGCCGGTGATCGCCCAGGACCCGGCCGCGCTCAACACCTCCCAGCGCTCGGTACGTGACCAGGCGCTGCGCGCCGTGCACGGCAGCGCGCCCTAGCGCGCACCGCCTGGGCAAGTGAGACGAATTGTCGGCCGGTCACGCCGGCTGCATGTGAGCATGATCGGGCACGTCCCTGGGCGTGGTGGCCGCGGCCGCCACCGGCGCGCACTTCCCTTGGATTCCGGACGCGGGCATGGCGCGCACGATCACCCTGCAATCCGATCTTGGCAACCGCTTGCGGTTTTCCCGGTTGCACGCCAGCGACACCCTCGGCCAGCCCTACTGCTACCGCGTGGTGGCGCTGTTTGCCGGCACCGACCCGGACCTCACCGCCCTGCTGGGCACGCCGGTGGCCATCACCGTGCAGCACGGCAATGGCACCCGGCATTTCCACGGGATCGTGGCCGAGGCCGAGCAGCGCGGCCAGGTGCACACCCCGGACCTGGTCTACATCGAGCTGGAGCTGGTGCTGGTACCGCGGTTGTGGCTGCTGGGCCACCGCCGCGACTGCCGCATCTTCACCGCCGTGAGCGTGCCGGACATCGTGCGCCAGCTGCTGGGGGAGATCGGCTGCAGCGACCTGCGCCTGCGCCTCTCGGCGCAGTACCCCGCGCGCGAGTACTGCGTGCAGTACCACGAGAGCAGCCTGGATTTCATCAGCCGGTTGTTGGAGCAGGAAGGGATCTACTACTACTTTGAACACAGTGCCAGCACCCACACCCTGGTGCTGGCCGACGGTATCGGTTCGCATGCGCGCGCCGAGCCGTTCGCGCGGCTGCCCTGGCAACCCACCCTGGACGGTCGGGTGGCAGGGGTGGGTGAGTGGTGCATGCGCCGCAGGCTGCACAGCCAGTCCTACCAGCTGGGCGAATACGATCCGCTGCGCCCGCGCGCCGCGCTGCAGGCCGACGCCGATCTGGCCGGCGATGGCCTGCATGGCGTGGGTGGCCTGCAGGTGTACCACTGGCACGGCACCCACGGCGTGCTGGCTGATGGCCAGCGCTATGCGCAGGTGCGGGCCGAGGCCCACAACGCCGAGCGCGCCGGTTACCAGGGGCGCACCAACGCGTGGGGGCTGGCGGCCGGGCAGTTGTTCGACCTGGTTGGCTGCGACCATACAGGCAGCAACCAGGAATACCTGGTGGTGGCCAGCACCCTTGCGCTGGGCGATGGCGCGCCGGTGTCCGGTGCGGGCGAGGCGGCTGCCCCGGACTGCCGGTTCCAGGCACTGGAGAGCCGGCTGCCGTTCCGCAGCCCGCTGCGTACCCGTTGGCCGCGCATCGCCGGCCTGCAGAGCGCGGTGGTGGCCGGCGACCGCGAAGAAGACATCGCCGTGGACGCGCATGGGCGGGTGACCGTGCAGTTCCACTGGAGCACCCCGGCACGGCCGAACGGCAAGGTGTCCTGCCCGGTGCGCGTGGCATCCAGTTGGGCGGGCAAGGGCTGGGGCATGCAAAGCCTGCCGCGGGTGGGGCAGGAGGTGCTGGTCGGGTTCCTGGATGGCGACCCGGACCGGCCGCTGGTGGTGGGCAGCGTGTTCAACGCCGACCACATGCCGCCCTATGCACTGCCCGACAGCCGCACCCAGAGCGGCATCCGCAGCCGCAGCCATCCCGATGGCGGGCCGGAAGACTACAACGAGATCCGCTTCGACGACCGCAAGGGCAGCGAGGACTTCCTGTTGCACGCGCAGAAGGACCTGCACGAAGAAGTGGAAAACGACCACGTGGTGCAGGTCGACCACGACGAGCAGGTCCACATCGGCAACGACCAGCGCCTGGTGGTGGCGCACGACCAGACCGAAACCATCCAGCACGACCGCCGCGTGCAGGTGGACAACACCGACCTGCTCAAGGTGGGCACCAGCGCCACCCGGCAGATCGGCACCACCTGGCGCCTGGAGGCCGGCAGCCGCATCGAACTGGTTACCGGTGCGTCCAGCATCGTGATGGACAGTGCCGGCGACATCGCCATCAAGGGCGTGAACATCCGCATCGAAGGCTCCTCCACCCTGGCACTGGAAGGCGGCGTGCAGGTCACGATGAAGGCCGGCGCCAGCATGGATATCGGCGCCGGGGCCAGCCTGAAGATGCACTCCGACGCCACCCTGCAGGTGCAAGCCGGCGCCACCGCCGAGGTCAAGGCGCCGATGCTGGGGTTGTCGGCCGATGCGCTGGCCAAGCTCAACGCCGCCCTGGTCATGATCGGATGAACGTGCCCGTGGACCTGCTGGCCCTGGCCTGCGACCAGATGGAGGTGGACCCGCCGGCCCGCGCGCTGCTGTCGGCCGGGATGCCCGCGCTGCAGGCCGTGCAGACGCTGCTCGACGCCGGTTGCGTGCAGGCCGCGCTGCAGGTGTCGGCGCGGATGCTGCCCAAGCGTTACGTGGTGGCCTGGGTGTGCCAGTGCGCGCGCGCCGAAACGCTGGCCCCCGAATCGCGTGCCGGGGCGATGCTGGCCGAGCGTTGGCTGCGCGACCCCAGCGAAAGCAACCGGCGCGCGGCCTATGAATTCGCCAATGCCGGTGGCTACCGCGACCTGGGCGCGTGGCTGGCCGCCAGCGCCGGTTGGGCCGAGGGCAGCCTGGCCCCGGTGCGCCAGCCCACCGTGGTGGCGCCGCCGGACCACCTGACCGCGCGCGCGGCCGTGGCCGCGCTCAATCTGCTGGCCGCACTGGACCTGGACCAGTTCCCCTCGCGCCGACGCGGCTACGCGCAGCAGGCGCTGGGCCTGCTGGCGGGCGGGGCGGCCTGAGCCGCTTCGCCCGCGCCTTCCCTTTCCTTGCTGGAGCAACGCCTGCGTGTCTTACCAACAGAACCTGATCATGACCGTGAGCGGACGCCAGGCGCTGCAGTTCGGCAGCGCCGCGCAGATGGTGTTCGTGCAGCACGGCGGCAGCATCGGCCGCTCCGACGAGTGCGACTGGGTCCTGCCCACCTCCGGGGTGTCGCGCACGCATGCGCGGGTGCGCTTCCTCAACGGCATGTACTTCATTGAAGACTGCAGCACCAACGGCATGCTGCTCAACGGCACCGCGCTCACCCGGGGTGATCCGGCCGCGCTGGCCGATGGGGACCGGTTGCAGCTGGACACCTTCGACATCGAGGTCCGCCTGCAGGCGTTGGGGCAGGCGGCGCAGGCACCGCTGCCCGACGATGCGGCCAACCCGGACCTGACCCAGGTGGTGATGGCACCGCCTTTGCCCTACGCGCCGGCGCACGCCGCGGCCGCCGAAGATCCGTTCGAGAAGCTCTGGAGCAGCCTGCAGCCCGGCCCGGCCAGCGTGGCCGATGCGGGTGCGTTGCAGGGCCTGGGGCTGCTGGCGCCCGCCGAACTGGATCCGCTGCAGTTGCTGCCATCCGGGCCGGCACCGCTGGCTGCACGCAGCGATGCCGATGCCTGGCACCACAGCGCCGCGGCCCAGGACTACTTCCGCCCACCGTCGGCGCCATCGCAAGCGGCGCAGCTGCCCGACAACTGGGACCTGACCCAGGGCGACTTCTCCGCGGCCCTGCCGCCTGCACCGCCGCCGGTGGCGCGCCCGGCACCCGGCGCGGCCGCCGCGCCGGGATTGCCGGCCGACGCCGAGCGCGTGTTCGCCATCGTGGTGGACGGGGTCATGGACGTGCTGCGTGCGCGCGCGGAAATCAAGAACAGCTTCCGCCTGCCGGTCACCGTGATCCAGCGTTCGGAAAACAACCCGCTCAAGTTCGCCGCCACCGCCGAAGAAGCCCTGCAGAAACTGTCAGCGCCGCCGGGCGGTGCGTTCCTGACCGGGGCGGCGGCCTTCGACGATGCCTTCGATGACATCCGTTGCCACCAGATGGCGATGCTGGCCGGCATGCGCGCGGCCTACGAGGCGATGCTGCTGCACTTCAGTCCGGACCGCGTCGAGCAGCAGGCCGATGCCGGTGGCCGGCGCCTGACGTTTGGCGGCAAGGGCCGCTACTGGGAGCGCTACCGCGACGGCTTCCAGGGCATGGTCAAGGACCCTGACGATTGCTTCCGCCGGCTGTTCGGCGATGAGTTCGCACGCGCCTACGAAACCCAGTTGGCGCGTTACCGCTCGGCGCGCAGCAGCGGCGGTACGCGCGGCTGAGACGAATTGACGGGCTGCCTGTGGTGCGGGTCGGGACAATCCGACCACCGCCGTTCCATCGCCGCCACCGCAGCGATCCCGGCGTGCCGTGCCAGCGAAGGGAAGGCTGCAACCAGCGATGGATGCCGTCGACGCCGCGCACCGCAGCAACCAGCGAGCAGCGTGGATGACCCAGAACAACAAGGTCGTGTGGAGCGAGGGACTGTTCCTCAGGCCACAGCACATGCAGCAGCAGGAGCGCTACCTGGAGCGCTACGTGGAGCTGCGCGCCACCGCGCTGCAGGCGCAGGGCTGGGGCTTTTCCGAGCTGGAGCTGGAAACCGACCTGCTTGCCGTGGGACAGCTTGGCATCCGCCGCGCACGCGGCATCTTTCCCGACGGCACGCCGTTTTCGATGCCGGGCGACGACCCGCTGCCGCCGGCGCTGGAGCTGGATCCGAACGGGCGCGACCAGACCCTGTATCTCACCGTTCCGTTGCGGCTGGCCTCGCAGCCGGACATCGCCCGCCCCGAATCGCCGGTCGACCAGTTGTTCCGCTACCGCATGCGCGAGAGTGAGGCGTTGGATGCCTCCGGCAGCGTGGACGAGCGAGTGCTGCTGGAAGTCGGCGGGCTCAACACGCGGCTGTTGCCGCAATCGCAACCGCACGAAGGCCTGGCCCGCATCGCGCTGGCCCAGGTGGTGGAGGTCCGCGCCGATCGCCGCGCGCAGCTTGATGATGGCTTCATTCCCAGCGTCTCCACCTGCGCGGCCGCGCCGCGCCTGTGCACGCTGCTGGTGGAACTGCTGGGCTTGCTGCACCAGCGCGGCGAGGCGCTGGCCGGGCGGGTGGCACTGACCGACCGCGGCGGCGCGGCCGAGATCGCCGACTTCCTGCTGCTGCAGCTGGTCAACCGCTGGCAGCCGCTGGTGGCGCACTGGGCCGCGCTGCCCAACCTGCACCCCGAGGCGCTGTACCGCGCGCTGCTGGCGCTGGCCGGCGAGTTGAGTACGTTCACCGCGCCCGGCAAGCGCCCGCCGGTGTTCCCACCGTACCGGCACGATGCCCTGCGCGAGAGCTTCGACCCGCTGTTGGCCGTGCTGCGCGGCAGCCTCAGCGCGGTGCTGGAACAGACGGCGCTGGCCATCCCGGTGCAGGCGCGCAAGTTCGGGGTGTGGGTGGCGGTGGTGCCCGATCCCGGGCTGCTGGACACCGCGCAGTTCGTGCTGGCGGTGAAGGCCGACCTGCCCGGCGAAGAACTGCGCCGGCGGCTGCCGGGCCAGGCCAAGATCGGTCCGGTCGAGCAGATCCGCGACCTGGTCAATCTGCAGTTGCCGGGCATCGGCCTGGTGCCGATGGCGGTTGCGCCCCGTCAGATTCCCTATCACGCCGGCCACGTGTACTTCGAGTTCGACACCCGCTCGCCGCTGTGGCGCGCGCTGCAGGGCGCCGGCGGCATTGCCTTCCACCTGGGCAGCGAATTCCCCGGGCTGGCCCTGCAGTTGTGGGCGATACGGGGATGAGCCGATGAACGCAGAAGGCGCACAACGCAGCAGCGTGGACAGCGGCCGCAGCGCAGCGGTGGCCGGGGTAGCGCGCGCGGAGCTCAGCGGGTTCTTCGGCGACAGCCTCAATCCGCTGGTGCAGGCGGCCACGCCGTTGCTGCTGCTGGCCGTGCAGCTGCGCCACAGCGCGCAGGCGCCGGACGTGGTGCGCCTGCGCGAGCAGGCCGAGCAGCAGATCCGGCGCTTTGAAACGCGCGTGCGCGATGCCCGTTGTCCGTCCGAAGCGGTGGTCACCGCGCGCTACGTGCTGTGCGCGGCGCTGGACGAAGCCGTGCTCAACGCGCCCTGGGGAGAGCGCAGCGGCTGGGCACAGAAAACCCTGCTGACCAGCTTCCACGGCGAATCCTACGGCGGTGCCAAGTTCTTCGTCATCCTGGAGCGGTTGTGCCAGGACGTGCCGCGTCACGTCGAGGTGCTGGAGCTGCTGTACCTGTGCCTGGTGCTTGGCTTTGCCGGGCGTTACCAGATCGAAGCTGACGGTACGGTGCGGCTGTCGGCGATCCAGGATGACCTGTACCGGCGCATCCGCAGCCAGCGCGGGGCCGCGCCCGACGCGCTGGCCCCGCACTGGCAGGGCGTGCAGGACCAGCGCGACCGGCTGGGGCGGTGGCTGCCGCTGTGGGTGGTGGGCGTGGCGGCGGCATGCGTGCTGCTCAGCGCGTTCCTGTGGTGGCACACCCGCTTGAACGCGCTGTCTGCGCCGATCACCGCGCAGGCGGCGCGGATCGGCGTGGAGACCGCGCGGGTGGCCGCCGCGCCGCCGCCGCCGGCCGCCCTGCGGCTCAAACAGCTGCTGGCCGATGAGGAGCGCGCCGGCCTGCTGGATGTGGACGAGCAGGCCGATGGCAGTGCGCGGGTGCGCTTGAACGCAGCCACCATGTTCGCCCCGGCCGGGGTTGACCTGGACCCGGCGCAGGCCCCGCTGCTGGCGCGCATCGCCACCGCGCTGGACCGGTTGCGCGGGCGCATCGTGGTGGTGGGCCATACCGATGACCAGCCGCTGCGCTCGCTGGCCTACAAGGACAACTACGCCTTGTCGGCGGCGCGTGCGCAGTCGGTGGCGCGTGCATTGGGGCGTGGCCTGGCCGAGCCGGCGCGGATCGAGTCGGTGGGGGCCGGCGACTCGCAGCCACTGGCACAGCCGCCGCAACTGGCTGCAAATCGCGCGCGCAACCGCCGCGTCGACATCCTGTTCCAGCCGGGGGACTGAATCATGGGCGATGCGTTGCAATACCTGCGCCGGGGCGGCTGGGTCATCGTGCTGGGCGCGCTGTTGGCCGCGGCACTGGTGTGGTTTGGCGGCCCCTACCTGGGCATTGCCGGGCATGCGCCGCTGCAATCGGTGTGGGCCCGCGTGCTGGTGCTGCTGGTGGCCGGTCTGCTGTGGCTGGGCGGGGTGTTTGCACGGCGTTGGCACGCGCGCCGCCAGGCCCAGCGCATGGGGGTGGCACTGGAGGAGGGCCAGGCCCAGGCGCACCGCGCGGCCGGCGAACGCCGCCAGCTGGAAAGCCGCTTCCAGGAAGCGCTGCAGCTGCTGCGCCGGCGGCGCGGCGGCAGCCTGCACCGCTTGCCGTGGTACGCGGTGATCGGTCCGCCGGGGTCGGGCAAGAGCACCCTGCTGCAGAATTCCGGGCTGCACTTCCCGCTGGCCGACCGCTTCGGCAGCGAATCGGTGCGCGGCGTTGGCGGCACCCGCCAGTGCGACTGGTGGTTCACCGATGAAGCGGTATTCCTGGACACCGCCGGCCGCTACACCACCCAGGACGCCGACCAGGCCATCGACGCCGGTGGCTGGCTGGACTTCCTGCGCCTGCTGCGCCGCCACCGCCGCCGGCGGCCGCTCAACGGCGTGATCGTCACCATGAGCCTGTCCGACCTGCTGTTGCTGGACGAGGCCGAGCGCGCCCAGCACGCCCAGGCCATCCGGCGTCGGCTGGATGAACTGCATGCGCAACTGCAGGTGCAGGTGCCGGTGTACCTGGTGGTGACCAAATGCGATCTGCTGGCCGGGTTTGGCGAGTTCTTCGACGACCTCGGGCCGCAGCAGCGCAGCCAGGTGTGGGGCACCACTTTTGCGCTGGACAAGACCCTGGACGGGTCGGCCGCACGTGGCTTTGCCGATGCGTATGCGCGCCTGCTGGACCGGCTCAACGCGCGGGTGCTGCAGCGCCTGCACGACGAGCGCGAACGCGGCCGGCGCGCCGCGGTGCTGGCCTTCCCGCCACAGTTCGCCGCGCTGGGGGAGAACGCGCGGCCGTTCGTGGAGGCGGTGTTCAACAGCCACGCCTACGGCGCGCCGCCGCTGCTGCGGGGGGTTTACTTCACCTCCGGCACGCAGGAAGGCACGCCGATCGACCGCATGCTCGGTGCGGTGGCGCGCAGCTTCGGCCTGGACCCGGCACGCGCGCCGGTGCCCAGCGCGGCGCCACGCACGTTCTTCGTCGAACAGCTGCTGCGCGCGGTGGTGCTGCGCGAGTCGGGGCTGGCCGGCTTCAATCCGCGCCTGGCGCGCCGGCGCCGCTGGCTGCGGGGGGGTGCGTACGCCGCCATCGTGGTGGCCACGGTGGGCGTGCTGCTGGGCATGGCCGGCAGCTACCAGGCCAACCGCGCCTACCTGGCGCAGGCCGGGCAGGCGCTCGCGCAGCGCCCACAGACCGCCGATCCTTCCGCAGCGGTAGACCTGCGTGATTACCTGGCACGGGCGGTGCAGCGCGTGCAGGCCACCGGCAGCGCAGTGCAGGCCGCCGCGCCGCCCGGCACGGTGCCGTGGCGCATGCGCTGGGGTCTTTACCAGGGCCAGGCGGTCGGCGCTGCGCTGGAGCAGGCCTACGTGCGCGAACTCAACGCCGTGCTGCTGCCCGGGCTGGTGGCGCAGTTGCGCACCGGGTTGAAGGACAGCGCGACCGATCCGCAGGCGTTGTACTACTACCTCAAGGGCTACCTGATGCTGGGCGACGCCGCGCACCTGGAGGCGACGCAGCTGGGGGCGCTGGCCGGGCTGGACGCACGCCGCCGCCTGGCCGACGACCCGGTGCTGGCCGACGCCTACCAGGTCCAGCTGCGGGCGCTGCTGGATACGCCCGGACGCCTGCGCGCGATCCGGCCCGAGCCGCTGCTGGTACAGCAGGCGCGCAGCAGCCTGAACGCGTCGGACCTGGCTACCCTGGTCTACAGCGACCTCAGCCTGTCCGCGCGCGCGCTGCCGGCCACGGCGGTGCGCCTGGACCAGTCGTTGGGGCTGCTGGGCGATGTGTTCCAGCGCCGCAGCGGGCAACCGCTGTCGGCCCCGTGGCCGGCGCTGTACACCCAGCCGGTGTTCGCGCGCCTGGCCAACCAGGGCATCGACGAGGCGGTGGCGCGTTTCGTGGCCGATGACTGGGTGCTGGGGCCGCGCCGCATCGACGCGCTGGGCCGTGCGCGGTTGTCCCAGCAGGTCCTGCAGCTGTACGAACGCGACTACATCCGGGCCTGGTCGGCGTTGCTGGCCGACCTGCAACTGGCCCCGGCCAGCGACAGCGCCGACGCCTCGGCCCAGGTGGCCAAGCTGGCCGGCCCGGCCTCGCCACTGCGCCTGCTGCTGGCGCTGGTACGCGACCAGACCCAGGACCTGCTGCGTGCACCACCGGCCAGCCCCGGCGGCGATGCCGCCCGTGCCGCCGCGGCCAAACTGGCCCAGCAGGGTGCCGCACGCACCAGCGCATTGCAGGCCGTGCTGGGCACGGCCGCTGACACGGCGGCCGCTGCGCCGCCAGGCCGGACCATCAGCGCCCATTTCGCCGCACTGAGCCAACTGTGCAGCGGTGCCGCCGGCGCCACCCCGCTCGATGCGGTGCTGGCCACGTTCGCCCGTCTTGGCGAACGCCTGCTGCAGGACCCGGCCGCCACCGCCAACGCCGATGACCCCACGCTCCTGCTGGCCCGGCAACAGGCCGCCCAGTTGCCGCCGCCGGTGGCCGGTTGGCTGTTGGCCTTGACCGGGCACAGCGCCGACCTGATCGGGGCACAGGCCCAGGCCGCCATCGATGCCAAGGTGGCCAGCCAGGTGCGGCAGGACTGCGCCGCGTTCGTGGCCGGGCGGTACCCCTTCGACCCCGCCGCCAGCGCGGAAATCCCCACCCAGAATTTCGGTGAGCTGTTCGGCCCGGGCGGCCGCTTCGACAGCCTCTACCGCGATACCCTCGCCCCGCTGCTGGATACCAGTGGCGCGCGCTGGCAGTGGAAGACGCCCGCACCGGCCACCGCCAGCGACGCCACCCTGCCGGCGCGCATGCAGGTGGCCGACGCGATCAAGCGCCGCTATTTCCGCAGCGGCAACCTGCCCGAGGTGGACTTCACCCTGCTGGCCCCCAGCGTGGACGCAACGGTGGCACGGCTGGACATCGAGATCGACGGCCAGCGCTATCAGTACCGCGAGGGCATGGCCACGGGCATGCCGATGACGTGGCCCGGGCCCACCCCGGGGCATGTGTCCATCGTGGCCTACGACGCGGCCGGCGAACGTCTGGGCGGGCTGGATTTCCAGGGCGACTGGGCGCTGTTCCGCGCACTGCAGGCCGGCCAGCTGCAGGCCGCCTCCGATCTGCGCTACGTCGCCCGCTTCGACCTCGGCGGGCACCGTGCCGAGATCGCGCTGCAGGCGCGCAACCTGCGCCATCCGTTCCTGGATACCGAACTGGCGCGCTTCCGGTGCGGTGCATGATCCCGCCCGTGCCCGATGTGCAGGCCGCCGCGGGCTTCTACGGCAAGCTCCGCGTGGCCGGCGACTTCGTGCGCCGGCGCCTGCCCGACGCCTTCGTGGACCCCTGGGATGCGCACGCCAGCGCGCTGTTGGCCGGTCATGCAGCGCCGCAGCGCGCCGCTTGGGACGCGGCCATCGAGCGCCGCTGCAGTTGGGCCTTCGTGCTGGCGCCGGGCGTGTGCGGGCCCGGCGCATGGTGCGGCGTGGTGGCCCCGCTGCAGGATCGGGTAGGACGGCGCTTTCCGATGGTGATCGCCCAGCCCACCGCCATGCCTGTGGCGTGGTTCCAGGCCGCGGCAACCCTGCTGGCCGACGCCCAGGCCGGCGCCTTAGCCACGTTGGACGCTTTTGACGCGGGCTGCCGCGGGCTGCCGGCCGCCCATGCCACGCCCTGGCCGGTGCTGCCGGCAGGCAGCTCGCGCTGGTGGCGCGGCGCGGTGGATGCCACCGCCGGCGCGCTGTACGCCGGATTGCCCGATCCGCTGGCCTGCGTGGCCGCCCTGCAATGCACCGCCCCATCCCCGGAGGCCGCCCCGTGATCGACCTTGCCCCGCGTTACGCCTCGGCCGGCCATACCGACACCGGCAAGGTACGCAAGCTCAATGAAGACGCCATCCTGCTGCGCGACGACCTGGGCCTGTGGGTGGTGGCCGATGGCCTGGGCGGACACGCCGCTGGTGACTTCGCCAGCCACCTGATCGTGGAACGGCTGGCGCTGCTGGAACGCCCTGACAGCGTGCTGGCCTACATGGAGGCCATCGAAGACACCCTGCTGCAGGTCAACCAGGAACTGCTGCAGCACGCGCAACGCCAGCAGGTGGACCTGATTGGATCGACCGTGGTGATGCTGGTGCACGACCACGAATTCATGCTGTGCGGCTGGGTCGGCGACAGTCGCGCCTATGGCGTGCAGGCCGGGCGCCTGCGCCAGCTCACCCGCGACCACGTGCACGGGATCAAGGACGACGACACCCGCTTCAGCCACGCCACCGTGGTGCCTGGCGCGCTGACCCGCGCAGTGGGTGCGCACGACCGCCTGCTGGTGGATTGGGTGGTGGCCAGCCATGCCAGCGGCGCACCGTTCCTGCTGTGCAGCGATGGCGTCAACAAGGAAATCCCCGATGCCGAGCTGGACCTGGAATGCCGCCGCGAACGCGAACCGCGGGCGCTGCTGGCGCGCCTGTTCGAACTGGCCCTGGGCCGCGCCGCACGCGACAACGTGTCGGCCGTCGTGGTGCGCCTTCAGGAGTGATCGACGTGCAAGAGGACACCGCATCCGTGGTTGAACTGGTTACCGCGTTCCGACAGGGAACGCTTGATCTGCCCGCCGTGCTGGCCGCCCTGGCGCGGCAACCCTCCGTGGCCGAAGCCGACTACCGGCAGGGCGTGGATACGGTGTGGCAGATGCGCGAGGAACACGCCATCGACGAAGCGGCGATGACCACCCTGCTTGAGCACCTGCAGGCCCTGCGCGCGCGCGCAGTGGATGCGCCGCCCAGCGCCGAGGACATCACCGTGGTGAAGCCGGCACTGGGCCAGGCCCCCGAGGCCGGCACTGACACCCGCACCCACGGCACCGGCACCGGCACCCAGTCGCACAGCGCAAGCCTGGCCACCTGGGAACGGGTGGCGGCGGTGGAAGGCCAGCACGTCAGCGTGGGCAGCCTGCTCAAGGGCCGGTTCCTGCTGGAACGCGAGCTGGGCCGGGGCGGCATGGGCGTGGTGTACCTGGCCCGCGATGCGCGCAAGGTAGAGGCGCGCGACCGCGACCCGTGGCTGGCGGTGAAGGTCCTCAGCGACGAGTTCCGTCGCCATCCCGACGCGTTGGTGGCGTTGCAGCGCGAAGCCCGCCGCTCGCAGCAGCTGGGCCACGACAACATCGTGCGCGTGTACGACTTCGACAAGGACGGCGGCATCGTCTTCATGACGATGGAATACGTGGCTGGCAGCGACCTGCGCACGCTGATCCGCGAACAGGCGTTCTCGGGCATGCCGCTGGCCCGCGCCTGGCCGCTCATCCACGGCATGGCGCAGGCGCTGCGGCGTGCGCACGCCGCGGGCATCGTGCATTCGGATTTCAAGCCCGGCAACGTGATGGTCACCGCCGAGGGCGAGCCCAAGGTGTTCGACTTCGGCATTGCCCGCGCCGGCAAGCACGCCGCCGACGTGGCCGGCGAGCAGACCGTGTTCGATGCCGCCTCGCTGGGTGCGCTGACCCCGGCCTATGCCAGCCTGGAAATGCTGCGTGGCCAGTCGCCCACCCCGGGCGACGACGTGTACGCGCTGGGCTGTGTGTGTTTTGAACTGCTGGGTGGCAAGCATCCCTTCGACAAGCAGAGTGCCGAAGTGGCCCTGCGTGATCGCCTGCAGCCCCCACCGCTGCCCGGCCTGGACCGCCGCCAGTACCGCACGCTGTGCGCGGCGGTGGCCCTGGAGGCCGGCAAGCGCCTGACCGACGTGGACGCGCTGGTCCAGGGCCTGCGCCCGCGCGGCTGGCGCGAGCGGATCGTGCCACGGCTGGCCTATGCCACCGCTGCGGTGGTGGTGCTGGCCACTGCCGGCGTGCTGGTGACCCGGCACGTACACGACCAGCGCCTGGTCGATGTGACCGCGCGCCTGGGCAGCGACGACCCGCAACGCTACCAGGACGCCGCCCAGGCCTGGGCGGGCATTGCCGGGCTGGACCACGCGCAGCGGGCCAGGCTGCTGCTGGACCACCCCGACCGCATCGAAGCGTTCCTGCTGCGTCGGCTGGACGCGCTGTGGGCACCCGCCGCGGGTCGTTTCGACTACCCGGCCACGGCCGAGGTGTTCGCGCTGCGCGACCGGCTGCGGCTGTATTCGCCGGCCCTGGATACACAGCGCGCCCGCATCCAGGCCGAGCGCGACCAGGCCCTCAATGCGCTGGATACACAACGCCAGCAGGCCTTGGCACAGGGGCGGCTGTTCGCCGACGGGCGCGACGGCCTGCCTGCCAGCCTGGCGGCGATCGCCGCGATCGATCCAGACAGTGCGCTGCTGCGCGATCCCGACGTCGAGCGCGCGTACGAAACCGCCGTGGCCGACGCTCTGGACAGCGGCCAGACCACGCAGGCGGCCGCGCGCCTGCAGGTGGCGCAGCGACTGTTCCCGGCGGCGTTGGGCCTGCGCCTGCAGGCCGCGCAGCTGCGCATGCGTGCCGCACCCGCCGTGATGGCGGCCACCGCCGCAGCGCCGACCACGCCGGCCGATGCCGAACAACGCCTGCAGGCGCTGTTGGAACAGCCGTCCGCCGATCCGCAGTGGCAGGCCGATGTTGCCACCGCGCTGGCCGCGCTGGGCCGCCTGGCACCTGCCCAGCAACAGGCCGCGCAGCAGCGGCTGGCCACGGCCGTGGCCGCAGTGCTGGCCACCGCACGCACCCCCGAACAATTGCCCGACGACCTGGTGCTGCTGGACTTCGCGCGGCGCAACGCCCCGGCCAACGGCACGCTGGCGGCGGCCGCCGAGCAGGTGCAGCACCGCCAGGTGGCAGTGCGGACCGCGTTGGAAGCGGACCGCGACGCGGCCGCAATGGCCGCGCAGACCGAATCGCTCAAACGGGCGGTGGCCGCCGGTGATCTGGACAAGGCACAACGCGCCTGGCAGCAGTTGCACCTGCGGCAACCCGACAACGCCTTCGTGCGCGAACAGGCGCCGGCCCTGCTGGAACAGGCCTGGCAGGCCAAGGCCAACCAGCGTCTGGCCCAAGGCGACGCGGCGGCCGCCGATGCGGTGTTGGCGCGCGGCCTGCAGGTGATGGGCACGCGTGCCGCACTGCAGACCGCACGCACGCGCCTGCAGGTGGCCGCGGCAGTGCTGGCGGCCAGCACCATGCCGGCGCTGAAGGACAGCGAGCGCGAGCGCCTGCGCCAACAGTTGGACGTGCAGTACCGCCGCGATCCGCGCGCGATGGCCGAGCTGGAACGCAGCCTGCGTGCCAGCGGCCGGCTGAAGGCCGAATCGTTGCAGGCGCTGTTGCAGGCCGGCGCCAGCGGCACCGCGGTGGCCGTGCCTGCCGCCGCCCCTGCGCCCACCGCAGCGCCCGCCAGCGCCGGCGCGCGTGCGCGCCCCACGCCCGCGGCCAGCGCCACCAGCCGGCCGCTGCCGGCCGGCGACGACGACACGCTGCCGCCGCTGCCGGAGGGTCCGGACCCGTGCGATGGCCTGGCCGGTCGCGCGCAGCCCTGCTTCGATGCATTGGGCCCGGCGCGCGGCCCGATGCTGGTGGTGGTGCCCGGCATCGGCGGCGGGCGACCGTTTGCGCTGTCGCGTGGCGAAGTTGCCGTGGACGATTTCAATCGCTACTGCAGCGCCAGCGGACGCTGCACGCCGCATCCGGTGGGCAGTGCCGAACAGGGTCGCCTGCCGGTACGCAACATCAGCCTGGCCCAGGCGCAGGGATATGCGCGCTGGCTCACCCATGCCAGCGGTGGCTGGCGCTACCGCCTGCCCACCGACGCCGAGTGGCTGCACGCCGCGCAGGCGCAGCAGCAGTGGAAGCAATCGCCGGACAGCAACTGCGTGGCACCCGGTGCCAGTGCCGGCAATGGCGCACCCGTGGGCGTGCGCGGCCGCGAAGCCAATCCGTGGGGCCTGGTCAACCTGTCCGGCAACGTGTGGGAATGGGTTGCCGGGGGTGGCGTGCGCGGCGGCAGCTATGCCAGTTTCTGGTCGGACTGTACGGTGCAGGCACGGCGCGATGCCGGCGCCACCGGGCAGCCGGACATCGGCCTGCGGGTGCTGAGGGAACTGCGATGAGCGGCTGGGAAGAACAGGCCAACCGCAACCTGCGCGCGCTGGCCGAGGCTTATCAGCGCGGCCAGATCGACCTGGCCGAATTCCGCGCGCGGCGGCGGCGCGTGCTGCAGGGCGTGCGTGAACGATTCCTGCAGACCCAACCCCATGCCGCAGGCACGGCCCATGCCGGCCACCTGGCAGCACCGCCGTCCTCGCGGCGGAAATGGGCACTGCTTCTCACTTTCTGTGGCATCCTCGTTACGGGGTTGTTGATTTTCGTGTTTGTCCTGGGCGCTGGTTGATGTCTACCGCGCTGCCAGGAACGCTGTGCCGTGCCCATGCGACCACACCGACCGCCGCCGGTGCCAGGTTGGTGCGGCGGCACATGCGCACCACTCGTCATTGGAGGACGTACCTGTGTTGTTGAAGCCTTCCCGCCTTGCCCTTCTGCTGGCCAACGCGCTGCCACTGGCCGCCCTGGCCCAACCGGCATTGCCGGCGTCCCACCTGCCCGACGCGATTCCCGAGGTGGCCGCGCGCGATGCCAACCAGCACCTGCAGGTCCGCGGCTTCCGCGTCACCGACGTGGGCGAGCATCCGCAACGCGGCATCACCGCCCAACGCATGCAGGCCCTGCTGGATGCGTATTTCGACACGCTGGCGCACGGCGCGGACGTGCTCACGCTGGACATGGCACAGTTGCAGGGCGCTGCCGATGCCGTCACCGCAGCCTATCGCCAGGCCGGTTTCCTGGTAAGCGTGGCCTACCTGCCGCCGCAACAGCTGGACGCCGACGGCCGCGTGGAAGTGCGCGTGCTGGAAGGCCGTATCGGCAAGGTGGTGGTGCAGGGCAACCAGCGCTATCGCACGCACACCCTCAGCAATGTGGCCGACCGCCTGCGTGGGCAGCCGCTGCGCAAGGCCGACATCGACACTGCGCTGTTGTATGCGCGCGACCTGCCCGGTGTGTCGGTGTCTTCGGTGCTGCAACCCGGCGAGAACGTCGGCGAAACCGATGTGGTGCTGGTGGCACGCGAGAACGGCTCGCCGCTGGAGGTCAGCACCAGCGTGGACAACTACGGTACCGAGCTCACCGGGCGCGGCCGCGCACAGGTCGGCGTGACCTGGAACAGCCCGTTGGGTCTGGGCGATGTGTTCGCCGCCAGCGGCATGTACAGCTTCGACCCCGAAGCCGCCCGCGGCGGTGCGCTGTCCTACAGCGTGCCGGTGCGGCCGGTGCAGGGCCTGTCGGTGCTGGCCGGGGCCAACCGCAGCGAACTGGAAGTGGACCAGGGCAGCCTGCAGGGCTTCCGGCTCAAGGGCCCGGCCTCGCAGACCTATGCCGGCGCGGACTGGAAATTCATCAACCGGCCCGAACTGCAGATGACCAGCTCGGCGCGCTACATCCGCGAAACCTCGCGCTTTGAAGCCATGGGCTTCCTGCTGTCAAAGCAGAAGTACGACGTGGCCGAAGTGGGTACCAGCCTGCGCCATACCGATACGCGCTTCCAGGGCATCAACCTGGCCCAGGTGAGCGTACGTTGGGCGCTGCAGGACCGATCGGCTGCGCTGGATGCCATCAACGCCACCCGCGACAGCCACTTCACCGTGGTCCGTCTGGGCCTGTTGCGCATGCAGTACCTTCGCCGCGACCAGCGCCTGCTGTTCAAGTTCAACGGCCAGTACAGCAGCAACTCGCTGCCCGCGCTGGAGCAGTTCCAGCTTGGCGGAGTGGACAGCGTGCGGGGCTATGCGCAGGGCGAAACCCTGGGCGACCGCGGCTGGTACGGCGCGCTGGAATACCACGTGGATGCGCCGGGCTTCGCCGACAAGGCATCTCCGTTCCGCGGCGTGCCGTGGCGCGAAGTGCTGGAGCTGGACGTGTTCGTCGACCATGCCCGCGCCTTTGATGCCGACCGCCGCGAGCCACCGGTTGAACTGGCTGCCGTGGGGGCCGGGGCCACCTTCCGGTTGCGCCAGCTGAAGAACCTGGAACTGCGCCTGGCAGCGGCCAAGCCGACCAGCCGCCTGCGCCCCAGCGATGGCGACGACCTGCGCGTGTATGCGCGCCTTGGCATGACTTTCTGAGGGCCCGACCATGAACCGCATCTACCGCCTCGTCTTCAATCCCGCGCTGGGCCAGGTCCAGGTCGCCGCCGAAACCACGCGCGCCCCGCGCCGCGGTGGCCGTGGCGATGCCCGCGTGCGCCGGTTGGCGCCCAGCGTGCTGGCCGCCGCGCTGCTGCTGGCTACCGGCGTGCACGCGCAGACGCTGCCGCAGGGCTTCGCGCCGGTCAACCAGACGGCCAACATGACCTCGGCCAATGGCCAGATGACGGTGACCCAGAGCGGGCAGAGCTCGCTCATCAACTGGTCCAGCTTCAACATCGGCAGCAGCAACAGCGTGACCTTCCAGATGCCCGGCAGGACCGCGGCCTCGATCAACCTGGTCGGTGGCAGCACCGCCAGCATCATCGCCGGTTCGCTCGTCTCCAACGGCCAGGTGTTCCTGATCAATCCGTCGGGCGTGACCTTCACCAGCACCGCCACGGTCAACGTAGGCGGGCTGGTGGCCAGCACGTTGTCGCCCAGCGGCCTGGGCCTGCCCGCCGATGGGTCGGCGCTGCCGCCCAGCTTCACCTTGGCCGGCATCAACGACACCGGCGTGGTGACCAACAACGGCAACCTGCAGGCCACCAACGGCAGCATCAGCCTGATCGGTGCGGGCGTGGTCAATACCGGTTTCATCGCCGCGCCGACCATCAACCTGGTGGTTGCCCGTGCGGTGCAGGCCAACCTGGAGCAGGCGCTGCCCGGTGCGGACAATGCCTGGGGCTTCACCACCACCGCAGCCACCACCGGCCTGCCCGTTGGGCTGGCGTCGGCGTTGACCAACAGCGGCAGCCTGTACGGCAACCAGGTCACCCTGCAGGCGCACACGACCAACGGCCTGGCCAGCTACGGCATCAACGCCTCCGGCGTCATCGTCGCCTCGGAAGTGGATGGGGTCAGCGGCCGGCTCACCGTGCGCAGCAACCAGGCCGTCGCGGTGGGCGGTGCGCTGCGCGGCAACAACGTGGCCATCGCCGGCGCCAGCCTCGACGGCGTTGCCGGCTCGATCCAGGCCGACAGCCTCACCCTGTCCAGTGTCGGCGCGGTGCGCCTGGCCAACGATATCAGCGCCGGCACCACCGACATCCAGGCCACCTCGGTGAGCCAGCGCGTGAACACGCAGGTCGGTTCGCTTGCCGGGGCAGTACAGCTCAACACCACCGGCGCCGTCACGCTGGACAGTACCAGCAACGCGATCACCGGCATCGGCGGCGTGGTCGGCGGCAGCCTGGCGCTCACCTCCTATCGCAACGTGGCCAACAACGGCGCGTTGAGCGTGGCCGGCGATACCACCCTGGTCGGTACCGCGCTGCCCGGCGGGGCGCTGGCCAACTGGGCCCTTACCAACAGCGGCAACACCTTCAGCGGCACCCTGGCCGCGTCCGGCGGCAGCATCGACCTGGTCAGCGCGGGCACCCTGCGCCTGGGCAGGATCGACGGCACCGCCCTGACTGTGCAGGCCGGCCTGATCGGCCTGGGTGATCAGGTCACCACCCGCAACGGCCAGACCTACACCGGCAACGTGCAGCTGACCAATGCGGTGCGCCTGGGCAGCCTGGACGGCGGCGATATCGCCTTTGGCGGTAACGTGGACGGCACCTACGACCTGGCCGTGGATACCGCCGGGCAGACCCGTTTCCTGGGCGCGGTTGGCAGCGCGGCTGCGCTGCGCTCACTGACCACCGATGCGCCCGGCAGCACCCTGCTGGCCGGCCCGGTGCAGGCCCTGGGCAACGTGACCTTCAATGACGCGGTGCGGCTGGCAGGTGATGCCAGCATCACCAGCACCGCCGGTGGCGTGCACTTTGCCAGCACCGTGGACAGCGAAGGCGGCGCACGCGCGCTGCGCGTGAACGCGGCCGGCATGATCGAATTCGGCAGCACGGTGGGCAGCACCGCGGCACTGCGCGAACTGCAGACCACCTCGCTGGTCAACCGGCTTGGCGGCAACATCACCACCACCGGCGACCTGCTGCTGGGCGCCGGCGTAAACCTGGCGGCCAACAGCACGTTGCGCAGCACCGGCGGCGGTCAGGTCGTGGTCGGCGGCCAGGTTTACGGCGGCCATGCCTTCGGCGTGCTGACCGACGGCAACGTGCGCGTGGATGGCGACATCGATGCCACCAGCGTGAACATCCGCGCCAACACCTTCACCGGGCGCGCCATCAGCAGCGCAGGTGCGCTTACCCTCGACAGCACGGGCGCGCTCATCCAGAGCGGCGCCTACACCGCGCTGGGTACGGCCAGTTTCAGCTCGCTGGGCGATATCAACCTGTCCAACGCGAACAACCGGTTCGCCGGGCGGGTCGACCTCGATGGTGTCAACGTCACCCTGCGCAACACCCAGGCCACGCTGCTGGGCGCCGTGGACGCCCGCAACCTCACCGTGGACAGCGGTGGCACCATCAGCCAGGCCCCGGGCGCTGCAATCTCCGCCAGCAACAAGGCCACCTTCACCGCCAATGGCGATGTGACCCTGAGCGGCGCTGGCAACAACATCGGCAATGACTTGTCGGTCTCGGGCTGGAACGTCGCAGTACGCGATGTCGATCGCCTGCGTTTTGGCACGTTGAACGCCGCCAGCCTGGTGGCCACCGCGCCCATCATCCAGCTGCCCACCACGCTCAGCACGCTGGGCCTGCAGTCCTACCAGGGGGCTGCCGAGCTGCAGGGCGCCACCACGCTGACCAGTACCCTTGGCCAGATCTACTTCAACGGCAGCGTGGACGGCGGCTACCGCCTGACGCTCAACGCCGATGCCGGCGTGGTTTTCAACGGCATCGTCGGGGGCCGCGAGGCGCTGGCCGCGTTGTTCACGCGCGGGGCGACAGCGACCAGCATCGCCAACAACATCACCACCATCGGCGACCTGGACCTGGGCACCACCACGCTGTCTGCAGGCAACATCGCGCTGCGCAGCATTGCCGGCGCGGTGCAGGTGCACGGCACGCTGGACGGGGCCGCCGCCGGCACCCGGTTGAGCATCAACGGGTACTACGGGGTGAACCTGACCGGCGCGGCAGGCGGCAGCTACGCCTTCGACACGTTGCACCTGGACGGCAGCACGGTGCTGACCCAGGCGATCACCACCGGCGCGCTTGGCATCGTCAGCGCCGGCGGGCATAGCCAGGGCGGTGCGTACACCGTGACCGGTGCGGCCCGTTTCAACATCGGCGGCGACCTGACCTTGGACAACACCGCCAACCGCTTCGGCGGCCCGGTGTCGTTGGATGCCGGCGTGGCGCGGATCCAGTCCAGCGGCGCGCTGCACCTGGACGGGGTAGACGTCGGCAGCCTGGAGGCCCGCAGCGATGGTGAGCTGTCGGTCACCAATGCCCGCGTGGACGGGCTGGCCACGCTGCAGGGGGGGGCGCTGGCATTGGCGGCACTGGACGCCGGCTCGCTCATCGCCGGTGCCGCCCAAGGAGGCATCACCCAGACCGGAGCGGTGCGGATCGATGGCGACAGCCGCTTCACCGCCAGCGGCGACATCACCCTGGACCATGCCGACAACCGCCTGACCGGCAACGTGACCCTCAGCGGCGCGGACATCGCCATCCGCGACGCACAGGCGCTGCGCCTGGCCAGCGTTACCGCCACCAGCCTGCGCGCCACCGCGCCATTGCTGCAGCTGCCGGCGTTGATGACCACCCAGGGCCTGCAGCAGTACGACGGCAACGTGCTGCTGGTACAGAACACCGGGCTGCACAGCAGTGGCGGCAACATCACGTTCAACGGCGCGGTCGATGGCCGTTATGCGCTGCAGGCCAGCACGCCGGGCGGGGTGTACTTCAACGGTGTGGTCGGTGGCACCACCGCACTGGCTGCGCTGGACACCGGCAATGCAACGCTGACCACGCTGGGCGGCAACCTCACCAGCGAGGGCGACATCGTGCTCGGCAATACCCGCATCGGGGTGCCGACGGCCGTGCTGGAAAGCCGCAGCGGTGCCATCGACATCGCCGGCACGCTGCAGGGCGGTACGCCCACCCAGGGCAGCCTGACGTTGCGCGCGCAGCGCGGCTTGAACCTGCACGGCGGCGCATCGGACCTGCACGACCTGGCCCTGCTGGGTGGCAGCGTGACCACCGCGGCGATCGCGGTGGGCAACCGCCTGGACATCACCAGCGGCAGCGCGTTCACACAGGGCGGCGCGTACATCGTGGGCGGCGATGCCACCTTCACCGCCGCGGGTGACCTCACCTTGAACAACGCCGCCAACCGTTTCGACGGCACGGTGTCGCTGGATGCCGAGGTCGCACGGATCCAGGCCAGCGGCGCGCTGCGCCTGGAAGGGGTGGACGTGAGTGGCCTGGATGCGCGCAGCGATGCGGCGCTGTCGGTCGCCAATGCCCGCGTGAACGGGCTGGCGGCGTTGCAGGGTGCCTCGGTCGCGCTGGACGCGCTGGACGCCGGCACGCTCACCGCCCGCGCCGCCCAGGGCGACATCACCCAGAGCGGGGCGGTATTGATCACCGGCGACAGCAGTTTCACTGCCAGCGGTGACATCACCCTGGACCGCGCCGATAACCGCCTGGCTGGCGAGGTCACGCTGAGTGGCGCGGAGGTCACCCTTCGCGACGCACAGTCGCTGCGTCTGGCCAGCGTTACCGCCAACAGCCTGCGTGTCACCGCGCCGCAGCTGCAGTTGCCGGCGCTGCTGACCACGCAGGGCCGGCAGCAGTACAACGGCAACGTGGTGCTGGCCCGCAACACCACCCTGCAAAGCACGACGGCCGACATCACCTTCAACGGCGCCGTCGATGGTGCCTATGCGCTGCAGGCCAGCACGCCCGGTGGCGTGGCCTTCAACGGCGTGGTCGGTGGCACCACCGCGCTGGCCGCGCTGGACACCCGTGGCGCGATGCTGACCACGCTGGGTGGAAACGTCACCAGCGACGGCGATATCGCACTGGGCAACACCCGCATCGGGATGTCCGCCGTAGTGGTGGAAAGCGGCAATGGTGCGCTCGACATCGCCGGCACGCTGCAGGGCAGCGGGTACACCCAGGGCAGCCTGACCCTGCGTGCCCGGCACGGCCTGACCCTGCAGGGCGACGCATCGAACCTGCATGACCTGGCCCTGCACGGCGGCCAGGTGAGCACCGCCGCGATCGCGCTGGGCAACCGCCTGGACATCACCAGCGGCAGCAGCTTCGCGCAGGGCGGGGCCTATACCGTCGGCGGCGATGCGGCCTTCAACGCCGCTGGCGACCTCACCCTGGACAACGCGGCCAACCGCTTCGGTGGCCAGGTTGCCCTGTCTGGCGAACAGGTGCAGATCGTCTCCGCAGCGGATCTGGAACTGGGTGCGGTCACCGCCCTGGGCCTCACCGCCCGCACCGATGGCGCGCTGTCGTTGGACAACGCCCACGTCGACGGCAACGCAAGCGTGCAGGGGGCCAGCGTGCTGCTGGGCCCGGTACAGGTGGGTGGCGCGCTGCATGCCACGGCCGTGCAGGGTGGCATCACCCAGCGCGGCGCAGTGGTGGCCGGTGACGACAGCCGGTTCAGCGCACGCGACGACATCACCCTGGACCGCACCGACAACGTGTGGGGCGCGCGCCTGCAGGCCGATGGCAACCACCTCACCCTGCGTACCGGCGACGCCCTGGATATCGCCCAGCTCAACGCGCGTGGCGCGGCAACGCTGGCCGGCAATGGCGTGCACCTGGGCACGGTGGGGGTGGATGCCGGCCTGCAGGTGGACAGCAGCGCGGGCATTACCCAGTCCGGTGCGGTCCGCGTCGGGGCCGACAGCCGCTTCAGCGCCCAGGGCGATGTGCGCCTGGACAACCCCGGCAACCGCTTTGGCGGCGGGGTGGCGCTGCAGGGCCGCCAGGTACATATCGCCAGCGCGGACGACCTGCTGCTGGATGAGGTGCGCGCCACCGGCGATTTCAGCGCCACCGCGCACGGCGGCGGCATCGGCCAACGCGCAGCGCTGTGGGTGGGCGGGCGCAGCGACATCGCCGCGCTGGACGAGGTGGCACTGAACGAGGCGGGCAACCGCTTCGGCGGCCCGGTTGCCGTACAGGGCCAGGCCATCGGCCTGCGCGCGGCCGGCGACCTGGACGTCGAACGCCTGCGCAACGGCAGCGATGGCGGTGTTGTGCTGGTGGCTGGCGGCAACCTGCAGCTGGGCGCCGACCCCATCAACACCGGTCGCGCCGACCTGCTGCTGGCGGCCAACGGTGGCCAGCTGCGCACCAACGCGGCGCTGTCCGGCGGCCGCGTGACCCTTGCCGGCCGCGACGGGGTGGTCTTCGGCGGGGATGTCAGTGCCGCTGACCGTCTGCTGTTGTCCAGTACGAACGCCGACATCGTGCAGACCGCGGGGCGCCTGCAGGTGGGCGGGGCCACCACCGTGGCCGCCGGCAGCGGCCGCATCGCACTGGAAGCGGCCGGCAATGCATTCGGTGGTGCGCTGACACTGGCCGGCGGCGATATCGGCGTGGCCGGCGGTGCGCTGCAGCTGGGCGACGTCACGGCCACCGGTACCCTGCGGTTGACCAGTACCGGCAGCATCACCCAGGGCGGCGCGGTGCGGGTGGCCGGCGACAGCGGCATGCAGGCCGCGGGCGATATCACCCTGGACCTGCGTGACAACCGGTTTGGCGGGGCGCTGGCCCTGCAGGGCCGGCAGGTCACGCTGGCCAGCGATGGCGCGCTGCGGCTGGCGCAGGTGAATGCCGGCACGCTGCAGGCCAGCAGCGGCGACGCGCTGACCCTGGCGCAGGCCAGCATCGCCGGCGACGCACGCCTCAGCGCCGCGCAGGTCGATCTGGGTCAAACCGACGTGGGTGGCCACCTGCAGGTGGATGGCAGCCGCGGCATCACCCAGCACGGTGCGCTCAACGTGGCGGGCGACACCCGCCTGGGCAGCCGCGGCAGCGTGGTGCTGACCAACGGCGACAATCGCTTCGGCGGCACGGTGGACGTGGCCGGCAACGGCATCGCCCTCACCAGCGCCGGCGACCTGCGCATCGCCCGGCTGGACAACAGTGCCGGGGCGGGCCCGGGGCCGGCCGCGGCCGGCGGCGCGGTGCAGCTGCAGGCCGGCGGCACCCTGGTGCTGCCGGAGACCGCCATCGACACCGGTGGCGCGGACCTGCTGCTGGCGTCGGGCGGCCAACTGCAGACCCGCGCGGCGCTGCGCGGCGGCAATGTCAGCCTGAGCGGCCGGCAGGGCCTGCAGCTGGGCCATGACGTGCAGGCCGCCGGCACCCTGGCGCTGGTCAGCGGCGCTGCCATCACCCAGACCGGCGGCGTGCTCAGTGCCGCGCGGCTGCAGGGTCGCGCGGTGGGGGCGGCGCAGCTCACCGGTGCCAACCGGATCGCGCAGCTCGGCGATTTCAGTGCTGACGGCCTGTCGCTGGCCACCGAGGGCGGGCTGCAGGTGGTGGGCAACGTGCAGGGCGGCCGCCGTGCGCAGCTGGAGACGCGCGGCGGCGATCTGCTGATCGATGCCAGCGTGCAGGCCGGCGATGTCCGCCTGGTGTCGGCCGGGGCCATCACCGCCGGCAACGGCGGGCGCCTGGTCGCCGATACCCTCAGCGGCCGTGCCGCCGGGCCCACCCGGTTGGGCGAGGCCGACCGCTTCGTGGCCAACCAGATCGGCACGCTTGGCGATTTCCAGTCGCAGGCCGGTTTCAGCCTGACCAACGCGCGCACGCTCACCCTGGGCTCGCTCAACGGCAGCGCCTACAGCGTTGACGCCGGCATGGCGGCGTTCTTCCTGAAGGTCGATGGCGGCGACCTGCGCCAGGCGGGCGCCACCCCGGTACTGGCCGGCACCAGCCACTGGTGGTCCAGCAGCGGCATCGGCACTTCGGATGCGCCGATCTACCTGACCAGCGCCGCGCCCCGGCACGTGATCGATTTCGTTGGCCGGCCGCCGGCGTACTTCTACGCGATCGACCCACAGGGCGTGCCGCTGATGATCGGTGGCGCGCTCAACATCCCCACCGCCATCCTGGCCTCACGCGCGCAGAGCGGCGTGCTCACCCGCGTGGCTTACGTGGACATGGGCGCGTTGAATGCCACCTACCGCGCGTTCGGCGTGGTGCAGCCTGGCATCCGCCTGCCGGCCGGGCAGGCCCCGACCTGCGACAGCGGCGACCCCGACGCCGAATGCAGCCAATGACCCCCCTTGTTCGCGGAGACGCTGATGGACACCCCTGACGTGCTGGACCGCCTGAGCGCCGCGTTGCCCGGTGACGCGCCCTGTGGCGACAACCTGGAATACGACCCGGCCTTCCTGGCGCTGGACCAGGCCGGCGCGGTGCGGGCCGAGCGGGTGGTTGGCGACAGCGTGCTGGCCGCCGAGGAACCGGACTGGGAACGGGTGCGCGACCAGGCCCTGGCACTGCTGCAGCGCACCCGCGACCTGCGCGTGGCTGCCCACCTGGCCAGTGCGTGGAGCGGCCTGCACGGCCTGCGCGGCTGGGCCGACGGGCTGCAGCTGGTGCATGGGTTGCTGGACAGCCACTGGGCCCACCTGCACCCGCAGCTGGATGCCGACGACGACGACGATCCCACCGCGCGGGTGAATGCGGTGCTGGCGCTGGCCGACCCGCTGGGTGCGCTGGGCCGCCTGCGCACGCTGCCGTTCGTGCAGTCGCCGCGGCTGGGCCGGTTCGCCCTGCGCGACCTGCGCCTGGCCGACGGCACCGTGAAGCCATCGGACGGGGGCGACCTGCTGCCCAGCCTGGCCGACATCGACGCCTGCTGCCTGGATTGCGCCGAAGAACAGCTGGCAGGCAGCGCGCAGGCCATCGGCGAGGCGCTGCAGGCTGCGCGCAGCATCGACCAGCTGCTGGGCGAACGGCTGGGGGTGCAGGCGCCGGACCTGAAACTCCTGCTGGACGACCTGGCCGCGCTGGACCGCTACCTGCAGCCGCGTTGGCGTGCGCGCAGCGGCGTGCCGGTCGACGAGGTTGCCGTGACGCCGGCAGAGCCGGGCAACGCAGCGGCGGCGGTAGTGGCCACCGCCGCCGGGCGGATCGAGAGCCCCGACGACGTGCGCCGCCGCCTGGATGACATCTGCGCGTATTACGCGCGCTGCGAACCGTCCAGCCCGGTGCCACTGCTGCTGCAGCGCGCACGCCGGCTGGTGGGCGGCGATTTCCTGGCCCTGCTGCGCGACCTGGCGCCGGGCGGCATCGACGAGCTGGAGCGGGTGGTGGGCCGCCCCGAGGGCGACTGAGGCAGCGCGCTTACCAGCTGTAGAGCTTCCAGTACACCGGCGACACGCCGTCCTTGTCGCTGTCCATGCGCCCATCGCCGTTGCGGTCATACATGTAGTACGCCGGGCCCTGCGCCGGGGTCACCTTGACCATCCGCAGCTGGCCACCCACCCGGTACTCCTGCAGTGTATCGCCGTTGGCCAGGGTCTTGCTGGACACATCGGCACCGGTGACATCGACCGGGGGCGTGCCGCCACCACCGGTGGTGGCGCAACCGGCCAGCGCGAGCAGGCCAACCAGCAACAGGGTCTTCATGGGCCGAGGTCCTTGTACAAGTGAAGCCTGATTATGCCCCACGCGTGGTGAGCGACGCGGCTGGGGTGAGCCGGGGCGGGCGCGTAGAATCGTCGCATGAGCCGATTAGTCCTGATTGACGGGTCCAGTTACCTGTACCGCGCGTTCCACGCGCTTCCGCCGCTGACCAACGCCCACGGTGAACCCACCGGCGCGCTGTTCGGCGTGGTCAACATGCTGCGCGCCACCTTGAAGGAGCGCCCGGAATACGTGGCGTTCGTGGTCGATGCGCCCGGCAAGACCTTCCGCGACGACCTGTACGCCGACTACAAGGCCAACCGCCCGCCCATGCCCGACGACCTGCGCCCGCAGGTGGAGCCGATGTGCCGCATCGTCGAGGCGCTGGGCCTGAGCATCCTGCGCATCCCCGGCGTGGAAGCGGACGATGTGATCGGCACGCTGGCCCTGCAGGCCCAGCAGGACGGCCTGCACGTCACCATCTCCACCGGCGACAAGGACTTTGCGCAGCTGGTGCGCCCGGGCATCGAACTGGTCAACACCATGACCGGCAGCCGCATGGATTCGGATGCGGCGGTGATGGCGAAGTTCGGCGTGCGCGCCGACCAGATCGTCGACCTGCTGGCGCTGATGGGCGACACCGTGGACAACGTACCCGGCGTGGACAAGTGCGGCCCCAAGACCGCGGCCAAGTGGCTGGCCGAGTACCAGCACCTGGACGGGGTGATGGCCGCTGCGCCCGGCATGAAGGGCAAGATCGGCGAGAACCTGCGCGCCGCGCTGGAGCGCCTGCCGCTCAACCGCGAACTGGTCACCATCCGCACCAACGTGCCGCTGGACGCCAGCCCGCGCACACTGGCCCTGCGCGACCCCGACCTGCCCACCCTGGGCGAACTGTACCTGCGCTATGGCTTCACCCAGGCGCTGAAGGAGCTGGGTGGCCCGGCCGCCGCCGCCGTGGCCGCCAGCGACGCCCCGGTGAGCCTGCGCGGCACCGCGGCCGGCTTCGCCCGCAGCGCCCCGGCCGAACCGGATACCGCGCTCGACCCGGCGCTGTCGGCCCCGGGCGACTACGAAACGGTGCTCACCACCGAACAGCTCACCGCCTGGGTACAGCGCGCCGAAGCGGCCGAGCTGATCGCCTTCGATACCGAAACCGATGCGCTCGATGCGATGCGGGCCAACCTGGTGGGTATCAGCCTGGCCGTGGAACCGGGCAAGGCCGCCTACATCCCGGTGGGCCACAACTACCCCGGCGCGCCGGCCCAGCTGCCGGCCGCACAGGTGCTGGACGCGCTGCGCCCGGTGCTGGAAAACCCCGCCAGGAAGAAGCTCGGCCAGCACGGCAAGTACGACCTGCACGTGCTGCGCCGGCATGGGGTGAACGTGCAGGGCTACCACGACGACACCATGCTCGAGAGCTTCGTGCTCAATTCCACCGCCACCCGCCACGACATGGACTCGCTGGCGATGCGCTACCTGGGCTACACCACCATCAAGTTCGAGGACGTGGCCGGCAAGGGCGCCAAGCAGATCCCGTTCTCGCAGGTGGGCCTGGACGAGGCCGGCCGCTATGCCGCCGAAGACGCCGACATCACCCTGCGCCTGCACCGCGTGCTGCAGCCGCAGCTGCTGGCCGTGCCGTCGCTGGAGGGCGTGTACCGCGACATCGAAATGCCGCTGGTACCGGTGCTGGCGCGGATCGAGGCCAACGGCGTGCACATCGACATGGCCGAACTGCGCCGCCAGAGCCAGGACCTGAGCGTGCGCATGCTGGCCGCCCAGCAGAAGGCCACCGAGCTGGCCGGGCACACCTTCAACCTGGATTCGCCCAAGCAGCTGCAGGCCGTGTTGTTCGACGAGCTGAAGCTGCCGGCGCTGGTGAAGACCCCCAAGGGCCAGCCCAGCACCAATGAAGAGGCGCTGGAGGCCATCGCCGAGCAGCACGAGCTGCCGCGGGTGATCCTGGAGTACCGCGGGCTGGCCAAGCTGCGCAGCACCTACACCGACAAGCTGCCGGAGATGGTCAACCCCGACACCGGGCGGGTCCACACCAGCTACCACCAGTCCGGCGCGGCCACCGGCCGGCTGTCTTCCTCGGACCCGAACCTGCAGAACATCCCGATCCGCACCGACGACGGCCGCCGCATCCGCCGCGCCTTCGTCGCCCCGGCCGGGCGCAAGATCCTGGCCTGCGATTACTCGCAGATCGAACTGCGGATCATGGCCCACCTGTCTGAAGACCCGGGCCTGGTGCGCGCCTTCGAGCAGGGCGTGGACGTGCACCGCGCCACCGCCGCGGAGGTGTTCGGACGCGCGCTGGACGAGGTGACGCCCAATGAACGCCGCGCCGCCAAGGCGATCAACTTCGGCCTGATGTACGGCATGAGCGCGTTCGGGCTGGCCCGCAACCTGGGCATCGACCGTGGCCAGGCCCAGGATTACGTGGCGCTGTACTTCAGCCGCTACCCGGGCGTGCGCGACTTCATGGAGCGCATGCGCCAGCAGGCCCGCGACCAGGGCTATGTGGAAACCCTGGAAGGCCGCCGGCTGTACCTGAACGACATCCACGCGCGCAACCAGGGCCTGCGGGCCGGCGCAGAACGCGCGGCGATCAACGCCCCGATGCAGGGCACCGCGGCGGACATCATCAAGCGCGCGATGGTAAAGGTGGACCACTGGCTGCAGGGCCAGGGCGACCAGGCCCGGATGATCATGCAGGTGCACGATGAACTGGTGTTCGAAACCGAAAGCGCGTTTCTCGATACCTTGCGTTTGAAGGTGGTCGAGCTGATGTCGTCTTCAGCTCAGTTGCGCGTACCGCTGGTCGTTGACGCCGGTGTTGGTGACAACTGGGATGAGGCGCACTGAGACGAGAATCACAGGGAAACAGCTGAATTTGTTCATTGCTGGCCGATAATCTGACTCTCGGATGAATGTTTCCCCTAGAGCGCTTTCATTAATTGGGCCCCTTCACGAACTATCAATGTTCGGGGTGCTTTTATAGACCTCGACAGGCGCAATGCCTGTTGTGGATCTCTCCCATCCCCTGGAGCAGATCTCGGAACGGGGGCTCCTCCCCAAGCGCCCGTTCCCCGGCCCCGCTGACCTCCCCCTGGTCGGCGGGGCTTTTTATTGGCTCTTCTCCCCGCCGCGTGGCAAGCACACCGTGCGTTGCTGTCTTCGCAGGCGCGACGGCAGGTGCGCCGAGCGCTGGGCGGTGATGCCCTTGCCGGCGACGCCTCGGCGTCGGCCTTCGGCTACCCCCTCCTGCTTGACTCCGCCGGCAAGGGCATCGCAGCCCCCGTGTCCAGACCACCGATGCCTGCAGAAAAGGCCGGTCTTCCGCCCGCATAGCGCACCCCGAGCGCCGTCGCGACCGGCAGGCCCCTGGGCAAATGTCCCCCGGCCGCCGCCTGCGGCGACAGCCTCCTCCTTTACTTTGCCCTGGGGCCTGCCGGTCGCGACGGCGCTCGGGGTGCGCTATGCAGACGGCCGAGCGCCATCAACCACGGCGCCTGGAAGGCGGCGCTCGCCCCCTCCCTTGGGAGAAGAACCTTTCCCTCCGGGCCGGCAGAAACCGCCGTGGCCCGGCCGGACACCGCCGCCAACCAGGTTGCGCATTGCCGCAGACCGGCCCGGCAGCCCATGCTGTGCACTGGACCGGGGAGAACACCGATGAGCGATCTGTTTGCGTTGGCCATGCCGTGGTGGGAATTCATCCTGCGCGCGGTGGTGGTGTACGTTCTGGTGCTGGGCATGGTGCGGTTGTCGGGCAAGCGCGCGCTGGGCCAGATCACCCCGTTCGACGTGCTGCTGATCGTACTGCTGGGCAACGCGGTGCAGAACGCGCTGCTGGGCAAGGACACCTCGCTCGGCGGCGGCCTGCTGCTGGCGGCCACGCTGATCCTGCTCAACTACAGCGTGGGCTGGTTGAGCACGCGCAGCCGGCGCATCGAAACCCTGGTGGAAGGCGAGCCGGTGCTGATCGCGCGCGACGGCAAGCTGCTGGCATCGGTGCTCAAGCGCGAGATGGTCACCCAGGCAGACTTCGCCGCCGCGTTGCGCCAGCAGGGCTGCCTGGACATCGGCGAGGTGGAAATCGCGCTGCTGGAAATCAACGGCCACATCACCATCGTTCCCAAAAAAACGTAGATCCAGGCCAGGCGTGGATGCCCTCGGCGCGGTGTCTCACACCCAGTCGCGCGGCACCAGGTAATCGGCCAGGCGCGCTTCGTCGCTGCCGGCGTCGGGCTGGAACCCGTATTCCCAACGCACGCGTGGCGGCAGGCTCATCAGGATGCTCTCGCTGCGCCCGCCGCTCTGCAGCCCGAACAGCGTGCCGCGGTCGTAGACCAGGTTGAACTCCACGTAGCGCCCACGCCGGTACAGCTGGAACTCGCGTTCACGCTCACCGTAAGGCATGTCCTTGCGGCGCTGCACCAGCGGCAGGTAGGCGTCCAGGAAACCATCGCCCACTGCACGCAGGTAGGCAAAATCGCGCTCGAAATCGCCATGCAGGTCGTCGAAGAACAACCCGCCCACGCCGCGCGTTTCATTGCGGTGGCGCAGGAAGAAATACTCATCGCACCAGCGTTTGTGCGCGGCGTAGCGCGCTTCACCGAAGGGCGCGCACAGATCATGCGCCACCCCATGCCAGTGCTGCACGTCCTCGTCGAACGGATAGAACGGGGTGAGATCGAAGCCGCCGCCGAACCATGACGCTACTTCCACGCCATCGCGTTCGGCACGGAAGTAACGCACGTTGGCATGCGTGGTGGGCAGGTACGGGTTGGCCGGATGGAACACCAGCGACACCCCGGTGGCGCGCCACGAGGCCCCGGCCAGCTCGGGCCGGTTGGCCGACGCCGACGGCGGCAGGCGGGTGCCGGCCACGTCGGAGAAGCCGATGCCGGCCTGCTCGAACACCGCGCCATCGCGCAGGATGCGGGTGCGGCCACCACCACCCTCGGCCCGCTGCCAGACATCCTCGGCAAACCGGGCCTGCCCATCGGCGGCCTCGATGGCGGCGCAGATGCGGTCCTGCAGGTCAGTCAGGTAGCTGCGTACGCGGTCGAATTCATTCATGGCGCGTACTTTACCGCAGGCACCGGCCCGCGCCGCCGGCCGGTGCCGCTGCGCGGCGGCATCACTCGCGGCGTGCCGCCTCTTCAGCCATCGCGCGAACCATCGCGCGCAGCGCCGGCCAATCGCGGGTGGCGTCCACGTCGCAGGCGATATGGGCAGGGCCACCCTTGGCGCAGATGGCCTTCAGGGTTGTCGGCACGGCTTCGTCGGCGGTGTGTTCGTAGACCTCGGCAAGGCCCACGCAGCCCTCGCGCACGCCGGCGGTGCACAGCGCGGCGTAGTAGGGCTGCGCGTGCGTCCAGTCGTCCTCACGCACACGCGCACTGGCGGCCAGCTTGCAGCCCAGCAGCTGGCCGGCCTTGCAACAGGCCTCCGCGCCGCCCTTGCGGTCCAGCGTGGGGCAGTCCAGCGGCTGCGGGATCTCGACGAAGCTCAACGGCGCGGTGCAGGCCCCGGCGCTGTCGGGCTGGCGCGTGTAGTGCGCAAAGCGGGTGCTGCCGTCCATGCCCGCCAGGCTGCCGTCGCGCAGGGTCTGCAGCACGATGTCGTCGCCGATGTCGCGGCGCAGGTGAATCCGGCCATCCTGCGCGCGCGCGCGCAGGCGCGTGGCATAGCCGGTCACCTGGACCACGCCGGCATCACCGAACTGCACCGCCGACGGCAGGCCGCGCGCGGCCACGTAGCTGCCACAGGGCAGGGTGGTGGCCGCCACCGGCGACAACGCCGCCGCCGGCAACCCAACCAGCGGGGCGACCAGCCCGCAGGCCTGGGCCTCAGTGCGCTCGCTGCACGCGTGCTGCAGGGCGTCGCGCGCCTCCAGCAGCCGGCCGGCGTTCCACTGTGCCTGGGCCACGCTCTGGCAGAATGCCTCGCGCGGGTGTTGCCGGCACAGGTCCGCCAGCTCGACCAACTGTTCGGCCGGCAGTACGGCCTGCGGCGCACGGCTCAGTCCCATCACCGCCTTGCCCATCATCTCGCCCGCCATCGTTTCAACCAGGCGCAGGCAGACCACCGGATCGTAGCCCTTGGCCGCTTCATCGCACTGTGCCGGCTTGGGGAACGGGGGCGCCGGTTCCGGCGCGGCTTCGTTGGCCTGGCGCTCGTACAACTCCAGCAGCTGCTTGCAGGCCACCGGCACCTCTTCGCGGCACCACTGGCGCAGCTGCACCGGCTGCGCCTGAAGGTAGTTTTCCAGGCACCCCACCGGATCGGCGCGGCAGCTGCCTTCCTGCACCGCGGGGAACGGTTTGCAGGCCGCGGCCTGGTCGCGCACGAAATCGTGGTACCCGCCGGTCAGCGTGCGGTCGCCTTCGCCGAAGGTCCAGTTTTCCATGTGGCCGGTGGCCAGGTTGACCATCCCCAGCACGGTCCCGCTACGTGCGATGCGCAATTCTTCGGTGGGCGAATAGGCCGGTTTCAGGAAGCCGTGGCCTTCGCTTTCCAGGGTAAGGATGGCGTTGCCATCGTCCTGCTTGTACGTACCGCAGGCCATGGATTGGGCAGCGGCGGGAAGGCTGGCGGCGGCCAGGACGAGAACGGCCAAGGCACGCCAGCCGATGAAGCGGCGGCGCGCGGAAACAACAGAGGTCACAACAGCATCCTTGGGTGGACATCGACAAGCGCCGGCATCGATACAGGGGCCGGCAACGGAAACGCCGGTGGGTCAGCGCTGGAACCAGGCGCGCACGTCGGCACGCAACAGGCGCATCGCCACCCAGCCATGCAGGACCGCAAAGCCCAGGGCGGTCAACACCAGCATGCCGCTCATGAAAATGCGCTGCACGAGCAGGTCGTTGCGCAGTTGGCGCATGTCAGGGTCATTGCCATGCCGCAGCAGAGCCTGGGACAGGTGCGCAAACGCATCGTCCACCACCCAGGCGGCCACGACGTTGAACAGCGCCGTCACCACCAGCAGCACGATGAACAACCACAGCGCCCACGCTTCGCGGCGCAGCATGCCCACGCAGGCCACCACGCCCACCAGGCAGGTCAGCAGCATGGCCACGCTGATGCCCAGCGTATGCACGCCCAGCCACTGCATGGGCGGTGACAACCAGGACACATCCCCGGTCTCCACCTGGTCCTGCAACCAGGCCGCGATGGACAGTGGGCCGGCGACCAGGGCCGCGATCCCCCAACCCAGCGCGGATACCACGCACACCAGCAGCACCGACTTGACCATCGGCGACAGGAATTTCGGTGGGGCCAGCGGGTCGACCGGTGGCTGGGCGTTGGGCAATTGGGGGGGGAGGGGCGATGACATCCTGTGTCCTGTTGGGATCGGCGACGGGCATCAGCCCGCCGTCACCGCGCGTGCGGCCGCCGGCAGGATATGGTCTGCGCTCAACGCTGCCAAGCGGCAGGCGTGCGGCCGGTGCAGGGAAATCCACGCCAGTTCGGCGATTGCCGCGCGTGCCTGGGGCGTACCGGCAACCTGTACCCGCCAGGCCTGCGCACGCACGCGGCGGCCCGCCTCGTGCACCGCCCAGGCCTCGAAATGGCCCAACGCCACGGCGCTGGCCGGCAGCAACTGCACGCCCAGTTCCTCGTACAGCTCGCGGGCCAGCGTATCCAGCGGCGCCTCGCCCGGTTCGGGTTTGCCACCGGGCTGGATGAACGTATCCGATCCCTGCTTGCGCACCACCAGCACCTGGCCGGTGGCATCCAGGATGACCGCGGCGACGATCTCGATCGGCGCCGCGTCGTGGCTCACCGCATCGGCCACTTACTTCAGGGTTTCGTCGAACAGCTTGAGGATGCGCTTGTACTGGTCCAGCCACGAATCCGGACGCACGTAACCGTGGCGTTCCAGCGGGTAGGGCGCGATGGTCCAGTTGTCCTTGTGCAGTTCGATCAGCTTCTGGGTGAGATTGACCGAGTCCTGGAAGAACACGTTGTCATCCATCATCCCGTGCGCGATCAGCAGGTGGTCCTGCAGGCCAGCGGCATATTCGATCGGCGAGGAGACACGGTAGGCCTCCGGGTCGATGTCCGGGGTGTTGAGGATGTTGGCGGTGTAGCCGTGGTTGTACTGGTGCCAGTCCACCACCGGGCGCAGCGCCGCACCGGCCTTGAACGTCCCCGGCGAGCGGAACAGCGCCATGAAGGTCATGAAGCCGCCGTAGGAGCCGCCGTAGATACCGGCGCGCGCGCGGTCACCCTGTTGGGTGTCCACCAGCCAGTCCAGGCCGTCCTTGTAGTCTTCCAGTTCGGGGTGCCCCATGTTGCGGTAGATCGCCGTGCGCCAGTTGCGGCCGTAGCCTTCGCTGCCGCGGTAATCCATGTCCAGCACGATGTAGCCCTTCTGCACCAGCAGGTTGTGGAACATCTGCTCGCGGAAGTAGGCCGGGTAGCGCTGGTGCACGTTCTGCAGGTAGCCGGCGCCGTGCACGAACATGGCGATCGGGTACTGCTTGCCCGGTTCGGGGTTCTCCGGGCCGTAGTATTTGGCCCAGACCACGCCGGCGCCGTGCCTGGACGGCACCTGCACCAGCTTGGGCTGGATCCACTCGCGCGCCTTGAAGGCCGCGCTGCGGGTATCGGTGAGGACCTTGGCCTGGCCACCGCTGGTGGGCACCACCGCCAGCTGTGCCGGCAGGTAGGCGCCGGAGTAGCGCACCAGCAACTGCTGGCCGTCCGGCGACAGCGAGAAGTCTTCCACGCCATTGAGCGCGGTCAGTTCGCGCACCTGCTTGCCGGCCGTGTCCACCGCGCACACTTCGTAGTCGCCCGGGCTCTGCTGGTTGCACAGGAAGTAGAAGCTGCGGCCGTCGGCGCTGGGCACCGGCATCGAGGTTTCCCACTTGCCGCCGGTCAGCGCCTGCGGCTTGGCCGTGCCCTGCTGGGTGTACAGGTGCGAGTAGCCCGATTCCTCGGACAACAGCCACAGCGTGCGGTTGTCGTTGGACCAGCCGAAATCGTTGAAGCCCCAGTTGATCCAGGCGCTGTCGGTGAGGCGGTGGCGGTTTTCCAGCTTGGCGCTGGCCGGGCTCACGCTGGCAATCCAGCGGTCCTTGTTGTCGTTGGCACGCAGCATGATGGCGGCCTGCTGGCCATCGGCGCTCCAGCGGATGCCCGGGTTGCCGGGGCCGGCCAGCACTTCCAGCGGGCGGTTGCCCTTGAGCGCGTCCTTGCCGGCGGCCTTGCGCAGCGCGGCCAGCGGATCGCTGGCGATGCCCGGCAGGCCATCCAGCGACAGCGGCTTGACCGTGCCGGTGATGGCATCCACCAGCCACAGCGCATGCGGCTCGGGATCATTGCGGCCCACGCGGGTGCGCGTGTCTTCGAATTCTTCGTAGCCCGATTCGGTCACGTACTTGGGCATCTTGCCGCCGCGGCCTTCATCGAAGCTCTTCGGCTTGGTGACCACGATCAGGCTGCGGGCATCGGGCGAGAGCACGCTGCCGACGATCTCCACGTCGGCGCCCAGGTACACCGGACCCGGCGCGCGGGTGGCGTCGGCGCGGCGCCAGCTGGCTTCCTGTGCCTTCAGCGCGTCGCGCTGGGCGCGGTCGTTGCGCAGCGTGGCCAGGGTGCGCAGCTGCTGGTCGCGCAGCACATCGGCCTTGGGCGCATCGTCGGGGTTCTTTTCGGCCTTCAGGCTGGCCACCTGCTGGATGCCGCCGGCGGCGGTCCAGTGGAACCAGTTCTGCCCGGTCTGCCAGATCACCCCGCCATCGCGGGCGAAGTTGGCCGCGCTGGCCTTCTCGGTGCTGCGGGTCAGCTGGGTGAGCGCGCCGCTGCGCAGGTCGCGCAGGAACACATCGCCATTGCGCACGAACACCGCGCGCTGGCGCGCACTGTCATAGACCGGGCTGTCCACGTCCAGGCTGCCGCGCTGGTCATCGGCCACCTGGGCGGCCACGCCCCCGCTGACCGGCTGGCGGAAGGTGTCGCGCACGGGGCTGCCGGTGCGCTTGAGCTGGTACTCCACCTGCTGGCTGTTCCAGGACCACCACGCGCTCTCGACCGGCGGGCCGATCCAGTCCGGGTCGGCCATGGCCTGCTCGATGGTGATCGGCGTCGGCGCCGCGTGGGCGGCACCGCCGAGGGCGGCGAGCAGCAGCAGGGACAAGGGCAGCGTTCTGGGCATTGCGGGCGGCACCGTAGAGGAAAACCCGGCAAGCGTAGCAGCCGCAAGGGCCGCAGTAAGGGGCCACAGGTCATGGGCGTGCGCGCCTGTGGAAGGCAAGCGGTGGTCGGTGGGTCGGGCGCTGGGCCCCCATACCCTTTCCGGCGAATGTCCCCCGGCGTCGGCCTACGGCCGCCGCCTCCTCCTTTACTTCGCCTCCAAGGGTATGGGGGCCCAGCGCCCGACCCACAGCCAGGCCCCTCACGCTCGCGGTAGCCGCCGGCGAAGTCGCCTCCAGATCCACAAGCAGGGCAAACCGGAAGGGCAAACCGGCGTACGACATCGGCCCACCCCAACGGAACCCTCCGGCAACCCTGGACCCACGTTTACCTGCGACAGATTGCTGCACTGCGGCGCTGGGTCGCATGTGACTTTCACCAATACCGGCCCAGACTGGTGCGGATTCCAGAAATCCAGTCGGAGGCGTCACTTGGACGCGTTGTTGTTGTCCCGGATCCAGTTCGGGTTCGTCATCAGTTTCCATGTGCTGTTTCCGGCCTTCACCATCGGCACGGCCAGCTGGCTGGCCTTTGTCGAATCGCGCTGGCTGCGCACCGGCAACCCGGTCTGGCGCGAGCTGTATTTCTTCTGGCAGAAGATTTTCGCGGTGTCCTTCGGCATGGGCGTGGTCAGCGGCATCGTCATGGCCTTCCAGTTCGGCACCAACTGGCCGCGCCTGAGTGAAGTGGCGGGCAGTGTGATCGGGCCCCTGCTTACCTATGAAGTGCTCACCGCCTTCTTCCTGGAGGCCAGCTTCCTGGGCGTGATGATGTTCGGCTGGGGCCGGGTCTCGCCGCGCCTGCATTTCTTCTCCACCTGCATGGTGGCGTTGGGCACGCTGGTGTCCACCTTCTGGATCCTGTCGTCCAACAGCTGGCTGCAGACGCCGGCCGGCTACGCCATGATCGACGGTGTGGTGCACCCGCAGGACTGGTGGCAGATCGTCTTCAACCCGTCGTTCCCCTACCGTCTGGCGCACATGGCGCTGGGCTCGTTCATCACCACTTGTTTCGTGATCGGCGGCGTGGGCGCGTGGTACCTGCGCAAGGGCACCCATGTCCAGGCCGGGCGGACCATGCTGCTGGCGGCGGTGGCGTTTGCCGCGCTGACCGTACCGGTGCAGATTTTCGTTGGCGACATGCATGGCTTGAACACGCTCAAGCACCAGCCGATGAAGATCGCGGCGATGGAAGCGCACTGGCATTCGGCCGGCGAGGGCGAAGGCGTGCCGCTGGTGGTGTTCGCGCTGCCCAACGAGAAGGCCGAACGCAACGACTATGAAATCGCCATTCCGCGGCTGGGCAGCCTGATCCTCACCCATTCGCTGGACGGCACGTTCGAGCCGCTGACCTCGGTGGCGGCCAGCGAGCGGCCACCGGTGGTGCCGGTGTTCTTCGCGTTCCGGATCATGGTCGGGCTGGGCACGCTGATGCTGCTGCTGGCCTGGGTGTCGGCGTTCCAGTGGTGGCGCGGCAAGCTGCTGCAGTCGCGCTGGTTGATCCGCAGCTGGAACTGGATGTTGCCCAGTGGTTTCATCGCGCTGCTGTCGGGCTGGTTCGTCACCGAAATGGGGCGCCAGCCGTGGGTGGTGTACGGCGTGCTGCGCACCGCCGATGCGGTGGGCCCACAGAGCGTGTGGATGACCGCGCTGTCGCTGGGCGTGTACGTGGTGGGCTATGCGTTCGTGTTCGGCTGGGGCATCTGGTACCTGGTCAAGATCATCCGCACCGGGCCCAAGCCGCACGACCCCGCACCGGCCCTGGAGGCGGGCAGCCACACCCCGGCGCGGCCGCTGTCCGGTGCCGACGAACCGCTGGAGGAGCGCTGACATGGAGATGACAACCTGGCTGCCGGTGGCATGGTTTGCGGTGATCGGCTTTGGCGTGCTGATGTACGTGGTGCTGGATGGCTTCGTGCTGGGCATCGGCATCCTGGCACCGATGGCCGAAGATGAAGAACAACTGGACATCATGATGAACACCGCCGCGCCGATCTGGGACGGCAACGAAACCTGGCTGGTGCTGGGTGGGGCCGGCCTGATGGCCGCGTTCCCGAAGGCGTATGCGGCGCTGCTGTCGGCGCTGTACCTGCCGGTGCTGCTGCTGGTGGTGGCGCTGGTGTTCCGCGGGGTGGCGTTCGAGTTCCGCTTCAAGGCGCACCGGTCGCGCAGGCTGTGGAGCGTGGCCTTCGGGCTGGGGTCGCTGCTGGCCGCGTTTGCCCAGGGCGTGATCCTGGGGGCGCTGGTGGAGGGCCTGCAGGTCGTGGACGGCCGCTACGTGGGCGGCGCCTTCGGCTGGTTCAGCCCGTTCTCGATGCTGACCGGTGCGGCGGTGGTGTTCGGTTATGCGCTGCTGGGCAGCACCTGGTTGATCCTGAAAACCGAAGGTCGCGAGCAGACGTTCGCGCGCACGCTGACACGGCCGCTGGTGGTGGCGGTGATCGTGTTCATGGGGCTGGTGAGTACCTGGCTGCCGTTCCTGGACTCGCGCCTGATGGCGCGCTGGTTCAGCGATGGCAACTTCTGGTGGTTGTCACCGGTACCGTTGTTGACGCTGGGCGTGGCCGTGGCGCTGTGGCGCAGCGCGATGCACCCCAAGCGCGATCTGCCGCCGTTCCTGTTGACGCTGGCGCTGTTCATCCTGGGCTTCATCGGCCTGGTGCTGGGCATGTGGCCCTATCTGCTGCCGCCCAGCATGACGTTGTGGGAGGCCGCTGCCCCGGCGTCGTCGCTGGGCTTCACCCTGGTCGGGCTGGTGGTGCTGTTGCCGGTGATCCTGGGCTACACGGCGTGGTCGTACCGGGTGTTCCGCGGCAAGGTGCGGGCGGACGCGGGTTACCACTGAGGGGCAGAGGCGCCGGCGCGTCTGATGTTCCGGGTGGGCAGGGTCTGACCCCCTCGCCCTGCACGGTATGCACCGGCGGCTGGACGAGCCAGACGCAGAGATGGGTCAAGAGCGGCCGACCAACGGTTGGCTCTACTCAGGAAACGGTCGAGCGCGGATTCAGGCGTGCAGGCCTTCGATCTCCACCAGCAGTTCGGCCCGGCAGACTTCGGCATGCAGCACCACATGGGCCGGTGGGCCGGGTAACGCGGCCATCCGGGCAGCCACCGCCGGCATGTCCTCGGCATGCCGCACATACACTTTCAGTACCGAATGGGCACCGAGCTGGGCAGCCAGGGACGGCCGCTGCCGCCGGGCGGCATCCACCAGGCTCTGCAGATTGGTCAGCGTTTCGCGCAGCTGCTCTTCCACCGCGCCGGTGTGCTGGGACACGTGGCCGACGATGGCTGCCGTGCCCGACTGCAGCAGCGGCAGACCGGTGGCCGGCGGCGCCAGCAGCGCCCGCGAGAAACTCGGCGACTGTGGGCCGTACTGGCGCGGGTAGCGGAACGCGCTGACCTGGCGCGGGTTTTCCAGCGGCAGGCCAGGCTCGCGCGCGGCCAGCCAGTACACCTGCAGGCGGCGCACCCCGTCGAAGCGGCCGATGCAGGTCGCTGCCGGCAGCGCGGCTTCGTCCAGTTCGCGCAGCCCGCGTACACGGCCCACGCAGAAGCGCCGGTAGCGTTCCTGGTCGCCGTCGCCTTCGGTCACCGCGTCCAGGTAGTTCCAGGTGCGCAGCAGGTGCGGATACCCGCAGTGCGCCAGGAAGCCGCTCATCCGCGCATAGGCGTCCGCCGCGGCAGTTTCGATGTCGCCGTCCACTTCGTCGATTTCCAGCACCCCGAACAGCAGCGCGGCGTTGTGCGACCAGCGCACCCCGTCGGTGGTGCCCGATTGGACCGGGGTCGCACCGCGCCAGATCTCCACCTGGGCCGGGCCATGTTCGGCCAGCGGCACCTGCAGCCAGCGCGGGTCGTCGGTCGGCGTGGGGGCGGACAGGCCAAAGCCGAACACCGCCAACGTGCACGGGTCGGCCAGGGCTGCCGCGCGCAGCGCAGCCGGCAGGTAGCCGGCGCTGAACAACGCAGGGCCTGGGGGGAAAGCGACCGCCGGGGCCGATGCGTCGTGGATCGTGCTGCTCATTTCAGATTGTGAAAGCTGCCAGTGCCGAGGGTGTCATGATAGCGTGCGCTCCATTTTACGGCGCTGCGCTGCGATGCCTGGGTGCCCATCAACATGTTGGCGTGAATGATCGAGTTCTCCGTGGTGGATTGGTCGGCCTGGGCACCGGGACTGACCTCGAAGGAACATTGGCAGGCGTGGGCGCAGGCGCCGGCGTTGCCGCAGGGCGATGACACCCCGGCGCTGGCCGAGGTGCCGGCCATGCAGCGCCGCCGTATCGAGCGGCTCGGACGCATGGCCATCCAGGCCGCCTGCTGGTGCGAGCAGCCCGACGATGGCGGCCAGGTGCCGCTGGTGTTCGCCTCGCGCCACGGCGATGTGGCCCGTTCGATGGAACTGCTGGACAGCCTGGGCGCCGACCACGGCATGTCCCCCACCGCGTTCGGGCTGTCGGTGCACAACGCGGTGGCCGCCCTGTATTCCATCGCCCGCGGCCACCGCGGCAACTACCTGGCATTGGCGGCCGGCCGTGCCACCGTGGAAGCGGCCTGCATGGAGGCTTACGGGCTGCTTGCCGACGGCGCCCCGGAAGTGCGCGTGATCGTGTACGAATCGCCGCTGCCACCGGTGTATGCCGGCTTCGCCGACGAGCCTGATCCTTACTACGCCTGGTGCTGGCGCCTGGCCCGGGCCGACCGCCCCGGCACCCGGCTGTCGCTGGGCTGGGGCGCGGCCACCGCCGACAGCCCGGCCACCGCACTGCCGCATGGTCTGGACGCGCTGCGTTTCCTGTTGGCCGGCGAGCAGACCCTGCAGCTGGCCGCCGATGGCCAGCAGTGGACCTGGCAGCGGCATGGCTGAGCGCCGGCTGGCCCGTCTCAACCACGCCTGGCGGGTGTTGGCCACCGGGCTGTGCTTTGCCGTGTTCGGCATCGGCGGCCTGCTGCTGGGCGGGCTGCTGTTCCCGCTGCTGTTCCTGGTGCGCAACCCCGCCCGGCGGCGTGCGCTGGCGCGCCGGCTGGTCCAGCGCAGCTTCGCCAGCCACGTGGGCCTGATGCACCGCCTGGGGGTGATGACCTATGAAATCCGGGGCGCCGAGCGCCTGCAGCGCAACGGCCTGCTGATCCTGGCCAACCACCCGACCCTGATCGACGTGGTGCTGCTGATCGCCCAGCTGCCCAACGCCGATTGCGTGGTCAAGCGCGCGGTGGCCTGCAATCCGTTCATGCGTGGCCCGGTGCGGGCGGCCGGTTATGTCTCCAATGACGATGGTGCCGGGCTGATCGACGACTGCATCGCCGCCGTCAAGGCCGGCGGCACCCTGGTCATCTTTCCCGAGGGCACCCGTACCGTGCCGGGCCAGCCCCTCCACCTGCAGCGCGGGGCGGCCAACATCGCCGTGCGCGGGCGGCTGGACATCACCCCGGTCAGGATCACCTGTACCCCGCCTACCCTGACCAAGGGCCAGAAATGGTATCGTGTGCCATCACGGCGTTTTCACGTTCAGCTGGAAGTCGGGGAAGATCTCCCGATCGCCCCGTTCCTGGCGGTAGCCGGCGATGCGCCCAGGGGGGATGCCTTGGCGGCCCGGCGCGTGACCGATCATCTTGCCCATTACTTTGACTTCGCTGGAGAACCGAGCCGTGCAGGCACTTGAGCACGAGATCAAGGAATTGATCATTTCATCGCTTTCGCTGGAAGACATCACTCCCGAAGACATCGATCCGGCTGCGCCTCTGTTCGTGGAGGGGCTGGGCCTGGATTCGATTGACGCACTCGAACTTGGTTTGGCCCTGCAGAAAAAGTACGGTGTCAGCCTGTCTGCGGATTCGGAAGAGACCCGTCGCCATTTTTCCAGCGTGCGTGCCCTGAGCGAGTTTGTCGCCGCACGCCAGCCATCGTAACGGCGCGTCAGGATTTGCCATGACCAAGAACGAACTTTTCGATCGCATCGTCAAGATCCTCAAGGACAGCTTTGAGATCGAACCGGCGCGCATCACGCCCCAGGCCCGCCTGTATGACGACCTGGACATCGACAGCATCGACGCGGTCGACCTGATCGTGCAGCTCAAGCCATTGCTGGGCCGCAACCTGCAGCCGGAGGCCTTCAAGGCCGTCCGCACCGTGCAGGACATCGTCGATGTGGTGCACGGGCTGCTGCCCGGTCAAGCAGCCGCCTGACGGCTGCCGCAGGACACTGACCATGGTCCGGGTGCGTGTCGCGGCGTTCGCGTTGCTGTCGCTGGCCTACCCGCTGGTGGTGTACCTGTCGCTGGGCCGGTTCGAGCCGCGCTGGTTGTCGCTGCTGCTGTTCGGGTTGGCCGCGCTGCGCGCGCTGACCACCCGCCAGCCGGTGTGGTGGGTGGCCGCGCTGGGCACCGGGGTGCTGGCACTGGTGGCCACCGCGTTCAACCAGGCGCTGCCGCTGAAGCTGTACCCGGCGCTGGTGAATGCGGTGATGCTGGTGATCTTCGCCACCAGCCTGCGCTTCCCGCCCAGTGCGGTCGAACGCCTGGCACGGCTGGGCGAGCCGGACCTGCCGCCGTTCGCGGTGGTCTATACCCGCCGTGTCACCTGGGTGTGGTGCGGCTTTTTTGTCTTCAACGGGGGTCTGGCCCTGATCACGGCGCTGTGGGCGTCCAATCAGGTCTGGGCGCTATACAACGGATTGTTGGCGTACGTGATGATGGGTGCTCTGTTTGGTGGCGAGTGGCTGGTGCGGCGACGGGTGAAAGCGGCGCACGCGCATGGCTGAGTGGATTGCATTGGAGCGGTTGGCGGTGCTGCCACGGCCCGGCCGGATCGTGGGCGAAGCGGCGCAGGGCGCCGTGGACCACCCGGCGTTCCGGCACCAGGTGCTGCGTTGGCAGCAGGCGTTCGCGCGCGCGCCGGGCAGCGACTGGGCGCTGTATTTCGATGACACCCTGGATTTTGCCGCCGCCCTGCTGGGTGCGTGGCATGCCGGCAAGCGAGTGTTCCTGGGCGGCGACAACCTGCCGGCCACGCTGGACGGGCTGGGCCCGCGCGTGGCCGGGTTCGCCGGGGACGTGCCGGCGCACTACGCGCCGCTGCAGCCCGACCCCCACGCCGCCGTCGATGCCGTGCTGCAACCGCTGGACCTGGACCAGCGGGAACTGGTGGTGTTTACCTCCGGCAGCACCGGTGCACCCAGCGCGATCGTCAAACGCATGCGCCAACTGACCGCCGAGGTGGACGCGCTGCAGGCAGCCTTCGGCGAACAGCTGGAAGGCGCGCAGGTGCACGGCACGGTGTCGCACCAGCACATCTATGGACTGCTGTTCCGGGTGCTGTGGCCACTGGCCGCTGGCCGCGCGATCCAGCCGCGGCGGTTCTTCCATGAAGACCTGGTCGGCGCGCTGGCCGAGCAGCCCTCGGTGCTGGTGGCCACCCCGGCGCACCTCAAGCGCCTGCCCGAACAACTTGACTGGTCCTCCCTGCAGGGACAGCTGCGTGCGGTGTTTTCCTCCGGTGGTCCCTTGCCGGAAGAAGCGGCGCTGCAGGCGCGTGCGCTGCTGGGCGTGGCACCGACCGAAGTGTTTGGCAGCAGCGAAACCGGCGGCATCGCCTGGCGCCGTTGGAGCGCCGACCAGCCGCAGTGGCATCCGCTGCCCGGTGTGGCCTGGCGGATCGACGAGGGCTGCCTGGCGGTGTCTTCGCCGCACCTGGAAGACCGGGGCTGGTGGCAGACCCAGGATCGGGCCGAGGCCGACGCCGGGCACAGCTTCCGCCTGCTCGGGCGCGCCGACCGTATCGTCAAGATCGAAGAACGCCGGGTGTCGCTGGACGCGCTGGAGCAACAGCTGCGCGCGCACCCGGACGTGCAGGACGCGCGCGTGCTGGTGCTGCCGGGCGCGCGCGAACAGCTGGCCGCCGTGGTGGTGCCGCGTGCGGTCGACGTGGCCGGCTGGGAGGATGCGCAGCGCCGCCAGCACGCACAGGCGCTGGGCGCGCACCTGGCCAGCAGCCACGATGCGGTGACCCGGCCACGGCGCTGGCGCTTTGTCGATGCGCTGCCGCTGAACGCACAGGGCAAGATCACCTTCGCCGCATTGGCGGCATTGTTCCGGCCGCTGTTTCCGGTTGTGCAATGGCAACATCGCGAGGCCGATGCCGCCGTACTGCTGTTGCCGCTGGGGCCGGACCTGATCGCTTTCGACGGTCATTTCCCGCAGGCGAAAATCCTGCCCGGCGTGGTCCAGCTGGATTGGGCAATCCATTACGCCCGCGACGTGTTCGCCATGCCGCCGCGCTTCGAGCGCATGGATGCGCTGAAATTCCAGCACGTGGCGCGCCCCGGCGATTGCCTGCAGCTCACCCTGGGCTGGGATGCGGCGACCTCGGTGCTGACTTTCCGCTACGTGTCCGACCACGGCGTGCACGCCAGTGGCCGGGTGGTGTTCGGCGATGCCTGAAGCCGTTCGCGCGGGCACCCCGGCAGCGCGGTTCGCGCCGCTGGTGGTGATTCCGGTCTACGACCACGAACATGCCATCGGCGCGGTGGTAGGCGGGGTGCTGGCCAGCGGGCTGCCGTGCCTGCTGGTCGACGACGGCTCGCACCCCGGCTGCGCGCAGGTGCTGGACACCCTGGCCGCCCGATATCCCGCACAGGTAGTGCTGTTGCGCCTGCCGGTCAACCAGGGCAAGGGTGGGGCGATGCTGGCCGGGTTCGCCGAGGCGGCGCGCCGAGGCCACAGCCACGTGCTGCAGATCGACGCCGATGGCCAGCACGATCCCACCGACATCCCGCGCTTCATCGCCCTGGCCCAACAGCATCCCGATGCGGTGATCTGCGGCATCCCGGCGTATGACGACAGCGTGCCCAAGGCGCGCCTGTATGGCCGCTACGCTACCCATATCTGGGTGTGGATCAACACCTTGTCGCTGCAGATCCGCGATTCGATGTGCGGCTTCCGGCTGTATCCGCTGGCGCCGGTGACGCGGCTGGCAGGCGAGGAAACCATCGGCCGGCGCATGGACTTCGACAGCGAAATCCTGGTGCGGCTGTTCTGGCGCGACGTGGCGGTGATCAGCCTGCCCACACGGGTGACCTACCCCAGCGATGGCGTGTCGCACTTCGATGTGTGGCGCGACAACGTGCGCATCAGCTGCATGCATACCCGCCTGTTCTTCGGCATGCTGCGGCGCGCGCCACGCCTGCTGTGGCGGCGCATGCAACGCCGGCAGGCCACATGACCGCGCCGGCACCGGACAACGCCCCGCACTGGGCCGACCTGGGCGAGACCACCTCGGCGGCCGGGGTGCTGTTCCTGTGCGGGGTGCACCGCTGGTTCGGACGCTGGCCCTTCCGGTTGTGCGTGTACCCGGTGGTGCTGTGCCACTGGCTGGGCAACCGCGTGGCCCGGCAGTCCTCGCTGCAATACCTGCAGCGGTTGCAGGCGCACACCGGCGTACTGGGCGGTGCGCCGGGGCGCTGGACCAGCCTGAAACACTTCGCGCTGTTCGCCGATACCCTGCTGGACAAACTGCTGGGACTGGGCGGGCGCTACCCGCCCAGCCAGATCCGCCTGCAGCGCGACCTGATGCTGGAAAAGATCGCACGCCGCGAAGGCGGGTTGATCCTCACCGCACATATCGGCTGCCTGGAACTGTGCCAGGTGCTGGCCGAACAGGTGCCGGGCTTCCGCATCACCGTGCTGGTGCATACCGCGCACGCGCAGCGCTTCAACCGGCTGATGCAGCGGCTGGACCCGTTGGCGTCGGTGGAGCTGATGCAGGTCACCGACATGGGCCCGGCCACCGCGGTGGAGCTGCAGCGGCGGGTAGCCGAGGGCGGCTTCGTGGCCATCGTCGGCGACCGCGTGCCGCTGCGGGGCGGGCGCACCGTGCCGGCCCCGTTCCTGGGCCATGTCGCGCAGTTCCCGATCGGCGCCTATGTGCTCGCGTCTGCCCTGGCCTGCCCGGTGTACACCATGGCCTGCCTGCACGACGGCGACGGCTACCGCGTGCGCTTCGAGCATTTCAGCGATCGCATCGTGCTGCCGCGCGGCTCGCGCGACGCCGCGCTGACTGCGCAGGCTGAACATTTCGCCCGGTGGCTGGAAGTTCAGGTCACCCAGGCACCCTTGGACTGGTTCAATTTCTTCCCCTTCTGGGATCAGGCATCTCATGGCAAGTAAGTCACCCGGCATCCGCTTCGGCGATGCGCCACTGACCATCGAAGACGTGGTCGCGCTGTCGCAGCGCCAGGCCGACGCGGTCGTCTCCGACGATCCGGCCTTCCAGGCGCGCATCCAGAAGGGCGCCGATTTCCTCGATCGCCTGCTGCGCGAAGACGGCGTCATCTACGGGGTGACCACCGGCTACGGCGACTCGTGCACGGTCAACATTCCACCGGCGCTGGTGGCCGAGCTGCCCCACCACCTGTTCACCTACCACGGCTGCGGCCTGGGCCGGTTCCTGGACCAAGCCGAGACGCGCGCGGTGATCGCCGCGCGCCTGGCCTCGCTGGTGCGCGGCATGTCCGGGGTCAGCCACCCGCTGCTGCAGGGCCTGGCCACGCTGCTGCGCCACGACGTGCTGCCGTTGATCCCGGCCGAAGGGTCGGTGGGCGCCAGCGGCGACCTCACCCCGCTGTCCTACGTGGCCGCAGTGCTGTGTGGCGAGCGCGAGGTGCTGTACCAGGGCGCGCGCCGCCCGGCCGCCGAGGTGCTGGCGGAGGTCGGCATGGTGCCGCTGCGGCTTCGCCCCAAGGAGGGCCTGGCCATCATGAACGGCACCGCGGTGATGACCGCGCTGGCCTGCCTGGCCTTTGACCGTGCCGATTACCTCACCCGCCTGGCCACGCGCCTGACCGCCTTCAACGTGCTGGCCAGCGACGGCAACGCACACCATTTCGACGAAATGCTGTTCGCCGCCAAGCCGCACCCGGGCCAGATGCAGATCGCCGCGCGGCTGCGCGCAGACCTGCACAGCGACCGCCCGCCACGCAACGAACAGCGCCTGCAGGACCGCTACTCGCTGCGCTGCGCCCCGCACGTGATCGGCGTGGTGCAGGACGCCTTGCCGTTCATGCGCCAGCTGATTGAAACCGAACTCAACAGCGCCAACGACAACCCGCTGGTCGACGTCGACGGCGAGCGCATTCTGCATGGCGGCCACTTCTACGGCGGCCACATCGCCTTTGCGATGGATGCGCTGAAGAACACCATCGCCAACCTGGCCGACCTGCTCGACCGGCAGATGGCGCTGGTGGTGGACGCGCGCTACAACCACGGCCTGCCGGCCAACCTGTCGGCCGCCACCGGTGAGCGTGCGGCGATCAACCACGGTCTGAAGGCGCTGCAGATCAGCGTATCGGCGTGGACCGCCGAAGCGCTCAAGCAGACCATGCCGGCCTCGGTCTTCTCGCGTTCCACCGAATGCCACAACCAGGACAAGGTCAGCATGGGCACCATCGCCGCGCGCGACTGCCTGCGCGTGATCGAACTGACCGAACAGGTGGTTGCCGCGCTGCTGATCACCGCCCGCCAGGGCGTGGCGCTGCGCCAGCGGGTGGGCATGAAGGCCACCCTGCACGGCGACCTGGAGGTGATGTACCTGGACCTGTGCACACGCATCGCGCTGGTCGAGGAAGACCGCGCGCTGGACGGCGAACTGCGCGCACTGCTGGGCGACATCCGTAGCCAGCGCTGGAGCCTGTATGACCAGGCCTGATCTCAGCGTCGAGGTGGCCCTGTCGCCGACTTTCCACGACTGCGACCCGATGCACGTGGTGTGGCACGGCAACTACTTCAAGTACTTCGAGATCGCCCGTTGCGCGCTGCTGCAGCGCCACGATTACGACTATCCGCAGATGCGCGAATCCGGCTACCTATGGCCGGTGGTGGACGCGCGGGTGAAGTACATCCGCCCGCTGCTGTACGGCCAGGCGCTGCGCGTGCGCGCCACCATCACCGAATGGGAAAACCGCTTGAAGATCGCCTACGAGATCCTCGATGACGGCAGCGGCCAGGTACTGACCCGCGCCCACACCATCCAGGTGGCCGTCGATGCGGCCACCAACGAAATGCTGTACCTGTGCCCGCGCGTGCTGTGGGACCGTCTGGGAGTGGAAGTGCAATGAAGGGTCTGCTGCGCACGCTGGTCGTGCTGGTGTCGTGGGTCGTGGCCGCACCGGTGCTTGCCGCGCCGGCGGCCGATGTCGATCTGGTCAAGCAGCGCGTGGCCAAGGTGGGCGTGCTGCGCGGTGAATTCAGCCAGGACAAGCAGGTGGCGGGCTTCAAGAATCCGCTGCGGTCGCAGGGCCGCTTCGTGCTGGCCCAGGACCACGGCGTGATCTGGACCACGCTCAAGCCGTTCCCGTCCGAAGTGGTGGTTACCCGCGACCGCATCCTGAGCCGCCAGCGCGACGGCAGCAGCCGGGTCGAACTGGACGGCCGCCAGCAGCCGGCGATGCGCTCGGTCAACGCCATCATGTTCGCGCTGATGAGCGGCGATGCGCAGGCGCTGTCGGCGCAGTTCACCGTCAAGGTCGAGGCGCTGCCCGACAACGGCTGGCGCATGCAGTTGAGCCCGCGCTCGGCGATGCTGGGCAAGGTGTTCACCGGGTTGAAACTGAGCGGAGACCGCTACGTGCGCGAGGTGGAAATCACCGAGGCCAACCAGGATGTCACCCGCATCCACTTCACCGCCATGAGCGAAACGCCGACCGCGTTGACCGCGCAGGAGGGTGGCAAATTTGAATGACGCACTGAATGCGAACGGCCGCCTGCAGCGCCTGTGGCGCTGGCTGGCCGTGCTCTGGCTGCTGGTGCTGGTGGGCCTGGGCGTACAGCAATGGCAACTGTGGAGCAGCCAATCGCGGATCGATACCGACATCCTGGCGCTGCTGCCACAGGATGCGCATGACCGCCTGCTGTCCGATGTCACCCGGCGCATCGCCGATGCCAACGCGCGCCAGATCGTGGTGCTGCTGGGCAGTACCGATGCCGCGCAGACCAAGGCCGCCGAGCTGGCGTTCCGCCAGGCGGTGCAGGGTCCGGAAGGCAAGGCGTTGCTGCAGGAAAGCGGTTCGATCGAAGGCTGGTTCGAACAGGCGCGCGCCTTCTACGCCCCTTACCGCGACCGCCTGCTGACCACGCAACAGCGCCAGCGCCTGCAGGCCGAACCGGTCGATGACCTGGCCGAGTCGGCGCTGGCCGCGCTGTATGGCCCGATGGGCGCGCCGCGGTTGACCCAGTGGCGGCAGGATCCGCTGTCGTTGTGGCCGCAGTGGTGGCAGGAGCGCGCGCTGGGCTCTGGCCTGCAGATGGGCGAAGACGGCCTGCTGGAAGCCGATGGCAAGCACTGGTCCATCGTGCAGTACGACACCGTGGGCTCGGCGTTCCAGCTCGATGGCGAACGCCATATCGATCTGCTGCTGGACGCGGCCGCCGCCGCGGCCACCACGCACGCGCCCGGCCTGGAGGTACTGCGCGCCGGTGTGCCGCTGCACGCCGAAGCGGCGGCGGTCCAGGCCAACCGGGAGATCAACACCATCGGCTGGGGCTCGCTGGCCGCGGTGCTGCTGCTGGTGTGGCTGGCGTTCCGCTCGCTGCGGCCGATCCTGCTGGTGGCCGCATCCCTGCTGATCGGCTGCGGCGTGGCATTGGCGGTCACGGTGCTGGTGTTTGGCAACGTGCACGTGCTGACCCTGGTGTTCGGCGCGTCGCTGGTCGGCGTGGCCGAAGACTACGGTATTCACTGGTTCGCCTCGCGCCAGGCCGAGCCGGCGGACCGCCGCTGGCGCCTGCTCAAACACCTGCTGCCCGGCCTGTGGCTGGCACTGCTGACCAGCGCGCTGGCCTACCTGGCGCTGGGCCTGGCGCCGTTCCCCGGGCTGCGCCAGATGGCGCTGTTCTCGGTGGTCGGGCTGGCGGCGGCGTTTCTCACCGTGATCTTCTGGTTCCCGTGGCTGGACGGCGGCGACATCCGCACCACCGGCTTCTCGCGCTGGCTGGGCGGTACGCTGGAGCGCTGGCCGCGCCTGCACGGGCGCAGCGCGGCGATCTTCCTGGGCGTGGCCGCGTTGGTGGCGGCGGTGGGCATCGCGCGGCTGGACAGCAACGATGATCTGCGCAGCCTGCAGTCTTCGCCCAAGTCGCTGATCGACCAGCAGATCCGCATCAGCCAGATGCTGGGCATGCCCAGCCCGGCGCAGTTCTATCTGGTGCAGGGCGACAGTGCCGAACAGGTGCTGCAGCGCGAGGAAGCGCTGATCGAACGCCTGCGCGTGCTGGCCGCCAACGAGCAGATCGGCGGCTACCGCGCCATCAGCGACTGGCTGCCCTCGGTGCAGCGCCAACACGCCGATGCCGCACTCACCGCCAAGGTCGAGCCGCAGGTGCTGGGCAAGGTGGGCGACGCGGTGGGCGAAACCCTGGCGCGCCCGGACTACGCCGGCCGCGACCTGGACGCCGATGCCTTCCTGGCGTCGCCGGCGGCGATGCCGTTCCACCACCTGTGGCTGGGCAAGGTCGGTGCGGGCCTGGCCACGGTGGTGATGGTCGATGATCTTTCGCGTGCCGATGCGTTGACCCTGCTTGAAGCGCAGGCCAAGGGCATCGATGGCGTGCGCTGGGTCGACCGCACCGCCGATTTCTCCAAGCTGCTCAAGCACTACCGCAAGCTGATGAGCGTGCTGCTGCTGGTGGGCATCGTGCTGGTGTTTGCGGTGCTGTACTGGCGTTACCGCGCGCAGGCCTGGCGGGTGTTCGCCCCGACCCTGGTGGCCGGGGCGTTGACCCTGGGCCTGTTGGGCCTGTTCGGCCAACCGCTGCAGCTGTTCAACGTGCTGGCGTTGATGCTGCTGCTGGGCATGGGCATCGACTACGGCATCTTCCTGATCGAACACCGTGGTGATGCCAGTGCGTGGCTGGCGGTATGCGTGGGCGCGGCCAGCACCTGGCTGTCGTTCGGCCTGCTGGGCCTGTCGGCCACGCCGGCGCTGCGTGCGTTCGGACTCACCTTGCTGTTCGGCATCGGCCTGGTCTGGATGATCTCGCCACTGTTCCGCCCGCCGCCGCACGACGCCCCGCACTGAGCGCCGCGCCGTTGCCTTTCCCGCCTTTGTTTTCTTGATCAAGGATGTATCGATGAACCCGCAAGTGGAAACAACCGAGGTCCTCGTCATCGGTGCCGGCCCGGCCGGCTCGGTGGCGGCTGCCATGCTGCGCAAGCAGGGCCGCCAGGTGCTGATGCTGGAGCGCCAGCAGTTCCCGCGTTTCTCCATCGGCGAAAGCCTGCTGCCGCAGAGCATGGAGTACATCGAGGCGGCCGGGCTGCTGCAGGACGTGGTGCAGGCCGGGTTCCAATACAAGAACGGCGCGGCGTTCGTGCGCGGCACCGCCACCACCGAGTTCGATTTCCGCGACAAGTTCTCGCCGGGCTGGGGCACCACCTACCAGGTGCAGCGCGCGACCTTCGATGACGTGCTGGCCCGTGGCGCCGAGCGCATGGGCACCACGCTGCGGTTTGGCGATGAAGTGCTGTCGGTGGCGCCGGGGCGCCCGGCGCGGGTGCAGGTGCGCCGCCCCGATGGCAGTGAATACACCATCGAAGCCGGGTTCATCCTGGATGCCAGCGGCTTCGCACGGCTGCTGCCGCGCCTGCTCAAGCTGGAATCGCCGTCGAACTTCCCGGTGCGGGGCGCGATCTTCTGCCACGTGCGCGACCACATCCCGGCCGATGCCGGCTTCGACCGCAACAAGATCCTGATCACCACCCACCCCGAGCACGTGGACGTGTGGTACTGGACCATCCCGTTCTCCAACGGCTGCTGCTCGCTCGGCGTGGTCGCCGAGCCGGGCTTCTTCGAGAAGTACCCGGGCAGCGACGAAGACAAGCTGCGCGCCATCGTCGGCGAGGATCCCAACCTGACCGGCCTGCTCAAGAACGCCGAATGGGCCGTGCTGCCGGTGCGCACCATCACCGGCTACTCGGCCAACGTCAGCTCGCTGTGGGGCGAGGGCTACGCGCTGCTCGGCAATGCCGGTGAGTTCCTTGATCCGGTGTTCTCGTCCGGGGTCACCATCGCCTTCAAGTCCGCGCAGCTGGCCAGCGAGTGCATCGCGCGCGAACACGCCGGCGAGGCGGTGGACTGGGAGCAGGATTTTTCCATTCCGCTGCGTGCCGGGGTCAAGACCTTCCGCCGCTTCGTCGAAGCCTGGTACGCCGGCGGCTTCCAGAAGATCATCTACCACCCCGACCCGCAGCCCGACGTGCGCCGCATGATCTCCTCCATCCTGGCCGGCTACGCCTGGGACACCCACAACCCGTACGTGGCCGACGACAGCGGTCGTCGCCTGCGGGTGCTGGAAGAACTGTGCAGCGGCTGATCCTCGCCCTGCTGCTGGGCGTGCTGCTGGCGTCCTGCGCCAGCACGCGCATGCCCGTCCCACAGGTGCAGCTGCCCACCCTGCAGTTGGCACCGTCGGCCTTGCCGCAGCCCTTGCAGCTGCAGCAGCGGCTGCAGTTCCGCTTTGGCAGCCACGAGCGTGAGCTGGATGCGCTGCTGGAAGCGGACGGCAGCGAAGTGCGGCTTGCCGTGCAGGCAATGGGCCAGACCGGCGTGCGCATGGTCTGGGACGGCGCCACGCTGCAGCAGACCCGCGCGCCGTGGCTACCGCCGCAAGTACGCGGCGAGCGCGTGCTGGATGACCTGCAGTTCGCGCTGTGGCCGGCCGAGGCGATCCGCGCGGCGCTGCCGCCGGGCTGGCAGCTGGTGGACGCGCCCGGCACGCGCCGCCTGGAACAGGGCGACAAGGCGTGGCTGCTGCTGGACACCTTGCCCGACGGCCGGGTGCGGCTGCGCAACCTGGCCGAAGGCTACGAACTGGTGATTGAATCGTTGAACATGGAACAGGCATCCCCGTGAGCAGTGGCAGCGCGATCTATCTGAACGAACTGGGCGTGGTCTGCGCGCTTGGCGGCGACCGCGCGCAGGTGCGCGACGGCCTGTTCGCCGACCAGCCCGGCGGCCTGCGCAACAACGACCAGCTGATCGCCGGGCGCACCCTGGCGCTGGGCGAAGTGACCACCCCGTTGCCGGACCTGTCGGCGCTGCCGGTGGCGCTGCGCGGGCGCAACAATGCCCTGCTGGAAGCGGCACTGGTGCAGATCCGACCGGCGGTGGATGCGGCGATCGCGCGCCACGGGGCCGACCGCGTGGCGGTCATCATCGGCACCAGCACCTCGGGGATCGGCGAATCGGAGAACGCATTGCGCCGTCATCGCGAGGACGGCCAATGGCCGCACGACTTCCACTACGCACAGCAGGAAATGGGTACGTCGGCGCGCTTCGTGCGCGCGCGCATCGGCAGCAGCGGCCCGGCCTGGACGATCTCGACGGCGTGTTCGTCCAGTGCCAAGGCACTGATGGCCGCCGCACGGCTGCTGCGTGCCGGGGTGGTGGATGCGGTGGTGGCCGGCGGCGCCGATTCGATGTGCCGGTTCACCGTCGCCGGCTTCAGCGCGCTGGAGTCGGTGTCGGCAGCGCGTTGCAATCCGTTCTCGGCGCACCGCAACGGCATCAACATCGGTGAGGGCGCCGCCCTGTTCCTGATGACCGCCGAGCCCGGCCCGGTGCGCCTGTCCGGCTGGGGCGAATCGTCCGATGCGCACCATATGTCCGCACCGGACCCGCAGGCACGCGGCGCCATCGATGCCATGCAGCAGGCGCTGCACCGTGCCGGGCTCGCGCCGTCGCAGGTGGACTACGTGAACCTGCACGGCACCGCCACCGGGCACAACGACGCGATGGAAAGCCAGGCCGTGGCGGCGGTACTGGGCTCGGCGGTACCGGCCAGTTCGACCAAGCCGCTGACCGGACACACCCTGGGTGCATCGGGCGCGATCGAGGCGGCGCTGTGCTGGATGGTGCTGGCCGACAACCCTGGCCAGCAGCTGCCCACCCACTGGTGGGACGGGCAGGCTGATGCAGCGCTGCCGGTCCTGGCGCTGGTGGCCCCGGGCACCCGCGCCGCGCAACCGCCGCAGCACGTGCTCAGCCATTCGTTCGCCTTTGGCGGCAGCAATGCCGTGCTGGCCCTGGCAAGGACATGACCATGCAGCGCCTGCACAGCATCGACGACGTGCTGCCCCACCGCGACAGCATGCGCCTGATCGACCGCCTGCTGGACTGGCAACCCGAATCGATCGTGGTCGAGGTCGACGTCCCCCGCCACGGCCTGTTCAACCACGCCGAGGGCGTGCCGGCATGGGTGGGCGTGGAATACATGGCCCAGGCCATCGCGGCATGGGCCGGGTGCAAGGCCCGCCAGGCCGGGCGCGAGCCGTCGATCGGATTCCTGCTGGGCACTCGCCGCTACACCGCGCACCAGCCGTACTTCACGCCCGGTACGTGCCTGCGGGTAGAGGCACAGTGCGAGCTGATGGGGGAAAATGGGCTGGGCATGTTCGCCTGCCGGATCCTGGCAGGCGCTACCGAATTGGCGGTTGCCAACGTATCGGTGTTTGAACCACGCGATGCGATGGCTTATCTGGAGAGTGGACAGGCATGACAGGGAATCTCACAGTGCTGGTGACCGGCGCCAGCCGGGGCATCGGCCGCGCCATCGCGCTGCGCATCGCGCGCGACGGCTTCGACGTGGTGGTGCATTGCCGCAGCCGCATCGAAGACGCACAGGAGGTGGTCGCCCAGATCCAGGCACTGGGCCGGCAGGCCCGCGTGCTGGTGTTCGACGTGGCCGACCGCGATGCCGCACGCACCGCGCTGGCGGCTGACGTGGAGGCGCATGGTGCCTATTACGGCGTGGTCTGCAATGCGGGCATCGCCCGCGACGGCGCCTTCCCGGCGATGCCGGCCGAAGACTGGGACGCGGTGGTGCATACCAACCTGGACAGCTTCTACAACGTGCTGCACCCGCTGGTGATGCCGATGGTGCGGCGGCGCAAGCCGGGCCGCATCGTCACCCTGTCCTCGGTGTCGGGCCTGGTCGGCAATCGCGGGCAGACCAACTACAGCGCTGCCAAGGCCGGCATCATCGGTGCCACCAAGGCGCTGGCGCTGGAACTGGCCAGCCGCGCGATCACCGTCAACTGCGTGGCCCCGGGCCTGATCGAGACCGAAATGGTCAACCAGGAAGTGCTCGACCACGCTCTCAAACTGATTCCCGCCGGGCGCATGGGCCAGCCGGACGAGGTCGCCCACGCGGTGTCGTTCCTGCTGTCCGAATCGGCCGGTTACATCACCCGCCAGGTGATCTCGGTCAACGGAGGCATGGTCTGATGAGCCGCACCGATCGTCGCGTGGTGGTGACCGGCGCAGCCGCGCTCACTCCATTGGGCCATGACTGGCCGAGCATCCGCGAGCGCCTGCACGCGCGCGTCAACGCAGTGCGTTACATCCCCGAGTGGGAAGTGTTCGACGGCCTTAATACGCGCCTGGCCGCGCCGGTGCAGGACTACGACCTGCCGCCGCACTACAACCGCAAAACCACCCGCAGCATGGGCAAGGTGGCGGTGATGTCGGTGCGCGCCACCGAGCTGGCGCTGGAATCTGCCGGCCTGCTTGGCCATCCGGTGCTGCGCAGTGGCCTGGCCGGGGTGGCCTACGGGTCGTCATCGGGCAGCCACGAAGCCACGGCCGAGTTCGGCCGGATGCTGCACGAACACACCACCGAAGGCATCAGTGCCACCACCTACCTGAAGATGATGAGCCACACCTCGCCGGTCAACATCGGGGTGTTCTTCGGGTTGTCCGGCCGGGTCTACACCACCTCCAGCGCGTGCACTTCCGGCAGCCAGGGCGTGGGCGCGGGCTATGAGGCCATCCGCAGCGGCAAGCAGCTGGTGATGGTCACCGGCGGCGCCGAGCAGCTGGATGCCACGGCGGCGGCCGTGTTCGACACGTTGTTTGCCACCAGCGTGCGCAATGATGCGCCGCAGACCACGCCGAGCCCGTTCGATGCCAAGCGCGACGGGCTGGTGCTGGGCGAGGGGGCCGGCACGCTGATCCTGGAAGAACTGGAGCACGCGCAGGCGCGCGGCGCGACGATCCTGGCCGAGGTGGTGGGCTACGGCACCAACAGCGACGGCCAGCACGTCACCCAGCCCAGCGCCGACACGATGGCCCAGGCGATGCGCCTGGCGCTGGAGGATGCGGGGCTGGAGGCGGCGCAGATCGGCTACGTCAACGCGCACGGCACCGCCACCGACCACGGCGACATCGCCGAAACCCAGGCCACCGCGCAGGTGTTCGGGCCGGGCATGCCGATCAGTTCGCTGAAGAGTTACGTCGGCCACATGCTGGGCGCATGCGGCGCGTTCGAGGCGTGGATGACCATCGAGATGATGCGCGAGGGCTGGTTCGCGCCGACCTTGAACCTGCACGAGGTGGACCCGCGCTGTGGCGCGCTGGATTACATCCGCGGTGAAGGTCGTGCGCTGCAGCCCGACTACGCCATGAGCAACAACTTCGCCTTCGGCGGGATCAACACGTCGTTGATCTTCCGCCGCTGGCAGGACTGATGCACCCGACCCGGGTCCGGGTCGGTTTTCCCAGCAACACCCCGCGCCCTACCAACAAGGAGAAAGTTGAATGCGTCGTTTTGCCCTGATTGCCGCCACTGCATTGCTTGCCGTTGCCAGCACCGCCCAGGCCCGTGATACCCGCGTCGAACAATCGCTGCGCGAGCTGGTCAGCTCGCAGGCGGCCCGTGATGCGGGCATCGACGGCAGCGTGCGTTTCTTCCTGGCCGGTGAAAAGGTCAACGTTCAGCAGCGCCTGGGCGAGGATGTGACCAACAAGAAGACCAACGCGGCCAACAAGAGCGACGAGGAAGCCTGCCGCTGGGTAGCGCTGTCGGCGCTGCGCGCGCTGCAGGACGGCGCCAAGTCGCGCGGTGCCAATGCGGTGGTGGACATCGTGAGCTACTACAAGAAGAACGAGTTCAAGAGCGCCACCCATTACGAGTGCTATGCCGGCACCCTCATGGCCGGTGTCGCCCTGAAGGGCACCTACGCCAAGGTCAAGTAATCCCTCACGGCAGCCACCCCCGGTTGGGGCGGTGGCTGCTTTTTTTTACGATCGACAGCAACAGCGACAGCAGAGCAACGGCGATTTCAAACCTGCCCCTGGACAGTCCATCGGTGTGCAGGGAACTGCCAGGTCACAGGCAAAGGCTAAAGCGCCACCTGCCCCGAGTCCGCGCGACCGGCCGGGTAGTGCCGAGCCGCGCTCGGCAGCTCTTCCTCCCACCTAACGTAACGAAACACCGGTGCCCCCGCTCCGGCTCCTGACGTTGCCCTGCTTTCCAAACGCACCAGCCAATCCCCGGATACCCACCCCCCACCGCTCCCCAACGAAGGGCGGCGCCGCTTTTGATCCAGCTCTGGCTCTGGCTCTGGCTGCAAAAAAATCGCCCCAAACCGCCCAACCCACCTGAACAACCCCGCGACATTGATGAACCTGAATCTGCCGCGCGCCATCAAACTGTCACTTCCCTGCGTTCCCGGCTTTCCCCCTTGCCTGCTTTACTCCACAATCATCGTATCTACTGCCAGGGCAAAGCCCCGCGGGCAATGCAAGCCTACGTCTACAAAAGCCAACGCAAGCAGGACACCTTCGTCTACCTCGCCGTCCGCGATGATTTCAACGCCGTCCCCGACGCGCTGAAAGCCACGCTGGCGCCGTTCGTATTCGTACTCGAAGTTGCCCTGACCCCCGATCGTCGCCTCGCCCTGGCCGACGCCGCGCAAGTGCGCGCCAACCTGGCCGAACGCGGCTTCCACCTGCAGATGCCCCCACCGCCGGTCGCCCCCGTGCGCGTACCGCGCCGCGATGACTGACGCCCTGCGCCGCCGTGCTGCGGCCATCGCCCTGGTCACCGGTGCGCTGCTGGCCTTGACCGCGGCATTGGGCGGGGCAGTGGCTGCGCTGGGCGGCGCGCTCGCACAGCCGGCCTTCGCGCTGGGCATTTCCTGGTGGCGGCGTACCCGCCCCGTGCACCCGCCTGCGCAGCTGCTGCGCCAGGATCTGCCGGCATTGCTGGCGCCTTGGCTGGCTGGCCCGCTGCTGCTGGCTGCACTGCTGGCCTGGCCATTGAGCGCCCTGCACGACAGCGGCAGCCTGGCCGCCGTGCTCGGGGTCAGCGTGGCCGTCAGCGCCGCCCTGCTGGGCGTCTGGCGCACCTGGCCGCTGTGGAATGACATCGAACGCAGCGACGGCCGCCTCAGCGAGCACTGGCACGCCCTGTCCAGCCGCGACCTCGGTGCCTGGCGCGGCCTGGCCGTGGCCGCCCTGGTCGTGGTGGTGTGCGCGCTGGTGGTCTTGCCGGCCTGGCCCGGCCTGGTCTCCGATGCCCTGCGCTGGCCACTGACCGCCGCGGTGGTGCTGCTGTCACCGCTGGCGCACCTGCTGCTGCAGGTGATCATCCCGGCCGCGGCCCTGGGCGCGCGCGCCGATGCCCCGGGCAACGCTGCCACTGCGCCGCCCTTCGACGCGTACGCCGAGCCGCCGCCGCCGCTGGAGACGCTCGGCCTGCACGAACACCTGCCCGCCCTGTACGACGCGGCCCGCAGCGGGCGCGTCGACCGCGCCCTGCAACTGCTTGCCGCCGGCGCCGATCCGCACGGCCTGCCCGATCCTGCCTGGCGCGACCAGCGCAACCTGCCGGTGTTGGCCGCCGTGCTGCCCGACCTGCGCCTGCTGCGGGAACTGATTGCACGTGGGGTGAACGTCAACGCGCCGCACCGCGGCATGACCCCCCTGCTGGCCGCCACCCGCGACAGCTGGCACGGTCGCCCCGAGGCGGTGATGACCCTGCTGGCCAACGGCGCCGATTCGCGCGCGGTCGACAGCGACGGCAACACGCCCCTGCACCATGCCGCACGCAGTTCCGATCCCGGCGTGGCCGCCCTGCTGCGCGATGCCGCCGCCGAAGTGGATGCGCTCAATACCGAAGGCTGGTCGCCGCTGGCCGTGGCCTGCCAGGTCGGCAACTGGCGCCTGGCCCGCTTCCTGCTGGAGCGGGGTGCAAAAACCGAGCCGGCCGACGGCACCCCGGTGTTGTTGGCCGCGGCCGGCACCGAAGAAGACGATCCGGCCGGCGTACAGCTGCTGCTCAAGCACAAGGCCCGTGCCGATGCGCGCGACCGCCAACGCCGCAGCGCCCTGCACGAAGCCGCCTTGGCCGGGCACGTGGACATCATCGACGTGCTGCTCGCCGCCGGCGCCAACCTGGAGTCGCGCGACGCGCTGTCGCGTACCCCGTGGCTGGAAGCGGCCCGCGGTGGCCGCGCCGCCGTGATCGAACACCTGTTGCCGCACAAGCCCGACCTCACCGCCGTGGATCTGGAAGGGCGCAATGCGGTGTTGCTGGCCTGCATGGCCGACAGCGTGTCGCCGCTGCTGGTGCGGCGCCTGCTGGAACTGGGCATCGCCGCCGATGTGCCCGATCCGCAGGGCCGTCGGGCGGTCGACATCGCCGCCAGTGCCGGTCGCTGGACCATCGTCTCGCTGCTGGACCGCAGCTACCCGCTGCCGGCCTCGGTGACCGATGGGCTGGTCGCGGCCGATGGCGATGCAGACCCGGCCACGCCGACGCTGCCCGATCGCCCGCCGCTGGACCTGCTGCGCGAAGCCTTGGGCTTTGGCAATTTCGACGGGATGGTGAGCCTGGCCCGCCTGTGCGATCCACAGGAACTGGGCGGCCTGTTGCACGATGCCGAACTGGCGTTGGACCCGCAGGCGGTGGACTGGCTGCTGGCCCACGGCGCCGCGCCGGAAGTTCTGGATGCGTGCGGCGACACACCGATGTTCGCGCTGTTGGCGCGTGGCATTGATGCGGTACCTGCACTGCAGGCGCTGTTGCGCCGTGGCCTGTCCCCGGCCGGCCGCGGTGGCCTGGCGCGCCTGCTCAGCGCCTGCGCCCAGCACGACCACGCCTCACGCGGGCTGGAACAGCTGGCACTGGAACTGCTGGAGCGGGGTGCCGATCCGTTCGCGCCGTCGCCGGCCGGCGATCCGCCGTTGTCGCTGGCCGTGCGGCTGGGCTGGTTGCGCCTGCAGCAGGCGTTGCTGGTGCTCGGGGTGGACCGCGAAGCACGCGACAGCCACGGCATGACCGCCTTGCACCTGGCCACGGCGCTGGCCCGCGAAGGCTCGCTGAAGCTGCTGGTGCAGCAGGGTGCCTCGCCCGAGGCCCGTGCCGCCGACGGCCAGACCCCGCTCGGGGTGGCGCTGTCGATCGGCCGCCGCGACCTGGCCGACTGGCTGGACTGGCGCGTGTGGCCCTTGCCGCGCCGCGCCCTGCGCGACGCCGACCTGCCTGCGGCGGCCATGTCCGGCGATGCCGATGCGGTGCGCCGCCTGATCGACCTGGGCTTTGCCGTGGACGTGGTCGATGCGCAGGGCTGCACGGCCCTGCTGCGCGCCGCCGGCGGTGGCCACCTGGCCGTGGTCGACCTGCTGCTGGCGCGTGGCGCCAACCCGCAGCACGCCGCGGCCAGTGGCGCCACGCCGTTGTCGGCGGCGGTCAGCATGCGCCAGATCGACATCGTGTCGGCGTTGCTCGATGCCGGTGCCGAACTCGAATACCGCCTGCCCGGCGGGGTCACCGTGCTGATGCTGGCCTCGGCGCTGGGCTTGCCGGACATCGTTGCGCGCCTGCTCACCGCCGGTGCCAACGTGCATGCCGGCGATGCCCAGCAGCTCGGCCCGCTGCACTGCGCGGCGCTGTATGGCTTCAGCGCACGCGACCGCTCGCGCCTGCTGGCACTGCTCGACACGCTGCTGCTGGCCGGGGCCGAACCCGACCAGGCCGCGGCCGGCTCGGTCACCCCGCTGCTGCTGTTGCTGGGCGCGCGCGCCGAACCGGGCACCGCCTGCGACGAACAGGTGGTTCTGGCGGCGGTGGAGCGCCTGCTCGATGAAGACGTGTCGCTGGACGTGCGCGACCCGCGCGGCTTCGGCCCGCTGCACCTGGCCGCCCTGCACGGGCTGCCGCTGCTGGTGCAGCGCCTGATGCGCGCCGGTGCCGATCCGGAGGTGCGCGATGCGCTCAACCGCAGCCCGCGCGAGATCGCGGTGATGCGCGGCTTCATCGACGTAGCCGGCGAGTTCGAACCGCGCGTACCGGGTGTGTCCTCGATGGCACGGTTCCTGCGCGATAACGGTTGATGGGGGGGCGGGGCCTGCCAATGCTGGATGCCCGCCACAACCAACACCCGCACAGCATCACGGCCCCGGCCGGGTACCACCGCTGAAAGCGGTCATGTTGGTGGCACCATCGGGCCGTCGCTGGCGACATGCGAGCCATTACCCACATGAGACGCCCGTGCGGGGTGCCAACGACCCGCGCAGGAGGGGTTCGTGATGGGCGATGCAATGGCGCAGGCGACGAATCTGCGATGCGCGGCAGCGGTAATCCCTGCATGGCCGCAGGGTCGTTGTCGCACACGCGGGTAAGGTATCTACCCGCAGCGCCAGGTCGACTCAACGCTCGCGCGTATCCGCACCGCTGCGATTGGCCTTCCCGTCGCGCTCCGCATCGGCCTCGAACAGATGCATCAGGTCCGCCCTGGCATCGCGCGACGTCTGGATCACCGCTGCCTCGTCGTCATACACCAGGTATTGGTCACGCAGCAGTTTCTCGTCATGCTCGCGGAACCGCTGCACATGGCTGCGCGCGGTATCGCCCGGGATTCCCAGTGCGATCAGCATCCGCTCGCTCAGTTCCAGGCTGGTGCCGAACACCTCGCGGAACGGTTCGGCGGACATGTCCATCAACCGCCACGCATGCTGGCGGTTGCGCGCGCGCACCAGCACCACCGCATTGGGATACATGCGCCGGATCAACCGCGTGGCGCGCATGTTCGCGTCCGGATCATCCAGGGTCACCACGTACACGCGGATATGCTCGCCACCGGCGGCGCGCAGCATCTCCGGGCGGGTCGGGTCGCCGTAGTAGAGCTTGTTGCCGAACCGGCGCAGGTCCGAGACCGTATCGGGGTTGGACTCCAGCGCCACGAAGGGAATCTTCTGTGCGGTCAGCAGGCGCGCCACCACCTGGCCAAAGCGGCCCATGCCGGCGATCATCACCTGCGGCTGGGTGTCCTGCACCTCCACCTTGTCGGCCGGCGGCGCCTTGGCCTTGGCGGTCTCTTCGCTGCCCATCAGGCGCAGCAGCGCGATCATCAGCAGCGGCGTGATCGCCATCGACAGGCCCACGATGGCCACCAGCCGGTCATGGTTGGCATTGCCCAGCAGGTTCGCGCGCTGCGCCTCGTTGAACACCACGAAGGCGAACTCGCCACCCAGCCACAGCACGCTGCCCAGCATCACCGCATGCCGGGTACGCAGCTTGGCCAGCTTGCCGATGCCAAACAGCAGGCCGAACTTCACCACCAGCAGGATCGCCACCCCGGCGGCGATCATCGCCGGTTCGGCCACGATCCGGTCCAGGTCGATGCCCATGCCCACCGCGATGAAAAACAGGCCCAGCAGCAGCCCCTTGAACGGCTCGATCTGCGATTCCAACTCGTGGCGGAACTCAGAATCCGACAGCAGCACGCCGGCCAGGAACGCGCCCAGGCTGGGGCTCAACCCGGCCTCCTGCATGAACCAGGCCGTCCCCAGCACCACCAGCAGCGCGGTGGCGGTGAACACTTCGGGGCTGCGCGTGCGCGCGATGATGTTGAACAGGCGGCGCAGCACCGGCCGCCCGCACAGGATCACCACCGCCAGCGCGCCTACCGCCACGGCAACATCGTTCCACTGCAGGGTCTCGTCCCTGGCCCCACCCAGCAGCGGAATCGCCGCCAGCAGCGGAATGGCGATCAGGTCCTGGAACAGCAGGATCGCAAAGCCCAGCCGCCCGTAATCGCTGTTGATCGCCTTGTGCTCGGACAGCAGCTGCAGTCCCACCGCCGTGGACGACAAGGCCAGGGCGATGCCCACGATCAGCGCACTCTTCCACTGGAAATGGTCGAGCAGCAGCAGGCTGCCCAGCACCAGCGCGCTCAGTGCCACCTGCGCCGCGCCGGCGCCGAACACCGAGCGCCGCATCACTTTCAGTCGCGCCGGCGACAGCTCCAGCCCGATCACGAACAGCAGCATCACCACGCCGATCTCGGCCGCCCCCAGGATGCGGTCGGCATCCTGCACGAAGCCCAGCCCATCCGGCCCCAGCACCACCCCGGCGGCCAGGTAGCCCAGCACCGCGCCGAAGCCCAGCTTCTTGAACACCGGCACGGCAATCACCGCGGCCAGCAGCAGCACCAGGGCCAGCTCGAGCGCGCCGCTATGCATGGGGGGATCTGCTCATGGAGTGGCCGGGCAACATCGAAGGGGAGGGCTGCGACCACCGGCCGCCGCCCATTATGCGACGCGCACGTTCGGCCAACGTCAATCGCCGCCCAACGCCCCGGCCTGCGCGGGTTGACCGGCCCGGCCCCCGGGTCCAGACTTCCCGCCGCTGCCGGTGTATCCGGCAGTACACCCTTGCGGAGTCCCCAAACCCATGTCCAGCGACAGTAGAAGTCGACCTTGCTCGACGCCAGTGATGGCCGCCGCCTGACCACGGGACGGTTCGCTACTGCTGGCGTCGCGCATGGCGATCCCCACAGGCGAACCCGATGAACCAGAAAGACCTGCTGCGTCCGGTGGCCGATGCCACCGTCCTGAGCGCACCCCTGGACAACTTCAATACCGCCGATGCGGTGGAGTTCCTCAATACCCTGGAGCTGTCGCGCGCGGCCGACACCCTGGCCGCGCTGCCGTTGCCGCGCGCGGTGAAGATGCTCGAGCAGCCCGAGCTCAACCGCAGCGGCGAGCTGGTCGCGCTGTTGCCGGTGGCCCGTGCCGCCGCGCTGCTGGGCCTGATGGCCGACGACCGCGCCACCGACATCGTCCATGAGCTGGACGAAGAAGAACGCGCGCGCCTGATTCCGCTGCTCAGCCCCGACGCGCGCCAGTCGATCCAGCAACTACTCAGCTACCCCGCGCACACCGCCGGCGCGCTGATGACCACTGAATTTGTCAGCGTCCCCGCCGACTGGACCGTCGGCCGCACCCTGCAGCACATCCGCGAAGTGGAACGTACCCGCGAAACCGTCTACGCCATCTACGTGCTCGACCCGCACACCCGCACCCTGGTGCAGGTGGTGACCATGCGCCGGCTGATCACCGGCCTGCCCGACGAGCCGATCCTGGAGGTAGCCCAGACCAATCCGCCGGTCACCGTCGATGCCATGCTCGACCAGGAAGAAGTGGCCCAGCTGATCCGTCGCCACGACCTGCTCGCCATCCCGGTGGTGGACGCCCAGCAGCATGTGCTCGGCATCGTCACCGTGGACGACATCCTGGACGCGCTCATCGAGGAATCCACCGAGGACGCGCACAAGTTCGGCGGCATGCAGGCGCTGGAAAAGCCGTACATGCAGATCGGCTTCTTCGGCATGATCCGCAAGCGCGCCGGCTGGCTCAGTGTGCTGTTCCTGGGTGAAATGCTCACCGCCAGCGCCATGCAGCACTACGAGGACGAACTGGCCCGCGCCGTCGTACTCACCCTGTTCATTCCGCTGATCATGAGCTCGGGCGGCAACTCCGGTTCGCAGGCTACCTCGCTGCTCATCCGCAGCCTGGCCCTGCGCGAACTGCGCCTGCGCGACTGGTGGAAGGTGGCCCTGCGCGAGATTCCCACCGGTCTCACCCTGGGCGCCATCCTGGGCGTGCTGGCGATGATCCGCATCGTCTCCTGGCAGCTGCTCGGGCTGCACGACTATGGCCAGCACTGGCAATTGCTTGCCCTCACCATCGGCGCGGCGCTGGTGGGCATCGTCACCTTCGGCTCGCTGTCCGGGTCGATGCTGCCCTTCATCCTCAAACGCCTCGGCTTCGACCCCGCCAGCGCGTCGGCCCCGTTCGTGGCCACACTGGTGGACGTCACCGGCCTGGTCATCTATTTCAGCATCGCCGCGATGATCCTGCGCGGCACGTTGTTGTAACCGAACGCGGCAAGGTAGTGCCGAGCCATGCTCGGCAGCACGCAGCACCGACCCCGCGAAGACGGCGAACAGCCAGCGCATGCGGCAGGGTGTCCGGCGCGGCATCCTGCGCCAGATCATCCCACCCTGCGCCTCGCCCGTGTACCGTGTACCCACGTACCCCGGCGACCGTGCGGCCCCATGAGCACCTACCACCTGCAATCCGTGTTCCGCCCGCAATCGGTTGCCGTCATCGGCGGCAGCCCACGCGAACGCTCCGCTGGCCGCGCGGTCATGCGCAACCTGCGCAGCACCGGCTTCCCCGGCAAGGTGGCCTGGATCAACCCGCGCTACAGCGACATCGACGGCATCCGCACCGTCAAACGGCTCAAAGACCTGGACTGGGTGCCGGAACTGGTCATCATCACCGCGCCGGCCAGCATCGTGCCCCAGGTAGTGGCCACCGCCGCCGAGCGCGGCGTCGCGGCCGCCATCATCCTGACCGCCAACCTGGGCCACGGCCCCGGCTCGCTGGCCGACCAGGTTGAAACCGCCGCCCGCGCCAAAGGCCTGCGTATCCTGGGCCCGCATTGCCTGGGCGTCATCGCCCCGCACGCGCGCCTCAATGCCAGCATTGCCGCGCACTTCCCGCAGGCCGGCGACCTGGCCCTCATCTCCGAATCCAGCGCGATCGCCGCCGCGCTGGTCGAATGGGGCGTGGCGCGTTCGGTCGGCTTCTCGGCCGTGGTGTCGCTGGGTGACACCCTCGATGTCGACTTCGGCGACCTGCTGGACTACTTCGCCACCGACTACCGCACCCGCGCCATCCTGCTCTACGTCGAACACATCGGCGATGCGCGCAAGTTCATGTCCGCCGCGCGTGCCGCCGCGCGCGCCAAGCCGGTGGTGGTGGTGAAATCGGGCCGGCATATCCGCATCAATCCCGATGCCGACACCCACGTGCAGGCACTTGCAAGCAGTGATGCCGTCTACGGCGCCGCCTTCAACCGCGCCGGCCTGCTGCGCGTGGGGGCGCTGGACGAACTGTTCACCGCCGCCGAAACGCTCGGCCGCCTCGGCACCTTCCCCGGTCGTCGGCTGGCCATTCTCAGCAACGGCGGCGGGGTAGGGCGGCTGGCGGTGGATCAGCTGCTGGCGCTGCGCGGCAGCCTGGCCGAACTGTCACCGGCCACCGTGGCCCAGCTGGACAGCGTGCTGCCCGAAGGCTGGTCGCGCAGCAACCCGGTCGACATCGTGGTCGACGCCGATGGTGAGCGCTACGCCGCTGCCATCGACGCGCTGATGTCCGACAGCGAAAACGATGCCGTGCTGGTGGTCAACGTGCCCACCGCGTTCACCTCCTCGGCCGATGCCGCGCAGGCACTCACCCGCACCCTCGGGCTGCGCCCGCGCCACCACCGCGACAAACCGGTGTTCGCGGTGTGGCTGGGCAACGACGACCGCGCCACCGCCACGCTCAATGCCGCGCGCGTGCCCACCTATCCCACCGAGGGCGACGCGGTGCGCGGCTTCCAGCACCTGGTGCGCTACCGCGACGCGCAGGCCGCGTTGATGGAAACCCCGCCCAGCCTGCCCGAAGATTTCGTGGTGGACACCGCCGCCGCGCGCGCGCTGGTCGAAGCGGCGCTCGCCGCTGGCCAGCAGTGGCTGGACCCCATCGCCACCCACCAGCTGCTTACCGCCTACGGCATTCCCTCCGCGCCGGTGATGCAGGCGCGCGACGCGCACGAAGCAATGGAGCTGGCCCAGCCGCTGCTGGAGCAGGGCGCCACCGTGGCGGTGAAGGTGTTCTCGGCCGACATCCCGCACAAGTCCGACGTGGACGGCGTGCGCCTCAACCTCGGCTCGCTGCAGGCGGTGCATGCGGCGGCCACCTCGATCATCGCGCGCGCGCATGAGAAGCGCCCCGACGCCCGCATTGACGGCGTGCTGGTGCAGCCGACCATCGTGCGGCCCAAGGCACGCGAACTCATCGCCGGCATCGCCGACGACCCCACCTTCGGCCCGGTCATCGTGTTCGGCCGCGGCGGTACGGCGGTGGAAGTGATCGACGACAAGGCGCTGGCGCTGCCGCCGCTGGACCTGCGCCTGTCGCACGAACTGATCGGCCGCACCCGCGTCTCGCGCATCCTCAAGGCTTACCGCGACGTGCCCGCTGCCGACGAACGCGCAGTGGCGCTGATCCTGGTCAAGCTGGCGCAGCTGGCCGCCGACATTCCCGAGATCCGCAGCCTGGACATCAACCCGTTGCTCGCCGACCGCGACGGGGTGATCGCGCTCGATGCACGCGTGGCCATCGCGCCCTCGCGCAAACTGCACAAGGGCCGCGGCCATCCGCGCTTTGCAGTGTTCCCGTATCCCAAGGAATGGGAGCGCACCATCACCCTGTCCGACGGCGCGCCGGCCTTCGTGCGCCCGGTACGGCCGGAAGACGACGCGCTGTTCCGCGCGTTCTTCGCCCGCGTCACCGACGACGACCTGCGCCTGCGCTTCTTCCAGTCGGTGAAGCATTTCAGCCACGAGTTCATCGCACGCCTGACCCAGCTCGATTACGCCCGCTCGATCGCGCTGGTGGCCATCGACCCGCGCAGCGGCGACATGCTTGGCGCGGTGCGCCTGCATGCCGACGCGGACTACGACCGCGGCGAGTACGGCATCCTGATCCGCTCGGACCTCAAGGGCCACGGCATCGGCTGGCGGCTGATGGCGATCATGATCGAATACGCCAAGTGGCTCGGCCTGAACATCGTCGAGGGCCAAGTGCTGCGCGAGAACAGCACCATGCTGGCGATGTGCCAGAGCCTGGGCTTCAAGACCAGGCTGGACCCGGACGACTCCACGGTGATGGTGGTGACGCTGCCGGTGCAGGAGGTGGAGGTGCCGCAGGTGCCGGATCCTGCAACGCATTGATCGCTCCCGCTTGGGATGCCTTCGCGGGTAGTGCTGACGCTTTCGGGCCGGCAGCAGGGCATTTAGACCAACGCATTATTGAGCAGCAACAAACCATGAGAAAGAGTGGCGCGCACTGGAATCTAGAATTCCTCCGTCGCGCGCTGGCCAATCAGCAACGCAATGAGCCAGCCTGTAGAAATCCGAATGGCATCGCGCTTACTTCGCTACCGTCCTGGGCTTGCTGTACCACAGCGCGTGGACGATGATCCAGCGCTCGCCGAACCGGCCCA
>JAHREJ010000001.1 GCA_021733645.1 Bacillus subtilis subsp. subtilis | reverse complement strand
TGCCGAGCGCTATCCGCAACGGCGCCTGGAGTGGGAGGCGCTCCCCCTTCATTTTCGGGGGAGAGCCTCTTTTATCTGGTGCTGCCGCTCATGGCTCGGCCCGGGCGGGCCGGGGGCCTAGAACCAGACGCGTACGCCGGCCACCCAACGGGTATCGCGGGCGCGCTCGCCGGCGGCTTGGTGGTAATCGGCGGTATCGCCGAACAGGCGCTCATGACTGATGCCGATGTACGGTGCGAAACGCCGGTTGAACTCGTAGCGCAGGCGCAGCCCGGCTTCGACCTTGTTCAAACCGCTGCCAGTGCCGTACCGCGGTTCATCCTTGGCCGAGAGCGTGGCCTCCAGCAACGGCTGCAGGATCAGTCGATTGGTCAACAGCAGCTCGTACTCGATCTCGGCACTGGCCATGACCTGGCCGCCTTCGCCGACATAGGCGGTGGCCGATGTCTCGAACTTGTACGGTGCCAGGCCCTGGATGCCGATGGCCGCCCAGGTGCGCGAGTCGCCGGGACCCAGGTCCTGTTTGACGCCAACCAGTACATCCCACCACGGCGACACGCTGCGCCCGTACAGCACTTCCACATCGGCTGCCTCGGTGCGCCCGTCGCTGCGTTCGCCCTCGCTGCGCAACCACACACGGTGGATGTTGCCGCCGACCCAGCCGCTGGCCTCCCAGGCCTGGCCATTGCCATGCTGGCCGTCCCACTGCTCCAGGCGATTGACCAGCAACAGGCTGTGGATCTGCGGCGGATGCTCCATCGCACCGTGTTCGATCGGGGGGAACGCGGCGAGGCGGTCGGCGGCGGTCACGACGGGAATCGGCTCCAGCGGGTCGCTGGGCGCGGTGGCCTTGTTCGCACCGTGATCCATCTTGGCGTGATCCATCTGGTCGTGGTCCATGCTGCCGTGATCCATCTTGGCGTGGTCCATCTGGCTGTGATCCATCTGGCTGTGATCCATCTGACCGTGGTCCATGCTGCCGTGATCCATCTTGGCAGGGTCCATCTGGCTGTGGTCCATGCCGGCGTGGTCCACCGCCGGGCCGGTTTGCTTGGCGTCGGCGTCGGGCGTCGGCACAGCGGCGGCGTGGCGATGGGGCTGTGCGGCCACCGGGCCTGCCAGGGCGATCAGCAGGGCGGCTGCGAGCAGCGGCGTTGCGGGGGCAAGGGAGCGGCTCATTCTTCGATCCTCACTTCGCGCATCATGCCCGCTTCCATGTGGTACAGCAGGTGGCAGTGGTAGGCCCACCGGCCCAGGGCGTCGGCGCGCACGCGGTAGGTGCGGCGCGTCCCCGGCGGCATGTCGATGGTGTGCTTGCGCACCTGGAAGTGGCCGTCGGCGTTTTCCAGGTCGCTCCACACCCCATGCAGGTGGATGGGGTGCTGCATCATGGTGTCGTTGACCAGCACGATGCGCATGCGCTCGCCGTAGTTCAGACGCAGCGGTTCTGCGCTGGCGAACGGGATGCCGTCGAACGACCAGCTGAACTTCTCCATGTGCCCAGTCAGGTGCAGCTCGACCTCACGGCCGGGATCGCGCCCGTCGGGATCGGCGAACAGGCTGTGCATTGCGCCGTAGGTGAGCACGCTGCGGCCGTTGTCGCGCAGTCCGATGCCCGGGTCGTCGAGCTTGGGATCGGTGGCCATGCTCTGCATGTCGATCAGCGGGTTGCCCTTTTCGCTGGGCGCGTGGCGCGGCGCCTTGGCATCGCCACCGTGCGCGGCGTGGCCCATGTTGGCACCGCAGCCGCCTTCCATGCCCTTCATGTCGTGGCCCATGCCTGCCATGTCATGTCCCATGCCGCCCATGTCGTGGCCCATGTCGCCCATCGTCAGCAGCGGGCGTGGGTCGCGCGCGGGGATGGGCGCCTGCAGGCCATGCCGCACCGCCAGGGTGCCGGCAGCAAAGCCGGTACGGCCCATGTCCTGGCAGAAGATGGTGAAGGCATCCTGGCCGCTGGGTTCCACGATCACATCGAAGGTTTCGGCGGGCGCGATGCGGAATTCGTCGATGCTGACCGGGTGGATGTACTGGCCGTCGGCGGCCACCACGGTCATCTTCAGGCCCGGGATGCGCACGTCGAAGTACGTCATCGAACCGCCGTTGATGAAGCGCAGCAGCACCTTTTCGCCACTGCGGAACAGCCCGGTCCAGTTGCCGGCCGGCGCGGTGCCGTTGAGCAGGTAGGTGTAGGTGTGCGCGTTGATGTCGGAGATGTCGGTGGGGGTCATCCGCATCCGGCCCCACATCCCGCGGTCGGCGGTGGCCGCCGCCCAGCCGTCCTTGCGCACATCGCGCAGGAAGTCGGGCAGGGTGCGCTTGTAGTAGTTGTCGAACTCGGCCAGCTTCTTCATGCGCCGGAACAGCGCGCCGGGGTCCATGTCGGTCCAGTCCGAGAGCATGATCACGTGCTCGCGGTCGAAGCGATAGGGCGCCGGCTGCAGCGGGTCGATGATGAGCGCGCCGTACAGGCCGGCCTGCTCCTGGAACATCGAATGGCTGTGGTACCAGTAGGTGCCCGATTGCTTGAGGGTGAAGCGGTACTGGTAGGCCTCGCCCGGGGCGATGCCGTTGAAACTCAGGCCGGGTACGCCATCCATGTTGGCCGGCAGCAGGATGCCGTGCCAGTGGATCGAGGTGGGGTGGCCCTGCAGGGTGTTGGCCACGCGCACGCTGACGGTGTCGCCTTCGCGCCAGCGCAGGATGGGGGCCGGCAGGCTGCCGTTGACGGTGATCGCCGGGCGGGTGCGGCCGGTGAAGTTGGCCAGCGATTCGCCGATGCTCAGTTGGAAATCCTGGCCGCTGAGTACCTGCGGGGCAGCCGCCACCGCGGGGCCGGCGGCAGCGAAGGCGCGCGCGGGCAGGCCGCTGGCGACCAGGCCGGCGACCACGCCACCGGCGGCGGCACCCTGCACGAACAGGCGGCGCGACGGCATGGGCGGGGTGCCCGTGCCGGGTTTGGTTGGAAAGGACATTGCAACTCCGAATCGAATCCGAATGGCACGCAGGTGCCGTCAAGACGCGCACGCGACCAGGCGCGTGGCATCGCATCGAACAGGCGCTCGCAGCGAGCGCGGGGTCAGCCGATCGGAGGGCGGGTGATGCGGTCCAGCGGCGGCGTGGGCAGGGCGGCACGCGCGTGGGTGATGGGGGCCAGTGCCGGCGGCGGCGGGCTGGGCAGCCAGGCGACCGCCACGGTCAGGCTGGGCTGCTGTGCGCAGCTGCGCAGGCATTCCTTGATTTTGCAGTGGTCGCCGTCGTGCGGGGCCTGGGCGCCGTTGCCGGCGGGGTGCGCGGCATGCACCGGCGGGGCCGGGGCGTCGCCGTGGCAAGGGGGTGCAGCGTCCGCAGTGGCTGGGGTGATCATGGCCAATGCCATCGGCGCGGCCACGGCAACGTTCAGCCCGTTGAGCAACAGGCTGAGCATCAGCATCACACGCAGGAGCAGGCCACCGGGGGTCATGGCCGATACCCTATCGCCAAACCGGCACGGGCGCACCTGCGGCTGAACGCGGTGTTCAACTCTGGAGTCGGCTCCGCCGGGGCCAGGCGGGGCATCACCCTTCTTCGCGCACGATGTCGACCAGACGCTCGCCGTAGCGGGCCAGCTTGGTACCGCCGATGCCGCCGACCCGGCCGAGCGCATCGATGCTGGTCGGGCGTTGTTCGGCGATGTTGCGCAGGGTGCTGTCGTGGAAGATGACGAAGGCCGGGACGTTCTGTTCCTTGGCCAGTTCGGCGCGCAGGCTGCGCAGCGCGTTGAACAGCGCCAGGTCTTCGGGCAGCACCGACAGGCCGGTGCGCTGGCCGCTGCGGTCGCGCTCGCGGGTCTTGGGACTTTCGCGGCGCATCATCACGTTGCGCTGGCCCTTGAGGACCTCGCGGCTGCCGTCGGTGAGGCGCAGGCCGCCGTAGGCTTCGCTGTCCACTTCGAGCAGGCTGGCCGCCACCAGTTGGCGGAACACGCTGCGCCAGGTGCGCGCGTCGAGGTCCTTGCCGATGCCGTAAGTGCTCAGTTGGCTGTGGCCGAACTGGCGGATTTTGTCGTTCTCGCCGCCGCGCAGGATGTCGATGAGGTGGCCCACGCCGAAGCGCTGGCCGCTGCGGTAGACGCAGCTGAGGGCCTTCTGCGCGGCCACGCTGGCATCCCATGCGTCGGGCGGCACCAGGCAGTTGTCGCAGTTGCCACAGGGCTGGGGGTAGGTTTCCCCGAAGCCGGCCAGCAGCACCTGGCGGCGGCACTGCATGGATTCGCAGTAGCCGAGCAGGTGGTCGAGTTTGTTGCGTTCCAGGCTTTTGCGTTCTTCGCCGGCCTCGGATTGTTCGATCATCTGCTTGAGCAGCACCACATCGCCCAGGCCGTAGCAGAGCCAGGCTTCGGCGGGTTCACCGTCGCGGCCGGCGCGGCCGGTTTCCTGGTAATACCCTTCCATGGACTTGGGCAGGTCGGTATGGGCGACAAAGCGCACGTCGGGTTTGTCGATGCCCATCCCGAAGGCGATGGTGGCGCACATGACGATGCCATCTTCGCGCAGGAAGCGGCGCTGGTTGGCGGCGCGCACGTCGGCGGGCAGGCCGGCGTGGTAGGGCAGGGCATTCATGCCCTCCTTGCACAGGAACTCGGCGGTTTCCTCGACCTTGCGCCGCGACATGCAGTAGACGATGCCGGCTTCCTGGCGATGCACTTTGAGGAAATCCAGCAGCTGGCGCTTGGCGTTGTCCTTCTGCACCACGGTGTAGCGGATGTTGGGGCGGTCGAAGGAGCTGACGAAGTGCTGGGCGCGGGTAAGATCGAGGCGCTCGGCGATTTCGCGCTGGGTGGGCGGGTCGGCGGTGGCGGTGAGGGCAATCCGCGGCACGTCGGGCCAGCGTTCGTGCAGGACGGTCAGCTGGCGGTATTCGGGGCGGAAGTCGTGGCCCCACTGGGAAACGCAGTGGGCTTCGTCGATGGCGAACAGGGCGATGGTGCTGCGCGAGAGCAGCGACAGGAAGCGGCCGGTGAGCAGGCGCTCGGGGGCGACATAGAGCATGTCCAGTTCGCCGGCGAGCAGTTCACGTTCCACGCGGGCGGCGGTGTCGGCATCGAGGGTGGAGTTGAGGTATTCGGCGCGCACGCCAAGCTGGCGCAGGGCTTCGACCTGGTCCTGCATGAGGGCGATGAGGGGCGAGATGACGATGCCGGTGCCGTCGCGGAGCAGGGAGGGCACCTGGTAGCACAGCGACTTGCCGCCACCGGTGGGCATCAATACGAGCGCGTCATTGCCGGCGGCGACATGTTCAACGATCGCCTGCTGCGGACCGCGGAAATCGTCGTAACCAAAGATGCGGCTGAGCAGGTCGTGCGCGGGGCGGGAAGACATCACACTAGTTTACCCCGGCAGGCGGGCTGGCCGTGTCCTCCAAATGCGGAGACGGTTGTAGGGCGAGGGTCAAAGCCCAGAGCCCAAAGCCCGAAGCCCGAAGCCCGAAGCCCGAAGCCCGAAGCCCGAAGCCCAAAGCCCAAAGCCCAAAGCCCATACGTCGCGTGCCGATGGCTGGCGCGGGGTGGGTGGGTTGGCGGGACACGCCGCAAGTACGTCCGTGTAGGCTCGTGAGCGCCATCCATGGCGCCCAACGGTCCCGCCAACCCACCCACCCCGCGCCCCGACAGTGGGCTGGTGTGCATGGGAGGGTGGAGCCGAAGGCAAAGGCAAAGGCAAAGGCAAAGGCAAAGGCAAAGGCAAAGGCAGAGGGAAAGGCAAGTGGAAGGGCGGGGGCAAAGGCAGAGCCAAAGGCAAAGGCAGAGGCGGAGCCAAAGGCAAAGGCAAAGGCAAAGGCAGAGCCAAAGGCAGAGGCAGAGCCAAAGGCAGAGGCAGAGCCAAAGGCAGAGGCAGAGCCAAAGGCAGAGGCAGAGCCAAAGGCAGAGGCAGAGCCAAGGGCAAAGGGCAGAGGCGGAGCCAAGGGCAAAGGAAGAGCCAAGGGCAAAGGAAGAACAGGAGCCGGAGCCGGAGCCTGGGCTGGAGTTTTCTCCCCCAATCGTGGAAAAGAGGGCCTAAAACGCAGAACAGGCGCCACCGGGCGCCTGTTCTGCATGCTTTTCAATCCCACCGCCCGGCGCGGAATCTATCTGGGCGAGGGTTCCGCCCCCTTGCCGGGACCGTTGGGCGCCAGGGATGGCGCCCACGAGCCTCCAGGGATGGATTTACGGCGTGTCCCGGCAAGGGGGTGGAGCCCTCGCCGCGCGCAGATAACAGAAGCGCAAACGCTTTACTGCAGCAACGACCGCAACATCCAGGCGTACTTCTCGTGCGTCTGCAGGCGCTGGGTCATCAGATCCTCGGTCGGCGCGTCGTCGGCATCGTCCGCCACGTCCAGCACCTTGCGGGCGGTACGGCACACGGCCTCGTTGGCGGCCACCAACTGGCGTACCATCTCACGCCAGTCTGCGCTGTCGGTCAGGCCCGGTTCCTCGGCGATCGAGGTCAGGGCCGCGAACTCGCGGTAGGAGCCCGGGGCATTGAAGCCCAATGCGCGGATGCGTTCAGCGACGTCGTCCAGGGCTGCCCACTGCTCGGTGTACTGGGTCTCGAACATGGTGTGCAGCGAGTTGAACATCGACCCGGTGACATTCCAGTGGAAGTTGTGCGTCTTCAGGTAAAGCGTGAACGCGTCCGCCTGGAAGCCCGCCAGCCCGTCGGCAATCTTCTTGCGATCGCCTTCCTTGATCCCGATATCAATGTTCGGGGCCGAGGCGGCCGCCGTTGCCAGCTTCTGCTTACCGGTCTGGGTCTTTTTTGCCGGTGTCTTGGTCTTCGCCATGGGGATGATTCTCCTTGTGGATGGGATGGCCTTCACAATAGATCAGACTAACCTTTCAGTAGTAATCAAAGTTCTAAACAATTCGATTGATGAGCGCTATCGACAACCAACACACTTCACGCCTGCGCCAGTTCCGCGCAGCGATCGACAGCGCCATGAGCCGCGATCGCGGGCGGCTGCTCGGGATGCTGTCGCGTTGCCAGGCCAAACCTGCCGATGCAGGCGTGGCGGCCGCGTTCGAGCAGGCCCTGCAGGCGTCGGTGCAGCGGCGCGAAACTCGCGCCCGGCACCAGCCGTCGATGAGTCTGGACGACAGCCTGCCGATTGCGCGTGAAGCCGAGCGCATCACCGCCCTGATCCGCGACCACCAGGTGGTGGTGATCGCCGGTGAAACCGGCTCGGGCAAGACCACCCAGCTGCCCAAGCTGTGCCTGGCCGCCGGTCGCGGTGTGGCCGGGATGATCGGCTGCACCCAGCCGCGACGGATTGCCGCACGCGCGGTGGCCACCCGTGTGGCGCAGGAGCTGAAGTCCGAGCTGGGGACCGTGGTGGGCTACCAGGTGCGGTTCACCGACCGGGTTGGCGATGACACGCGCATCAAGTTCATGACCGACGGCATCCTGCTGGCCGAGATCAGCAGCGACCGCTGGCTGTCGCAGTACGACACGATCATCGTTGACGAAGCGCACGAACGCAGCCTCAACATCGACTTCCTGCTCGGCTACCTCAAGCAGTTGCTGCACAAGCGCCCCGACCTGAAGCTGATCGTTACCTCGGCCACGATCGATACCTCGCGCTTTGCCGAGCATTTCAACGATGCCCCGGTGATCAGCGTCGAAGGCCGCACGTTCCCGGTGGAGGTGCGTTACCGCCCACTGGAAGGCGAGGGCGGTGGCGAGGAAAGCGGGGGCCGCGATGGCGAGCGCACCGTCAACGAAGCCATTGTCGCGGCGGTGGATGAAATCACCCGCATCGACCCGCGTGGCGACATCCTGATGTTCTTCCCCGGCGAGCGCGAGATCCGCGACGCGCACCAGGCGCTGGAACGCCGCAAGTACCGCGAAACCGAAGTGCTGCCGCTGTACGCGCGGCTGTCGGTGAAGGACCAGGACGAGGTCTTCAACCCTGGCGGCAAGCGCCGCATCGTGCTGGCCACCAATGTGGCCGAAACCTCGCTGACGGTGCCGCGCATCCGCTATGTGGTGGATCCCGGCCTGGCCCGGGTCAAGCGTTACAGCCCGCGCCAGAAGCTGGACCGGCTGCACATCGAGGCGGTGTCCCAGGCCAGCGCCAACCAACGCAAAGGCCGTTGCGGGCGCGTGTCCGAAGGCATCTGCTACCGGCTGTATTCGGAAGCGGACTTCCTCTCGCGCGCTGAATTCACCGATCCGGAAATCCGCCGTTCCAGCCTGTCCGGGGTGATCCTGCGCATGCTGCAGCTGGGCCTGGGCCAGATCGAGGATTTCCCGTTCCTGGAGGCCCCCGATGAGCGTGCCATCGCCGATGGCTGGCAGCAGCTGGGCGAACTTGGCGCGGTGGATGCCGAGCGCCGCCTGACGGCGGTGGGGCGGCAGATGGCGCGCCTGCCAGTGGACGTGAAGCTGGCGCGGATGCTGGTGGCCGCGCAGGCGCAGGGCTGCCTGCGGCCGATGCTGGTGATCGCCTCGTTCCTGGGCATCCAGGACCCGCGCGAGCGCCCGCCCGAAGCCCGCGGCGCGGCCGACACCGCGCATGCGCTGTTTGCCGACGGCCGCTCGGAATTTGTCGGCGTGCTGCGGCTGTGGGACGGTTATCGCCAGGCCCACGAAGACCTCACCCAGTCCAAGCTGCGTGGCTGGTGCGAACGCCATTTCCTGGGCTTCCTGCGCATGCGTGAGTGGCGCGAGCTGCACCGCCAGCTGCGCGTGTTGTGCGAGGAACTGGGCTGGACCGAAGAGGCCGCCGCCGCGTCGCTGGAGCCGTTGCTGGCCGGTTCGTCCGCGCCGGCCCCGGCGCGCGATGACGACGCCAAGGTAAAGGCCACGCGTGGCCAGCAGCACCGCGCCGCGCGCCTGGCCCGCGAAGGCAAGCCTGAGCCGGCGGTGCCTGTCGCCGCCGCAACGCCCAGTGCCAACCCACCCCAGGCACGGGGCAGCTTCAGCGACAAAGTCCGCGCCGCCGCCTACCAGACCCTGCACCGCGCGCTGATCGCCGGGCTGCCCACGCAGATCGGCCATCGCAGCGACAAGGCCGATTTCCTGGCGCCGCGCCAGCGCCGCTTCCTGCCCTTCCCCGGCTCGGTGCTGGCCAAGCGGCCGCCGCCGTGGTTGCTCACCGCCACGCTGCTGGATACGCAGAAGATCTGGGGCCTGACCAACGCGGCCATCGAACCGGACTGGGTGATCGCCGAGCTGCCGCACCTGCTGCTGCGCAAACACTTCGACCCGCACTGGTCGCGCGCCCAGGGCCAGGTGCTGGCCTCCGAGCAGATCAGCCTGTTCGGGTTGGTGCTGGCCCCGAAAAAGCCGGTGCACTACGGCCGCATCGCACCGGGCGAGGCGCACGACCTGTTCGTTCGCCAGGGCCTGGTGACCGGCGAGATCAATACCCGCGCCAGCGTCATCGCCGACAACCTCACGGTGCTGGAGCAGGCGCGCGAGGAAGAAGCCAAGCTGCGCCGCGCCGGCATCGTTGCCGACGAGGGCTGGCAGGCGCGCTGGTACCTGGACCGGGTGCCGTCGGAGATCCATTCGGCCACCGCGCTGGATACCTGGTGGAAGGGGCTGACGCCGGAGAAACGCCACGGCCTGGCCTGGTCGCTGGCCGACCTGCTGCCCGGCGAAGGCAGCGATGCCGAACGCTATCCCAAGTACCTGCCGCTGGGCGACGCACGCCTGGCGCTGCACTACCGCTTCGAGCCGGGAAATGACGACGATGGCGTCAGCCTGGATGTACCGCTGCACCTGCTCAATGCGCTGGATGCGGCGCGGCTGTCGTGGCTGGCCCCGGGCTTTGTTGCCGACAAGGCCTCGGCGCTGATCCGCAGCCTGCCCAAGGCGATGCGCCGCAACTACGTGCCGGCGCCCGACTTCGGCCGCGCATTCGCCGAAGCGTTTCCGGACCCCAGCGCCGACGACATCCGTGGCGAGCTGGCGCGGTTCCTGTCGCGGGCCACCGGTGCGCAGGTGGCAGCCACCGATTTCGACCTGGCAGCGCTGGACACCCACCTGCACATGAACCTGCGGCTGTTCGACGCCGGCGGCAAGCTGCTGGCCAGCGCACGCGACCTGGACGCACTGCGTGCACGCTTCGGCGGGCAGGCCGGCGAAGCCTTCGCCGCACGTGCCGGACGCGCGTTGGCGGTGGCGGGGCTGCGCGACTTCCCGGCCACGCCGGTCCCGCTGCAGGTGCCGGGCGAAGCCGGTGTGCCGGCTTACCCGGCATTGGTGGACGAAGGCGATACCGCCGCGTTGCGGATCTTCGCCGACCGCAATGAAGCGGCCGAGCAGCATCCGCGCGGGGTTCGCCGGCTGTTGGAGATCGCCCTGGCCGACAAGGCCAAACAGGCCCGCAAGCAGTTGCCGGTGCCGCCCAAGACCGGACTGCTGTATGCGGCCATCGAATCACAGGAGCGTCTGCGCGGCGATCTGGTGGATGCCGCATTGAATGCGGTGCTGGCCGATGGCCTGGGTGATATCCGCGACCCGGCGGCGTTCGCGCAGCGTCGCGACACGGCCGGCAAGGGCCTGTTCGCCGAGGCGATGGCACGCTTGAAACTGGCCGAGAACATCCTGGCCCACGTGGCCGAGCTTAAACCGTCGTTGCAATCCACGCTGATGGGCTGGGCGCGCGGCAACCTGGATGACCTGGAACAGCAGTTGGCCGGGCTGGTGCATCCGGGCTTCCTGCGCGACACGCCGGCCGATGCGCTGGCCCAGTATCCGCGCTACCTGCGCGCGATGATCCTGCGCAGCGAGCGCGCCAAACGCGATCCGCCCCGCGACCAGGCCCGCATGCTGGAGCTGCGACCGTTCATCGATGCGCTGGCTGCGGCCGACGCGCGCGGGCTGCGCCAACGGACGCAATGGCAGGCGCTGCGTTGGGACCTGGAAGAACTGAGGGTGTCGCTGTTCGCGCAGGAGCTGGGCGCCAGGACCGGCATTTCAGCAAAAAAGTTGGCACAACGGATGGACGCGTTGCGCCAGCTGTAAGGCGTGGCGGCGGCCGGGGTCACCCGTGCCGCCGTGCAACGCCGTACTTATTTGGTGCGGCGTACCTTGGCGCGGGTATTCACCCCTTCCACGCGCAGGTACCACACGCCCATGATGCCCGGCGAGATCGCTACTGCCGGGTTGGTCTTGCGAACCCCGGACAGCACGGTGTCGTCGCTCTGCTCCCATTCCTGGCCATTGGCCAGCACGAATCTACGCGCCTTGCCGAACCCACGGAACTCGCCCTGCAGGGTGCTGGTGATCGGCTCGTTGCTGCCGAAATCGAAGAAGCCCCGGTTCTTGACGATGACTTCCTGGCGGCCTTCTTCACGCGCCTGCTCGCGAACCTGTTCACGCACCTGTTCGCGTGTATCGGCGGCCACGGCCGCCACCTTGCCCTGCAGCCAGCCATTCAATGCGGTCAGTTCGGCCGGGCTGAGTTTGTCCAGGCCGGCAGCCTTGAATTCGGACGGCGACATCTGCTGCTGCAGGTCGCCCTCCACCACGCGCTGGGCCAGCGCCGGGCTGGCCAGGCTCAACAGGACGGCCGCACTGGCCAGCAGGCGTAGACGCGAAAAGCGCATGGCAGATCTCCTTGGGTTTGCCGCAGTGTAGGGCCAGTACGCGGGGTTGGGGACACACCGGGCATGAGGTCATGCCGGCCGATGCGCGGGTTTTGATTGTCCGCGCACGGCCACGGCGCTAGTGTAGGGGTCTCTGTCTTGCCTGCACGATGCTGTGAACCGCGCTTCTGTCCCCGGCCTGGATGCCTTGTTGAACCGACCCTCGGCGGCGTCGCTGCCGCCCGCCCTGCGCGAGGCGCTGCTGCAGCGCTGGCAGTTGCCCGAGGCCGACCCGCAGATGCACTCGAGCTGGTCGGTGCTGGCCGATACGCTGGACGCGCTGGCGCTGCTGTCGGCCGATGAAAGCGCCTTGCTGGCGACCCTGTTGTTCGACCTGCCGTGGTTGCGCGCCGGCCTGGATACGCTGCCGCTGGGCACGCTGAAACCGGCCGTGGCCGGGCTGCTGGATGGCCAGGATGCGGCCGACCAGGTCTGGGCGCTGCACGCCGGGCGCGACGCCGGGCGCAACAGCGAAGGCCTGCGCCGGCTGTTGCTGTCGATCATCCAGGACCTGCGGGTGGTGCCGATCCTGCTGGCGCGGCAGCTGGCGCGCATGCGCGGTGCCGACCGCCTGCCCGAGGAAGAGCGGCGCGCGCTGGCCCAGCTGACGCGCGACATCCATGCGCCGCTGGCCAACCGGCTGGGCATCTGGCAGCTCAAGTGGGAGCTGGAAGACCTGGCCTTCCGCCATCTTGAACCGGACACCTACCGCCGCATTGCCCGCGAAGTGGACGAAACCCGGCTGGCGCGCGAGCGGTACGTGGAGACGGTCAAGAAGGTACTGTCGCGCGAACTGCTGGCCCAGGGCATCGATGCCGAGGTCAGTGGCCGTCCGAAGCACATTTACAGCATCTGGCGGAAGATGCAGAAGAAGAAGCTGGCCTTCGAGCAGCTCTACGACATCCGCGCGGTGCGCGTGATGGTGCACGATGTGGCCGCCTGCTACGCCGCGCTCGGCGTGGTGCATTCGCTGTGGGCGCCGGTGCCCAGCGAGTTCGACGATTACATCGCCCGGCCCAAGGCCAACGACTACCGCTCGCTGCATACGGCGGTGATCGGCCCGGACGGGCGCACCATCGAAGTGCAGATCCGCAGCTACGACATGCATGCCCAGGCCGAGCTCGGCGTCGCCGCACACTGGCGCTACAAGGAAGGCAGCAAGGGCGCCGAGAAGGCGTTCGATCGCAAGATCACCTGGATGCGCCAGCTGCTGGAGCATTCCCAGGAAGGCCAGGCCGGTGAACTGGCCGGCGCGCTGGACGCCGAGCTGACCGAAGACCGCGTGTACGCCCTCAGCCCCAAGGGCGAGGTGATGGACCTGCCGCAGGGGGCCACCCCGCTGGACTTCGCCTACCACGTGCACACCATGGTGGGGCATCGCTGCCGGGGCGCCAAGATCAACGGCCGGATCGTGCCGCTGACCTACCGCCTGCGCAGCGGCGACCGCGTGGAAATCCTGACGTCCAAGGAAGCCGATCCGCGCCGCGACTGGCTGCTGGCATCCAATGGGTTCCTGGCCAGCAACCGCTCGCGCGAAAAGGTGCGCGGTTGGTTCCACAAGCTCGACCGCGCCCGCAACGTACAGGCCGGGCGGGAGCTGCTCGACCGCGAGCTGAAGCGGCTGGGCCTGCAGCATGCCGATCTTTCCATCGCGGCCAGGAAATTCCATGCCGACAGCGTGGACGACCTGTACATCCAGGTGGCGCTGGGCGACACCGGCCCCAACCAGGTCAGCCGCGCGTTGCTGGAAGCCGAACGCGCTGCCAGCCAGCCGGTCGCGCCGGCACTGCCGCGCCCGACCGCGCGCCGCGACAGCCTGGGCAAATCCAAGTTCACCGTGCAGGGCGTGGGCAACCTGCTGGTGCAGTTGGCCCGCTGCTGCCAGCCGGTGGCCGGCGAGCCGATCGTGGGCTATCTCACCCGCACCCGTGGGGTCACCGTGCACCGCACCGACTGCGCCGCGCTGGCGCGGTTGTCGGCGGCCAGCCCGCAGCGGATCCTGCCGGTGGAGTGGGGCCAGGCGGGCGGTGGCTATGAAGTGGATGTGGTGGTGGATGCGGTGGACCGGCGTTGGCTGCTCAAGGACATCACCAACCTGATCGCACAGGAAGATGCCTACGTGCTGGACATCCACAGCGACAACGTGCGCAACAGCGGGCGCGCGCACCTGCGCCTGCGCCTGAAGGTGAGCGACTACGGCCAGCTGTCGACCCTGCTGGGCAAGCTCGACGCCTTGCCCGGTGTCAGCCATGCCAGGCGTCTAGGCTGACCTCACGTGATCCGCGCTAGGCTCAGTGGATGAGCCACCCCCCTCACCACCAGGACGCTGCCCACGCCGCGCTGCGTCGGGTGCGCCGCGAAGGGCGCTGGTGGTGGCTGCAGGCGCGCCATGCGCGGCGGATCTGGCGCGTGGCACTGCTGGTGGCGGTGCTGCTGTTTGTGGCCTTGGCGCTGTTGCGCCGGCCGCTGGCCAACTGGTTCTGGAATGAACCACAGATTGAACAACTGCTCGACCAGGGCGACCGGGCCCTGGCCGCCGGCAGGTTGAGCGCGGCCGACGGCAGCGGTGCACGCGAGTGGTACCAGGCCGCGCTGGCGCTGGATGGTGACCGCAGCCAGGCCCGCACCGGCCTGGCGCGCACCGCGCAGGCCGCGCTGCAGCAGGCCCGCGAGGCGGTGGAAGCCGGTGACCTGGACGCGGCGCGGGTCGCGCTGGCGCTGGCGCGCGAACTGCAGGTGCCGCAACGCGATGCCGATCAACTGGCGCAGCAGCTGCAACACCGCGGCAACGCCCATGCCGGCATCGCGGTGTTGCTGGGGCGCGCCGAAGCGGCCCTGCAGGCGCACCGCCTTGACCAGGATGCGGACAGCGCCTTGCCGCTGTTCCAGCAGGTGCTGGCGGTGGCGCCGAACCAGTTGCGCGCGCTGGAGGGCCGCGAGGATGCGTTGTCGGACCTGCTCCTGCAGGCACGCAATGCATGCCAGGCCGGTGCGTTGGCCACGGCGGCGCGGTTGTTGGACCGGGCCCGCGGTTATGACCCCGGGCATGTGGATCTGCCGCAGAGCCAGGCGCAGTTCAATACGGCGCTGGAGCAGGCGCTGGGGCGTGCCGACCGGGACCTGGCGCGCGGTCGCACCGAGGCTGCGCTGGCCGGCTACCGGGAGGTGGCCGCGGCAGTGCCGGCGCATCCGCGCGCGGTGGCGGGGTTGCGCCAGCTCGCCGACCGCCAGGCGCGCCAGGCAACGCGCCTGGCCGGCGATTTCCGCTTCCAGCAGGCAACCCAGGCATTGGACACCGCCGCGGCCATCGACCCGCAGGCGCCCTCGCTGGCGGCCGCGCGCGGCGCGATCGAGCAGGCCCGGCATGCGCAACAGGCGCTGCGCACGCCGCGCTCGAGCCGCAGCAAGGCCGAACTGCAGGACCTGCTGGAACGCTTCCAGCATGCCCAGGAACGCGGCGATTGGCTGCTGCCGCCCGGACGCAGCGCCTTTGACGCATTGCGCGCCGCACAGGCCGTGGCACCGGCCGATCCGGCAGTGCTGGCGGCCGCGCACCAGTTGCTGCCCATCCTGGTGGCGTGCTTTGACGATGAGCTGCGCCGCAACCGGGTACGCGCTGCCGGCGATTGCCTGCAGGCCTGGCAGGCATTGGCCGCACACGACAACGACCTGGGCGAGGCGCGGCGTCGGTTGGGACGGCGCTGGCTGGCGTTGGGCAGCGAACGCCTGGGCGCCGGCGATGCGCGGTATGCCCGTGAGGCGTTGCAACAGGCGCGTGCACTGGGCGTGCCGGGCAGCGAGATCGAACCGCTGCAGGCGCGCCTGCGCGATGCGGCCACGCTGCAACGCTGAACGCAGCGCACAGCCAAGGCAGGGTGGGTCGGCTATAGTGCGGGCGCTGTTTCGCCCGCCTTTTTACTCTGGTATGACCCTTCAAGATCCCGCTGCGACCCGTCAGATCCACCCGGCCAGCGGGCAGCCGGCCATTGTGGCGGCCGACATCTGCGCGGTGATCGTCACCTATGCGCCCGAACCTGCGCTGCTGGCGCAGGTGGTGGCCAGCGTGCAGCCGCAGGTGGGCCATGTGGTGGTGTTCGACAACGGCAGCCCCGGCATGGATGTGGCCGCTGCGCTGGCCGGCGTGGAGGCGGTCAGCGTGGTCGCCTCGCCCCACAACGTGGGCCTTGCCACCGCCCTGAACCGCGGGATCGCGCATGCGCGTGCGCTGGGCGTCGGCCACGTTCTGCTGATGGACCAGGACAGCGTGCTGGATGCGGGCATGGTCGGCACGCTGGCGCAGGCGATGGCCACGCTGTCCGCGCATGCCCCGGTGGCGGCGGTCGGGCCGCAGTTCGTGGATGCGCGCAGCGGGCAGGCGGCACCGTTCGTGCGCATGGGGTTCCCGTTCAACGACAAGGACTACGGTGGCCCCGGCCAGTGCGTGCCCTGCGATTTCCTGATCACCTCCGGCTCGCTGATCCCGCTGGTGGCGCTGGACCGGGTTGGTGGCATGGACGAGTCGCTGTTCATCGACAACATCGACATGGACTGGTGCTTCCGGGCCAAGGCGGCCGGGCTGGCGCTGCATGGGGTGTGCGATGCGCAGATGCGCCACCGGCTGGGCGAGCACCTGCGGGCGTCGCGGTTCAAACGGCATGGGGTGGTGGTGCACAAGCCGTTCCGGCTGTACTACATCATGCGCAACCGCGTACTGCTGTATGCGCGCGCCAGTACCCCACGGGTGTGGGTGGCCCAGGATCTGCCTCGGTTGCTGCTGAAGTTCATCGGCAACGGCCTGTTCATCGCACCACGCTGGATTCGCCTGCGGTTCATGTGCCGGGGGCTGTGGGACGGCGTTCGCGGCCGCAGCGGGCCGATGCCGGCACCCTGACGCTGGCTGTCGTGCGCCCGAACGGGCGTTCATCGCGATGCCGTCGGGGCTGGTGTGCTGCGTTAGACTGCGCCGAGCCCACTGTTTCCCGATGCCCGTGCCCCGACGCTACGATACCGACGACACCGATGAGTTCGACGACGACACCGAAAGCCGCGGCCCGCTGTGGCGGCGTCGGCTGATCACCTGGGGGATGGCTGCCGTTGCGCTGTCCCTGGGCTTCCTGATTCCCTATACGGTCTATCTGAACAAGCAGGTCACCCAGCGTTTCGGTGAGTTGCGCTGGCAGATCCCGACCCGCGTCTATGCACGCCCGCTGGCCCTGGCGCCGGGCGTGGCGATGGATGCCGCCACGCTCAAGACCGAGCTGGCGGCGGCCGCCTACCGCGATGACGGCACCGGCAAGTCGCCGGCCACCTACCAGCAGGAGGGCGGCCGCTTCCTCATCGCCAGCCGCGGTTACAACGATGTTGATGGCCTGGTCGCCCCGCGCCGCGTCGAGTTGAGCTTGTCCGGCGGGCAGATCGCCTCGCTGCGCGATGCCGACAGCCGCAAGGCGCTCAAGGCTGCGCGGCTGGATCCGGCGCGGATCGCCACGCTCTACGGGCAGAAGCAGGAAGAACGCCGGCTGGTGCGCATCGAGGAAACCCCCGAGCTGCTGGTCACCGGCCTGCAGGCAGTGGAAGACAAGGACTTCAACCGCCACCACGGCATCGACTTGAGCGGCATCGCCCGCGCGATCTGGGTGACCGTGCGCTCCGGCGGCCAGAGCCGCCAGGGCGCCTCCACGCTGACCCAGCAGCTGGCGCGCAGCGGGCTGCTGGGGATTGGCAAGGAACAGACCGTCACCCGCAAGTTCAACGAGGTGCTGTACGCGCTGATCATGGAAGCGCGCTACGACAAACGCACCATCCTGGAGGCCTACCTCAACCAGGTTTACCTGGGCCAGCGCGGCAGCCAGGCCATCCACGGCATGTCCTCGGGTGCGGAATTCTGGTTTGGCCGCGATCTGTCTTCGCTCAACACCGAGCACGTCGCGCTGCTGATCGGCCTGGTCAAAGGCCCGTCCTACTACGACCCGCGGCGTAATCCCGAACGTGCGCTGGACCGTCGCAACTTCGTGCTGGGCAAGCTGCACGAAAGCCAGCTGATCGACGACGCCGAGTACCAGCGTGCGCTCAAGGCGCCGTTGGGCGTGCCCAAGACCCCGGGCCTGATCGCCGCCAACCGGTTCCCGGCGTATGTGGACCTGGTGCGCCGCCAACTGGGTCACGACTACCCCGAGTCGGTGCTGCAGGGTGCCGGCCTGAGCGTGATGACCGGCATGGCACCGTCGGCCCAGGCTTACGCCGAGGGGGCCGTGACCAAGACCATCAAGTCGCTGGAGAGCAAGAAGCGCCCCGAGCTGCAGGCCGGTATGGTGCTGACGGACGTGCACAACGGCGATGTGCTGGCCGTGGTGGGCAGTCGTGACGTGGCCGAGCCGGGCTTCAATCGCGCCATCGAAGCGCAGCGGCCGGTCGGTTCGCTGCTCAAGCCGTTCGTCTACCTGCTGGCACTGGCCCAGCCGGACCGCTATTCGCTGGCCAGCTGGGTCGATGACTCCCCGGTGACGGTGCAGCTGTCGCGGGGCCGCAACTGGTCGCCCGGCAATGCCGACAACCGCAGCCACGGCACGGTGCGCCTGATCGACGCGCTGGCCCATTCCTACAACCAGGCCACGGTCCGGGTGGGCATGCAGGTGGGTCCGGAGCGGTTGACCCAGCTCATCCACGTGCTGGCCGGGATCAAGGCAGAGCCGAATCCGGCGGTGATCCTGGGTTCCACCGACCAGAGCCCCTACGCGATGGCCCAGCTGTACCAGTTCCTGGCCTCCGGCGGCGAAATCCAGCCGCTGCATGCGGTGCGCGGCGTGCTCGACCCGCAGGGCAAGCTGATGAAGCGCTATGACAAGACCCCGGCGCCGGCGCAGGAAGGCGACTCGATCGCCGCCAACCTGATCAGCATCGGCCTGCAGCAGGTGGTGGCCAGCGGCACCGCCCAGCGCCTGAACGCCGACGGCCTGGGCCGGCTGCAACCGGCCGGCAAGACCGGTACCACCAACGATGGCCGCGACAGCTGGTATGCCGGCTACACCGGCGACCACCTGGCCGTGATCTGGATGGGCAACGACCAGAACGAACAGGCCGGCCTGTACGGTGCCACCGGTTCGATGCGGGTGTGGTCGGGCATTTTCCAGCGGCTGCCCAGCGCACCGTTGAAGGTGAGCAGCAAGGGCCTGGACTGGCAGTACGTGGAGGCCAGCGGCACCGCCAGCACCGACGAAAGCTGCCCCGGCGCGCGCCGCTTCCCGTTCGTGGTCGGTTACGCGCCGGCCTACGTGCCCTGCACTGCGCCGACCGCCTTGCCCGAAGGCGAGGGCGCCGCCGCCGGCAGCGAAGGCGGCGGTTGGCGCAGCTGGTTCGGCATGGACAAGAAGCCCGAACCGGCCGCCGAGCCGGCTCCGGCCGCGGCAACGACTCCCCCCGCGCGATGATTCCGGAACGAGGCCGGCCCGCATGACCACCCGAACCCTGATCCGTTGCGCTTCCCTGCTCACCCTTGGCATGGCACTGAGCGCCTGCGTCACCCCGGCACCGCCGGTAAAGACGCCGGTGGATACCACCACGCCGGCCCAGCGCATGGCGGCGGTGGAGGCGGCGGCTGCCGGCTCGGACGAAAAAGAGCTGGCGGTGCAGCCACTGCGTGATGCCGAGATCGAGGATCTGCGCATGACCGCCCAGGCGCGTCGCCAGGCCAACGATCTGGCGGCTGCGGCCGAAGCGCTGAACCAGGCGCTGCTGATCTCCGAAGGGGATCCGTCGATTCTGCAGGAGCGCGCCGAGATTGCGTTGTTGCAGGGCGACTGGGCCCGTGCCGAATCGCTGGCGCGCAAGGCGGTGGAACTTGGTTCGAAGACCGGGCCGCTGTGCCGCCGCCACTGGGCGACCATCGAGCAGTCGCGGTTGGCCCGTGGCGAGAAGGAAAACGCGGTGTCCGCGCACGCGCAGCTGGAAGGCTGCACGGTGCCCGGGATCAAACGCTACTGAAGCGGAGCGCCGGGCTCTGCCCGGCGGCGCTTGAATGCAGCGGGGCAGAGCCCCGCTCTACGTTTATCATTACGGGCATGTCACGCCTTGCCCATGCCAGCAGCGACGCCCTCAGCGAGGGCGGCACGCTTGCCAGCCAGCTTGATGCCTTCGTCGCCCGCCCGGCGCAGCTGCGCCTGACCGCGGCGATCGCCGAAGCGTTCGACCAGCGCGATGTACTGCTGGCCGAGGCCGGTACCGGCACCGGCAAGACCTACGCCTACCTGGTGCCGGCGCTGCTGTCGGGCCTGAAGACCATCATCTCCACCGGCACCCGCGCACTGCAGGACCAGCTCTACCATCGCGACCTGCCGCGGGTCCGCGCCGCGCTCGGGGTGGGCCACAGCAGTGCGCTGCTCAAGGGGCGCGCCAACTACCTGTGCCGTTACCGGCTGCAGCAGGCGCGCGGCGAGCCGCGGTTCGTGTCGCCCGAACAGGTGGCGCAGTTCCAGCGCATCCTGGCCTGGGCGGGACGAAGCCGTTTTGGCGACATGGCCGAGCTGGACGCCCTGCCCGAAGACTCGCCGCTGTACCCGATGGTGACCTCCACCGTCGACAACTGCCTGGGCAACGAGTGCCCGTTCTGGGACGACTGCTTCGTGGTGCAGGCGCGCCAGCGCGCGCAGGCCGCCGATGTGGTGGTGGTCAACCACCACCTGTTGTTGGCCGACCTGGCCTTGAAGCAGGAAGGCTTCGGCGAAATCCTGCCCGGCGCGCAGGCGTTCGTGATCGACGAGGCGCACCAGCTGCCGGAACTGGCGGCCAATTTCTTCGGTGAAAGCTTCGGCATGCGGCCCTGGCAGGAGCTGGCGCGCGACTGCCTGGCCGAGAGCCGCAGCGTGGCCGGCGCGCAGGCCGCACTGCAGGCACCGGCGGCGGCGCTGGAGCAGATCCTGCGTGACCTGCGCACCGCCATGGACGGGTTGCCGCCGCGCGGCACCCAGTGGCGCGCGTTGACCGTGCCACAGGTGCGCGATGGATTCGATGCGGCGATGACCGCGCTGGTCACCCTGCGCGATGCGCTGGCCGGGGTGCGTGATGCCTCGCCGGGCCTGGATGCCTGCCATGCCCGTGCGCTGGAAGCGGTGTCGCGCTTGTCGCGCTGGTTGGGCGAAGATGCCCCGATGCTGGATTTCGACACCGATCCGGAGGCCCTCCCGGCGGCGGCGGAAGTGCTGTGGTACGAGCTGACCCCGCGCGGCTTCCGTTGCCAGCGCACCCCGATGGATGTGTCCGGGCCGCTGCGTGAGCATCGCCAGCGTTCGATGGCGGCCTGGGTATTCACGTCGGCCACGCTGACCGTGGACGGTGGCTTTGCGCATATCTCACAGCGGCTGGGTCTGGACGACCCGGTCACCCTGCTGCAGCCCAGTCCGTTCGACTGGGCCACCCAGGCACTGTGTTACCTGCCCACCGGTCTGCCCGATCCGGCTGCGCGCGGCTTCGGCACGGCCTTGATCGCCGCGCTCACCCCGGTGCTGGAGGCCTCGCAGGGGCGGGCGTTCCTGCTGTTCGCCTCGCACCGCGCGCTGCGCGAAGCCGCCGAGGCGTTGCGCGACGCGCCGTGGCCGCTGTTCGTGCAGGGCGAGGCCCCGCGCGCGACGTTGCTGCAGCGCTTCCGCGAATCGGGCAATGGCGTGCTGCTGGGGTCGGCCAGCTTCCGTGAAGGCGTGGACGTGGTGGGCGATGCACTGAGCGTGGTGGTGATCGACAAATTGCCGTTCGCCGCGCCCGACGATCCGGTATTCGAGGCGCGGCTGGATGCGATCCGCCGCGACGGCGGCAACCCGTTCCGCGACGAACAGCTGCCGCAGGCGGTCATCGCGCTCAAGCAGGGCGTAGGCCGCTTGATCCGCAGCGAAACCGACCGCGGCGTGCTGGTGCTGTGCGACCCGCGCCTGCTCAGCCGCAGCTACGGCCGGATCTTCCTGGATTCACTGCCGCCGTTCCGGCGTACCCGCTTGCTGGACGATGTGCGCGGCTTCTTTGCGCCACAATGGCCGGTCAGTGGCCCCGGCGCCCCGGCACCGGCAGCGACACCGCCGGCGGCCAGCGTGCCGGCGCGCGACGCCGCTGCCGACCCTTTCCCCACTTCCCTGTTCTGATCGCCATGAAACTGCTCGCCTTTGAAACCGCCACAGAAGCCTGTTCCGTTGCCCTGTACGTGGATGGACAGGTGCGGGAGCGTTTCGAGATCGCGCCGCGTCGCCACGCCGAACTCAGCCTGCCGTGGGCCGAGGCGCTGCTGGCCGAGGCCGGGCTGGCCCGTTCGCAGCTGGATGCGATCGCCCTGGGGCGCGGCCCTGGCGCCTTCACCGGCGTGCGCCTGGCCATCGCCATCGCCCAGGGCATCGCGCTGGCGCTGGACCGTCCGTTGATTGCGGTGTCTACCCTGCAGGTGCTGGCGTTGCGTGCACCGGCCGGGGCCGACCACGTGTTGAGCAGCATCGATGCCCGCATGGGCGAGGTGTATGTGGCCCGCCAGGTACGCGTGGATGGCCAGTGGCACCTGCAGGGCGAGGAGGTCGTGTGCGCACCGGAGGCGGTGGCGTTGCCCGATGGCACCCGCTGGTTCGGCGTGGGCACCGGGTTCGGTGCAGCCGATGGCCTGCTGGCCACCCGTCTGGCCGGCCAGCTCGATGGCGTGGACGCGCAGGCGCTGCCGCGCGCCTCGGACCTGCTCACGCTGGCCGTGCCAGCCTTCGCCCGTGGCGAAGGCCTGGCCCCGGAGCGGGTGGAGCCGGCCTACCTGCGCAACAACGTGGCACTGACCCTGGTGGAACAGCAGGCCGCACGCGCGGCCCGATAGGTCCGGCGGGCGGGGCGATCGCCGCCCCCCGTCCCATCAACGGTCATCACGCAACGTCCCCCCCGGCAGGAACGCCCACGTGCGCGTCACCTGCAGGATCTCCACGCCGTCGTCGGTCTTGGGCAGCGGCGGGAACGGCTGGGCCAGGCGGACCACGCGCAGGGCCGCTTCATCCAGCAACGGCGTGCCGCTGCTGCGCAGGATCCGCGCGCTTTCCACGCTGCCGTCGCGGCGCACGCCCACGGTGATCACCACCTGCCCACCCAGCCGGCGTTGGCGCGCCTCATCGGGATAGTTGAGGTTGCCCACGCGCTCGGCACGATCCACCCACGCGCGCAGATAGTTGGCGTAGGCATATTCCCGTGTGCTGGCCGACACGAACTTGCGGTTCGGGCGCTTGGCGTACTGCGCCGAGCGCAGGTGCACTTCGGCGGCCAGGCGGGCCATCTCGGCATCGCGCTGCTCGCGCGCGTTCAGTGGCGCGTCTGGCTGCGGGTGTTCGGGCAGGGGCTGCGGCTGCGCACTGGCGAGGTGGTCGGTGCCGTTGCGGCTGGACACCACCCGCGCCTGCGGCGGTGGCGGGCTGGCCGCGTCCTGTCGCTGCTGCGGCACCGGCGACACCCCGGCCTGCGGCTGCGGCACGATGCCGGCCTGGTTGTCGCGCGGGCGCTGTGCGGTGTCGTGGTCGCCGCCGCCCTGCTGGTTGGCCTGGGCCAGGAAGTCGGCCTGCTTGGGCGTGAGCGGGGTCTGGGTCTGGCTGAAGATCACATCCAGGGTGGGCACCAGTGCGGCCTTGTCGCTGACCGCAAAGCCCACCCCCAGGATCACCACGGCATGCACCAGCAGCGACAACGCCAGGGTCGCGCCCAGGCGCTGCGACTCGCGTGCCTGCAGCGGCAGCAGCGGCTCGACCGTCGCATTCATCGCGGCAGGCTGGCCTCGATCGCATCGAACAGGGTGCCGGCGATGTTCAGCCCGAACTGCGCGTCCAGCTCGCGCACGCAGGTGGGGCTGGTGACGTTCACTTCGGTCAGGTAGTCGCCGATGACGTCCAGGCCGACGAAGCGCATGCCACGGCGTTTCATCTCCGGCCCGACCTGGGCGGCGATCCAGCGGTCGCGGTCACTCAGCGGGCGGCCTTCGCCGCGGCCGCCGGCGGCCAGGTTGCCGCGGAACTCGTCGCCCTGCGGAATCCGCGCCAGGCAATAGTCCACCGGCTCGCCATCCACCAGCAGGATGCGCTTGTCGCCGGCGGTGATATCGGGGATGAACTTCTGCGCCAGGGCCAGCGTGCGCTCGCCGTCGGTCAGGGTTTCCAGGATCACGTTGAGGTTGGGGTCGCCGGTGCCGGAGCGGAAGATCGAGCGCCCGCCCATGCCGTCCAGCGGCTTGAGCACGGCTTGGCCGTGTTCAAGCACGAAAGCCTTCAGGTCGGCGTTGCGGCGGCTGACCAGGGTGGGCGGGCAGCACTGCGGGAACAGCAGGGCGGCCAGCTTCTCATTGAAGTCGCGCAGCCCCTGCGGGTCGTTGACCACCAGGGCGCCGGCCTGCTGGGCCACGCTGAGCACATGGGTGTCGTAGATGAATTCGGCATCCACCGGCGGGTCCTTGCGCATCAGCACCACCTGGCCGGGACCGAACACGGTCTGGCTGAACTGGCCCAGGGTGAACCAGTCGGCCTTGTCCTCGCGCACCTGCAGCGGCGCGGTACGGGCCACCGCCTGGCCATCGCGCAGGGCCAGCCCACCGGGGCTGACGTAGTGCAGGGCGTGGCCGCGGCGCTGGGCTTCCAGCAGCATCGCGAAGGTGGTGTCCTTGGCAATCTTGATATGGGCGATGGGATCCATCACCACGATGACGTTCAACGGCATGGTCGCAACCTGGCGGGCAGGGCGATGATGGTAGCCGCAACAGGGGCCGGCTGCCTGCCCGGCGGGGTGCAACGCTGCGTCCGGCCGCCGCCGGGTTTGCGCAAAACCGGGCGATCCGGCCCGACCCGACCCGCCTGCGGCTTGGCTGAAGTGCCCGCGCTTGAAGCCTGCGCGGGAAGTGCGATATAGATACGCTTTCGCAGCGACGCCGGACCAAGCAGAAGCGTCGCGCGCCCGGGGAAAGGTAATGACTGAAAACATGGCTGCGGGTGGGGAACTCGCAGGGCTTAGGGTCATGGTCATCGATGATTCGAAGACCATTCGCAGGACCGCCGAAACACTACTCAAGCGCGAAGGCTGCGAGGTGGTGACCGCGACCGATGGTTTCGAGGCGTTGGCCAAGATCGCCGACCAACAGCCGCAGATCATCTTCGTGGACATCATGATGCCGCGGCTGGATGGCTATCAGACCTGTGCGCTGATCAAGGGAAACCAGCTGTTCAAGTCGACCCCGGTCATCATGCTGTCCTCCAAGGACGGCCTGTTCGACAAGGCGCGCGGCCGCATCGTCGGCTCGGAGCAGTACCTGACCAAGCCATTCACGCGTGAAGAACTGCTGGGTGCCATCCGCACATACGTCAACGCCTGACCAGGGGGGAAAGGCACAATGGCTCGAATCGTTCTGATCGAGGATTCACCGACCGACCGCGCGGTGTTCACGCAGTGGTTGACCAAGGCCGGGCATGAAGTCCTGGAAGCGGACAACGCCGAGGACGGGCTGGCGCTCGTGCGCGAGCACGTCCCGCAACTGGTGCTGATGGACGTCGTCCTGCCGGGCATGAGTGGCTTCCAGGCCACCCGCGCGATGGCGCGCGATGCGGCCATCAAACACATTCCGGTGGTCATCGTCAGCACCAAGGCGATGGAAACCGACAAGGCGTGGGGGCTGCGCCAGGGGGCGGCCGACTACATCGTCAAGCCGCCGCGCGAGGAGGAACTGATCGCGCGGATCAACCAGTTGGTGGTCTGATGCGTTCTCCTTTCGACATCCTCGAAGCCTACGAACGGCGCAGCCTGGCCCATGCCGTGCAGCTGCCCGAACGGCAGTTCTCGCAGGACCTGTGGCGTGGCGTCGGGTACCGGGTAGGCAAGCGCCACCTGGTGTCGGACTTCCGCGAAGTGGTTGAAATCGTGCCGATGCCGCCGATCACCCCGGTGCCCGGCGCGCAGCCGTGGCTGCTGGGCGTGGGCAACCTGCGCGGCAACCTGTTCCCGGTGGTGGACCTGAAGTACTTCATGGAAGGCGAACGCACCGTGCACCAGGAAGGCCAGCGCGTGCTCATCATGCGCCAGGCCGGCGGCGACGTTGCCCTGACCATCGATGAACTGTTCGGCCAGCGCAGCTTCGAGCAGGACCAGGACGTTGTCACCGGCGACCTTGCCACGGGCCGCTACGCCCACTTCGTCGACCGCGCCTTCCACGGCGATGGCCACGACTGGGGCGTGTTCTCGCTGTCGCTGTTGTCGCGCACTCCCGAATTCAGGCAGGCCGCGGCCTGATCGCTGCTGCCTGTCTCACCGTATTGAAGATCGAGGTTGAACGATGAGTACTGCTTCCGATACCGCCAAGGCCGGTAAGCTCGGGTCGGTGGGAACCAATTTCTGGCTGGGCCTGCTGGCCTTGTCGATGATCGTGTTCGGCGTCAACACCGGCGTGGCCACCTGGCAGGGCAGTCGCCTGGCCGGTGCCAGTACCGGCGCAGCCGACCTGCAGGTGCTGTCACAGCAGCTGGCCAACCAGGGCCGTGAGGCGGTCTCGGGCAACGCCCAGGCGTTCACTGCGTTCAAGGACACCAAGAGCCGCATCGAAAGCACGGTGAGCAGCCTGCAGGGGCGCTACGGCAGTGAAGCCAACGTGTCCGGCCCGCTCAACCAGCTCAGCCAGACCTGGGAGCCGCTCGGCAAGAGCGCTGCCCAGCTGGTGGCCAGCGAACCGGCGGTCCTGGCCCTGGCCGGCAACGCCAACAACTTCGTCAACGGCGTGCCGGCACTGCAGGCCCAGCTCAACGAAGTGGTGCGCGCCATGTCGGCCGGCGGTGCGCCGGCCTCGCAGGTCTACAACGCGCTGCAGCAGGTGGTGGTGGTGGGTTCGATGGCGCGCCGGGTGACCGAAATGCGCGCCGGCGGGGCCAATGCCGCCGCCGCGGGCGACGCCCTGGCCCGCGACTCGGTGGTGTTCACCCAGGTGCTGGAAGCCCTGCGCAACGGCAATGAGGAGCTGGGCATCACTCCCGTTCGCAATGCCGGCGCGCTGGCCGCGCTGGAGCAGTCCCAGAAGCAGTGGGACACCATGAAGAAGGACGCCGACGCGATCCTGGCCAGCTCGCGCCAGCTGTTCTCGGCGCAGTCCTCGGCGGCGGCGCTGACCGGCGGTGCCACGCGCATGCTGGATGACAGCAAGAAGCTGTTCGAAGCGTTCTCCTCGTTCGGTTCGGTGCGCGACACGCGCCTGTTCCCCAACTTCTGGCTGGGCGTGATCTCCGGTGCGCTGTCGCTGATTGCCATCATCGGTTTTGTCAGCAGCACCGTGCGCAGCCGCTCGCGCGAGCAGGACCTGCGCTACCAGACCCAGGTGGAGTTCAACAGCCGCAACCAGCAGGCCATCATGCGGCTGCTGGATGAAATCAGCTCGCTGGGTGAAGGCGACCTGACGGTGAAGGCCTCGGTGACCGAGGACATGACCGGCGCGATCGCCGACGCCATCAACTACGCCGTGGACGAACTGCGCCACCTGGTGACCACCATCAACGACACCTCGGCCAAGGTCGCGCTGTCCACCCAGGAAACCCAGGCCACCGCGATGCAGCTGGCCGAAGCGGCCGGCCACCAGGCCAACCAGATCACCTCGGCGTCGGACCGCATCGGCGAAATCGCCTCGAGCATCGAACAGGTGTCGCGCAACTCGGCCGAGTCGGCCGACGTGGCGCAGCGTTCGGTGGTGATCGCCGCCGAAGGCGCCGGCGTGGTCCGCGAGACCATCCAGGGCATGGACCAGATCCGCGACCAGATCCAGGAAACCTCCAAGCGCATCAAGCGCCTGGGCGAGTCCTCGCAGGAAATCGGCTCGATCGTGGAACTGATCAACGACATTTCCGAGCAGACCAACATCCTGGCCTTGAACGCGGCCGTGCAGGCAGCCTCGGCCGGTGAGGCCGGTCGCGGTTTCGCCGTGGTGGCCGACGAAGTGCAGCGCCTGGCAGAACGCACGTCCGGTGCAACCCGACGTATCGAAGGCCTGGTCCAGGCCATTCAGGCCGATACCAACGAAGCGGTCAGCTCGATGGAGCAGACCACCGCCGAAGTGGTGTCCGGTGCGCGCCTGGCCGAGGACGCCGGTACCGCCCTGACCGAAATCGAGCGCGTGTCCAACGCGCTCAACAACCTCATCAAGAACATCTCGATCGCCGCCCAGCAGCAGTCGTCGGCCGCCTCGGACATCACCCGCACCATGGGCGTGATCCGGCAGATTACCGGCCAGACCTCGCAGGGCGCGGGACAGACCGCCGAGTCGATCGGTCATTTGGCACAGCTGGCGGCCGACCTGCGCCGCTCGGTTGCCGACTTCAAGCTGCCGGCGTGAGCCGCGGGCAGGGCGGAGAGGGAAGGAATCAGCAGATGATGCATCGCCAGAAATCACAGCACCACACGCGCGCGCCCTTGCCGGGAGACCTGGCATGAGCACGCTGCGCGATGCCATGAGCCATGCCGCCCTGGGCTGGGTCAAACCGGAACTGGACGAGACCCTGCGCCAGGTGCGCAACGAGGTCGAGTACTACGCCGAAGATCCGTCCGACGCCGGCCGCATGCGCTTCTGTGCCGGCTACCTGCACCAGGTGCAGGGCACCCTGCGCATGGTGGAGCTGTATGCCCCGGCGATGGTGGCCGAAGAACTGGAGCAGCTGGCCAACGCCATCGGTGCCGGGCAAGTGCCCGACCGCGACGAAGCCTGCGCCACCCTGATGCGCGGCAGCGTACTGCTGCCGGACTATCTGGAGCGCCTGCAGAACGGTCACCGCGACATTCCGATCGTGCTGTTGCCGCTGCTCAATGACATCCGCTCGGCACGCGCCGCGCCGGGGATCAATGAAAGCGTGCTGTTCGCCTTCGCCCCGGACAGCGTCAGCGCCACCGAGGCCGAACTGGACCACGCGCGCGGCAGCCTGAGCGGGCGCAACCGCGAACTGCTCGACACCGTGGGCAACGCGGTCAAGGAAGAACTGCTGCGGATCAAGGATGCGCTGGACCTGCACCTGCGCACCGCCGGCGACCCGGTCCAGCTGCAGACCCAGGTGAATGAACTGGGTGCAGTGGCCGACACCCTGGGCATGATGGGCCTGGGCGTGGCCCGTGGCGTGGTCGTGCAGCAGCGCGACGCGCTGCGCGGCGTGGTGGACGGGCAGCAGCAGATCGACGAAAGCCTGCTGCTGGATATTGCCGGTGCGCTGCTGTACGTGGACGCCTCGCTGGACGACCAGGTTGCCCACCTGGGGGCCGGCGGCAGCGGCGAAGACGATCCCAGCGCAGTGGAAAACCGCCGCACGGTGGAGGTGCTGGCGCATGAAGCCATCGCCAATTTCGCTGCCGCGCGCGAGCATTTCGTCGCGTTCATCGAAACCAACTGGAACCACCAGCAGCTGCACGAAGTGCCGCGCCTGCTGGGCGAGGTCGCCGGCGCACTGCGCATGCTCGACCTGGCCACCCCGGCCGACTACCTGCAGGGCGTGCGCCAGTACATTGCCGTGGAACTGATCGGCCGCCAGCGCGTGCCGAGCGGTCGCCAACTGGACACCCTGGCCGATGCCATGGCCAGCCTGGAGTACTACCTCGAAGCCCTGCGCGAACGCCGCCCGGGTCGCGAGGAAATCCTGGACATCACCCGCACCAGCCTGGAAACCCTGCGTTACTGGCCGTTGCCGGACGAAAATGCCGCCCAGCCCGATACCACCGCCGAAGCCCTGCCGGTGGCCGCCGAACCGATCGAGCTGACGCAGTGGGATGCGCCGTCGGTGGAGACGGTGGCCATTGCCGTGACGCCGAGCGCGCCACCGCCGGGCAGCGTCCCGCCGTCGTTGCCCGATTTCACCTTCGATGCGCTGCCCGAGCCGGCCGCCATCAGCACAGCACCGACTGCCGTGGCCCCGCTGGTGTTCGATGCCTCCACCGCCCATGCGCCCGACGCACCGCAATGGACGTTGTCCAGCGACGCGGGCGCCGATGATGCTGCGCCGAGCTTCGCCCACTTCGATCCGGTCTTTGCCGAAGACAGCAGCGCCACCCGCTGGGATGTGCTGCCGCCGATGCACGTTGCCCTGGACGCGTTGGACGCCAGCGCAGCAGAGGCGTCGAACCTGCACGAGGACGTGGCCGACGTGCGGCCGTCCAACGCGGGCTTCGACCCGGTGATGGCCGAGCACGATGCCCTGCAGATCAGCGATGAGCCGCTGACCTTCACCTTCGACGAGCCGCTGCACAACGCCGGTGACGTACTGTCGCTGCAGATCGACGATGCCGCGCCGGTCGACGCGCCCACGCTGGATGTGCAGCAACTGCCTGCGTTCCTGCAGGACGTACAGGCCGAGGCTGACGGCGATACCGATACCGATACCGATAGCGATACCCATACCGAGATTGACGTCGCCAGCGACGCCGATGCCGCCGCCGATAGCCAAGATGAGCCGCCGGTAATCACCCACAGCAGTACCGGGGTGCATGCGGCGGTGATCGGCAAGATCGAGCTGGACGACGAGTCCACGCGTTTCCTGGCCGAGCTGGATGCCGCCGCGGCGCAGTTCAGCACGACCCCGGCTGCCGTACCGCCCGTGGCCGACGCCCGCGCCGAACTGCCGGCCGACAGCATCGAGGCCGGCTTCGAGGACGATGGCGAGAACATCGATCAGGACATCCGCGAAGTCTTCATCGAGGAGTTCGACGAGGAACTGGTCAACCTGGGCAACCTGCTGCCGGTCTGGCGCGCCGCGCCGGACAACCTGGACCGCCTGCGTCCGATCCGCCGCGTGTTCCACACGCTGAAGGGCAGTGGCCGGCTGGTGGGCGCGCGCACCCTGGGTGAGTTCAGCTGGAAGGTCGAGGGCATGCTCAACCGCGTGCTCGACGGTACCCGGCCGGCAACCCCGGCAGTGGTGGCGATGGTGACCCAGGCCTATGACGTGCTGCCCCAGCTCAACGCCGCGCTGCGTGGACAAGGCCGCGTCAGCGCCGACCTGCAGGCCATGCAGGCCACCGCCGACCGCGTGGCCGCGGGCGAAGAAACCTTCCATGTGCCGCTGCAGCGTGCGGCGCCGGCCGTGGCCGCACCGGTAGACACCGCCGCGCCCGCCGATGCGGTGCTCGACGCGCCGGAGGTGGTCGACGAAACGGCCGGCACCCCGGCCAACATCGACGAAGTGCTGCGCGAGATCCTGGAAGCCGAAGTGGACACCCACCAGGCCACCCTGCAGGCGTGGCTGCGCGATGCCAGTGTTGCCCCGCAACCGGTCACCGACAGCCTGCTGCGTGCGGTGCACACCATGAACGGTGCGTTCGCCATGACCGACGTGCCGGAGATCACCGCGGTCACCGGCGGCGCCGAGAGTTTCATCAAGCGCTCGCTGGCCGCCGATGCCACCCCCGATGCCGAAGGCGTGGACGCGCTGTCGGCGACGGCTGCGGCGATTGCTGCCACCATGACCGCGCTGCAGGCCGAGCAACCGCGCGTTCCGGTCCAGAGTGCGCTGGCCGCGCGCCTGCAGGCGCTGGCCGATACGCTGCCCGAAGCGCGCTGGCCGGCCCTGGTTGCCGATGATGAGCTGGACGCAGACGCAGACGCAGACGCAGACACCGACACCGACACCGACACCGACACCGACACCGACACCGACACCGACACCCAGGCGCTGGACACACTCGCCACGCTGCCACAGTCCGATGCCCAGGACGGCTACGCCGGCAATGACGACAGCGCCGATGCCGAGCTGCAGCAGGCCCGGATCGATGCCGACGAGCTGTCGGTGTTTGAGGGGGTATCGAGCGATGCTGCCAACGCGGACGACGCCTACGCGACCGACGCCGGTATGCCGGCAGCGGCCGACGAGCTCACCGGCAGCGATGACCTGTCGGCGTACTTCGACGCCGATCTGCCCGCCCATGCCGCAACCCCGGTGGTCGACGAGGCGCATGCGGACGGCGTGCAGACCCCATCGTCTGACGCCGAGCCGGCCACCCCGGCGCACGGCCTGCACGACGGGCTGGACGCGCTGGAGCTGACCGGTGCCGAGGACCTGTCGCGCTTCTTCGATGCCGACTCCCTGCCGGTTGCGCACGCCGACGCCGACGCGGCGACAGCCGGTCACGCCACACCGGCGGCCGCCGAAGCGGTCGATGCTGATGCCGATGCCGATGCCGATGCACTGCCGTTGCCCGGCGCTGCGGATCTCGAACGGGAGATCGATGCTGAAGGCGAGCGCGAGGCACTGGATGATGCGCTGCCGCCGACCCCTGCCTTTGGTGAGCTGGTGGATGTACAGCAGGCGCTGGATGACGGGTTGACCGTGATCGACGCGCCGCAGGCAGGCGATGACGCCGATGCTGATGGCGTGCTGGGCCTGGACGCCCGGCAGGATTGGCCGGCGCAGCGCGATGAAGCGGATGCCTTCGTCGAAGACGCCGCTGACGCGGACGCCGAAGGGGAAATCGAGACTGCCGCACCGGCACCCACGCCGTTCTTCGAACTCGAGGATGCGCCGCTGACGGCCGGCCTGGACACGACTGCGGTGACCGATGTGGCCGACGTCAGCGTGCCGTCCGCGCTCGAAGCGCTGGACGTACCGACCGACGCGGCCCCTGCAGCCCCCCCCCCGATCGACACCGAAGAAGACACCGAAGAAGACACCGAAGAAGACACCGCCGATGCGTTGGACTTCAGCGTGCTCGACCAGGAGCTGGTCGACATCTTCGTGGAGGAAGGCAAAGACCTGCTCGACCATTGCGATGGCCTGATCAGCGAACTGCGTGCCGCGCCCAACGACCGCGACGTGATCGCCGGCCTGCAGCGCGACCTGCACACCCTCAAGGGGGGTGCACGCATGGCCGGGATCAATCCCATTGGTGACCTCGGCCACGGCATCGAATCGCTGCTGGAAGCCGTTGCCGCCAACCGTACCGATATCGACCGCAGCGACGTGCATCTGCTGGAACGCGGTTTCGACCGCCTGCACCAGTTGCTCACCCGCACCGGCCAGCATCGCAGCGTGGCGATGCCCGACGATCTGATCAGCGCGTTCGAACAGCGCACCCTGGGCCGGATTGAGCCGGTGGCCGCGGACAGCTCGGCCGACACCGTGCAGGATGCTGCCCCGGCGCAGGTTGACAGCGCCGTTGCCGCCGCACCGTTGTCCGCACCGGTACCGCTGGAAACCAGCACCGACGAGGACAGCCTGGCGCGTCCGCAGCAGGAACAGGTGCGCGTGCGTGCCGACCTGCTCGACCGCCTGGTCAACCACGCCGGTGAAGTGGCGATCTACCGCTCACGGCTGGAACAGCAGCTGGGTGCCTTCCGCGGCGCAATGGGCGAACTGGACCGCACCAATGCGCGTCTGCGCGACCAGCTGCGTCGCCTGGATCTGGAAACCGAGGCGCAGATCGTGGCGCGCTACCAGCGTGAACAGGAACAGGCCGACCACACCTTCGATCCGCTCGAACTGGACCGGTTCTCCACGCTGCAGCAGCTCAGCCGCGCGCTGAACGAGTCCGCCGCCGACTTGGGCGGCCTGCAGGGCGTGCTGGACGACCTGTCGCGCCAGTACGACGTGCTGCTGCAACAGCAGTCGCGGGTCAGCTCGGAACTGCAGGATGGGCTGATGCGCGCGCGCATGGTGCCCTTCGACGGCCTGGTGCCGCGCCTGCGCCGCGTGGTCCGCCAGGCGGGCCAGGACACCGGCAAGCAGGTTCACGTGATCCTGGAAGGCACCCACGGCGAACTGGACCGCAACGTCCTGGACCGCATGGTCGCGCCGCTGGAACACATGCTGCGCAACTCGGTCGCCCACGGTCTGGAAACCCCGGATCAGCGCCGCGCTGCCGGCAAGCCCGAGGAAGGCGAGATCGCCATCCGGCTGCGCCGCGAAGGCTCGGAAATCGTGCTGGAAGTGGCCGACGATGGCGCCGGGCTGGATCGCGAGGCGATCCGTCGCCGCGCCGAACAGCGCGGCCTGGTCCAGGCCGATGCGGTACTCGGCGACGCCGAACTGGATGCGATGATCTTCTCGCCCGGGTTCAGCACCGCCGACCAGGTCAGCCAGCTGGCCGGCCGGGGCGTGGGCATGGACGTGGTGCACAACGAAGTGCGCCAGCTGGGCGGCTCGGTGGACATCCACTCGGTGCGCGGCCAGGGCGTCACCTTCACCCTGCGCCTGCCACAGACGCTGGCGGTCACCCAGGCGGTATTCGTGCAGATCGGGGAGACCACCTTCGCCGTGCCGGTGGCCTCGGTCAGCGGTATCGGCCGGATCTCGCGCGAGCGCTTTGAAACCACCGGGGGCGGGTACCACTACGGTGGCGAAGAGTTCGCCCTGCATGACCTGGGGACGCTGGTTGGCCAGGGCCAGGCCCGTGCCGAAGGCCAGGCCCAGGTGCCGCTGCTGCTGGTGCGCGCCGGTGAACTGCGCGCAGCCGTGGCGATCGACCAGGTGCTGGGCAACCGCGAAATCGTGGTCAAGCCGGTCGGCCTGCAGATCGCCTCGGTGCCGGGCATCTACGGCGCCACCATTACCGGCGATGGCCGCGTGGTGGTCATCCTGGACGTCGCGCCGCTGGTGCGCCGCTTCCAGGCCAACCCGCACAAGCCCATTGCGGTGGCCAGCCAGGTCAGCGACCGCCAGGCACCGCTGGTGATGGTGGTCGATGATTCGTTGACCATGCGCAAGGTCACCGGACGCATCCTGGAACGCCACAACTTCGAAGTGGCGGTGGCCCGCGACGGCGTGGAGGCGCTGGAGCGGCTGGAGGAGCGCGTGCCCGACCTGATGCTGCTGGACATCGAAATGCCGCGCATGGATGGCTATGAACTGGCCACGGCAATGCGCGCCGACCCACGCTTCAAGGACGTGCCGATCGTGATGATCACCTCGCGCAGCGGCGACAAGCATCGCCAGCGCGCCTTCGAAATCGGTGTCCAGCGTTACCTGGGCAAGCCTTACCAGGAATTGGACCTGATGCGAAACGTGTACGACCTGTTGGGGATCGCCCGTGTCCGCGAATGACCTGCCTACGCTGTTGTCGGTAGCGCTGTTGGCGCGGGTCGGCCCGGCCCGCGATCGCCTGCGCGAGGCGTTGGCCCAGGCCGGTGCCACCCTGGTGCTGGAAGAAGATCCCACTACGCTGGAACTGCAGGTGCTGCGCGATGCCGCGCCGGGTGCGGTGCTGATCGCGCTGGAACCGGCGATCGAAGACGCGCTGGAACGCCTGGACCCGGTTCTGGGGGCGCCGTCGCTGACCCTGATCTTCGACGAAGCCGAGCTGGCCGCGCGCCGGGAAGGCTGGGAGGCACAACGCTGGGCGCGCCATCTGGTGGCCAAGCTGCATGGCCATCAGGACGTGCTGCCCCCGGGGTCGGAACAGGACGGCCTGCTGCAACCCGAGCCTGGCCTGCCGACCACCCCGGCCGAGCTGCATGCCGATGCGCCGTTGGAGTTCCATGTCCGCGAAGCCTTTGACGCCGCCCCGGACGTACCCGCCGATGGGCTTTACCAGGCACCGGAGACACTGAGTGAGCCGATGTCGCTGGAAGAGGCCCTGGCGGCACTGCAGCCGTCGGCATCCAGCGTACCGGCCGCCGGCCCGCCGCCGGTGCCGCCGTCGGCCCCCCCGGCATCGCCCCGCGCCCCGCTGGGTGACCACAGCAGCTGGTCACTGGTGGACGACAGCGCCGCGACCGCCATGCCAACTGCGACTGCGGTGAGCACGGGCGTGCCGCCGCCGTCGGATTTCGACATCGAACGCCTGTCGCTGGTCGAGCTGGAGGCCGAGCGCCCCAATGACGGCGCTGCGGCGGGCGCGGTGCTGGTGCTGGCCGGTATCGGTGGGCCTGACGCCCTGCGCCGCCTGCTGGCCGCGCTGCCGGCCGGTTTGGCCGTGCCGGTGCTGGTGCATATGCGCCTGGACGGTGGCCGCTACGGCAACCTGGTCAAGCAGATGGCGCGCGTGTCGGCGCTGCCGGTATTGCTGGCCGAGGCGACGCAGCCGGTACAGGCCGGCAATGCCTACATCCTGCCCGATGACATCGGCCTGGCCGAACGCAGCCGCGGGCTGTACTTCCATGCCGACGTGCAGGGCGTCCAGGTGGCCACGTTGCCGCCGGCGCACAGCGCGGTGGTGCTGCTCAGTGGTGCCGATGCCGGCCAGGTCGAGGATGTGCTGGCCCTGGCGGCCGCCGGTGCCTGGGTGGGCGCACAAGTGGGTGAAGGCTGCTACGACCCTGCCGCGGCCAACGCCGTGGTGGCCGCCGGCATGGACGCGGGCGAGCCGCCGCAACTGGCCCAGAGCATCGTCGAACGTTGGGGTGTGAGCGAGTAATCGCCGCGCCGTACCCTCTTCAGGAATCACACCATGAGTTACGCCAGCAACGACGAAATCCGCGGGGTATTGATCCAGGCCGGGCACGAACGCGTGCTGCTGCCCAATGCCACCGTGGCCGAAATGATGTCCAAGGTGGCCGTGCAGACCGTCCCCGACGCGCCGGCCTGGCTGGTGGGCCAGATCGCCTGGCACGGCTGGGACGTGCCGTTGCTGTCGTTCGCCCGGCTGTCCGGGCTGGGCGATGAGCTGGTTACCAGCAACAACAAGGTGGTGGTGCTCAAGGCGCTGGGCGGCAATGCCAAGCGTCCGTACTTCGCGCTGCTTACCCAGACCTTCCCGCAGCTGATCTCGGTGCCGCGCGACGGCCTGCTGGCCGACGCCTCCGAGGAAACCCTGCCGCAGGGCGTGCACATGCGCGTCCTGCTGGGCGAGCAGAGCGCGTTGCTGCCCGATCTGGATGCGCTGGAAGCGGCGCTGGACCAGGCCTATCCCGTAGCGGGGTAGGTTCGCATTCGCGAAACCTCCCACGATCTGCGGCGCAGATCGTGGGCCCCCGCAAACAATTCTCCAGATGCCCACGCCTGGCGGCGCGCCCCCTTGACTCAAGGGAGCTGTTCCACCCGCTGGCTCGGCGTGCGCTGGCACATCGCGCATCGACCATTCGTGCACCCACCAACGGTAGGTGCCGACCGTTGGTCGGCACATGCGTCAGATACCGATCCGCACACGGTCGGCACCCACCGCAATGTGATCGGTCAGCCCAGGTCGCCCAGGCGCGCCTGTATCGCCGCAATGGCGGCCAGCCCCGCCGTTTCGGTGCGCAGGATGCGCGGCCCCAGCTGCAGGCCCTGGAAACCGGCCTGTTCCAGCGCCTGGCGGTCGCGCGGCGACCAGCCGCCTTCCGGCCCGATCGCAATCACCACCCCGCCGGGGGCGGCCTGCAGGGTCGACAGGCGATGCTCGCCAAGCGGGTCCAGGGTCAGCTTGAGTGCGTCGGCGGGCAAGCTGCGGGCGGCGTCCAGCAACGCCTGCGGTGCGGCCACGCCCGGCACCCGCGCGCGCCCGGACTGGCCGCACGCCGACACCACCACGCTGTTCCAGTGGGCCAGCCGCTTCGCCGCGCGCGCCGCATCCAGCTTCACTTCGGTGCGCTCGGCGTTGACCGGCACGATCGCATTGACCCCCAGTTCGGTGGCCTTCTGCAGGATCAGGTCCATCTTTTCGCCGCGGGCGATGCCCTGCAGCAGGGTGATGTGCAGCGGCGATTCGTTGTCTACCGCCGCCGCTGCCTCGATCCGCACCTGCGCATCGCGCTTGCCCACCACCACCAGCGTGGCGCGGTAGTCGTGGCCGTCGCCGTTGAACAGCACGCAGCCATCGCCTTCGCGCAGGCGCATCACCCGTACCAGGTGGTTGGCCGCGTCTTCGGGCAGTGACAGGGTCTGGCCGACGGCCAACGGGGTTTCAACGGGGCAACGGGTCACGCGCATGCAACAGCCTCTTCGATCGCGGCCAGGGTGGTCTGGGCCAACAGGTCCAGGTGCTCGTCTTCCACGCAGTACGGCGGCATCCAGTACAGCACGTTGCCCAGCGGGCGCAGCACGACGCCGCGCTTGAGCGCGGCGGTATAGGCATGCAGGCCGACCCGAGCTTCCGGCGGGAACGGCGTGCGCTTGTCGCCGTTGCGGGTCAGCTCGAAGGCCACCACCATGCCGGCCTGGCGCACATCGGCCACGTGCGGGTGGTCGTTGAACGGGGCGGCCAGGGTGCGCATCACCTCGGCGGTGCTGCGGTTGCGGGCGATCACGTCCTCGCCGGCGAAGATGTCCAGCGTGGCCAGGGCGGCCGCGCAGGCCAGCGGGTTGCCGGTGTAACTGTGTGAATGCAGGAAGGCCCGCTCGCGCGAGTCATCCAGGAATGCGTCGTACAGGGCCTGGGTGGCCAGCACCGCCGACAGCGGCAGGAAGCCACCGGTGAGCCCCTTGGACAGGCACAACAGGTCGGGCATCACCCCGGCCTGCTCGCAGGCGAACATCGTCCCGGTGCGACCAAACCCGGTGGCGATCTCGTCGGCGATCAGGAACGCGCCGTTGGCATCGCACAGTTCGCGGGCGCGCTGCAGGTACACCGGGTCGTGCATGCGCATGCCGCCGGCACACTGCAGGCGCGGTTCCAGGATCACCGCGCAGATTTCCCCGGGGTGCTGGTCAAACAGCGTGGCCAGCGCATCGGCGGCCTGGTGGGCGCGCTGGGCGGCACTCTGCCCGGGTTCGGCCAGGTAGGCGTCCGGGGAGGGCGCAAACAGCGCCTCGGTCAGCAGCGGCGCGTACACGCGGCGATACAGCGGGATGTCGCCCACCGACAGGGCACCCAGGGTTTCACCGTGGTAGCCGTTCTCCAGCGCCACGAAGCGGGTGCGATGGGACTCGCCACGGTTGCGGAAGTAGTGGAAGGCCATCTTCAGCGCCACCTCGACCCCGGCCGAGCCGTTGTCGGCGTAGAACACCTTGGCCAGCGGGTCGCGCCCGGCCTGGCGCGGCGCGATGGCCAGCAGGCGCTCGGCCAGCGTCACCGCCGGCTCGTGGCTGAAGCCGGCCAGCATCACCTGTTCCAGCTGGGTGGCCTGGGCGGCGATGGCCGCGCCGATGCGCGGTTGCGCATGACCGAACAGATTGGTCCACCAGCTGCTCACCGCATCCAGGTAGCGCTTGCCGTCGTGATCGATCAGCCACGGGCCTTCGCCGCGCGCAATCGGCACCAGCGGCAGGGTGTCCGGATGCTCGCGCATCTGCGTGCATGGGTGCCACAGGACGGCCAGGTCGCGTTGCCGCCACCGATCGGCCAGCGTTAAGGGGGCTGGGTCTGCTAGCATTTCGGGCTCATGAAGACGTTTTCACCAGCTCCCATTCTAGAGATGCTCGCATGAGCCGTCGCCTGCCCATCATCCACAAGATCACGGACGAGCAGAGCGGGCCATTCCAGCGCCAGCACCTTGACCTGGAGTTCTCCAACGGCGAGCGCCGCCGCTTCGAGCGGCTGGTCAGCCACGGTCATGGCGCGGTGGTGGTGGTGCCCATGCTCGACGAGGAGACCGTTCTGCTGGTGCGTGAATACGCCGCCGGCATGCACCGCTACGAGCTGGGCCTGGTCAAGGGCCGCATCGATGCCGGTGAAACCCCCGAGCAGGCCGCCGACCGCGAGCTCAAGGAAGAGGCCGGATACGGCGCGCGGCGGCTGGACGTGCTGCGCGCGATGACCCTGGCGCCCACCTACATGAGCCACCAGTCGTGGCTGGTGGTGGCCCGCGAGCTGTATCCCGAGCGCCTGGTTGGCGATGAGCCTGAAGAACTGGAAGTGGTGCCGTGGAAGCTGGCCGACCTGGACCAGCTGATGCTGCGTGAGGATTTTTCCGAGGGCCGATCACTGGCGGCGTTGTTCATCGCCCGGCAGTGGCTGGAACGCGGGGAATGATCAAACTCACCACCGATCTGCGCGAAACCGTCATCGCCATCGCCCAGGACGCCGCCGCCGCCATCATGGCGGTGTATGCCACCCCCTTCGACGTGACGATCAAATCCGACCACAGCCCGGTGACCGCCGCCGACCTGGCCGCCAACGCCGTGATCGAGCGCGGCCTGCAGCAGCTCACGCCGGACCTGCCGATCCTGTCGGAGGAATCGGCCCAGGTGCCGTGGGAGGTACGCCAGCACTGGGGCGCGTACTGGCTGGTGGACCCGCTGGATGGCACCCGCGAGTTCGTCAAGCGCAACGACGAATTCAGCGTGAACATCGCCCTGATCTACCAGGGTGCGCCGGCCTTCGGCGTGGTGCTGGCTCCGGTCAGCGGCATTGCCTGGCACGCCATGCGCGGGGAACTGGCCTATCGCCGGCTGGGCATGCATGACACCGTGCTGCGCGCGCGCGCGCCGGCCACGTCACCGCTCAAGGTGGCGGCCAGCCGCTCGCACCGCAGCGAACAGACCCAGGCGTTGCTCGATCGCATGGGCGACATCGAGGTGGTCGCGCAGGGCTCCTCGCTCAAGTTCTGCCGGATCGCCGAAGGCACGCTGGATGTGTATCCGCGGCTGGGCCCCACCTCCGAATGGGACACCGCCGCCGGCCAGTGCGTGCTGCATGCCGCCGGGGGCGCGGTGCTGTCGGCGGCCACCGGCAAGCCGTTCCGCTACAACCGCCGCGAAAGCCTGTTGAACGGCGATTTCATCGCCCTGGGCGACACCCGCCTGCCGTGGCGCACGTGGCTGCCGGCCTGATCTGCTGCCAAGGAGCATGCAATGACTGCAACCGCTGAACTGGACCGCCTGCTGGGCATCATGGCGCGGCTGCGCGATCCGCAGGCGGGTTGCCCGTGGGACCTGGAGCAGGATTTCGCCAGCATTGCCCCGTACACCATCGAAGAGGCCTACGAAGTGGCCGATGCGATCGATCGCGGCGACCTGGTCGACCTGCAGGATGAACTGGGCGACCTGCTGTTGCAGGTGGTGTTCCATGCGCAGATGGCCAGCGAGCAGGGTGCGTTCGGATTCGCCGAGGTGGCCCGCTCGATCAGCGACAAAATGCAGCGTCGCCACCCGCACGTGTTCGCCGATGTACAGGTCCAGGGTGCCGGGGATGTCAACGTGAACTGGGAAGCGATCAAGCGTGCCGAGCGTGCCGCCAAGGGGCATACCGACGCGTCGGCGCTGGCGGGCATCTCATCCGGGCTGCCGGAATGGCAGCGCGCGGTGAAGCTGCAGGCGCGCGCGGCGCGGGTGGGCTTTGACTGGCCAGGCCCGGCACCGGTGATCGACAAGGTCCGCGAGGAGCTGGACGAGGTGGCCGCTGAATTCGCGCAGGGGCCGGTGGACGACAACCACGCGCGCCTGCAGGAAGAACTGGGCGACCTGCTGTTCGTCTGCGCCAACCTGGCCCGCCACGCCAAGGTCGACGTGGGTGCGGCGCTGCGCCAGGCCAACCACAAGTTCGAACGCCGCTTCCGGGCGATGGAAACGCAGGCCGCTGCCGCCGGGCAAACCCTGGCCGCGCTGGACCTGGCCGCGCAGGAACAGCTCTGGCAGCAGGCCAAGGCCGGCGAAGCCAAACCGTGAAAACGCTGCTGCTGTTCATCATCACCGCCGTGGCCGAAATCGTCGGCTGCTACCTGCCGTGGCTGTGGCTGCGCAAGGACGCCAGTGCCTGGCTGCTGGTGCCGGCGGCCGCCTGCCTGGCGTTGTTTGCCTGGCTGCTCACCCTGCACCCGGCCGCCAGTGGGCGGGTGTATGCGGCCTACGGCGGGGTCTACATCGGGACCGCGCTGATGTGGTTGTGGCTGGTGGACGGCATCCGCCCCAGCCGCTGGGACGTGCTTGGGGTGGGCCTGTGCCTGGCCGGGATGCTGGTGATCATGTTCGCCCCGCGCCCGGCCTGAGCCCGCGCTATGCTGGGCCCGGCTGTCCTGCCGCGTGATCCACGTCCGGTCATGTGACCGGCAAAAGGAGCAATCCGATGTTTCCAACCATGCTGTTCTCGCTGGTGTTGGCCTTCGTGGCCGTGGTCATCCTGTTCAAGGCGGTGCGCATGGTGCCGCAGGGGTTTGAATGGACCGTGGAGCGCTTTGGCCGCTACACCCACACCATGTCGCCCGGCCTGCATTTCCTGATCCCGATCGTGTACGGGGTGGGGCGCAAGGTAAACATGATGGAGCAGGTGCTGGACGTACCGGGCCAGGAAGTGATCACCAAGGACAACGCCGCGGTACGGGTGGATGGGGTGGTGTTCTTCCAGGTGCTGGATGCCTCCAAGGCGGCCTATGAGGTGTCGGTACTGGAAGTGGCGATGATCGCGCTGGTGCAGACCAACATACGGACCGTGATCGGCTCGATGGATCTGGATGAATCGCTCAGTCAGCGCGAGGTGATCAACGCCAAGCTGCTCAGTGTGGTGGACCATGCCACCAATCCGTGGGGCGTGAAGGTCAACCGCATCGAGATCCGCGACATCCAGCCGCCGCGCGACCTGCTCGACGCGATGGCGCGGCAGATGAAGGCCGAGCGCGAGAAGCGCGCGCAGATCCTGGAGGCGGAGGGTTCGCGGCAGTCGGAGATCCTGCGCGCCGAAGGCGAAAAGCAGGCGGCGGTGCTGGAAGCCGAAGGCCGCAAGGAGGCCGCGTTCCGCGACGCCGAGGCGCGTGAGCGCCAGGCCGAGGCGGAGGCCAAGGCGACGACGATGGTGTCCGAGGCGATCGCCCAGGGTGATGTGCAGGCGATCAACTACTTCATCGCGCAGAAGTACGTGGAGGCGTTCAAGGCACTGGCGACCTCGCCGAACCAGAAACTGGTGCTGATGCCGATGGAGGCCAGCGGGGTGATCGGGTCCATCGCCGGCGTGGCCGAGTTGGCCAAGGAAGCATTCGCCAAGCAGGAAGAGAACAAGGCCGCGCGCGCGGTACCGCCGCGGATCGGAGGCTGAGATGCGCTGGGAAATGGTCGGCTGGGGCGCGCTGGCGCTGGTCTTGTTTGCCGCCGAAGCGCTGGCACCGGGTGCCTTCATGCTGTGGATCGGGATCGGGGCCGCAGCGGTGTTCGTGCTGGTGGCGGTGTTCGCCGACATTCCCCTGCTGTGGCAGGTGGTGGCCTTCGTGCTGCTGTCGGTGGTGTCCATCCAGTGCTATCGGCGCTGGGGACGGTCGCACGCGCGGCAGAGCGATGCGCCGCTGTTGAACCGGCGCGCCGAGCAGCTGGTCGGGCGCGCGGTGGTGCTCGACCAGGACATCGTGGCTGGCAAGGGCAGGGCCAAGATCGACGACGCCTTCTGGGTGGTGTCCGGGCCGGACCTGCCAGCCGGCAGCCTGGTGCGGGTGGTGGCGGTGGACGGGATGACGTTGAAGGTGCAGGCGGTCTGATCGAAGGCTGCCCGAAGCGGGCAGGCCAGCGCGGTCTGACGCAACGCGGCAGGCGTTGCGTTGTGTCAGACCTATAATGGCGCTCTTGCTTTCATTCCCCCGGAAACAGGTCATGACCCAGAAGACGCTTCTCAACGACACCCACCGCGCACTTGGCGCCAAGATGGTTGATTTCGGTGGCTGGGACATGCCCATCCACTACGGCTCGCAGCTGGACGAGCACCACCTGGTGCGTGCCGATGCCGGCATGTTCGACGTCAGCCACATGACCGTGGTCGACCTGCGCGGTGAGCAGGTCAAGCCGTTCCTGCGCACGTTGCTGGCCAATTCGGTGGACAAGCTCAAGGCCACCGGCAAGGCACTGTATTCGTGCATGCTCAATCCGCGCGGCGGGGTCATCGACGACCTGATCGTGTACTACCTGGCCGACGACTTCTTCCGCATGGTGGTCAACGCCTCCACCCGCGAAAAGGACCTGGCCTGGATCCGCGAGCAGGCCGCCGCCTTCGACGTGCAGGTCATCGAGCGCGAAGACCTGGCCATCATTGCCGTGCAGGGGCCCACCGCGCGTGAGCGGGTGATCGGCCTGGCCGCCGACGGCGACCGTGCCGCGCTGGAAAAGCTTGGCCGGTTCGCCGCGCTGGAGGCCACCGCTGCCAGTGGTACGCCGCTGTTCGTGGCGCGTACCGGCTACACCGGTGAAGACGGTTTCGAGATCCTGTTGCCGCAGGCCGACGTGGTCGCATTCTGGAATGCGCTGGCCGCCGCCGGCGTGCGCCCGGCCGGGCTGGGCGCGCGCGATACGCTGCGCCTGGAAGCCGGTATGAACCTGTATGGCCAGGACATGGATGAAGAGATCACCCCATACGAGGCGGCGCTGGCCTGGACGGTGGCGCTGGACGAAGGCCGCGACTTCATCGGCCGCAGCGTGCTGGAAGCGCAGAAGGCGGCCGGCGATGCGCGCCAGCTGATCGGCCTGGTGATGGACGAAAAGGGCGTGCTGCGCCACGGCCAGGCCGTGCTCACCGCCAGTGGCCAGGGCGAGATCCTGTCCGGCACGTTCTCCCCCACCCTGGGCAAGGGCATCGCGTTCGCGCGGGTGCCGGCCGGCGAGCTGGGCCAGGTGCACGTGGATATCCGCGGCAAGCAGGTGCCGGTGCGCGTGGTGAAGTTCCCGTTCGTGCGCGAAGGCCAGGCCCAGCCGGGCGTACTCACCGACGCCTGATTTTTTCCCGGCGCCGACCTGTCAGTGGTCGGCGCCGGTGGTTACACTACCCCCGTTTCTTGACCCCCTGATATTCCTCGGAGCAGTCCCATGAGCGAGATCCCCGGCGACCTCAAATTCCTCAAGTCCCACGAGTGGGCACGCGTTGAAGGCAATGGTCGCGTCACCGTCGGTATTTCCGACCACGCCCAGGGCCTGCTTGGCGACCTGGTGTACGTTGAACTGCCGGCGGTGGGCGACGAAGTGAAGGCGGGCCAGCAGGCCGCCGTGGTCGAGTCGGTCAAGGCCGCCTCGGACGTGTACAGCCCGATCACCGGCACCGTGGTCGAAGTCAACGAAGCGCTGTCGGACAAGCCGGAAACCATCAACGAAGATGCCTACGGCGACGGCTGGATCTACGTGGTCGAATTCTCGGCCAACGACGAGTTGAACGATCTGCTGGGCCCGGACGAATACGCCGAGCTGCTGGAAAACGACGACCACTGATCGTCACCGGATCGAGAAGAACGGCCGCCTTGTGCGGCCGTTTTTTTTTGGCCGCCAGGTGGCTGGCACGGTGCGCAGGCGCAGCGGCGTGCCGCTGCTGTTATCCATGCGTGATGAAAACGGCCCGGTGACCCGGCCCGTTGCGATCACCCCGGACGCTCATGCGGAACGGTTGGGTCGCGCTTTGCGTTGGTCATGAGCCGCATCCGGGGAGCGTCGCGCGCGCACCCGATGGCAACGCGACCGTCCTGCACGGTGCGTGCGACGCAGCGGACCGGGTGCAACGAAGCGGTCGCGGCGGTCCGAAAGTTTGCGCATTTGTGCAAATCGAGTGGCAAAAAGCGATTGCGGATGTGAAAAGTTTTTGCCTCTGTTTGGCTGCCGTGTGGGGAGGCGCGGGCGCACGCGCCGGTGCGTGCGAAGCCGCGCCGTTGCGTGGCGGGTGCGTGCGCGCTGTCAATGCGAAAGTGCTTCTTTTAAGTGTTTTTCTTTTCGTGCCTGGCACGTTCGGGGCGTCGCGATGGCGCGCGGACGGTGCCATCGCACACCGTTGGCGACGGTCGCGGAGGGGGCAGGGGTGCCGTTGCGGAGGCGCTCCATGTGAAAATTTTTCGCCGGGGTTGTTGACAGTGAAAAAAAGCGTGATTAGGTTTCGCCACAGCAGACCTTGCTGCGAACAGAGTGAGCAGAATCGACATCCAGTCGCGAAGCACAACCTGGACATCCACCTCGCGTCAGAAGACGGTGGAGACGGCTTGCCTACCCTTGGCGAACCGCAAGACCCCTTTCCATTGGATACCTGCCCGGCCGTCTGCGGCGGGTATCCCCGTATCCGTCACGACGCGCTTGACGCGACGGCGGTCCCCGCGATGCCGCACTGCGGGTTTGCTTTACCTGGGCGTTTCCACTCCATAGATCACTGACGAGGAGCCATCCCATGGCAACCAAGAAAGCTGCGAAGAAAAAGCCGGCCGCCAAAAAGGCCGTCAAGAAGGTAGCCAAGAAAGCCGCTGCCAAGAAGGCCGTGAAGAAGGTAGCCAAGAAGGCGGCTGCCAAGAAGACGGTGAAGAAGGCAGCCAAGAAGGCGACCGCCCGCAAGGCAGTGAAGAAGACGGCGAAGAAGGCAGTCCGCAAGGTTGCCAAGAAGGCCGCCGCCAAGAAGACCGCGAAGAAGGCAGTGAAGAAGACGGCGAAGAAGGCAGTCCGCAAGGTTGCCAAGAAGGCCGCCGCCAAGAAGACCGCCAAGAAAGCCGTCCGCAAGGTAGCCAAGAAGGCCACGGCCAAGAAGGCGACCAAGAAGACCGCCAAGAAAGCCGTAAAGAAGACGGCCAAGAAGGCCGTCCGCAAGGTAGCCAAGAAGGCTGCCGCGAAGAAGGCGACCGCGCGCAAGGCTCCGGCCAAGAAGGCGGCTGCCAAGAAAGCGGTGAAGAAGGTTGCAAAGCGTAAGCCGGCCGTTCGCAAGAAGAAGGCCGCTCCGGTCGCCCTGCCGGCAACCCCGGCACCGCTGATCTAACGCAGTTCCCGATGCCGTAACTGAAACCCCCTTCCCTGGCAGCCCAGCGGGGAGGGGGTTTTTTTATGGGCGCCGTTTTGTGCCTGGCGTTTCGGTTGCGATCGGTGGGAGGGAGCCGGGTGGCCTTGGCCGGGACACGCGGTGACTACGTCCCTGTACGCCCTGCACCGTTTCCCGTGTGCGGATGGGTAGCGCCGAGCCACGCTCGGCAGCCGCTGCCGCTGCCGCAGCCGCAGCCGCAGCCGCAGCCGCAGCCGCAGCCGCTGCCGCTGCCGCACTTGCGTCGTGCTCGGTAGTGTCGGCGCTGGCCGGCTCCATGCGGTGCATGCTGTGCTCGACGCGGTCAGTGGTCGGCCGATTGGCCGCGAGCTTCGCAGGCGTTGCGCAGCCCCCCATGAGGTGGCTCCCCCCGTCACGGCGCGGCTGGATGGGTTCGGACAAAAAAAGGCGGCCAACCGGCCGCCGTTTCGATTGCTGCCAACGCGACCCTCAGCGCGGCGAGGCCACCGCGCGATTGGACGAGACGCCCTTGCGCTTGCTCGCCGGTGCGGCGTCTTCGGCCATCAGGCTGTCACTGCCAAAGTCGGTGTCCACATCCAGCCAGCGCTGCGTCGGCAGGCCCATCGCCTGGTCCAGGATGGTGGGCAGCAGGCCGCTGGGCAGGCTGCTTTCGCCGTTCCACATGATGGCGATGCCGAGGTCACGCTCGGGCACCAGCGCGACCAGGCCGCGATACCCCTGCACGGCGCCGGCGTGGAAGACCACTTCGTGGCCGGCGTAGTCGAAGTTGCGCCAGCCCAGTGCGTAACCGGCCGAGTGCAGGCGCTCGCGGCGCCAGCCCGAGCGCATCTCGCCGGGTGTATTGATCAGGGTCGAGTGCAGCGTGGCCAGCAGCGGCGCGGGCAGCACGTCGGGGCGGTGGCCGGTGTGCGCCAGCAGCCACTGCGCCATGTCGCTGGCACTGGCGTTGACGCCCGCAGCCGGTGCCAGGCGGTAATAGGTGGGCTTGGGATTGAGAGACACCCAGCCGTTGCGGCTGCGCACATGCGGGCGCGCCCAGCGCGAACTGGCCTGGATGCCGGCCAGGCCCAGGCTGGCATCGTCCATGCCCAGCGGCTTGAACAGGCGGCGTTCCACCGACTGCTCATAGAAGCTGCCAGAGGCGGCGTAGACCACATCGCCGATCAGGCTGAAGGCCACGTTCTGGTAGGCATAGCAGTCGCCCGGCAGGCACTTGAGCGAGGTCGAGGCCAGCTTGTGGGTGAGCGTGTAGTACTCGGCGTTGGCTTCCACGTCGCGGTCATAGGCGTTGTAGGGCAGGCCGACGCGGTGGCTGAGCAGGTCGGCCACGGTGAGCCGTTCGGTGGCTTCGGGCGAGCTCAACTGGAAGCCGGGCACATAGTCGGTGACCTTGCTGTCCCAGCGCAGCGTGCCATCGTTGACCAGCAGGCCGGCCATGGTGCCGGCGAAGGCCTTGGACAGCGACGCCAGCCGGAACACGGTGTGCGCATCGACCATCTGCGGGTTGTTGACGTCGGTGACGCCATAGCCGCGCGCGCTGAGCACGCGACCGCCCTGGACGATGGCCACGGCCATGCCCGGCACGCGCTCGCCGTAGGTGAGCTGCTGGGCCATCGATTCGATCGCGGCCACATTGAAGCCCTGCGCCGGCGGCAACACCTGGGCCCCGGCAGCCGTGGTGCGATAGGCGGCCGGCTGGGTGTGCGCGATCGCAGCGGTATTTTCGATGTTGACCGGGAACGCGGGCGGCGCAGCACTGGAGGTCTGCGCAGTGGAAGACATCGCGATGGGCATCAACATGCCCAGCAACCCGGTGGCCGCCGAACGGATCGGGCGACGCCTGCTGTTCTGATTCATCGTGTGGGACCCGTGCGCAACTGCTGTGGCTGATTCTAGCGCCGCTTTTCCTGATTGCACAAACCAAGCGAAGATGAATGCGTATCTGGTTGAAAAGGCGCGGTTTTTGCATTGCCTGCCCGGCCCGGTGCCGGGCCGCGCGGCGCAGCCCTGTTCAGCTTGTACGGGCGTCGTCGATGATCCATTGCGCGGCGCGTTCGGCCAGCATGATGGTTGGCGCGTTGGTGTTGCCGCTGACCAGGCGGGGCATCACCGAAGCGTCCACCACCCGCAGCCGGCGCACGCCATGCACACGCAGCTGCGGGTCCACCACGGCCTGGGAATGGGTACCCATCGTGCAGGTGCCGACCGGGTGATAGATGGTCTCGGCCTTGGCGCGGATGAAGGCCGTGAGTGCCGCATCGTCCAGATCCGGCCGTGGTGGGAAGATCGGCGCGCCGCGCCAACGGTCGAACGCCGGCTGGCGCAGGATCTCGGCAGACATCCGCACGCAGTTCTTCATCATCGCCAGGTCGGCCCCCTCGGCGTCGCTGAGGTAGTTGGCCTGGATCCGCGGCGGCGAGGCCGGGTCGGCATCGCGCAGGCTGATCCGGCCCCGGCTGCGCGGGTGCAGCGCACAGGCATGCAGGGTGTAGCCATCGCCGGCCAGGCGGTGGCGGCCGTGGTTGTCGAGCATGGCCGGCACGAAGTGGAACTGCACGTCGGCGCGTGCATCGCCGGCCAGCGGTGAGCGCGCAAAGCCGCCGGCCTCGGCGATGTTGCTGGTGCCGGCGCCACGGCGACCGCGCAGGAAGTAGTCCACCGCGATGCGCGCCTGGTTGCTGCGGTCATAACTCACGCCCGGATGGGTGTGGACCAGGGTGCAGATGTCCAGATGATCCTGCAGGTTGGCGCCGACCCCGGGCAGGTCGGCGCGCACGCCGATGCCATGCGCCCGCAGCGCCGTGGCCGCGCCGATCCCGGACAACATCAGCAGCTGCGGCGAGTGGATCGCCCCTGCGCTGAGGATCACCTCCGTGCTGGCCGCCGCATACCGGTGTTGCCGACCCCGGGCAAAAAACACCCCGGTGGCGGTGTCGCCCTGGACGTTCAGCGCGGTGGCGCGCGCGCCGGTCAGCACGGTGAGGTTGCGTCGGCCGCGCGCAGGGCGCAGGTACGCGGTGGCAGTCGAACAGCGCGCACCCTCGCGCTGGGTTACCTGGTACAGGCCCACGCCCAGCTGTGCGGTGCCGTTGAAGTCATCGTTGCGGTCATGGCCGGCCTGTACGGCCGCGTCGAGGAAGGCATCGGACAAGGGGTTGTGGTGGCGCAGGTCGTCCACCGACAGTGGCCCGGCATCGCCGTGCAGGGCGCTGCGGCCGCGGCTGTTGGCTTCGCTGTGCAGGAACCACGGCAGCACCTGCTGCCAGTCCCAGCCGGTGGCACCGGCGGCGGCCCAGTCGTCGTAGTCGGCGGGCACGCCGCGTACGTAGCACATGGCATTGATCGAACTGGAGCCGCCCAGCACCTTGCCGCGCGGCCACCACAGCCGGCGTCCGTCCAGCGTCGGCTCCGGTTCGGTGTCCAGGTTCCAGTTGATGCGCCGGTTGTTGACCAGCCGGGCCAGCCCGGCCGGCATGTGGATGAAGGGGTTGCGGTCGCGCGGCCCGGCCTCCAGCAGCAGTACCTTGCAGCGTGGGTCGGCGCTGAGGCGGTTGGCCAACACGCAGCCGGCCGATCCGGCGCCGATGATGATGTAGTCGTACATGGCCGCTCCCCGACGGTGTCGCTGCCGAGCATAGGCCGCCCGCCGGCCGCTGGCGACATCGGCCCGTGCCATGCCGTGTTGCGTGGTCCGGCACGGCCCAAGGCTGGCGATGTTGCGGTGCATCGTTTACCTTGCGCGCTTTGCTGCCCGGAGTGTCCCCAATGCCGCCGTTGCAACGCTGCCTGTGCGGGGAGTGGCTGCCATGAGTACGGTGCCGGTGCGGTCTGGCCTGCGCCAGGCGTTGCGGCAGTCGCCGCCGTTGATCTGGGCCTCGGTCTACTTCTTCTGCCTGCTCAGTGGCTACTACGTGCTGCGCCCGGTGCGCGAGGCGATGGCCGCGTCGGCCGACCTGGAAACGGTGTTCCCGGCGGCGCTGATCGGCTGGTTCGCCGGTCATGGCATCGCGCTGAAGGACTTCGTCCTGCAGTTCCTGTTCACCTGCGTGTTTTTCATCATGCTGGTGCTGCAGCCGTTGTACGGGGCGGTGGTGAGCCGCTATCCGCGGCGGGTGTTCCTGCCGGCGGTGTACAGCCTGTTCATCGTCTCGCTGCTGGGCTTCTACGTGCTGTTTGACAGTGGCGTGCCCGGGCGCGGCATGGCATTTTTCTTCTGGGCCGCGGTGTTCAACCTGTTCGCGGTGGCGGTGTTCTGGAGCTTCATGGCCGATGTGTTCTCCAATGCCCAGGCGCGCGCGGTGTACGGCTACATCGGCGCAGCCGGCACCATCGGCGCGTTCCTCGGCCCGGTCATCACCTCGGCGCTGGTGCAGCGGGTGGGCATCGCCAACCTGATGCTGGTTTCGGCGGGGTTCCTCACGGTCTGCCTGGTCTGTATCTGGCGGCTGCGGCTGTGGGCCGTGGCGCGCGAGCAGGAGCAGCAGCTCATCTCGGGTGAAACCCCGATGGGTGGCAGCGTGCTCGATGGCCTGAAGCTGATCGTGCGCGAGCCGTTGTTGCGCTGGCTGGCGGTGCTGGTGCTGTTCGGCGTGGGGGTAGGGACGCTGCTGTACAACGAGCAGGCCTCGATCGTGCGCCGGCTGTACACCGACCCGGCAGCCAGCACCGCGTTTTTCTCGCGCGTGGACCTGGCGGTCAACGCGCTCACCCTGCTGCTGCAACTGGGGCTGACCCGCTGGCTGCTGTCCCGGCATGGCATCGCCCCGGCGCTGCTGATCCCCGGCTTTGCGATCATCGTTGGTTTCTCGGTGCTGGCCGCCTCGCCGCTGCCGATGCTGGTGGCGATGGTGCAGGTGATGACCCGCGCCAGCGAGTTCTCGCTGGCCAAGCCGGCGCGCGAGACGATCTACACCCGTGTGGACCGCCAGTGGCGCTACAAGGCCGGCGCGGCGATCGACACGGTGGTCTACCGCGGCGCCGACCTGACCTTCGCCTGGGTGCACAAGGGGCTGTCGCTGTTCGGCTCGCATGCGGTGTTCGCCGGCGGCCTGCTGGTGGCCGGGGCCATGACCGCGGCCGCCTTCGGCCTGTTGCGCGAAGAAAAGAAGCTGCCGGCCGAACGTCCGGAGTAAGCTGCACCGATCACCCCGAGGCCTGCCCATGTATTGGATCGCACTGTCCCTGACCCTGCTGGTCGCCCTGCTGCACGTGTACTTCCTGGTCCTGGAAATGTTCCTGTGGACCAGGCCGCTGGGGTTGAAGACCTTCCGCAATACGCCGGAGAAGGCCGAAACCACCCGCGTGCTGGCGGCCAACCAGGGCCTGTACAACGGCTTCCTGGCGGCAGGCCTGGCGTGGGGCCTGTTCGACCATCTGCCGATGCTGGTGAACTTCATGCTGGGCTGCGTGATCGTGGCCGGCTGCTATGGGGCATACAGCGTCAACAAGCGCATCTTCTTCATCCAGGCGGTGCCGGCACTGCTGGCCGTGGCCGCGTGGTGGATGGTGCCGGCCTGAGACGCCCCACCACGCGTGCCGGGGCGCTACGCCCCGGCACAGGGGCGTCCCGCTAGCCACCGCTTGGGTGGCTGCACGCCAACGATCAGCGCTTGACCGGCGATACCCACATCTGGATACGCGCCTGGAACACGGCGGTGCCGGCGTCGTCGCGCACCTGCACGTTCACCGGCAGCGCATAGCCGGTGTCGGCCGCCACGATCGGCAGTTCCGGCGTGGCCACCGCATGCTGGGTGCCGGTGGCCTTGGCCAGGTACTGCACTTCCATGCCCTTGGGAATCCAACGCATGCCGTGCGGCAGCGAGGCGTCCACCATCAGGCCGGCGGTCAGTTCGGCCAGGTTGCACAGCGCGATCGCATGCACGGTGCCGATGTGGTTGGTGACCCGCCGCCGGTGCGCGATGCGGCCCTCGCAGCGGCCCGGTTCGAGCAAAGTGATGCGCGGGGCAATGCTGGCAAAGTACGGTGCCTTGACGCACACCGCGCGTGAAAACAGCCAGCTGCCGGCAGGCCAGCGCTGCAGGCGGCGATACAGGTTCAACAGGGGGGCGGACATGCACGTGCCTCTCAAAAAAAACGGCGGACCGAAGTCCGCCGTTGTTGTTTACGTGGTTGCCGGGATCACGCCGCTTCCTGCGACGGCGACGCCTTGCGCTCACGGTCGTAGTAGCTGGCCGAACGCAGTTCGTGCGGATCGAAATCGTCCACGGTGATGGTTTCCAGGGTCAGCGTACGCAGTTCTTCCAACAGGGTGCGCTCATCCTGGGTGATCACGCCCTCGGCCACGGCTTCATCCAGCTGGGTGGTGAAGTCCAGGGCTTCGATACCCTTGGTCTTGACCGCCTTGATGAACTTGCGCTCGACCGGCTCGGCCATGATCGCCTTGGACAGGTAGCTGTTGATGCGGCCACCGGGGTTGTTCTCGCACGGGGTCAGGAACACACCGCTGGCCAGGCGGTCGCGGGCTTCGTTGGGCGCCATCAGCAGCGCGGCCACGCGATGGCCCAGGCGGTCGCCCGGCGCTTCGGCGCGGCGGCCGAACGGGAAGATCAGCAGCCACATCAGCCAGCCGATCGGGCGGATCGGGAAGTTGCGCAGCGCCGCCGACAACGACTTTTCAATCGTGTGCACGCTGTCATGGAAGGCCCAGGCCAGCAGCGGCTGGTCGGCCACCGGTGCGCCTTCGTCGTGGTAACGCTTGAGCATCGCGCTGGTCATGTAGATGTGACTCAGCACGTCGCCCAGGCGGCCAGACAGCGATTCCTTGAACTTGAGCTTGCCGCCGAGGGTCATCATCGAGATGTCGGCCATCAGCGCCAGGTTGGCCGAATACCGGTCCAGCTTGCGGAAGTAGCGGCGGGTGTAGGCATCGCCCGGGGCGGCACCGAAGCGCGCGCCGGTCAGGCCGAACCAGAACGAACGCACGGCGTTGGAGATGCCAAAGCGGATATGGCCAAACAGGCTGCGGTCGAATGCCTGCAGGCCGGCACGGGTGTCCGGATCCTGCGCGGCCTTCATTTCCTTCAGCACCCACGGGTGGCACAGAATCGCACCCTGGCCGAAGATCAGCAGGCTGCGGGTCATGATGTTGGCGCCCTCGACCGTGATGGCGATCGGCGCGGCCTGCCAGCTGCGGCCGGCAAAGTTGCGCGGCCCCAGGATGATGCCCTTGCCGCCGATGACGTCCATCATGTCCGAGATCACTTCACGGCTCATGGTGGTGCAGTGATACTTGGCAATCGCCGACGGTACCGACGGCACATCGCCACGGTCCACCGCGGCGGCCGTGGCCTGGCACAGCGCGCTGATCGCGTAGGCCTTGCCACCGATGCGCGCCAGCGCTTCTTCCACGCCTTCAAAGCGGCCGACCGACAGGCCGAACTGCTTGCGGATGCGCGCATAGGCACCGGTCACCACCGCGCCGGCCTTGGCACCGCCACTGGCGGTGGAGGGCAGGGTGATCGAGCGGCCCACGGCCAGGCACTCGTTGAGCATGTTCCAGCCCTTGCCGGCCTTCTCGGCGCCGCCGATCAGCTGGGTGAGCGGAATGAACACGTCCTTGCCGCGGATCGGGCCGTTCTGGAAGGTCGAGTTGAGCGGGAAGTGGCGACGGCCGATTTCCACGCCGGCGGTATCACGCGGCAGCAGCGCCAGGGTGATGCCGATATCGCGGGTGGTGCCGATCAGGCCGTCCGGGTCGTACATGCGGAACGCCAGGCCGATCAGCGTGGCCACCGGGGCCAGGGTGATGTAGCGCTTGTCGAAGGTGAGCTTGACGCCGAGCACCTGCTCGCCGTTCCACTCGCCCGTGCAGACGATGCCGTAATCGGGGATCGAGGTGGCATCCGAACCGGCGAACGGACCGGTCAGGCCGAAGCACGGCACTTCACGGCCATCGGCCAGGCGCGGCAGGTACTGGTCCTTCTGTGCCTGGGTGCCGTAATGATTGAGCAGTTCGCCCGGGCCCAGCGAGTTGGGTACGCCGACGGTGGAGCTGACCACGCTCGACACCGACGCCAGCTTCTGGATCACCTTGTGGTGGGCCAGCGCACTGAAGCCCAGGCCGCCGTATTCCTTCGGAATGATCATGCCGAAGAACCGGTTCTTCTTGATGAAGCTCCACAGTTCCGGCGGCAGGTCCGCGTAGACGTGGGTGATTTCCCAGTCGTTGACCATCCTGCACAGCTCTTCCACCGGGCCATCCAGGAAAGCCTGCTCCTCGGCGGTGAGCTGCGGCTTGGGGTAGTTCAGCAGGATGTTCCAGTCCGGGTCACCGGTGAACAGCTGGCCCTCGAAACCCACCGAGCCGGTTTCCAGTGCGATGCGCTCGGTCTGCGACAGCGGCGGCAGCACCTTGCGGAACACCTTCATCATCGGTGCGGTCAGCAGCGGCTTGCGGATGAAGGGCAGCAGCAGCGGCACGGCGATGACCGCGACAATGGCGGCAGCCACGATGGTGGCGGTCTGGTTGACGTAAGGGATGAACCAGCAGGCGACCAGCAGCGCAACGCTGACGATCGTCCAGGTGATCAGCCGCATCCGATGGTAGGCGACGATGGCGCCCGCCAGCAGGATGGCCAGGAAGGGAACGACAATGCTCATGAGCGTGCTCCGGTGACGTGCTCGGTAGTGGCGGACTGTGCAACGGCAGAGGCCGAGGGCAACACGTCCAGATAGTCCAACACAGTAGCGGTAAAGGCGTTGTTGTCATCACCGGCAACCATATGGGTGGCCTCCGGCAGCTGCACATGGTGCGCATGTGGCACCAACGCGAGGAACTCGGCCACCGTCTGCGGGGTGACCAGCGTGCTGCGCCCGCCGCTGACCAGCAGCAACGGGCATTTCACCTGGCGCGCCGCTTCAGCCAGCGCGTCCTGGTGTTGTTCGCTGTCGCGCGCCAGTTCGGCCACCAGGCGCGGGTCCCAATGCCAGCGCCACCGGCCGTGGCCGTCCTCGCGCAGCAGGGCACGCAGGGAGTCTTCGGACTTGCGCGGGCGATGCGGCAGATAGGCTGAAATCACGTCGGCGGCCTGCGACAGCGAGGCGAAGCCGTCGGGATGGGCGGTCATGAACATCAGGATGCGTTCAACCCCGGCGGTATCCCATCGCGGGGTGATATCCACCAGCACCATCGCCGAGAACAGCCCCGGCCAGCGCGATTCGGCAAGCAGACCGAACAGGCCGCCCATCGAGGCGGCCACCAGGATCGGCGGCTGCGGTTGTTCGCCGGCCAGGACGATCAGGTCATCGGCGAACTGTTCGCCGTGATAGGCCAGCGCGGCCGGGTTCCAGTCCGAGTCGCCGTGGCCGCGGGCGTCGTAGGCCAGGGTCTGGTAACCGGCGGCGGCCAGCGACTGCGCGGTGGCGGTCCAGGCGTGCCGGGTCTGGCCGAAGCCGTGGGCGAACAGCACGGTGCCGCGGCGCCCGGGCGTGGAGCGGGTGGCGGCCAGCACGGCATCGTGCGCGCCGATCAGTCGCTCATCGTCAAAACGGGGCAGGGTAGAAGAAGGAGTGACCATACTCGTTAGTATGGACCTGCCCGATGGCATGTCAATACTTGGGGGTATGGTGGGCACGCCCGGCGGACACGAACTCCGCCGTATGGTTAAATCAGCAGCATGAATGAACCTGAAGCTTCCGCCGGCGAGCCACGTGCCGGCCGCAACAGCCGCCTGAGCGCGGAAGACTGGGCCCAGGCCGCCCTGGACCTGATTGCAGAACAAGGGGTTGGCGCGGTGGCGGTTGAACCGTTGGCGCGTCGCCTGGGTGTTACCAAGGGCAGTTTCTACTGGCATTTCCCCTCGCGCGATGCGTTGCTGCAGGCCGCCCTGGAGCGCTGGGAACTGTTTGAACAGGAGCAGGTGTTCGGCAGCCTGGAAGACGTGCCCGACCCGCGTGCACGCCTGCGCCAGCTGTTCCAGGTGGTGGCCCACGAAGTGCAGCCGCACATCATCTACAGCGAACTGCTCAAGGCGCTGGACCACCCGATGGTGCGCCCGGTCATCGACCGCGTCTCGCACCGTCGCCTGGAATACCTGGTGGCCTCGTTCCGCCAGGCCGGGTTGAGCCGCACCGACGCGCAGCATCGCGCACGCCTGGCCTATGCGGCGTACGTGGGCTTCCTGCAGTTGTCCCTGCAGCTGCAGCAGCCCAAGCAGGCCCGCGAGGATTTCGAGGCCTATGTGGAGCATGTGATCGAGACGTTGATCCCGATCGGGTGAGGTTACTCGACCAACACCTGGGCGCCGTTCAACTCGGCGATGGCCATGACCAATTGGCCGACTGCATCGCGTTCTATGTCGGTCAGGTGCGGGTTCCACACATCAAACAGCAGCACCACGCGGGTCTGGGTGCCGCGATTCCAGGCTTCGTGCTCCCAGGTGTCGTCGAAGCTGATGCAGCGCCCCGTCTGCCATGCATGGGTCTGCCCTGCCACGCGTAGCGCGCAGTGCTCTGGCACCAGGAGGGGCAGGTGGGTGACGATGCGGGTGTTGGTCACGCCGGTGTGCGGACGGATGTGCGAGCCGGCACCCAGCACCGAATAGAGCGCCTCCGGCGCATGGCCGGGAATCTGCACCAGCGTGGTTGCCTGCAGGGCAGCGGCGGTGCGGGGGCAACGCTCGCAATTGTCGTCGTAGCGCCGGCCGTGCCGATGGAAGAAGAACCCGTCCCAGCGCGCGGGCGCATCCGTTTCGCCGGCCAGGTAGCTTTGGCCGCCAGCATTGCCAGCATTGCCGGCATCGCCTAGAAACGGCTGCAGCAGTGCGCGTTCATCCAGCACCGACAACAGCTCCTCACGTAGCAGGTCGGTCTGGTCTTCAAGCGCCTCATACCAGGGGAACAGTGATCGCTCCAGATAAGGCGTGGGCGGCAATTCGGGGAAGTACAGGAAGCTTGGTCGCTGCAGCGGACCGGCTGTCTGCAGACGCAGGCGCCCCAGGTAGCCGTCCACGGCCTTGTCCACCCGTCGCAGCGCCTGGGCGCCATGCCGGGCATGCAAGGGCGCAAGCAGGCGGCGAAGCACGTCGTGCCGGCCGCGTGCGAGGAACTGCATGGCATGCAGAACGCGAGGGCGCAGCCCGGGAGGGGTGCTGTCGTCGCTCAGCCAGTGGCCCTGCTTCTGGGCCGCGTTGACCGCCAGGAAGTAGGTGGTCAATGCGCGGCGCGGCTGGCGCTGCTGCTCCTGCACCCAGCCCAGGTACAGGCGGGCGACAAAAAAGTCTGGATCCAGCGCCAATGCGGCAGATAGCAACGGACCGGCAGCATCGTACTGCTGCTGTTGGATCAGTGAAACGGCCAGGTTCTTGTGCGTGCCCACGTCTTTGGGCGCAAGCGCCAGTGCGTGTTGCAGCAGGGTCGTGGCTTGCACGTGGTGGCCGCGGGCGCTGTGGCACAGGGCAATGAAATTGAGTGCCTGCAGGTTGTCCGGGTCGCGTTGACGTACCTGCTCGAAGCAGCGTTCGGCGGCGCCGGTATCGCCTGAGGCAACCAGTCGGTGGGCTTGGTCGATGAGTGCCGCCAGGGGCGGGGATGAAGGGGCGGGCATGGACTTGACCGTCGTGTGCGGGAAAAAAAAGTGGCCCCGTTTCCGGGGCCACTGTATCGCTTACGTCAGGCCCAGCTTAGAAGCGCTGGGTGTAACGCATGTAGTAGTAACCACCCGGGGTGTCATACGAGTAGTCGTAGGTGTTGGCGAAGGCGCGGCCAGCCAGCGGCGGATCCTTCTTGAACACGTTGCGACCACCGATGGCCACGGTGGCGTTCCACGGCAGGTTGTAGCGGCCTTCCAGGTCGTGGTACAGCACCGATTCGATGTGGTTGCGCGGGTCCGGTTGGCCGCCGAGGCCCAGCTTGTTCGGATCCGAGCACAGGCCGGCAGCCAGGTGCGCAGCCGTGCGGCCGATGCAGCTTTCCGACAGCGAAGAACGGTAGCGCATCGTCCAGGTCACGCCGAAGTCACCCAGGCTCCAATCGGTGGTCAGATTGGAGCTCAGGCGCCAGCCGGGCGTGTCCTGCTCGTAGATGCCGACCGAGTTCTCCCAGTTGGCGTCCTTGTTGGCGCGCGACTTGTCGGTGGAGACGTAGGCGCTATCCCAGTTGAACGAGAAGCTGCCCCACGCGGTGTCCGGCAGGCGATAGCGGACGCTCAGGTCGAAGCCTTCCACTTCACGCTCTGCCAGGTTGCGCGGCAGCAGGAACATGTTGGTGATGCGGCCGGCGCCATCGCGGACGAAGTAGCTGCTGTCGCAGTAGCTACGATCGCCATCCGGAGCAACGTAGCACTGGTCCAGGATGAAGTCCGAGGTCGGGGTGCTGATCGCGTTCTTGATCTTGATCTTGTACCAATCAAGCGCGATGTCGAAACCCTGCAGGTAGCTTGGGCTGTAGACGAAGCCCAAGGTGTAGTTGGTGGCCGTTTCCGGACCCAGGTCCGGGTTGCCGCCGAGGGTGAACGGGAAGATGGTCTGACCGCCGTAGCCCAGGCCAGCGTTGGTCTGCTGGACGAAGGTCGGGGACACGCCACCGGCGACGCAGCGGGCCTGCACGGCGGAGGTGTAGCCGCTCCAGTCGGAGGAGCAGGGATCGCCGAAGTTGATGTAGCTGTCGCTGTTGCCGCGGTACAGATTGGTGATCGACGGCGCACGGAAGCCTTCGGACCAGTTACCACGCACCATCAGGTCGTTGATCGGCTTCCACTTGAAGCCGAACTTGCTGTTGGTGGTCTTGCCGAAGTTGCTGTAGTCGGAGAAGCGGGTTGCGGCGCTGAGCTCCAGCAGCTGGGCGCCCGGCAGGTCCGACAGCAGCGGCAGGGCCAGCTCGATGAAGGCGTCGTCCAGCGAATAAGCACCGGAGGTGGCCTTGCGTGCATTGCCCGAGGTGTAGCCCGCGGCGACCAGGGCGTCCGGATCGTCGTAGCCGCTTTCCTTGCGGTTTTCAAAGCCAAGTGCGAAGCCGGCCATGCCGCCCGGCAGCTGGAACAGGTCACCGGCCAGGTTGGCGGTGAAGCTCTTGCTCAGGTTCTGATACTGGTCATGTGCGGTGAACATCACATAGTCCAGCTGTTCCTGGTTGATCGAACCGGCGGTGCTGAGCGGGTTGATCGGGATGCAGCCGGCCACGATCGCGCCCGGGGCACCGCACTTGATCACGCCGTCGGTGTCCATGAAGGACGGGCCGGTGGCGGCGTTCAGGTTCAAGGTGTTCAGGTCACCGCGCATGCGGTCGTTCTGGTCGGTACGGCTGTAACGGTAGCCGGCATCCCAGTTGAACGCACGGTCGGCGAAGTTGAACACGCCTTCCAGGCCACCGTAGAAGTGGAAGGTCTTCACGTCCTGGTTGTAGATGCGGGGCTGCTCGGTGAAGCGGCGGCCGTAATCCAGGTCGCGCGCCTGCGCAGTGCCCTTGTACGGGTTGAAGTAGCTGTCCTTGTCCAGGCCACGGGTGCCGGCCAGGTAGAAGCCTTCGGTGACCGGGAAGCCAGCCAGCGCCTGCTCGGACTCACGCTGGTTGTACAGCGCCTCGGAACGGAAGGTCACCGAGTCGGTGATGTCGAAGGCACCCTGTACGAACAGCGAGCGACGCTCCGACGGCGTCAGCAGGTAGTTGTCCGAGGCGTAGTTGTAACCGTCGCCCGCCGTGGTGTACGGGTGGTAGTTGGCGAGGTTGCGCGAATCGGCGCCGTTGTTGATGACGCTCATGTCGACGCCAGCGAGGGCGCCGTAGTAGTCGTCTTCGTTGGTGAACTGTTCCGGCCAGATCGCGTTGCCGGCGCCATCGACCGGCTGCCAGATCACGCCCGAGGACGAGACCGAGCTGCGCTGGGTCAGACCGAACGTGGGGTTGCGCGAGATCGCGCGGTCGCGCGCCATCACTGCATCATCCTTGCTGTAGCTTGCGCTGAACAGGATGTTGCCGCGATCGCTGTTGGCACCCAGGGTGAAGTCGTAGGCCTGCTGCTGGCCATCGCCCGGACCCATCTGGCCGACGTAGACGCGGGCTTCCGCGCCTTCGTAGTCCTTGCGGGTGATCAGGTTGACCACGCCGCCGATGGCGTCGGAACCGTAGATCGACGAGGCGCCGTCCTTCAGCACTTCAACGCGCTCAACCGCCGCGATCGGAATGGTGTTCAGATCGACGGAGGCATCCAGGGCACTGACCCAACGGCGGCCGTTGACCAGCACCAGGGTGCGCGCAGCGCCCAGGCCGCGCAGGTTGACGCCGGACGAGCCGTCACCGCCGTTGTTCACCTGTGCATTCATCGAGAAGCCATTGTTGGCGCTGATGTTCTGCAACAGCTGACCGACGTTGGTCACACCGGAGTGTTCGATGGTATCGCGGCTGATGACCAGCACCGGCTGCTGGGTTTCGGTATCGACTGAGCGGATACGCGAGCCGGTGACCTGGATGCGATCCAGATTGGTGGCGCCGGTGGCCTCAGCCTCCTGGGCCTGCACGGCGCCGGTGGCGCCCGTCGCGACCAGCGCGATGATCACCGCGTCACGCAGTTTGTTGGATTTGAAGTTCATTGCTCTCTCTCTCCAAGGGAATCTTGGGTATTCACTGGGGTGTTTGCCTGCGGCGGCACCAAATGAGCGCCAATCACCACGAGGCTGACTCGATAGTAACTGCCGACTGGAGAGAATTAAAGCCACGTTAATACAAGGTGTGAACTGCGTTAAATTCGGCAAAGTCCTTGTGGATCAATGACCTCGTTGATTTTCAGGGGGTATTCGTCCCGTTGGTTAAGTTGGTGTGACGAAAATAGTTGCAGTTGATTTGTAACGGTTTGTATCGCCAGGTGTCCGCGCGCGTCGGCGCGTGTCGGCGTGGCGCAGGCCAACGGCGGCGATACACCGCGCGACACTGCGGCGCGCGCACGGTTGCAGGCACGCGGTGCCGCTTCGCAGGGCAAAAAAAACGCGCCCCTGGGCGCGTTTTCTGCTGTCGGTGCCGCGCCGCAGGGCGCAGGCCGTTTACAGATCCTGCTCGTAACGCACGTAAGGCACCGTGCCTTCGTCGGTACTTTCATTGCGCGGGGCAAACGGATTCTTGCCGCGGGTCACCACGTTTTCAGCCCCAACGGTGAGCTGGCCGCTCCACGGCGTGCGCCAGGTGAGGCCGACACCCAGGCCTTCCCACTTGCCCGGCTGGCCGGGGACATCGACCACGCGGCCGATGATGTTGCCGCTGAAATTGCCGTAGCCGGCGCCGATGGTCAGGCTCTTGCTGTCCCAGCGGTCCACGATCGCCGGGGATGCGTCGGACAACGGCACCAGGCGTGCTCTGGCGTAGGTGCCACCGATGGATACGAAGCCTTCGCGACCGATGTTCTTCTGGCCAAACACGGTCAGGTCGTTCTGCTCGGCACGCAGCGCCGGTGATTTGTTCGGGCCCGCCAGCCAGGCCGGCAGGGTGTCACGGCCGCTGCCGGCGGTAATGCCCAATCGACCGCCGGGGCGGTTGAACGCGGCAGTGCCACTGACCCGGCGGCTGAGTGGGGTGTTGTCGTCGTCATCGCCCAGGCTGGCCAGCATGCAATGACTGGCCAGGCCGCTGATGCTGGTGCCGCGGCTGCTGTTGCACAACAAGCCGAGCGAATCGCCCGACGACAACCCGAAGGCGGCATCGAGCGAACTGCGGCCGAAGTGCCAGCGTGCGCCGACGGCCTGTTCGCCGGTCGGTTCCAGGTACAGCAGGGCTTCGACCTTGCCACTGCCCTTGTTCCACACCGGCAGCACCGTGCTGTCCTGGCGGGGCTTGGTCTGCGCATGCGCGCCCGTGATCGCGGCGAGGGCGATCACAAGGGCCAGCGGTAGACGCAGAAGGGAGCGCATGGGAACTCTCAGACAGCAGCGGTGAACACAAGTTCCCGCCGAAGCGGGACACTGATCCTAGGGCGTTTATGAATTCTTAACAAGTCTTCGTTCTCCCCAGAACAAAACTCGTGCGGCGATTACTGAAGCCGTTCAGGTGCCGGCGAGGAAACACCGGACTCGCTGAACAGTATGGCGAACTCCGTCAACGGAAAGTGATACTCCTGCCCGCAGAATTCGCAACGCACTTCCACCGCCCCGGTCGGTTCGGCGGCCGCGCGGGCTTCTTCCTGGCCCAGCGACTGCAGCATGCCTTCCACCCGCTCACGCGAGCAGGAGCAGTCAAAGCGCAGCGCCCGCTCACCCAGCAGTTCCGGGGTCTCTTCATGGAACAGGCGGTGCAGCAGGTCGTTGCCGGCCACGTCCAGCAGTTCCTGCTTGCCCAGGGTTTCAAACAGCGCGCTGGCGCGCGACCAGCCGTCGTTGTCGCCTTCATCGCCGGGCAGCTTCTGCAGCAGCAGGCCGGCGGCACGGTGGCCATCGGCGGCCAGCAGCAGGCGCGTGGGCAACTGCTCGGACTGGCGGAAGTAGTCTTCGAAGGCTTCGTCCAGGCCCGACGCGCTCAGCTCCACCAGGCTCTGGTAGCGCTGCGGTTCGCGCGGGTCCAGGCCCGGGTTCTCGATGGTGATGGCCAGCAGTGCGTCATCGCCCAGGGTGGTCAGATCACGCGGGGCGTCGCCACCGTCGGCCAGCTGCACGATGCCGCGCAGGGTGCCGGCAGCGGTGCATTCGGCAAACAGGGTGCGCATGGCCGTGTTACTGCGCAGCTGGATCGACAGGCGCCCGTCGACCTTGGTGTGGCCGGTGAACAGCGCCGAGGCGACGCTGGCTTCGCCAAGCAGTTCAACGGCGCCCGGCGGGTAGACGGCATGCGAGAGGATTTCCGCCCAGGTAGCGTCGAGGTGTACGTGCACGCCGCGGACGCCGGCATCGGGGAGCAGGAAACGGACAAGGGTGTCGGATTGGGCAGTCATCGTTCTATGGGCGCGCGAAGTGGGATGCAGTTGCCGGATAATGCGCCGACAACCGTGCAAGCAAAGGATGCACCACTAATGGGGGCAGAGCGCAGCAACCTCAAGGCCGAACCGGGCCTGGAACCACCGCGCCCGCGGCGCTGGCGCTGGAAACGCCTGCTCTGGCTGCCGGTCCTGTTTGCCGCCTTCAGCGTGCTGCAGGTGCTGGTGCTGCGCTTCATCGACCCGCCGGTGTCCACGGTGATGCTGTGGCGTTACGGCGAGGCACTGGGACAGGGCGACTGGGACTACCGGCTGCATTACCAGTGGCGGGATCTGGACCAGATGGCGCCGAGCCTGCCGATTTCGCTGGTAGCTGCCGAGGACCAGCGCTTCCCCGAGCACAACGGGTTCGACCTGCAGGCCATCGAAAAGGCGCGCGACCACAACGCCAAGGGCGGGCGGTTGCGAGGGGCCAGCACGATCAGCCAGCAGGTGGCCAAGAACCTGTTCCTGTGGCAGGGCCGCAGTTGGGTCCGCAAGGGGCTGGAGGTCTGGTACACGGTGCTGATCGAGGCGCTATGGCCCAAATCGCGGATCCTGGAGATGTACGCCAACATCGCCGAATTCGGGGATGGCATCTACGGCGCGCAGGCCGCCGCCCGCCAGTACTGGGGCAAGGATGCCGCGCGCCTGAGCCCGGCCGAAAGTGCCCGGCTGGCCGCGGTGCTGCCGGCGCCCCGGCGCTACAACGCCGCCCAGCCGGGACCGTTCGTGCAGCGGCGCGCGGCCTGGATCCAGCGGCAGGCGCGGCAGCTGGGCGGCACCGCATACCTGGGCGACGACTGACGATTCATGATCGTGACGGGGCAAGGCTACAATCGCGGCATGACTGCCCAACGCCTCACCCTGGTCATCGCTGCCCACAATGAAGCCCTGGCACTGCCGTTGCTGCATCCGCGGCTGCGCGTGGTGCTGGAGGGGCTGGACGGCATCGATGGGCGGGTGTTGTACATCGATGATGGCAGCAGTGATGCCACCTGGGCGGTGATGCAGGCCCTGGCGGCCGCCGATCCCCGTGTGGGCGTGCTGCGGCTGTCGCGCAACTTCGGCAAGGAGGCCGCGCTCACCGCCGGCCTGGACTTCGTTGACGACGGCGCGGTGATGATCCTGGACGCCGATGGCCAGGACCCGCCGGAGCTGATTCCCGAGTTTGTCGCGCTGTGGCGGCAGGGCTACGACAACGTGTATGGCACGCGCCTGGCGCGCGACGGCGAAAGCTGGTTCAAGCGCAGCACGGCGGCCGCGTTCTACCGGGTGATCGGGCGGCTATCCAAGACGCCGATCCCGGCCGATACCGGCGATTTCCGCCTGCTGTCACCGCGCGCGCTGCAGGCGCTGGGGCAACTGCGTGAGCGCCACCGGTTCATGAAGGGACTGTTTGGCTGGGTGGGCTTCCGGCGCAAGGCGCTGCCCTACCACCGGCATGCGCGCGTGCTGGGCGACAGCAAGTTCGGGTTGTGGAAGCTGTGGAACTTCGCGCTGGAGGGCATCACCGGTTTCTCCACGGCACCGCTGCGGGTGACCACCTACCTGGGGCTGCTGACCGCCGGCGTGGCCTTCATGTTCGCGGTGTGGGTGGTGGCCAAGGCGGCGGTGTACGGCGACCGGGTGGCGGGGTGGCCGACCATGATGGCGGCGATCCTGTTCCTGGGTGGGGTGCAGTTGATCGCGCTGGGCCTGATCGGGGAATACCTGGGGCGCTTGTACGAGGAATCCAAACAGCGGCCGTTGTACGTGGTTGACACCTGGCAGGCACCGATCGTGGCAGACTCAGGCCTGCATCCCATCGGTGGAGAGCAGCGAGATGACCACGGTACGACAGCTGTTGGAAGGCAAGTCCCCTGAGGTTTTCGCGGTAGGCCCGGAATCGGCGGTGATCGACGCGATCCGCTTGATGGCCGAAAAAGGCATCGGCGCGGTGCTGGTGATGGAAGGCCGGCAACTGGTCGGGATCCTGTCCGAGCGCGACTACGCCCGCAAGATCGTGCTGCACGAGCGTTCCTCGCGCACGACGCGGGTGAGCGACATCATGACCCCCAAGGTGGTGACGGTGGCGCCGTCCGAGCAGGTGGAGCACTGCCTGCAACTGGTCACCGACTACCGCATCCGGCATCTGCCGGTGATGGAGGGTGGCAGTGTGATGGGGGTCATTTCGATCGGTGACCTGGTGAAGTCGGTGATCGACGAGCAGGCGCAGAAGCTGGATCAACTGCAGCAGTACATCGTGGCGGGATGACAGGGCTGGCGCCGTGCTGACACGCGCGCTGGACAGCGCACGAAGACGCGGTGAAGAAGGCGGGATGGCGTGTCGACCAACGGTCGACACCTATTTGGCGTAACGCCCGCCACAATCGGTGTCCTTGCCCGGGCCGGTTTCAATGGTGGCCAGCAGCGCGGCCGGCGGTGCGATGCTGCCCAGGGTGAGGGCGATCGCGCCGCGGATGCCCAGCGCCTTGAAGTCGGGACGGAACGAGGGATCCTTGAAGCTGCCGCCGATGCGCAGCGGCGAGCGCAGCGCCAGGATGCTGATGTCTTTCGGGCGGGGGCGCAGCAGCAGGTCCAGTTGTTCCTGTTTGAGATCCACGGTGCCTTCGCCGATGATCAGGGTGTCGGTGGTGTCGAACGCCAGTGCACGTGAGGTCATCACCCCGTTGGCCACGCCGAAGTCGCCGAAGGCGCAGCGCAGCGGGATCTGCTTGTCGCCGGTGAACAGGAATTTCAGCGATTCGGCCACGTCCAGGCCCGCCAGCTCCATGACCAGGTTGCCAACATGACCGCGGCCGATGCCCACAGCGACCGTCCCGTCGGCGCTGCCCAGCATGGCTGCCACGCTGTTGCCGCCGCCGGTGAGGTTGACGTCGCCGCTGATGCCGCCGGACGCCTGTTCGGCGAGCTTGGAGTCGGGCATGAGCTTGCCCAGCTGGACCTTGCGAATGCTGGCCTGCAGGTGGGTGGCGATGGTGTCCTTGCGTGCGTCCATACGGATGGTGCTGCGGATGTCGCCGCCGGCGACGCCGAAGTTCAGCGGTTCCAGCCGGAGCAGCCCGGCCTCCAGCTTGAGATGGGCATCCATGTCGTCCAGCGGCAGCGCGGGCGCGTTGATGCGCTGCGCCTTCCAGCGCACGTCGGCATCCATGGCGCGCAGCTTGGTCAGGTCGTACGGGGTGTCGGGCAGGATCCGCGCGCGCGCGGCCAGTGCGGCGGCCTTGGCCTTCTGCTCGGCATTGGCGGTTTCGCCGGCACCGGTCTTGGGTGGGGCACCGATGAAGCCGGCCAGGTCATCAAAATCCAGGCGCTTGGACACCAGATCCGCCTTGAGGAACGGGCGCTCGCCACTGACGTCGATCTGCGCGGTGCCGCCGAGGTCGCTGTCGCCGGCGGTGCCGGTGAAATTCTCGTAGCGCCAGATCGCATTGTTGCGCTTGAGTCGGCCTTTCAGCCGATACGGCGGGGTGGACGGCATGGCCACCCCGATCAGCGGGAACAGGTCTTCCATGTCCTGACCGCTGAGCATCAGTTCAATGTCGAAGGTGCGCAGCGCGAACGGGTTGGTCAGGGTGCCGCTGGCGATGGCGTGGGTGGCGCCTGCGCGACCGTCAAGATTTATGCGGAAGGGATGGTCGCTGTTGGTCAGTTCCAGTGGCGATTCGGTGCTGCCGGCCAGCGAGAACGGATTGCCTTTCCAGCGTCCCTTGCCCTTGACCAGCAGAGGCGGGGCACTGTCTGCGTTGCGTGGTTTGCCGCTGTTGAGGGCGACCAGGACGTCGGTGCGGCCGGCAGCGTCAAGGAACTGCAGGCGGCCGTCGTCGATCAGCAGGCGCTGCAGTTGCGGTGGGTTGCCGGTGGAGGGGCCCAGGAAATCCCAGTTGCCCGGGGTGTTCTTGCCGGGGCCGGTTTCAAGCAGGAGATCGGGGCGGGTGAGGCGGATTTCAGGAAGGTGGATCTGCCCGCGCAGGAGCGGCCAGACGCGGAAGGCGATTTCGGCGCGGTCTGCGCTGGCCATCTGCGGGGTCTTGGCCCAGTCGGCGTTGGCGAAGGTGAGGCGGTCGGCGCGGACGGTGGTGGTACGGCCAAGGTCGACGTCCAGATCGCCGTTGATGTGGAATTCGCGGCCGGTTTTGGCCTGGACGGCGCGTTCGATCGGGCCTTTGAACCAGTTCCAGTCCCACAGCGCGATCAGCAGCAACAGGGCGGCGAACAGGAACACCAGGATCGCCAGCCAGCGCTGTCCGCGTTTGCCAGGGCGGCGCCATTGCCAACGGCGCGGCGTGGGGGGCGGAGCGGGGGAGTCGACGGTGTTCAAGTGCTCCATCCTTGCCGGTGCATCGTGCAGGCAACGCGAAGCATTGGTCAGGGCGGTGTGTGTTTTGTTCTTTAGAAGCTTTGGATCAAGATCAAGGTCGACTTCAACGGCAACGGCAACGGCCTTTGGCTGAAGGTTTCGCTGGTTGGCGCGGCGCGGGTGGGTTTACGGGACACGCCGCAAGTACGTCCGTGTAGGCTCGTGAGCGCCATCCATGGCGCCCAACGGTCCCGTAAACCCACCCGCGCCACGCCCCGACAGATCCCCGCTGCGTCAACAAACCCCGTAGCGCCATGTCATGCAGGGCTGCTCTCGAGTCGCCAAACGCGGATTCGGGATGTGGACTATTGAATGCAGGGTGGGGGTTGGGATTCGGGATTCGGGATTCAGGGTGTGGGATCGGGATCGGAATTGGGGAGATGGAGGTTGGAGAGGAGCTGGACCCCGCGCTTCGCTTCCGCTCCGTGCCGACCATCATCGGTCGGCATGCTCTTCACTCCCCCCACCCACGGCAGTGCCCTGGCTTCGCTCGACTGCTCCACCGCTTCGCCGCGGGCGCCACCGACCCGGCCCGACGCGCGACGGCAACCGGCTCTTGAAGTTGCCGTTGCCGTTAAAGCTGCAAAAATACAAAAAAATCAAAGAATCTGTGCAGTCACCGCAACGAAATGACACACGCTCCCACCAATAACGAACAGGTGCCAGATAGCGTGCGAATACCGGATCGACTCACGGTGATAGAAGTACGTGCCCAACGTGTAGGACAGCCCGCCGGCGAGCAGCCAACCCAGCGTCCAGGCATCGATCGACGCCCACATCGGCTTGATTGCCACCATCACCATCCAGCCCATCGCGATGTAGATGATCGTTGACAGCAGCTTGAAGCGGCCGGTGAAGAACAGCTTGAAGATCACCCCGGCCAGCGCCAGCGCCCAGATCGCGGTGAACATGCCCCAGCCCCACGGACCGCCGCGCAGGCCGATCAGCGTGAACGGCGTATAGGTGCCGGCAATCAGCAGGTAGATCGCGCAATGGTCGAACACCTTCAGCCGGCCCTTGGCGATCGGGTGCTGGATGGCGTGGTACAGCGTGGAGGCGGTGTAGAGCAGCAGCAACGCCACCCCGAACACGATCGCGCTGGCCAATTGCCAGCCATCGCCGTAGATCGCGGCCAGGGTGATCAGCACCGCACTGGCGGCAAGCGCGGCAACCGCGCCCAGCCCGTGGGTCAGGGCGCTGGCGATTTCTTCACGGACGGAAGCAACTGTGGTCATGGCCATCGACGGTGCGGGGAGGGGGACCCGCTCCCCCCTATCATCGCCGCGTTGGCACGCGCATGCACGCGTGCCTGTTCAGTGGGTGGGTCAGAACACCGAAATGCTGTGTGCCGCCTCGCGCGTGGCGGCAAAGCGTACCTCTGGCGCACGTTCCTGGGCCAGCTGCAGGTTCACCCGCGTCGGGGCCAGGTACACCAGGTGGCCGGCGGCGTCGATGCTGAGGTTGCCCGCGTTCTTCTCGCGGAACTCCTCCAGCTTCTTCTCGTCGCTGCAGGTTACCCAGCGCGCCGTGGTCACGCTGACCGGCTCGAAGGTGGCTTCCACGCCGTACTCGTCCTTCAACCGGTAGGCGGCCACATCGAACTGCAGCACGCCCACCGCGCCCAGGATCAGGTCGTTGCTCATCAGCGGGCGGAAGAACTGCGTGGCGCCTTCCTCGGACAGCTGGGCCAGGCCCTTCTGCAGCTGCTTGAGCTTGAGCGGGTCGCGCAGGCGCGCGCGCCGGAACAGTTCCGGGGCGAAGTTCGGGATGCCGGTGAAGCTCACCGCTTCGCCTTCGGTGAAGGTGTCACCGATGGAAATGGTGCCGTGGTTGTGGATGCCGATGACATCGCCCGGCCACGCTTCGGCGGCGATCTCGCGATCGCTGGCCATGAAGGTCAGCGCGTTGGCCAGCTTCATGTCCTTGCCAGTGCGTACGTGGAAGGTCTTCATGCCGGCCGCGAAACGACCCGAGCACACCCGCATGAACGCCACGCGGTCGCGGTGCTGCGGGTCCATGTTGGCCTGGATCTTGAACACGAAGCCGGTCAGCTTGTTTTCCTGCGGCGCGATCACCCGGCCGGTGGTGGCGCGCGCCTGCGGCGACGGTGCATGTTCGACGAAGAAGTCCAGCAGCGGCTGCACGCCGAAATTGTTCACGCCCGACCCGAAGAACACCGGGGTCTGCTTGCCGGCCAGGTAGGCCTCCAGCTCGAACGGATGGCTGGCACCCTGCACCAGCTCCAGCTCGTCGCGCAGGTCGGCCAGCATGCGCTCGCCGATCTTCTCGGCCAGGCCGGGCGAATCGATCGACGGGAAGATGGTCGAATCCTGGCGGGTGAAGTTGCGGCCCTGTTCGTACAGGTGCACTTCGCCGCTGATCAGGTGGACCACGCCCTTCAGGCGCTGGCCCATGCCGATCGGCCAGGTCACCGGCGCGCACTGGATGCCGAGCACGCTCTCGACCTCGTCCAGCAGGTCGATCGGCTCCTTGCCCTCGCGGTCGAGCTTGTTGATGAAGGTCATGATCGGGGTGTCGCGCAGGCGGCACACTTCCATCAGCTTGATGGTGCGCTCTTCCACGCCCTTGGCCACGTCGATCACCATCAGCGCCGAGTCCACCGCGGTGAGCACGCGGTAGGTGTCCTCGCCGAAGTCGGCGTGGCCGGGGGTGTCAAGCAGGTTGACGATCTTGCCTTCATAGGGGAACTGCATCACCGAGGAGGTGACAGAGATCCCGCGCTCTTTTTCCAACGCCATCCAGTCGGACGTGGCGTGGCGCGCAGCCTTGCGGCCCTTGACCGAGCCGGCCATCTGGATCGCACCGCCGAACAGCAGCAGCTTTTCGGTCAGGGTGGTCTTGCCGGCGTCAGGGTGGGAAATGATGGCGAAAGTGCGGCGACGCGCAGCTTCGGTAGCGACTTCGGACATGGCGTGACGCGCCCGCCCGGGGCGCTTTTCATGGAGATAAGCCGTCCAGTATAGCGGGGGCGGGCGCGGCCGGGGTCAGGGCAGGGGCGTCGCGCTGCCGCCCGCTGCCTCACGGGCGAAATGCAGCTCGCCCTGTGGGGCCACGATCCGCACCGGCACCGAGCGCAACTGCATGCCGCGGTTGGCCTGGACCACGAAGTGCAGGTGCGGGGCGGTGCTGTAGCCGGTGTTGCCGGACAGGCCGATGCGCTGGCCCGCTTCCACCCGCTGGCCGCTGCGCACCTGCACCCCGTTGGCCTGCAGGTGGGCGTAGACGGCCATGCTGCCGTCTTCGTGGAGGATCCGGATGAAGTTGGCGCGGTCGCGATCGCCCAGCCGATCACGGCCATTTTCCTGGAAGCTGCCCTGCACCTGCATTACCCGGCCGGCGCGTGCGGCCAGGACCGGAGTGCCTTCAGGCAGTGCGAAATCCACCGCATCGCCATTCTCGGCATCGGTATGGCTGAAGCGCCCCTGCGGGGCCTGGCTGACCTGGACATGGCTGGCCTCGAACGGCAACCGGTAGGCCACATCCTGCGGGGTGGCGGTGGGATCGCCCGGCACGGCATCCAGCAGCAGGTCCAGGCGCGGGGTATCGGCGCCGAGCTGCAGCCGGGTCACCACCACGCTGGCCGACCCGGGCAGCACCGTCTGCAAGGGCAGGCCGGGCAGCGCCGGGGCGCCTGTGGGCTGGCGCAACGCCACCTGCACCGGCCCGCCCAGGTGGTTGTCCACCCGCGCCTGCCAGCGGCGGCCACCGCCCTCCAGGGTAACCGTGGCCAGTCCGCCCCTCTGCGCCGGTGCGGCCTGTGGCGTGGCGGGCGGTTCGGTCAGGCCCCAACCTGAACGCCACGACGCGGCAGTCGATGGCAGGGCCGCCAGGGCAACCAGCGGGGGCAGCAGCAGGGCAAACAGCAGCGCAGGGCGCATGGCGGGTATCCACGGGCGATGCGCGACTGTACGCAACTGCCTTCATTCAGGAAAGCGCGGCAGGCCGCCCTGCCGGCTGATGAGAAAAAACTATATCGCTTCATCCCGATGAAAGGATTGACATGCCCGGGCGGGGCTGGCATCGTGGCTCCACCATCGAGACCGGCAGAGGGACAGGCCCTTTGAAGCCGGGGCAGCCCGCAGGCGCGCAAGCGACCTGCGTAGGTGCCAAATCCTGCGGAGACCGTGGTGTCTTCCGAAAGATGGTTCGACCCGTGCACCGTGCGTGCACCTCGAACGCGAGCTCCGCGAAAGCTCGATGGCCGCTTTCCTACTTTGGATACCGCCATGGGTTTCGCCACCGCCGCCACTGTTGCCATCGATGCCTTCGCCCCGATCAGCGTTCCGCTCGACGCCGGATTGAACGCCGTGCGCGGCGAAATCGCCGCCGTGCTGACGATGCGCCACAACGGGCCGCGTCCGGTGCGCCTGCGCTATGAGCTGGTCGGCCGCAGCGGCGCGCCGGTGGTGGTGCTGGCGGGGGGCATTTCCGCGCACCGCCATGTGGCCGCCAACGCCGAATTCCCCGAAAAAGGCTGGGCTGAAGGTCTGGTCGCGGCCGGCCGCGCGCTGGATCCGGCAGTGCAGCGCATCCTTGCGTTCGATTTCATCGGTGCCGATGGCGCGCTGGACCTGCCCATCGATACCGCCGACCAGGCCGACGCGCTGGCGCTGCTGCTGGATCATCTCGGCATCGCCCAGCTGCACTGCTTGGTGGGCTATTCCTACGGTGCGCTGGTTGGCCAGCAGTTCGCCATCCGCCACCGCCAGCGCCTGCTCAAGCTGGTGGCGGTCAGTGGCGCGCACCGCCCGCATCCCTATGCCGCTGCCTGGCGTGCGCTGCAGCGGCGCGCGGTGGCGCTGGGCCAGCTGCAATGCGCCGAGAACCACGGGCTGGTCCTGGCCCGGCAGTTTGCGATGCTCAGCTACCGCACGCCGGAGGAATTCGGCGAGCGCTTCGATGCCCCGCCGGAAGTGGTCAACGGCCGCGTCCGGGTGGCTGCCGAAGACTACCTGGATGCCGCCGGCGCGCAGTACGCCGCGCGCACCCCGGTGGATGCCTACCTGCGCCTGTCCGAATCGATCGACCTGCACCGCATCGACCCCGCCGCCATCCAGGTGCCCACCGTGGTGGTGGCCGTGGAAGGCGACCGCCTGGTGCCGCTGGCCGACTGCGTCGGCCTGGTCGAAGGGCTGGGCCCGCGCGGCAGCCTGCGCGTGTTGCGCTCGCCCTACGGCCACGACGCCTTCTTGAAAGAAACCGATCGCATCGACGCGATCCTTGCCAACGCCATCCGTTCCCTGGGAGAAACCGCATGAGCCTGTCCACCGGTACCGAGCCGTCCTGTAGCCGCGTCACCGCCGCCGTGCGCGCCGGCATCGACCGCGATACCGCCCACGGCGCGGTGACCCCGCCGATCGTGCTGTCCTCCAATTTCAGCTTCGATGGCTTCGGCAACAAGCGCCAGTACGATTACACCCGCAGCGGCAATCCCACCCGCGACCTGCTGGGTGAAGCGCTGGCCGACCTGGAAGGCGGCGCGGGCGGGGTGATCACCTCCACCGGCATGGGCGCGATCAACCTGGTGCTCAACGCGCTGCTGCAACCGGGCGATACGCTGGTGGTGCCGCATGATGCCTACGGCGGCAGCTGGCGCCTGTTCAATGCCCTGGCCAGGAAGGGCCACTTCGGCCTGATCACCGCCGACCTCACCGACCCGCGTTCGCTGGCCGATGCGCTGGCGCAGTCGCCGACCCTGGTGCTGGTCGAAACCCCGTCCAACCCGCTTCTGCGCATCACCGACCTGCGTTTTGTGATTGATGCCGCGCACAAGGCCGGTGCCAAGGTGGTGGTGGACAACACCTTCCTGTCGCCGGCGCTGCAGCAGCCGATCAGCTTTGGCGCGGACGTGGTGCTGCATTCGACCACCAAATACATCAATGGCCACAGCGATGTGGTGGGCGGTGCGGTGATCGCGCGCGATGCGGCGTTGCACGAGCAACTGGTCTGGTGGGCCAACGCACTGGGCCTGACCGGCTCTCCGTTCGATGCTTTCCTGACCCTGCGCGGCCTGCGCACGCTGGGGGCACGTCTGCGCGCGCACCAGGAGAACACCGCCGAGGTGGTCGACCTGCTGGTGGCCAGCGATGCGGTCGCCAACGTCTACTACCCGGGCCTGGCCGATCACCCCGGGCATGCCATCGCCGCGCGCCAACAGAGTGGTTTCGGCGCGATGCTGTCCTTCGAACTCGCTTCCTGCCCGGGCGACGACCCGCATGCGGCGGTGCGTGCATTCGTTGATGGGCTGCGATGCTTCACCCTGGCCGAATCGCTGGGCGGGGTGGAGAGCCTGGTCGCGCATCCGGCCACCATGACCCATGCGGCGATGACGCCCGAAGCGCGGGCGCACGCGGGCATCAGCGAAGGTCTGCTGCGCTTGTCGGTGGGCATCGAAGCGCCGGAGGACCTGGTGGCCGACCTGCAGGCCGGGCTGGCGCGTGCGCAGGCGGTGATCGACCAGCAGGCCAAGGTGGCGCTGCGTAAACAGGTGGATGCATGAGCGCGGTACTGAACCTGGTGCCCACACCGGCGCGCCGGCTGGCGTTGTTGGGCACAGGCACCGTCGGCACGGCGTTCGTGCAGCGTTATCAGTCGCTGCAGGCGCGCGGCGTGGCATTGCCGGCTTTTTCCTGGCTGGCCAATTCGCGCACCGCGCGTGCCTGCGAACTGGGGCCGGAGCACGAACTGCGGCAGGCCAACCTGGCCGCGCGCAGCGTGCCGGCGCTGCAGCCCTGGGCCGAGGCCGACGGGCTGCAGCGTGGCGATGTGGTGGTCGATGCGACCGCCAGCGACGAGGTCGCCAACTGGCACGAGCAGTGGCTCGCGCGTGGCGTGCACGTGGTCACCGCCAACAAGCTGGGCCAGGGCGCGCAGCTGGCGCGTGCGCGGGCCATCGCCGACGGCCGCGAGGAAGGCGATGCGCAGTACGGCGACAGCGCCACCGTGGGTGCCGGGTTGCCGCTGCTGAGCAGTCTGCGCGCGCTGGTGGCCGGCGGTGATCGCATCCACCGCGTGGAAGGGGTGCTGTCGGGTTCGCTGGCGTGGTTGTTCCACCACTACGATGGACAGCGGGCGTTCTCCGACTGGGTTGGCCAGGCAGCGGCCGCCGGCTACACCGAGCCGGATCCGCGCGTGGACCTGTCCGGTGAAGACGTGCGCCGCAAGCTGCTGATCCTGGCCCGTGCCAGCGGCATCGCCTTGCGTGCCGAGCAGGTGGACGTGGCCTCGCTGGTGCCCGCCGCGTTGGCGGCGCTGCCGGCGGACGCGGCGCTGTCACAGCTGGGGTTGCTGGACGCACCGCTGCAGGCGACCTGGCAGCAGGCCCACGCGCAGGGCGCCTGCCTGCGTTTCGTCGGCGGTTTCGACCATGACGGTGCATGGGTGGGCCTGCGTATCCTGCCGCTGGATCATCCGCTGGCGGGGGGCGCACAGACCGACAACCGCGTTGCGATTCATAGCGATCGTTACCACGCCCAGCCGTTGTTGATCCAGGGCCCAGGCGCGGGTGCGGAGGTTACGGCGGCGGCCTTGCTGGATGACGTGCTGGCGATCGTGCGGCGGTAGGCAATGTGTCGCGTGTGGCGGGTAGAGCCGAGCCGCGCTCGGCTGCTGTTCGTGCGATGGACGAGCTCACGGGCGCGTAGAGCCGAGCCACGCTCGGCTGCTGTTCGCGCGATGGACGACCTCACGGGCGGGTAGAGCCGAGCCGCGCTCGGCTGCCGTTCGCGCGATGGACGACCTCACGGGCGGGTAGAGCCGAGCCACGCTCGGCTGCTGTTCGCGCGATGGACGACCTCACGGGCGGGTAGAGCCGAGCCATGCTCGGCTGCTGTTCGCGCGATGGACGAGCTCACGGGCTGCGTCGGAGATGCAGCCGAGCATGGCTCGGCTCTACCGTGGGTTTCCTTCAGCGCCTTCAACAACGCCGCGTTGAATCGCTTCGGGTCCTGCACCTGCGGGGAATGGCCGAGCCGAGCCACGCTCGGCTGCTGTTCGCGCGATGGACGACCTCACGGGCGGGTAGAGCCGAGCCACGCTCGGCTGCTGTTCGCGCGAAGGACGAGTTCACGGGCTGCGTCGGAGATGCAGCCGAGCATGGCTCGGCTCTACCGGTGGGTTTCCTTCAGCGCCTTCAACAACGCCGCGTTGAATCGCTTCGGGTCATGCACCTGCGGGGAATGGCCGAGCCGAGCCGCGCTCGGCTGCTGTTCGCGCGATGGACGAGCTCACGGGCGGGTAGAGCCGAGCCACGCTCGGCTGCTGTTCGCGCGATGGACGAGTTCACGGGCTGCGTCGGAGATGCAGCCGAGCATGGCTCGGCTCTACCGGTGGGTTTCCTTGCTCGGCTCTACCGGTGGGTTTCCTTCAGCGCCTTCAACAACGCCGCGTTGAATCGCTTCGGGTCCTGCACCTGCGGGGAATGGCCGAGATCATCGAAGGTCACCAGCGTCGCGCCGGGAATCGCTGCCGCCGCCGCCTTGCCCAGTGCCGGATAGTCGCCCAGCGTCGCCTTCAATGCGGGCGGTGCCAGGTCGCGGCCGATCGCGGTGCGGTCGGTCTGGCCGATGAACAACGTGGTCGGCACGGTGATCCGCGGCAGCTCGTAGACCACCGGCTGGTTGAACACCATGTCCGAGGTCAGTGCCTGGCTCCAGGCCACCGCCTGCTTGCCCGGGCCGTCGTACATGCGTGACTGCATGCTTGCCCAATGCGCGTATTCGGGCTTCCACTGGCCGTTGTAATACACCTCCAGCTGGTACTTTTTGATGCTGTCGAAACCGGTCTTCAACTCGCCGGCATACCACGCATCCACGCTGCGCCACGGCACGCCCTTGGCTTTCCAGTCTTCCAGCCCGATGGGATTGACCAGCGCCAGGTGCCGCAGCTGCTGCGGGTACATCAGCGCGTAGCGCGCGGCGAGCATGCCGCCCATCGAATGGCCGACCAGATCGACCTGGGCCGCGTCCAGGCCCAGGTGGCCGAGCAGGGCATGGGTGTTGGCGGCCAGCTGGCCGAACGAATACTGGTATCGCGCCGGCTTGCTGGATTTGCAGAAGCCGATCTGGTCCGGGGCGATCACCCGGTAGCCGGCCGCGGTGAGTGCGGTGATCGTGTCTTTCCAGGTCGCCGCACAGAAGTTCTTGCCGTGCAGCAGCACCACCGTGCCGACGGCCCCGCCCGTCGGGGCGACGTCCATATAGGCCATCTGCAGCGGTTGGCGCTGCGAGGCAAGGTCGAACGTCTTGACCGGCCAGGGGTAGTGGAAGCCTTCCAGGCGGGGGCCGTAGGTGTCCGCGGCGAGGGAGGTCAATGGCAGGCAGGCGAGCAGGGCGGCAGCCAGGATGCGCATGGCGGTCTCCGGAACGGGGGAATCTTGACTGTACGGGACCCAGGGGGCGCATGTCGCGACACTGTCGTGCCGGTGTCGTGGCGTTCCGGACCCCGCTGGCGGCACACTGGACGCCTTTCCCTGCAGGAGCAAGCCGATGGAGTTTTCCGCCGAAAAGGTCAGGCAGCTGCGCCAACAGCGCGGGTGGTCGCAGGAACACCTGGCCAGCGTGGCCGGATTGAGTGCCCGCACCGTGCAGCGGCTGGAAGCGGACGGGCGCGGTTCGGGCGAGAGCTGCATGGCCATCGCCGCGGCGTTCGATGTGGCGGTGGATCAGCTGGTCGGCGATCCACCCGCGCCGGTGGCCAAGGGCAGCGACCCGCTGACCATCGTGCTTACCCTGACCCTGCTGCTCATGCTGATGCTGGCCGGCGGCTACCAGGTCGGCAAGGATCTGGCCGTGCGCGACAACGCCCGCGCGGCGGGCGTCCACTGAGCGGCCAGCGCCGGGCGATCAGCACTCGATGACATTCACCGCCAGCCCGCCACGGCTGGTTTCCTTGTACTTGTCCTGCATGTCGCGGCCGGTATCGCGCATGGTCTTGATGACCTTGTCCAGCGATACCTTGTGCTTGCCGTCGCCACGCATGGCCATGCGCGAGGCGTTGATCGCCTTCACCGCACCCATCGCGTTGCGCTCGATGCAGGGAATCTGCACCAGCCCGCCGATCGGGTCGCAGGTCAGGCCGAGGTTGTGCTCCATGCCGATTTCGGCGGCGTTCTCGATCTGGCTGGGGCTGCCGCCCAGCGCGGCCACCAGCCCCCCGGCCGCCATCGAACAGGCCACGCCCACTTCGCCCTGGCAGCCGACTTCGGCACCGGAGATCGAGGCGTTTTCCTTGTACAGGATGCCGATGGCCGCGGAGGTCAGCAGGAAATCGAACACGCGTTGTTCGTTGGCGCCCGGGCAGAAACGGTCGAAGTAATGCAGCACCGACGGCAGTACGCCGGCCGCGCCGTTGGTCGGTGCGGTCACCACGCGGCCACCGGCAGCATTTTCTTCGTTGACCGCCAGCGCGTACAGGTTGACCCAGTCCAGCGTGGTCAGTGGGTCGCGCATCGCCGCTTCGGGCTTGGAGGACAGTTCGCGGTACAGCGCCGGGGCGCGACGGGAAACATGCAACCCGCCGGGCAGGGTGCCTTCCTGGCGGATGCCGCGGGCCACGCAGGCCTGCATGGCGCTCCAGATCTCGCGCAGCTGTTCGCGGATTTCGTCTTCGCTGCGCCAGCACTTTTCGTTCTCGAACATCATCTGGGCGATGCTCAGGCCACTGCGCGCGGTCTGCGCAAGCAGTTCATCGCCACTCTTGAAGGGGTAGGGCAACGGGGTTTCATCGGGCACGATGCGGTCGTCGGCGGCATCGTCCTGGTTGACCACGAAGCCGCCACCGACGGAGTAGTAATCGCGCGTGGCGATGATCTGCTCGTCGGCATCGTAGGCGGTGAAGCGCATGCCATTGGTGTGGTAAGGCAGTTTCTGGCGCTTGTTCAAGCCCAGGTCGCGCTTCTCGTCGAAGGCGATGTCGTGCGTTCCCATCAGCCGCAGGCGCTTGCTGCCGCGGATGCGCTCGAGGGTTTCGGGGATGATGTCCGGGTCGATCAGGTTCGGGCGCTGGCCTTCCAGGCCGAGCAGCACGGCCTTGTCGGTGCCATGACCACGCCCGGTCAGGGCCAGCGAGCCGTACACGTCGGCGCGGATGCGCACCACGTCCTGCAGGCGGCCCGGGTCCAGCAACCAGCGGTGCACGAAGCGTTCGGCGGCCTTCATCGGTCCCACGGTGTGCGAGGAGCTCGGGCCAATGCCGATCTTGAAAACGTCGAACGTGCTGACAGCCATGATTGCCAAACTGCGGGTATCGGATGGAGCACTATTCTATGCTGTCGCAGGCGCCAGCCATGATTGCGGCGCAACATTTTCCAGGGTGGGTGGGCCGGTGTTTACCTTGTTCCAGCGTGATGACTGCCATTTGTGCGACCAGGCCCTGGCGGTGCTGGCCCAGGCCCGCGTGCCGGGGCTGGACAGCGTTTTCATCGATGACGATGGGGCATTGGAGGCCCGCTACGGCCTGCGCGTGCCGGTGCTGCGCGACGCCCAGGGACGGGAACTGGACTGGCCGTTCGATCTGGCCGCGGTGCAGGCCTGGCTCGGAGCCCCATGATCCGGTAGCGCCGACCGTTGGCCGGCTGCCGTAGCGGGCGCAATCCCGGGGACCCCCGACGGCTGGCGGTTCCCGGTTTCGATGGGTGCCCCGGCCAGCCGACCAACGGTCGGCGTTACCGGGGGGCCTTACTTCGCTTTCAGCACGACCTTGGTGCTGATCGCCGTTTCGTTCGGGATGGTCTTGGTGTCGGCCCAGTCGCCGCCGCCCACGCCGAAGTCCAGGCGCTTGACCGTGGCCTTGCCGTTGAGCACCGGCTGTGCGCCCGGGGTCCAGGTGAAGGTCAGGGTGACCGGCTTGCTCACCCCGCGCAGCTCCAGGGTGCCGTCGGCGGCGTACTGGTTGTTGCCCAGCGCGCGGAACTTGCTGGCGCTGTACTTGGCCTGGGCGAACTTGCCGACGTTGAAGAAGTCCGCGCCCTGCAGGGTCGAATCGCGGTCGCTGTTGCCGCTCTTGGCACCGGCCAGCGGAATGGTCACTTCCAGCTTGGAACCGTCCAGCTTGGCCGGGTCGAAGCTGAGTTTGGTATCAAAGCCGGGAAAGCTGCCGGTGAACACTTCGCCGTCGTACTTGGTGGCAAACACCAGCACCGAGCCGGGTGCCTGCACGTAGTCGGCGGCCAGCACCGGTGCGGCGGCCATCAGCCCGGCCAGGGCAGCGGCGACGGCCGCGGGAGTGGTGAGCTTGATGTTCATCGTCAATCCTTCTGGGGGGAAGCAAGCCAGCGTTGCGGCAGCATGCGCGCAAGGGTGGCATCGCGTTGGTAAAAATGGTGGTAAAGCGCGGCGCCGGCGTGGGCCAGCACCACCGCGATCAGCACCCAGAAGCCCCACTCGTGGATGGCATGGGAGACCTGGGTGATGCGTTCATCGGGGCCGGTCAGCTTGGGCACGTCAACCAGCCCGAACCAGCGGAACGGGCGCAGCCCGCTGGCCGAGTCGTACAGCCAGCCGGACAGGGGAATGGCGAACATCAGCACATACAGCAGCCAATGGGTGGCCGAGGCGATGCGTTCCTGCCAGGTTGGCGTGCCCGGCACCGGTGCCGGTGCGCCGGCATACAGGCGCCAGGCCAGGCGCGTGACCACCAGCGCCAGCACAGTGATGCCGATCGATTTGTGCATCGTATAGATCCAGAAATACTTCGGCGTCTTGGGAAACTCGCCCATCGTCAGCCCCACGATGCCCAAGGCAAGGATCAGCAGGGCAATCAACCAGTGCAGGGTCTGGCTGACGCCGCCCCAGCGGGTGGCGGTGTTCTTGGCGGTCATGGCGTGGTCTCCTCGACCGGCTGTGGAGCGGGGGGAAGGGGCGCGGCATCGTCCTGCGGATCGGCGGCATTCCTGTCGCGGACGGCTTCGGCTTCGATCCGCAGCTGCACCTCATCGCCGATCATCGACGGCCAACCGGCCACGCCGAACGCGCTGCGGCTGAGCGTGGCGGTGGCCGAGAACCCGGCGGTGCGGCGGAATGGCGGCAAGGGGTGGCGCTTGAGGGCATTGAGCGTGACGGCCAGGCTGATTTCGCGGGTGACCCCGTGCAGGGTGAGCTGGCCGATGAGGTTGGCATGGGTGTCATCCACCGGCTCGACCCGGGTGGACACGAAGCGGGCCTCGGGAAACCGTTCGGCATCGAGCAGGTTGCGTGCCAGCGTGGCCGTGTTCCATTTTTCGTCGCCCAGGTCCAGGCGCTGGATCGGGACGGTCACGCTCAACGTCGCCGCCGACCAGTCCTGCGGATCGAACGTCAGCCGTCCCTCACTGCCCGACACCGTACCCAGCGCGTGGGAGAAGCCGGCGTGCTCCACCGCGAACAGGACCCGGGTGTGGACCGGATCCAGCCGGTAGGTGTCGGGCGCGGCCTGGGCCACCCACGGGGCGGTGCACAACAGCAGGGCTAGGGTCAGGCGCGGGATCATGGGCCGGGCGTCATGGAAGTCAGGACCGATCATACCCACAGCACCGTTGCCGGCAGCAGTGTCATGGCTGCAACAGATTGTGGTGCAACTTTCCGGGACGGGCGGTGGCCACGCCCGGTGCCCGGCGTATCCCTACGGGTGCGGGGGCTGTGGGACAATCTGCGGCTACAGGGAGATCTGGATGGCGATGGGGACGCGTGGTTGCTGCGCGGGCATCGTGCTGCTGGTACTGGCGTTGTGCCTGGTACCGGTGGCGTCGTGGGCCGCAGGGACATCGGCAGGGACATCGGCGGAGACGCCGCGCATGCGCCGCCTGGGTGCGGCCGACGGCATGCCTTCGCGCATGGTGCTGGCGCTGGCGCAGGATCGCCAGGGCTACATCTGGGCGGCCACCGACGACGGTCTGGCGCGGGTGGATGGCGTGGGGCTGCGCGTCTGGCGGCATGATCCGGCCGACCCCGACTCCATCCCCGGCAACGAAGTGGAAACCCTGCTGGTGGATCCGCTGGATCGGGTCTGGGTGGGGGTGAACGGGGTTGGCCTGAGCATGCTGGCACCGGGGCGTGCACGTTTCCAGCACTTCCCCGAACTCAACGCGCGCTGCGATGGCCAGTTCTGGTCGCTGGCCTATGCGGCCAAGTCACTGTGGATCGGCACCAACCGGCATGGCATCTGCCGGCGCGGGGAAGACGGCAGCCTGGTGCAGTACCACGCCGATCCCGGTGACCCCACCAGCCTCCCCGATGACACCATCTACAGTCTGCTGGCCGACCCCAATGGTCATGTCTGGGTGGGCACCGGCAGTGGCGTGGCGCGCTGGGACGGGCAGCGTTTCAACCGTATCGCACCGGCGCTGCTGGGCGGCAAGAGCGTGTTCCGCCTGACCCGCGAAGCCGATGGCACGGTCTGGGCCGGTACCGAAGGCGGGTTGTTCCGGATCGGGGCCGATGGCAGCGTGCGCAAGGCGCCCTGGACGCTCAGCGCCGATGTACGCGCGGCCACGGTCATCCATGATCGCAACGGCGGCTATTGGCTGGGTACCGCCGATGGCCTGTACCGCGGCGACCAGGCAAGCGTGCACCTGCTTGCCGGTGACGCCGGCAGCGGATTCCTGACCGCGCGCAGCGGCGTGCTGGACATGCTGCAGGACCACGAAGGCGGGCTGTGGATTGCCATGTTGACCCAGGGCCTGGCGTATCTGCCGCCCGGGTGGAAGCGCTTCTCCACCTGGTACCAGCTCGACGGCAAACCGCTGGACAGCGTGTACCTGTTGAGCGCGGCCGCTGCCGGCAACGATTTCTACATCGGCGGTGCGCACGGCATCTATCAGCTGGATGCGCAGGGCACCCTGCGCCAGATCGCCGATGACAAACAAGTGGGCGTGGGCGCGATCTGGTCGGTGCTGCCACGCCAGGATGGCGCGCTGTGGATCGGGCGTGGCGGGCGGCTGGGCCTGTACCAGCCGCGGACCGGCCAGCTGCGCGAATGGAAAATCGGCGGCGGCTCGGATGTGCGCCAGCGCATCGACCTGATCCGCCAGGCGCCCAACGGAGACCTGTGGCTGTCGATCATGAGCCACGGCATCCAGCGGCGCGACGCGCAGGGCAATGTGCTGGAGACCATCGGTATCGACGAAGGCCGCGGGCTGACCGAGAACCCGGTCGAGCAGATGCTGTTCGACCCGCGCGGGCAGCTCTGGATCATGGGCGACATGGGCCTGCTGCGCTGGAACGAGGGCCGCTTCGAGCAGGTGCCGGGGATTTCGCGCGGCAGCATCTACGACATCACCTGGAACGGGCCGGGCGAAGCGTGGCTGGCGCGCAACGGGGCGCTTGAGCGCTACGGTTGGGATGGATTGAGCATGACCCTGCGCGAGCGCGTCGGCGCGGCCCAGGGCCTGCCGGCGGTATCGATGGGCGGGGTGGTGGCCGGCAAGCAGGGCCATGTGTGGGCCACCACGCCGCGAGGGTTGGTGCGCTGGGATGGCGCGCAGCGTCGGCTGCGCATCTACGGTGAGCGCGATGGCCTGCCCGACGTGGAGTTCAGCGGGCGACCGCCGGTACGCGCGGCCGATGGGCGGATGCTGGCCGTCACCGCGACCGGCCTGGTGGGATTCGATCCGGACGCGGCAGACCTGCCCTTGCCGCCTTCGCACCTGGTCATCGACAACCTGCAGGTACGCCGCGACGACGCCGAAGGCCAGCAGTCGCTGCCGCCGGATGCGCCGATCGTGCTGGGCCCGCAGGACCGCGACCTGATCATCACCGCGCGGTTGCTGTCTTTCGCCAATCCGCAGGGCAACCGCTACCGCTACCGGGTGTCCGGGTATGACCAGAACTGGGTGATGCAGGCCGCCGACGGCGAACGCCTGCTGTCGCGGCTGCCCGCAGGGCGGTATGCCATCGACGTGCAGGCGGCCACGCCGCAGGGCCAATGGACACCGTCGCGCACACTCAGCGTGGACGTGCTGCCGCCCTGGTGGCGCAGCGGCTGGGCCATCCTGGCGTACCTGTTGCTGTGGGTGCTGCTGGCCGCGACGGTGGTGTACGTGGCGCGCGCGCGCCTGCGCCGCCGCCAGCAGTGGCAGCTCACCGTGCACAAACAGCAGATCGCCGAGCAGGCCTCGCAGGCCAAAAGCCAGTTCCTGGCCACGTTGGGCCACGAGGTCCGCACGCCAATGACCGGCGTGCTGGGCATGAGCGAACTGTTGCTGGCCACGCCGCTGGATGAGCTGCAACGTGGTTATGCCGCCTCCATCCAGCATGCCGGTACGCATCTGCTGCGGCTGGTCAACGATGCACTGGACCTGGCCCGGATCGAAGCCGGGCGGCTGGAGCTGGACATCCGTCCGTTCGATCTGATGTCGATGCTGGCCCAGGTGCAGGCGCTGATGGAGCCGATGGCGCACCATCGCGGGCTGGCGTTCGAGCGCAGCTTCAACCTGCCCGGGCCGGTGCAGGTGAGTGGCGATGAAATGCGCGTGCGCCAGATCCTGATGAACCTGCTCGGCAATGCCATCAAGTTCACCGAGCGGGGGCATGTGGGCCTGGGCGCGGAACTGCTGGAAGACGGCATGGGCATCGTGTTCGACGTGTCCGATACCGGGCCGGGCATCAACACCGAACAACAACAACGCCTGTTCCATCGCTTTGAACAGGCCGATGGCCCGCGCACCGCGTCGCGCTATGGCGGCAGCGGGCTGGGGCTGGCGATCTGCCAGGAACTGGCGGTGGCGATGGGTGGGCGCATTGATATCGACAGCCGCCCGGGACACGGCGCGCGTTTCAGCGTGCGGTTGCCGCTGCCGTGGACACAGCAGCAGGGCAACGTGGCCAGCCATGCCCCAGACACCGCGCGGATCCAGCTGCCGCCCTTGCGGCTGCTGCTGGTGGAAGACGATCCCACCGTGGCCGATGTCATCGCCGGGCTGCTGCGCACGCGCGGCCACGAGGTGGTGCATGTGCTGCACGGCTTGGCGGCCCTGTCCGAAGTGGCTGCCGGCCGCTTCGATGTGGGGCTGCTGGACCTGGACCTGCCCGCACTGGACGGTATCGCCATTGCCGGCCAGCTGCGTGCGATGGGCTACGAACTGCCGCTGATCGCCGTCACCGCCCGATCCGATGCTTATGCCGAACAGCAGGTGCTGGAAGGCGGTTTCGACGGTTTCCTGCGCAAGCCGGTGACGGGCGACCTGCTGATCAACGCCATAGCCCAGGCACGTGCGCTGCGCCAGCGGGAGAGCTGAGTACGCCCCTTGGTATAGGTTGCGTCAGTTGGTATTGATGGATTGATGCGATCTGAAATTTGCCGGGATGTGACGTCGTTCCGGTTGATGGGCTGTGTTCTTCGTCGCATCGCTCTATTGTCCCGGCGATGAATGTGTTCTGGTTTCAATGACGCGTGGCCGTACGCAGGATCGGGCGACGGGTCGGCCGTTGCTGGCTGGCCGGGCTGCTGCTGGCAAGCTGGCCGTGGACGCTGCTGGCGACCGTGCTCGATCTGCCCTGGCCGCGCCAGCTGGGTGTCATCGACGGTCTGCCCACCACGGGCATCCGTGCGATGGCCGAAGATGCAACCGGCTACCTGTGGTTGGCCGGCAGCGAGGGCCTGCTGCGGTTTGACGGACGGCGGTCGCGGCTGTGGCGGCACGAAGACGGTTTGCCCGATGTCGAGATCGGCACGCTGCATATCGACGCTGCCGACCGGTTGTGGCTGGGCACCGTATCGCAGGGCCTGGTGATGATGGACGCCGACCGGCGCCGTTTCGAGCGCGCCGATGCACAGGCACCGCAAGCGGTGCGCAGCGGCACCATCCATGCCATTGCCGGCGGCGGTGACCGTGCCCTGTGGGTGATTGGTTCGGATCATCGGGTGTACAGGCTGCCTGCCAAGGGTGCCCGCTGGGAATGGGTGGATGCCGCCGCCGACAGCGTCACGGCGCTGGCCATCGACCATGCCGGGCGCCTGTGGGTGGGAACCTCGCACGGGCTGCGGCGCTTTGCCGAGGGGCGGCTGCAACGCGCCGGCACGGCCGCTGGCGCCGACGGCGCCATACAGGCGCTGTGGCCGGATCCGCGCGGCGGCATCCATGTCAGCAGCGCCGACCGTACCTGGGTGGAGGCCACCGAACGGTCATCGGCGGTGGCGCCCACGCCCCGGCGTCCGTTGCTGCGCAGCGCCGATGGTGCGCTGTGGCAGCAACAGGCCACGGGCCTGCACCTGCAGCGCGGAACCCGGGCCCAGCGCGTTCCCCTGCGGCCGCTGCGGTGGAGATACATCAGGCAGTGCAGGACCGCGGCGGCGACATCTGGTTTCTGAGCCGGGTGCATGGGCTGTGGCGATTGCCTGCGCGCTGGCGTGAGTTCACGGCGCTGCCCGTGGCCGGCGAGGGCCTTCCCGGCATCCGCAGCCACGATGCGTTGGCCCTTGCCGGGGCGGCGGACGGACGGCTGTGGGTGGCAGGCAGCCAGGGCCGGCTGCAGCGGTTGGACCTGCGCACCGGCGCAAGCAGCGATCACCTGAATTTTCCCCAAGCCGGCACCGGCCTGCAGCCGGTGGGCCTGGCGGAGGATCCCGCCGGCCGCCTCTGGCTTGCCAGCGCCGGGAAGATGATGCGCTATGACCCCGCACGCGGCGGGACCCGGCGCTGGGCGCTGGCCCTGCCGGCGGGCGCGGGCGCCGGCGGACTGCATCTGCAGGCCTGCCCGGACGGCAGTGTGTGGCTGGCCGCGGCCGGGCAGATCCAGCAATGGTCATCGCGCGGCCAACGTCGGCTCGCCGAAGCGCCCACCGCGCTGGGGCTCGGCGCCGGCATGGCGCGACGGCAGTTGCTGTGCAGCCGCGACGGCGTGCTGTGGGCCACGGATCGCGAGGGGCTCAAGTACTGGGATGCCACGCATGCGCGCTTCATCGCCGCCGAACCCCACGGCAGCGCGGTGGCGGCGATGGCGGAGGCCGACGACGGGAGTCTTTGGGTCAGCCGCCAGGATGCAGTGGAGCAGCATCGGTGGGACGGACGCACGCTGCACCGGGTGCGCCGGTTCGATGCCGCCGCCGGCTACCCGTTGCTGCGCGCCGATGCGTTGGTGGTGGATGCCCAGGGCATCGTCTGGGCAGGCGCGGCGCGCGGCTTGATCCGGTTGGATCCGGTCCAGGGGCGCGTACGCGTGCTGGACAGCGCCGACGGCCTGCCGGTGCAGGAAATCCTTGCCCAGCGCCTGGTGCGGCTTGGCACCGGTGCGCTGGCCGCCGCCGTGCGCGAAGGCGGGCTGCTGCTGCTCGAACCGGCGGCGGTGCCGCTGCCGCGACCGCCGCCGGTGCTGGTGATCAATGCAGTGCGGGTCGAGCGCAACGGCGCCCCGCTGACGTTCCGCCCCGGCCTGGGGCCCGTGCTGCTGACCAGCACCGACCGCCACATCCAGGTCGCGGTCAACCTGCTGGGCCCCGGCGATGCCGATCGCATCCAGCATCGCTTTCGACTGGTCGGGCAGGACCTGGACTGGGTGGATACCGGGCCGGTGGCACTGCGCACCTTTGCCGGCCTGGGGGCCGGCGAGTACCGGCTTGCCGTGCAGGCCAGGCATGCCGATGGTGCGTGGTCGATGCCCCACGAACTGGCGCTGTCCGTTGCACCGGGGTGGTGGCAGACCACCACCGGCACGCTGGGGCTGACGCTGGCGGCACTGTTGGCGGCGGTCGTGCTGGGGCGGCTGGCCACCTGCCTGTTGCGGCAGCGTCGCGACCGGCGACAGGCGCGCCTGCACCGTGGCCTGGCCGAGCAGGCATCGGCGCGGCGGACCCGTTTCCTGGGCCGCCTGGGAGGGCGTATCCGCATCCCGATGACGATCGTTTCGGGCTGGAGCGAACTACTGCTGCAAGGCCCGTTGTCGCCGCCGCAGCGCGCGCAGGCCGACAGCCTGCGCCGCGCCGGCCTGCACCTGGTGCAGCTGGTGGACGACGCACTGGATCTGGCCAGCATCGAAGCCGGGCGGTTGCAGCTGGACCACGTGGCGTTCTCGCCGGTGCTGCTGCTGCGCGAGCTGCATGCGCTGATGGTGCCGGTGGCCGATGCCAAGCACCTGCAACTGCAGTGGAGCAGCCACCTGGACGAGCGGCACTGGCTGCTGGGCGATCCACAGCGGCTGCGCCAGATCCTGCTCAACCTGGTGGGCAATGCCGTGAAATTCACTCCCTGCGGCCGCGTGGACGTTTCGGTGCGCGCCGGCGCGGGCGGGCAGGGCCTGCAGCTGGTGGTGGCCGACACCGGGCCAGGCATGCGCGCCGATCAGGTCAAGCGCCTGTTCCAGCGCTTCGAACAGGCCGATGGTGCCGGCACCGCGGCGGGTCAGGGGGGCAGCGGCCTGGGGCTGGCGATCAGTCGCGAACTGGCCCAGGCGATGGGAGGGGATATCGCCGTGGACAGCCACCCGGGCAAGGGCACGCGCTTCCAGGTGTGGCTGCCCCTGGCAACCACCGCCCCACCGACGCCGACACCGCGCCACACCGGTGCCAGCGGCAACACGCCGTTGTCGAACGTATCGGTGTTGTTGCTGTTGCCCGATGTGGAGATGGCCGAGGTCATCGCCGCATTGCTGCGCGCGCTGGGTTGCACGGTGGGTGTGCGCTGCGAAGACTGGGAGGCGCTGGCCGCCGGGCCGGTGACGCCGTGGCAGCTGCTTGCCACCGATCCGGACCTGCGCATCGGCGATGCATCGGCGGGTGGCTGGTTGGCCCGTCGGTGGCCGGGCGTGCCACGGCTGGCGCTGACCGCACGCGCCGACCCCAATGTAGAGCGCGACGTCATGGCGGCCGGCTACACCGCCTTCGTACGGCTGCCGGTGGCGCACGCGGCCCTGCATGCTGCGTTGGTGCACTGCCGGGCGGCGCAATGAGAACCCGGCCGGCATGCCTGGGCCGGCTGCTGGTGCTGGTGCTGGTGTGGCTTTCCGGCGCGGCCGCGGCGCGCCTGCCCGAGGCGGTGCGCTTTTCCACCGCCGACGGCCTGCCTTCCAATGTGGTGCACCAGGTTGTCCAGGACCGGCACGGTTATCTCTGGTTCGCCACCGACGATGGCCTGGCCCGTTTCGATGGCCGCCAGTTCCGGGTGTGGCGACGCGAGCAGGGACTGGCCGACAACCAGCTGCTGAGTCTCGCCGTGGACGCACACGACCAGCTGTGGATGGGCAGCGGCTACGGCACGCTGATGCGGATGTCGGCCGATCGCACCCGCATCGACCATTTTGGCGGCGCGCGTCACCCGGCGCTGGCCGGCGTGCCCATCGGTGCGGTGCTGCCCGATGCCGATGGTACGGTGTGGGTCGGCACCCGCTGGGCGGGATTGTTCCGGCTCGATCCGCAGCAGCGCCTGCGCCAGTTCCTGCCAACCCTGCGTGACGATGGCGTGCCGGCGGGCGATGTGGAGCATCTGGTGCGCGACGGCGACGGGGTGCTCTGGATCGGCACTGCGCACGGGCTTGCGCGCTGGCATACGGGGCGCTTTCATCGGCCGCCCGATCCCGGCGTGGCGCGTGCAGCGATCACCGGGCTGGGCGTGGACGCCGCCGGCATGGCGTGGATCAGCACGGCCGTGGGGCAATGGCAGGGGCAGGGAATCGGTGCGCTGCAGGCGGTGTCGGCCCCGCTGCACGGGCACTTGCTGGGCATCGGTGGCGAGGGCGCGCACTGGCTGGCCCGGGGCGGGCAGGTATGGCGGCAGCCGGCCGGTGGCGGTCGCGGTGGCGCGGCGCCGGTGTCGCTGACGGCGGCCGGTGGTGGCGTGCCTCCCCGCCTGCATCGCGTGTTTGAAGACCGCTACGGCGGGGCCTGGCTGCTGGGCCGCCATCTGGGCGTATGGCGACTGCCGCCACGCTGGTGGCAGTTCGATCGGCAGCCGGCCCCGCTGCGACGGCGTGGGCTGGATGGCTTTTCAGCGCTACCCGGACGTACCAGCGTGGAGCTGGACTGTGCGCGGGAGGGGTACTGGCGCATCCACGACGGCACGCTTGAGCGCCGCGGCATCGCGCGGCGGCGCGAGGTGCGCTGGGCCCTGCAGGCGGCGGACGCGGTGCACGGGCACGGACCACTCTCGCTGCACTGCGCCGCCGATGGGGGCGTATGGCTGGGCGGCGGCCACGGGCTGGCACGGTGGCGCGGCGGACGGCTGCAGCCGGTGGCGGGGGCACCGCGCGACATCACCGCGTTGCACGTCGCCGCCGATGGCGCGCTGTGGGTGGCGGCGGCCGGCGTGCTTGAACGCTACCGATGGCAAGGCGATCGCCTGCACCGCAGCCTGCGCCTGGACCACCGCGATGGGCTGCCGGCATACGCCGTGCGCGCCCTGGCCACCGATGCCGACGGCATGCTGTGGGGCACTTCCAACCACGGGCTGCTGCGGGTGGTGCCGGCACGGCGCCAGGTGCGCCTCTACACGCGCGACGATGGCATTCCCGCAGCACTGCTGCAGGCCAGCCTGCAGGCCGATGGCGGGCGCATGCTGGCCATCGATGCGCAGGGCGCGATGGCGTTTGATCCTGCGCTGCTGGCGCAACCGGCGGTGCCTTCGGCGCTGGTGATCGAGCGGGTGCAGGTGCGCCGCGATGCGCGCCTGCTCACGCTGCCGTCGCTGGCACCGCTGCAGCTGCATGCGGAGGATCGCGATATCCAGATCACCGCGCGGGTGCTGTCGGCGCAGCTCGATCCGGGCCAGCAGTACCGCTTCCGGCTGCGCGATGGCGAACGCGGATGGCGCCGCACCCGCAGCCGCGGCACGATTGATTTTCCACGGTTGCCGCCGGGTCTGCAGGTGCTGGAGTACCAGGAACGCAGTGGCCAGGGCCCGTGGTCGGCAGTGCACACCCTGGCCCTGCATGTGCAGCCAGGTGGCTGGCAGCATCCGGGGCCGCGCACGGCGCGCGCGGTCGGCGCCATCGCGTTGCTGGCGCTGTTGGCATGGGCCGGCTGGCGCAGCCTTGCCCGGTCGCGGGCGCGCCGGGCGGTGGCGCAGCGGCACGCCTGGGCGCAGCAGTCCGCACAGGCCAAGACGCGCTACCTGGCCACCTTCGGGCATGAAGTGCGCACGCCATTGACCGGCGTGCTGGGCATGACCGAACTGCTGCTGGCTTCGTCGCTGGACCCCCAGCAACGGCAGCGGCTGCAGCGGATCGAGCGGGGCGGCCGGCAATTGCTGGCGATCGTGGACCAGGCCCTGGATGACGCTCGCATGGAGGCGGGGCGGCTGCCGCTGCATTGCATCGACGTTGACCTGGTGGCGTTGCTGCCGCGCTGGCAACACCGCATGCAGCCGGACCTGCGCGCCCACGGCAGCAGCCTGGACGTCCACCTGCACCTGCCCGGTGCCACGCCGATGCATACCGACCCGCAGCGGCTGCAGCAACTGCTGCAGCGGGTGCTGGATGCGCTGGTGGAGACGCTGTGCGCCTGCCGGATATCAGTTCGCGTGGACTGGCTGCCTGGCCGCAGCGGTCTGCGGGTGGACATCCAGGCATTGGCGACCCCGGCCACCCCGCTGCCGGCCGCGGCGCTGTCCAGCGAGGCCCTGCAGCCTGCCCGCGCCTGCGTGCACGCCCTGGGCGGCAGCCTGTGGTGCGGCCCCGGGCCCGGCTGGCAGGTGGTGTTGAGCCTGCCGATGACCGCAGGCGGCCGATGCGAAACCGACGCGCCCGATAGCGCAGGCCCGGTCAGCAACGGGGCGCCGCCCTGCCGCGGCGGGCAGGTGCTGTTGGTGGAAGACGACGCGCTGGTGGCCGAAGTGCACGCCGCGCTGCTGGCCGCCGGCGGCGCACACGTGGTGACCGCCGCGCATGCCTTGGCGGCGCTGGGGGAACTGGCCGTGGCGCGGTTCGACGTGGTGTTGCTGGACCTGGACCTGCCCGGCGTGGATGGGTGGCAGCTGCTGGACATGCTGCGCGCGCAGGCGTGCACGGTGCCGGTGGTGGTGGTGACCGCCCGCTGCGAGGCTGGCCTGGCCGCGCAGGCGCTGGCGGCCGGTGCGGTGGACCTGTTGCACAAGCCGGCCAGCGGCGAGCAGTTGTTGGCGGCAGTGCGCGCCGCGCGCCAGGCGGGGCGGATCGTCGCCGCGTAACGAACCGTTTACCATGCGGGCTGGTCCAGGACCGGTGCGCCCGCGACAACGCGCGCCCGCCGCCCTGGCATGCATCCATGGACGATGGGGGGATCCACCAGTGGTGTTTTTGCGTTGGCTGCTCCTGATCGGGATTGCAGGGTTGTGGTCCACCCTTGGCCACGCCCAGCCCGTGCCGCCAACACCCCGCCAGCTGACCGTGTTCGACGGGTTGCCGTCCAACACGGTCAACCGCATGGCCGAGGACGGCTATGGCTACCTCTGGATCGCCACCAACGATGGGCTGGCGCGCTACGACGGGCGCAATTACCGGGTGTGGCGTGCCGAGGACGGGCTGCGCGACAACCACGTGTGGAGCGTGCATGTGGACGCGCGCAACCAGCTGTGGATCGGCACCGAGAACGCCGGGCTGGCGATGATGTCGGCCGACCGGCGCGAACTGCGCTTCTTCGACCGTGCCAGCCACCCGCAGATCGGCAGCAACACGATCTGGTCGATCACCTCCACCGCCGATGGCACGGTGTGGTTCGGCACCTACGAAGGCGGCCTGCACCGTCTTGACCGCGACGGCCACATAACCCGGTTCATGCCCGAGCGCGGCAACCCGCGCAGCCTGCCCGCCGCCTCGGTGACCCAGCTGGCCACCACCCGCGATGGCAGCCTGTGGGTGGGTACGCAGGCGGGCCTGGCGCGTTGGACCGGGCGCGATTTCGAGCGCGTGGCCAGCCACGATGTACCCGCGCAGGTGATCAACGGCCTGACCGCCGAAATCGACGGCAGCCTGTGGATCGGCACCAATGCCGGGGTGCTGGTGCGGCGACCGGACGGACACGTCGAGCAGGCCCCGTGGAAGGTTGGCGCCGGCGACCAGGTGCTGGGCATGATGCTGCGCGACGAGCAGGGCGGGTACTGGCTGGATACCCGGTCCGGGTTGGGCCGGGCCTACGACAACCAGTTCCAGCAGGTGCCGCTGTACAGCGCGGTGGCGCGCGGCCAGGTGCGACCGAACTGGACCGGGGCCTATGAAGACCGCGAAGGCGGGATCTGGCTGGCCAGCATCAACGGCGGGTTGTGGCACCTGTTGCCGCGCTGGTGGCAGTTCTCGGTGCTGTCGCGGCTGGAGGATGATCCGACCTCGCTGCGCAACGGCTACGTGCTGGGCATGTCCGCGGCCGCCGATGGCGGGGTGTGGACGGTCGGCACGCACGGCGCGCTGGACAAGTTCGATCCGGTCAGTGGCCGGGTCACCCAGCACCGCACCGGCGTGGATGGCACCCAGTGGCTGCAGTCGGTGCAGGAAGATGCGACGGGGCGGGTCTGGATCGGCTCGATGGGCGCGTTGCTGCGTTACGACCCCAAGGACGGCGCGATCCGGCGCTGGGGGCGCGATGCGGCGGTGGACGCGGCCACGGATGGCCAGCTGGAATCGCTGGCGCTGTGCGATGGCGGGCGGCTGTGGAGCGCCGCAGCGGCCGGGCTGCAGCAGCGCGACCTGGAGGGACGGGTACTGCACCGGGTGCCGGCCGGGCATGCCGGGCTTGCCGCCGGGCAGCTTTCGCTGGACCTGCTGTGCGGCCCCGAGGACACCCTGTGGGTGGCCACCAACCAGGGCCTGCTGCAGTGGGTACCGCGCCGTTCGCAGTTCGAACCGGTGCCCGGCGCGCCGTCGGCGCCGGTCCATGCGCTGGCGCGCGGTGAGGACGGCAGCGTGTGGATGTCCGAAGAAGGGCGGCTCAGTCAGTATCGCTGGCAGGGCGGACGGCTGTTGCTGCAGACCGTCATCGGTGGTGGCGCGGGCTACCCGGAAGTGTCGGCGACCGGGCTGGTGGTGGACGCACAGGGCGTGGTCTGGGCGGCCAGTGCCCGTGGGCTGATCCGGGTGGATCCGCAGATGGGCAATGTGCGCCTGTATGGCGTGCACGATGGCCTGCCCAGCCAGGAGTTCCGGCGCAGCACGCTGACCCGCACCGCCAGCGGCCGCATCGTGGGTGGCACGCCTGCCGGGGTGGTGGTGTTCGACCCGCGCCAGGTGCGCCCGTCCAACCGCCGCGCGCCCCTGGTGATCGAACGGGTGGAAGTGCGCCGCGGCGACCGCGTGGCCGACCTGACCCACCTGACCCCGCTGGAGATCGCCGACGCCGATCGCGACCTGCGCATCGTGGCGCGCCTGCTGTCCTTCGCCGATTCCTCCTCCAACAGCTACCGCTACCGCCTGGCTGGATACGACCCGGACTGGGTGGAAGTGGGGCCGGCCGGCGAACGCGTGTTCTCGCGGCTGCCGCCGGGTCGCTACCGGCTGGAGGTGCAGGCACGTTCGGCCGACCAGGTGTGGTCGCGCGTCCAGTCACTGGAATTCCGGGTGATGCCGCCGTGGTGGCGGAGCATGTCCGGGCTGCTGGTACTGACCTCGATGACGCTGCTGCTGATGAGCCTGGTGGCGTGGCTTTATCGGCGCCGGTTGCAGCGCAGGCATGCCTACCAGTTGGCCCTGCAGAAGCAGGAGCTGGCCGAGCAGGCGTCGGCGGCCAAGACCCGCTTCCTGGCCAACCTGGGCCATGAAGTGCGTACCCCGATGACCGGCGTGCTGGGCATGAGCGAGCTGCTGCTGGGCTCGTCGCTGGATCCGCAGCAGCGCAGCTGGACCGCCTCGATCCGGCATGCCGGCGAGCACCTGCTGCACCTGGTCAACGATGCGCTGGACCTGGCCCGGATCGAGTCGGGCCGGCTGCAGCTGCAGGCACAGCCGTTCGACGTGCACAACCTGGTGGACGATGTGTGCACCTTGATGGCGGCGCTGGCCGAACAGAAGCATGTGCGCTTCGTGGTGGACAACCTGTTGCCGCCCGGGCTGGGCAGCGTGGGCGATGCGGTGCGGGTCCGGCAGATCCTGCTCAACCTGCTGGGCAATGCGGTGAAGTTCACCACCCACGGTGAGGTACGCCTGAAAGCGGCCACGTTGTCGGCCGAGCGTGGGCTGTACTTCGAGGTGTCCGATACCGGACCTGGGATCAGCAGCGAACAGCAGCAGCGGCTGTTCCGCCGCTTCGAGCAGGCCGATGGCGCGCGCACGGCGGCGCAGTACGGCGGCAGCGGCCTGGGGCTGGCCATCTGCCGTGAGCTGGCGCTGGCGATGCAGGGCCAGATCGGGGTGGAGAGCCAGTTGGGCGTGGGCACGCGCTTCAGCGTGAGCCTGCCCTTGCCGCTGCACATCGCCACGGCACCGGCCGGTGGCGAGGCGGGGGCGGAGAGCCTGCGGCTGCCGCCGCTGCGCATCCTGCTGGTGGAGGACGATGCCACCGTGGCCAGCGTGATCACCGGCCTGCTGGGCGCGCGCGGGCATGAGATGGTGCACGCCGAGCACGCCCTGGCGGCATTGCGCGAGGTGAGTGGCACGCCGTTCGATGTCGCGCTGCTGGACCTGGACCTGCCGGGACTGGGCGGCATCGAGCTGGCCGGACACCTGCACAACCAGGGCTACGACATGCCGATGATCGCGGTGACCGCGCGCACCGATCCGGGCATCGAGCAGCAGGTCAGCGCAGCCGGCTTCAGCGGATTCCTGCGCAAGCCGGTGACCGGCGACCTGCTGGTGGAGGCCATCGCACGCGCGTTGCGCGCCGCGCGCGGGTAACCGCGCAGCGTTGGTGCGCGGTTGGGCCATTGGTCAGTGGCCAACGGCCCGATGCTACTCGGCAACTTCCTCCACATCGCGCGGGGAAGGGCGGGTGTCGGGCAACTGCCAGAAGATGAGCGTGGAGGTCAGCGTGATGGCACCCACGCAGACGAACGTGGCGTGCAGGGCGGCGGTCGCACCGTGCAGTGCATCCAGGTGGGCGAAGGCGGCCAGCAGGCTGCCGGCGGCGGCCGCCCCGAAGCCGGTGGCGAGCATCATCACCATCGACAGCAGGCTGTTGCCGGAACTGGCGAAGTCACGGTCCAGGTCGCGCAGGGTGACGGTGTTCATGACAGTGAACTGCAGGGAGTTGACCGCCCCAAACACGGCCAGCTGGATCACGCGCACCCACAGCGGCTGGCCGGGGGTCATGAAGATGAAGCTGGCCATGGCCACGCCCACCAGCACGGTGTTGACCATCAGCACGCGGCGGTAGCCGAAGCGCTCGACCAGCTTGACTGCGTAGCGCTTGGACAGCATGCCGGCGGCGGCGACGGGGATCATCAACAGGCCGGCATTCATCGGGCTCATGCCCATGCCCACCTGCAACAGCAGGGGGATCAGCAGTGGCATGGCGCTGCTGCCGATGCGCGAAAACAGGTTGCCCAGGATGCCGATGCGGTAGCTGGGCACGTGGAACAGCGCCAGCGAGAACAGCGGCGCGGTGGAGTTGGCCGCGTGCAGCCAGTACCCGACCAGGGCGGCCAGGCCGGCCACCGTCATCAGCATCACCAGTGCGTGCGGCGTAGCCATGCCGGAGATGCCGTCCAGGGCCAGGGAGAGCACGACCATGCCGAAGGCGAGCATGAGGTAGCCGGCGATATCGAAGCGGGTACGGTGTTCGGCGTAGTGGTCGGGCATGATCTTCATGGCGGCGATATAGCCGATGACGCCGATCGGCAGGTTGATCAGGAACACCCAGTGCCATGAGGCCACTTCCACCAGCCAGCCGCCGAGGGTGGGGCCGATCAACGGGCCGATCAGGGCCGGGATGGCGATGAAGCTCATGGCGCGCAGGAACTCTTCGCGCGACACCGAGCGCATCACGGCAAGCCGCCCGACCGGCAGCAGCATGGCCCCGCCGATGCCCTGCAGCACCCGGGCGCCGACCAGCTGGTGCAGGGTCTGGGCCAGGGCGCAGGCGAGCGAGCCAAGGGTGAACAGGATGATGGCGACAAGGAAGGTGCGGCGGGTGCCGAAGCGGTCGGCGATCCAGCCCGACGCGGGGATGAAGGTCGCCACGGCCAGGGCGTAGCTGAACACCACCGACTGCATCTGCAGCGGGCTTTCGCCGAGGCTGCGGGCCATGGCGGGAAGGGCGGTGTTGACGATGGTGGCGTCCAGCATCTGCATGAAGATCGCCAGCGAGACCAGCCACAACAGGGGCCGGATCGAGGCGTAGCTGCGGGTCGTCATCGTGTGCACCTTCATCAACGAGGTGCACATGATCGCCGATCCGGGATCAGGGTGCGGTCAAGAGACGCGGAGCCTCCACGTTGCGGCCGAACCATGCCCGGCGGCGCAGCGCTGTCAGCGCTTGCTGAGCCGGTGCACCGCCTCCACCAGCACGCCCACGTGCTCGGGGTTCATGTCCGGGGACATGCCATGCCCCAGGTTGAACACATGGCCCTCGCGCGAGCCGCCGTTGCCCTGTGCGTAGTTGTCGAGCACGCGGCCGGCGGCGCGTTCGATCGCCTCGGGATTGCCATACAGCGTGGCCGGGTCAAGGTTGCCCTGCAGCGCGACGCGGCCGCCGGTGCGGTCCAGCGCATCGGACAGGTCGAGCGTCCAGTCCACGCCCAGGGCGTCGGCGCCGGTGTCGGCCAGCGCACCCAGGTGCAGGCCGGTACCCTTGCCGAACAGGATCAGCGGGGTGCGCTGGTTGCCGTCACCGCGTTCGAGTTCCTGCGCGATGCGGGTCAGGTAGCGCAGTGAGAACTCGCGGTACATGCCCGGGCTGAGCACGCCGCCCCAGGTGTCGAACACCTGCAGCACCTGCGCGCCGGCCGCGCGCTGGGCGGCCAGGTAGGCGATCACCGCGTCGGTCACCACCGACAGCAGCTGGTGCAGGGCGGCCGGTTCGTTCAGGGCCATCGCCTTGATCCGCGCGAAGTCCTTGCTGCCGCCGCCTTCGACCATGTAGCAGGCCAGCGTCCACGGGCTGCCGGAGAAGCCGATCAGCGGCACGCTGCCGTCCAGCTCGCGGCGGATCACGCGCACCGCATCCATCACGTAGCGCAGTTCGGTTTCCATGTCCGGCACGGCCAGCTTGGCGATGGCGGCGGTGTCGCGCACCGGATGGCGGAACTTGGGGCCTTCACCATCGACGAAGTACAGCTCCAGGCCCATCGCATCGGGAATGGTGAGGATGTCCGAGAACAGGATCGCCGCATCCAGGTCGAAACGACGCAGCGGCTGCAGGGTCACTTCACAGGCGATGTCGGGATTCTTGGCCATGGCCAGGAAGCTGCCGGCCTTGGCGCGGGTGGCGCGGTACTCGGGCAGGTAACGCCCGGCCTGGCGCATCAGCCAGACGGGGGTGCAATCCACCGGTTCGCGGCGCAGGGCGCGCAGCAGGCGATCATGGCGGGAGGGGCTGGTCACGTAACGCTTCCTTGGACTCTGGTGGCGCGGGGCCGGGATGAAAGAGCGGGGCGGCACCGGCGCTCAGCGCGGGGCAACACCGCTGGTGTAGGTGATCTGGTAGCCGTGTTGCAGCTGGGCATCGCGCGCCTTTTCAAAGGCGCGCTGGGCCGGTTCGGCCTGGGCGAACACCTCGCGCCGCAACTGCGCGCGACCGCCAACCTGGCCGGACTCGCGCAGCAGCTCCCAGCGGCCGAACAGGTCCGTCTGCAGGGTCAGCTGGAGGTAGCGGGCCGGTTCGGCGCCGCCGGGGTGTTGCTGCAGGAAGACGCGCATGGCCACGATTGTAGCCGTGAACACCGGGGTGGGCCGTGGTGGCCCACCGGGCCTGCGGCGAACGGTCGCAGGTCAGTGCGCGGCCAGCACGCGCAGCACGTCGGCTTCGTCCACGTCGGCCACCACCTCGGCACGGCCGATGCCACGCCACAGCACCAGGCGCAGGCGCCCGGCGATGTTCTTCTTGTCCAGGCGCATGCGGGCCAGCAACGCCGTCGGCGCCAGCCCGGCGGGAATGGCCACCGGCAGTTCGTAGCGCAGCAGCAGGTCGCGCAGCTGCGCGGTGTCGGCCTCGCTGCTCATGCCCAGCTGCGCGGACAGGCGCGCGGCCAGCACCATGCCCACTGCCACCGCTTCACCGTGGTTGAGGTTGTCGTTGCCGGGCGCACCGTAACCCTGTTCGGTTTCGATGGCGTGGCCAAAGGTATGGCCCAGGTTGAGCAGGGCGCGCTCGCCCTTCTCGTGCGGGTCACGCGCCACGATCTCGGCCTTGTGCTCGCAGCTGCGCGCGATCGCCTGGGCCAGCGCGGCGTCGTCGCCGGCCAGCAGCGCGGCGTGTTCGGCCTGCAGCCACTGGAAGAACAGTGGGTCGCCGATTGCACCGTACTTGATCACCTCGGCCAGGCCGGCGCGCAGTTCGCGCGGGGGCAGGGTGCGCAGCGCGGTGGTATCGGCAATCACCGCGCGCGGTGGGTGGAAGGCCCCCACCAGGTTTTTGCCTTCGGGGATGTCCACTGCGGTCTTGCCACCCACCGAGGAATCGACCATGGCCAGCAGCGAGGTCGGCAACTGCACGCAGTCCACCCCGCGCATCCAGCAGGCGGCGGCAAACCCGGCCAGGTCACCGGCGACACCGCCGCCCAGGGCCAGTACGCAGGCATCGCGGGTGGCGCCGAGCGCGGCCAGCGCGCTGATCGCCGCGCCGAAGTTGGCCAGGGTCTTGGAGGCTTCGCCGGCCGGCAGCACCAGTTCGCCGATCAGCAGGTCCGGGCGTGCGGCGAGCAGGGCGTCTTTCACGCCGGCCAGGTACAACGGTGCCACCGCCGAATCGCTCAGCAGCAGCACATGGCGGCCGCGCACGTGCTGGGCCAGCAACGCGCCCTGGCCGAGCAGGCCCGGGCCGATGTGGATGGTGTAAGGCGTGTCGCCGGCAACGGCGACGGTGCGGGGGGAGGTCATGCGGTGGGGGGTTCCTGTCGCTGCCATTGCGCCGCCAGGCGCAGCACCAACTGCGCGGTGGCGTCGGCGGGGGTGTAGAGGTCGGTATCCAGGGTCAGGTCGGCCAGGTCGCGGTACAGCGGGTCGCGCAGCGCGGCCATGCCGTGCAGAACCTGTTCGCGGTCGGGGCGTTGCAGCAGCGGCCGGGTACGGTCGCGGGCCAGCCGCTCCAGCTGCCCGGCCACGCTGACCCGCAGGTACACCACGAAACCGCGTGCGGCGATGAGGGCGCGGTTGCCGGGGTCGAGCACCGCACCACCGCCGGTGGACACCAATTGATTGCGCCCGGCCAGCAGGGCCTGCAGGACCTGGCGTTCGTGCTGGCGGAAGCCGGCTTCGCCGGAATGCTCGAAAATGGCCGGAATGGTGGCCCCGGTGGCTTCCACGATCGCCGTATCGGCGTCCACGAAGTCCAGCGTGAAACGCTCGGCCAGGCGGCGCCCGATGCAGGTTTTGCCGGCGCCCATCGGGCCAATCAGGATGAGGTTCGGAGCGGGATTCATTACCCACGATCCTAACATCTCCGTGCCGCGGCCTTTACGCGCCGGCCCCCATCGTGGGCGGTGCGGAATGACCCGCCAACAGCCGGAGCGTGTCCATGTCAGTGGCCAAAATCATCGAAATCAATGCCTCCTCCAAGACCAGTGTCGAGGATGCGGTGCGTAGCGGCCTGAAGAAGGTGTCCGAGACGGTCAAGGGCATCCAGGGGGCATGGATCAACGAAACCAAGGTGGTCACCGACGGGGAAGGCAACATCACCGAGTGGCGGGTCAACCTGCGGGTGACCTTCGTCGTGGGCTGATGCGTGCCGGTGGCGTGCCCGGCCGGTGCGGCCGGGCGCGTGTGTGGCGCTGCACTCAGGGGCGCGCGACCACCCGCCGCTGGTCGTCCAGCACGATCACCCGGTCGGCCCGTTGCGGCAACGTGCGCAGCGCCTGCCGGCTGACCCGTTCGTAGTACTGCACGAACCGTTCCAGCTGGGCGCGGCTCATGCTGCTGCGCCCGGGCTGTGCGGCCTGCAGGGACTGTTCCTGCTGCCAGCGCCAGCGCGGCACCACCGCAAAATCGGGCGGTTGCAGGAACCACAGGCGGTTGCAGCGCTGCCAAAGGGCGGGGTACTCGGTGGCCAACGCCTGGTTGCACCACTGCCGCCAGCGTCCGTCAGGGTCGGCGTCGCGTTCCAGCGCGTTCAGCGCTGGCGCCAGATCGGCCTCGGCCTGCGCGGGCGTGCCCAGGAACCAGCCTTCGAACACCAGCAGGTCCAGCGGGCCGTCCACGCGTGGCCAATCGGCCTGCGCCACGCGCTCGTCAGCCAGTTTGTCGAACCGCGGCAGCGCCACCGGCTGGCGTGCGGCGATGGCGTCCAGGGTGGCGTGTGCCAGCGGCAGGTCGTGGGTGCCCGGTGGGCCACGGGTGAGCAGCAGCGGATGCACCTGGCGGGCCAGGCGCTGGCGCTGGGCGCGGGTCAGGTAGAAATCGTCGATGGACAAGGCCGCCGCGCGCAGTCCGCGTTGCCCGGCCAGCGCCACCACCTGCGCGGCCAGCGTCGATTTGCCGCTGCCCTGCAGGCCGCTGATCGCCAATACTGGCACCCCCGTGCCAACGCCCAGTGCATCGTCCAGTGCCTGGGCGACCAGCGCATCGGGAAATCCTTTGTTGCGGGGCATGTACGCGGTGGCAGGCATGCGGTGACAATAAACCCAAATCGAATGGCAAGAAACCAACCATGACCGATCTGTATACCGAAGCGTTGTCCACCTTTGCCGAGCTGTTCGACGAAGCCGGCAACAGCGCCGAAATCGAACCCAACGCGATGACCGTCGCCACCGCCGACAGCAACGGCCAGCCCTCGGCCCGCACGGTGCTGCTCAAGGCCTTCGACGCGCGTGGCTTTGTGTTCTACACCCACCTGGACAGCCACAAGGGCCGCGAGCTGCGCGCCAATCCGCGCGCGGCGCTGCTGTTCCTGTGGCGCAGCCTGCGCGAGGCCGGCATCCAGGTGCGCATTGAAGGCCACGTGGAGCAGGTGGACGATGCCGAAGCCGATGCCTACTTCGCCTCGCGCCCGCGCATGAGCCAGATTGGCGCATGGGCGTCGCTGCAATCGAAGACGCTGGCCTCGCGCGAGGCATTCGACGCACGCGTGGCCACCACCGAGGCCAGCTTCGCCGACCGCGAAGTACCGCGCCCGGAGGGCTGGAGCGGGCTGCGTGTGGTGCCGCAACGCATCGAATTCTGGTACGGCGCGCAGTTCCGCCTGCACGAACGCTGGTGCTATGAGGTGGATCACGATGGGCAGTGGAGCAAGCGGTTGCTGTTCCCGTAAGGGCGCGCGCAGGGCAGGGCGCACACGCCCCGCCCTGCGGGTGCCTGCCTACTTGCAGGCCGATCCACAACGCCCACGGGGACCCCGCATGCCCACTGCACTGGCTTCTTCCATTGCCATCGACCTCTGCGCTGCCGCCCTGGCCGGCGACGTGGCGGCGGTACAGGCCGGGCTGGCGGCAGGCGCGGACGTGGCGGCCGAGAACGCTCATGGGTTCACCGCGCTGGAGTGTGCCGCGCGCGCTGCCAACGACACCCCGGCCGCGCAGCACCTGCCGATCCTGCGCTTGCTGATCGATGCAGGAAGCCCGCTGGAACACCTCGGTGGTGGCGGGCGTACCGCGCTGTACCTGGCCGCTGAATTTGCGCTGGCGTGCGCGCCGGTACAGATGCTGCTCGACGCCGGCGCGAACCCGGCGGTGCGCGACGATGGCGGCAACCACGTGGTCGTCAACGCGATGATGCCGGCGGTGCAGGCCCTGCTGTCAGCGGTGACCGGCTACCCCGTTCCGGTGAAGCGCGACCCCCAGCCGCCGCAGACGATGCGCGCCGCCGACTGGCGTGCGGCCCACGCGCGGATCGCGGCGGTGTTTGCCGAGCTGGAGGCTGCAGGCATCGTGACCGCCCATGACGTGGGCCTCACCCAGGACGATGGTTTGGCCGACACCGCCGAACAGTTCAGCGCGCGCGGCGGGATGGCGGCCGGTCTGGTCGGCCTGTGCTTCTACACCCGCCAGGACCTCAACCGCGCCAAACGCAGCAGTGACCTGGGCCTGGGTTTCTGGGCAGCGCCGGACGGCGCCACCGCTGCGATGGAAGCGGTGGGGCGCAGGATCGTGGAGGCCTTCACCGGAGCGGGGTTGGCGGTGCACTGGAATGGCTCGGCATTCTGCCGGCCCACGCTGGACCTTCGCGGCGTGGCCTGAGGCCGGGCATCAGCCGGTCGCGCTGCGTAACCAGCGCCACAGCGTGGTGCGTGACACGCCGAGATGCTGGGCGACCTGTTCGCGGTTGCCGCCGTAGCGGTCCAGAAGCTGCTCCAGTACCTCGTTGCCAGGGCGTGCCGCCGCCCGTGGTGGCCAAGGCGGTGCGGCCGCGCTGGACGCCGGGGGCGGCGCCGCGGCGGCATGCAGCTCCGGCAGCCACGCCAGCATCTGCGCCAACGACAGCTCGCCGCGTGCCGGCGGCCAATGGATGCGCAGCCGGTCGACCAGGTTGCGCAGTTCGCGCACGTTGCCTGGCCAGGGGTAGTCGCACAGGCGCTGCAACGCATCGGCGGCAAGCGGTGAGGGACTGCCGCCAAGCTGGGTGAAGAAGTGTGCCAGCAGCAGGGGCACATCCTCCCGGCGCGCGTGCAGGGTCGGCACGTCGATCCGCAAGGCGGCCAGGCGGTAGTACAGGTCGCGGCGGAAGCGCTGCGCCTCCACCAGTGATTGCAGTGTCTGCAACGTGGCCGCCACCACGCGCACGTCCACCGGGGTGGGTTCGGTGGCCCCTACGCGCAACACCTCGCGTTCTTCCAGCACACGCAGCAGGCGGGTCTGCAGCGGCAGCGGCAGTTCGCCGATCTCATCCAGGAACAACGTGCCGCCCTCGGCCGCCTCGACCAGGCCGACGCGCCCGCCACGGCGTGCGCCGGTGAAGGCGCCCTCGTTGTAACCGAACAGCTCGGCCTCCAGCAGCGACTCGCTGATCGCCCCGCAGTTCAACGCGACGAAGCGACCGCGCCGGCCGCTGGCCGAATGGAGTTGCCGCGCCACCAGCTCCTTGCCGGTGCCGGTGGCACCGGTCACCAGGACCGTGCTGTCGTAGGGAGCGTACAAGGCGATGTGATCGCGCACCTGCTGCATCGGCGCGCTGTTGCCGAGCAGGGCGTGGTCGGCGTCGCGGCGCCTGGCCGGGGGGCGTCGCCGAAAGGACGGCGCGCCGGAACGGGCCAGGGTCTGGGTGAGTTCCAGGGCGTGTTCGAATGCCTGCCGCACCGAATCGGCCGAGTACAGCAGCACGCCGGGCAGGCCCACCTGTTCGGCATGGTCGATCGCCATGCCGGTGCCGACGATCACCTCGATGCCGTTGGCGCGCAGGTCGGCGATGCAGTCGCGCGCATCTTCACGGGTGACGAAGCGGCGGTGCTCGATATCCAGCCCGAAGCTGTGCTGGAAGCTGCCAAAGGTGGGTACGTCGGTGGCGTGGGTGACCAGCCCGATCCGCGGGGCGATCCGGCGCGCCCGTGCCAGCGCCTCCATCAGGTCGAAACCGTTGGCCTGGATCGGCACCAGCGGCACCTCCAGCCGGCTGCGCAGGTAGGCCGCATTGGAGCCCCCGGCAATCACCACGTCGCAGTGCTCGCGGCGCAGGCGCTGGCCGATCACGTCCACCGCTTCTTCAAACCCCAGGTTGATCGGCACGATGCGCGCGCGGCGGTCGAACTCGGGGATGACATCGCCGAGCAGCCCGGTCAGGCGCGACACGCTCACCGTCCAGATCACCGGCAGGCCGCCGGGGTCCGGGTCGGGCAGGTGGGGGCGATGGCGGGGCAGGCTGATCGACATGGCGGCGTTTCAGTGTTTCAGTTCCATCCATGTTACAGATGTTTCAATGTTTCAACGTGAAACGCCGCTGCCACCGGACTGTCTCAATGGAATCAGACACTTGCCAATTGGCACGGCCCTTGCGCCTGTCTCCCCGTCACCTACGATGGAATGCCGCATGAGCACCCCCGTTTCTTCCGCCGGCGCCCGTTTCCGCGCCGCGCTTGCCGCCGAATCGCCGTTGCAGGTGATCGGTGCGATCAACGCCAACCACGCCCTGCTGGCCCAGCGCGCCGGCTACCGCGCCATCTACCTGTCCGGTGGCGGCGTCGCGGCCGGCTCGCTGGGCCTGCCGGACCTGGGCATCAACACCCTGGAAGACGTGCTCATCGACGTGCGCCGCATCACCGATGTGTGCGACCTGCCGCTGATGGTGGACATCGATACCGGCTTCGGGCCGAGTGCGTTCAACATCGCCCGCACGGTCAAGTCGCTGATCAAGGCCGGTGCGGCCGCCTGCCATATCGAAGACCAGGTAGGTGCCAAGCGTTGCGGCCATCGCCCGGGCAAGGAAATCGTCACCCAGGGTGAAATGGTCGACCGCGTGAAGGCCGCAGCCGACGCCAGGACCGATCCGGACTTCTTCCTGATCGCGCGCACCGATGCCATCCAGGTGGATGGCGTGGACGCGGCGATCGAGCGCGCCATCGCCTGCGTGGACGCCGGTGCCGACGGCATCTTCGCCGAGGCCGCCTACGACCTGCCCACGTACCGCCGCTTCGTCGACGCGGTGAAGGTGCCGGTGCTGGCCAACATCACCGAGTTTGGCCAGACCCCGCTGTTCACCCGCGATGAACTGGCCTCGGCCGGTGTGGCCATCCAGCTGTTCCCGCTGTCTGCGTTCCGCGCCGCCAACAAAGCCGCCGAGCATGTGTATGAGACCATCCGCCGCGACGGCCATCAGCGTAATGTGGTCGATGCGATGCAGACGCGCGAAGAGCTGTACGACCGTATCGGCTACCACGCCTTCGAGCAGCAGCTCGACGCGCTGTTTGCCGCCAAGAAGTAACGTCGCACCACTTGTTTTCTGGAGGGATCATGAGCGAAGCAACCACCGCCCCCGGCTTCAAGCCGAAGAAATCCGTCGCCCTGTCCGGCACCGCTGCGGGCAACACCGCGCTGTGCACGGTGGGCCGCAGCGGCAATGACCTGCACTATCGCGGCTACGACATCCTGGACCTGGCCAACACCAGCGAGTTCGAGGAAATCGCCCACCTGCTGGTGCACGGCAAGCTGCCCACCCGCGCCGAACTGGTGGCTTACAAAGGCAAGCTGAAGTCGCTGCGCGGCATTCCGGCGGCCGTGAAGGCCGCACTGGAAGAGCTGCCGCCGTCGGCGCACCCGATGGACGTGATGCGCACCGGCGTGTCCGTGCTGGGCTGCGTGTCGCCGGAGAAGGACGACCACAACCATCCGGGCGCACGCGACATCGCCGACAAGCTGATGGCCTGCCTGGGCTCGATGCTGCTGTACTGGTACCACTGGAGCCACAACGGCCGGGCCATCGACGTGGAAACCGACGATGACTCCATCGGCGGCCACTTCCTGCATCTGCTGCACGGCGAGAAGCCGCAGGATTCGTGGGTCAAGGCGATGCACACCTCGCTGATCCTGTATGCCGAACACGAATTCAACGCGTCCACCTTTGCCTGCCGGGTCATCGCCGGCACCGGCAGCGACATGCACAGCTGCATCACCGGTGGCATCGGCGCGCTGCGCGGTCCCAAGCACGGCGGCGCCAATGAAGTGGCCTTCGAAGTACAGAAGCGCTACGACAACCCGGACGACGCCGAGGCCGACATCAAGGCCCGCGTGGAGCGCAAGGAAGTGGTGATCGGTTTCGGCCACCCGGTGTATACCGTCAGCGACCCGCGCAACAACGTGATCAAGGAAGTGGCCCGCGACCTGTCCGGCGAGCAGCAGAACCTGAAAATGTTCGACATCGCCGAGCGCCTGGAAACGGTGATGTGGGACATCAAGAAGATGTTCCCGAACCTGGACTGGTTCAGTGCGGTCAGCTACCACATGATGGGCGTGCCCACGGCGATGTTCACCCCGCTGTTCGTCATCGCGCGCACCTCCGGCTGGAGCGCGCACATCATCGAGCAGCGCATCGACGGCAAGATCATCCGCCCCAGCGCCAACTACACCGGCCCGGAAGACCAGGCGTTCGTGCCGATCGACCAGCGCAGCTGATGCGCACCTGCCGCACCCGTTCGCGGGTGCACCGCGGGGAGGGATCGGCGCGTTGTCGATCCCTCCCCGTTTGCGGCGTCGCATTCCTTTTCCGCCGGTACCACCACACCCCGGCCCGCCAACAAGCAGCTATCGCCAGCCATGAATACTGAGTACCGCAAGAACCTTCCCGGCACCGCGCTGGACTATTTCGACACCCGGGCCGCGGTCGACGCGATCCAGCCCGGTGCCTATGCCACGCTGCCGTACACCTCGCGCGTGCTGGCTGAAAACCTGGTGCGCCGTTGTGATCCGGCCACCCTGCAGGCCTCGTTGCGGCAGCTGATCGAGCGCCGCCAGGACCTGGATTTCCCGTGGTTCCCCGCCCGCGTGGTGTGCCATGACATCCTTGGCCAGACCGCTTTGGTGGATCTGGCCGGCCTGCGCGATGCGATCGCCGATGCCGGGGGCGACCCGGCCCAGATCAATCCGGTGGTGCCTACCCAGCTGATCGTGGACCACTCGCTGGCAGTGGAATTCCCCGGTTTCGACAAGGCCGCCTTCGAGAAGAACCGCGCCATCGAAGACCGCCGCAATGAAGACCGTTTCCACTTCATCAACTGGACCAAGAAGGCCTTCAAGAACGTTGATGTGATCCCGCCGGGCAACGGGATCATGCACCAGATCAACCTGGAGAAAATGTCCCCGGTGGTGCAGGTGCGCGACGGCGTGGCCTTCCCCGATACCTGCGTGGGCACCGACAGCCACACCCCGCACGTGGATGCGCTGGGCGTGATCGCCATCGGCGTGGGCGGGCTGGAAGCGGAGAGCGTGATGCTCGGCCGTGCGTCGTGGATGCGCCTGCCCGACATCATCGGCGTGGAGCTCACTGGCCGCCCGCAGCCGGGCATAACCTGCACCGACATCGTGCTGGCGCTGACCGAGTTCCTGCGCCAGCAGCGCGTGGTGGGGGCGTGGATCGAGTTCTACGGCGAGGGGGCCACCGCCCTGACCATCGGCGATCGCGCCACCATCTCCAACATGACCCCCGAGTTCGGCGCCACCGCGGCGATGTTCTCCATCGACCAGCAGACCCTGGACTACCTGCGCCTGACCGGCCGCGAAGATGCCCAGGTACAGCTGGTGGAAACCTACGCCAAGGCCACCGGGCTGTGGTCGGACGACCTGGCCAACGTGCAGTACGGGCGCGTGCTGCAGTTCGACCTGTCCGGCGTGGTGCGCAACATGGCCGGCCCATCCAACCCGCACAAGCGCGTGGCCACCAGCGAACTGGCCGCGCGCGGCATCGCCGATGAGGCCAAGCTGGCCTCCGGCAAGCTGGAACAGGCCGAAGGGCTGATGCCCGATGGCGCGGTGATCATCGCCGCCATCACCAGCTGCACCAATACCAGCAACCCGCGCAACGTGATTTCCGCCGCACTGCTGGCCCGCAACGCCAACCGCGCCGGGCTGACCCGCAAGCCGTGGGTGAAGAGTTCGCTGGCGCCCGGCTCCAAAGCCGTGCAGCTGTACCTGGAAGAGGCTGGCCTGCTCGGTGACCTGGAGCAGATGGGCTTTGGTATCGTCGGCTTCGCCTGCACCACCTGCAACGGCATGAGCGGTGCGTTGGACCCGAAGATCCAGCAGGAAGTGATCGACCGCGACCTGTATGCCACCGCAGTGTTGTCGGGCAACCGCAACTTCGACGGCCGCATCCACCCGTATGCCAAGCAGGCGTTCCTGGCCTCGCCGCCACTGGTGGTGGCCTACGCCATCGCCGGCACGGTGCGTTTTGATATCGAGAAAGACGCGCTGGGCCACGATGCCGATGGCAATCCGATCACCCTGAAGGACCTGTGGCCCAGCGACGCCGAGATCGATGCGGTGGTCAAGGCCTGCGTCAAGCCGGAACAGTTCCGCCAGGTTTACGACCCGATGTTCACCTTCAAGGTGGAGCACGGCGCGCCGATCAGCCCGCTGTATGCGTGGCGCGAGCAGAGCACCTACATCCGCCGCCCGCCTTACTGGGAGGGCGCGCTGGCCGGTGCACGCTCGCTCAGTGGCATGCGCCCGCTGGCGGTGCTCGGCGACAACATCACCACCGACCACCTTTCGCCGTCCAACGCGATCATGGCCGGCAGCGCGGCCGGTGAATACCTGGCCAGAATGGGCCTGCCGGAAGAAGACTTCAATTCCTACGCCACCCACCGCGGCGACCACCTCACCGCGCAGCGCGCCACCTTCGCCAACCCCAAGCTGATCAACGAAATGGCCGTGGTCGATGGCCAGGTCAAACAGGGCTCGCTGGCGCGCGTGGAGCCCGACGGGCAGGTCACCCGCATGTGGGAAGCCATTGAAACCTACATGGCGCGCAAGCAGCCGCTGATCATCATTGCCGGTGCCGACTACGGCCAGGGCAGCTCGCGCGACTGGGCCGCCAAGGGCGTGCGCCTGGCCGGCGTGGAAGCCATCGCCGCCGAGGGCTTCGAGCGCATCCACCGCACCAACCTGATCGGCATGGGCGTGCTGCCGCTGGAGTTCAAGGACGGCGTGAACCGCAGGACCCTGGGCATCGACGGCACTGAAACCTACGACGTGCACGGCGAGCGGGTCCCGCGCGCCGAGTTGACCCTGGTGATCCACCGCCGCAATGGTGAACAGCTGCGGGTGCCGGTTACCTGCCGCCTGGATACCGCCGAGGAGGTCTCGATCTACGAGGCCGGCGGCGTACTGCAGCGGTTTGCGCAGGACTTCCTGGAAGCCTCGCAGGTGGCGTGATGGCACGACGGGCGCGCATCCGGTGTGCGCGCCCGCAGCGGCGGTGGCATGGGGCCGCCGACGCACTGGCCGGGGATTTCAGACAGGATGGTGGGCGACATGTTCTACACCGTGGCGGGCGTCATCAACACCGCGTTCATCCTGCTCAGTCTGGTCGGCGTGTGGGCACAGCTGCGCAAGGTCTGGCAGCGCCGCAGCGTGGGTGCCGCTACCGGTGCCGCCACCGATATCCTGTCGCTCAACCAGTTCACGGTCAGTTTCCTGGCCTACCTGTCCTTCTTCGTCTACGGCTACACGATCCAGCCGTTCAATCACTTCATCGTCTGGCCGCGGCTGCTCGCCTCGGTGCTGGTGCTGCTGATCCTGCGCGAAATATGGAAAGACCGACGCAGCCGCGCGGCAACTACCAGCCTGGCGGTGGCCTGCCTGGCGCTGCTCTGCGCGGTGGCCGGGCTGGTCTGGGGGCAGCGCCACGTGGACGAGGGGCGGGTGCTGGCCTCGGCGATGATCGTGGTGATCACCGCGCTGCTGGCGCAGGGCTATGCGCACCAGATTCTGCTGATCTGGCGCTCCGGCCGCACCGGCGCGGTATCGCAGCGGATGAGCCAGCTCATCCTGCTGATGGATATCTCCACCGTCGTGTTCGCCTTCGCGATGGGGCTGCAGCTGGGCTGGCCGTTGTTGCTGCTGGCGGTGGTCAGCGGCAGCACCAAGCTGGTCATCCTGTGGCTGTTCCGCTGGGAACAGCGCAGCGCCCTGGCCGAGTACAAACGTCACCTTCTGCCGGCGCTGGTTACCCAGCGCTGATCTTCCCGAAACCTTCAGGGCATCTGCCATGACCTTCCTTCCCCAACGTCGCATCCCCGCCACCTATCTGCGTGGTGGCACCAGCAAGGGCGTGTTCTTCCGCCTGCAGGACCTGCCGCCGGCGGCGCAGTCGCCGGGCGCGGCCCGCGATGCACTGCTGATGCGCGTGATCGGCTCGCCCGACCCGTATGCCAAGCACACCGACGGCATGGGCGGGGCGACCTCCAGCACCAGCAAGTGCGTCATCATCGCTGCCGCCTCGGTGCCCGACCACGACGTGGACTACCTGTATGGCCAGGTCGCCATCGAAACCGCGTTCGTGGACTGGAGCGGCAACTGCGGCAACCTCAGCACCGCGGTCGGCCCGTTCGCGATCAGCAATGGTTTCATCGACCCGGCCCGCATTCCGCACAACGGCACCTGCACCGTGCGGATCTGGCAGGCCAACATCGGCAAGACCATCCTGGCCCACGTGCCGATCGTGGACGGCCAGGTGCAGGAAAGCGGTGATTTCGAGCTGGACGGGGTGACCTTCCCGGCCGCGGAGATCGTGCTGGAGTTCCTTGATCCCTCCGATGACGGCGAAGGCGAGGGCGGGTCGATGTTCCCCACCGGCAACCTGGTCGACACTCTGGACGTGCCCGGCGTGGGCAGCTACCAGGTGACGATGATCACTGCCGGCATCCCCACCATTTTCCTCAACGCCGCCGACCTGGGGTACACCGGCACCGAGCTGCAGCCGGCGATCAACGAAGACAAGGCGGCACTGGCCCGCTTCGAGGCGATCCGTGCGCATGGCGCGGTGCGCATGGGCCTGATCGACAACATCGACCAGGCCGCTACCCGCCAGCACACCCCGAAGGTCGCCTTCGTGGCCCCGGCGCAGGCGTATGTGTCCTCCAGCGGCAAGCCGATTCCCGCCGACGCGATCGACCTGCATGCCCGCGCGCTGTCGATGGGCAAGCTGCACCACGCGATGATGGGTACCGCGGCAGTGGCCATCGGCACCGCCGCGGCGATCCCCGGCACGCTGGTGAACCTGGCTGCCGGCGGCGGCGCGCGCGAGGCGGTCACCTTCGGGCATCCCTCCGGCACGCTGCGCGTGGGCGCCCAGGCGCACCGCGTTGACGGCCAGTGGACGGTCACCAAGGCCATCATGAGCCGCAGTGCCCGGGTGTTGATGGACGGCGCGGTACGGGTACCTGCCGACACGTTGTAAACCCACCAGGAGGTCACGATGTCCGGTCACGACAGCAACCCCAACCAACGGCCGCCGTGGGATGCCGTCATGGCCGACATCGTCGACTACACGCGCCACTACAAGGTGGAGTCGGCGCTGGCGTTCACCACCGCGCGGCACTGCCTGCTCGATACGTTGGGCTGCGGGCTGGCGGCACTGGCATTCCCGGCCTGCAGCAAACTACTGGGGCCGCTGGTGCCGGGTACGCGGGTCATCAACGGCGCACGGGTGCCGGGCACCCGCTTCGAGCTGGACCCGGTGCAGGGCGCCTTCAACATCGGCGCGATGGTGCGCTGGCTGGATTTCAACGACACCTGGCTGGCCGCCGAATGGGGCCATCCCTCCGACAACCTCGGCGGCATCCTGGCCACCGCCGACTGGCTCAGTCGCAATGCCGACGCGCTGCGGCGCCCGCCGCTGACGATGCGCGACGTGCTTGAGGCGATGGTCAAGGCGCACGAGATCCAGGGCTGCCTTGCGCTGGAAAACGCCTTCAACCGGGTCGGGCTGGACCATGTGGTACTGGTCAAGGTGGCCACCACCGCCGTGGTGTCGCACCTGCTCGGGCTGGACCGGGAGCGCATGCTCAATGCGGTTTCGCTGGCCTGGGTGGATGGGCAGGCGTTGCGCACCTACCGGCATGCGCCCAACACCGGCTCGCGCAAGAGCTGGGCTGCCGGTGATGCCACCAGCCGCGGGGTGCGCCTGGCGCTGATGGCGGCTGCTGGCGAGATGGGGTATCCCAGCGCGCTGACCGCGCCCACCTGGGGCTTCTACGACGTCAGCTTTGGCGGCCAGCCGTTCCGCTTCCAGCGGCCCTACGGCAGTTACGTGATGGAAAACGTGCTGTTCAAGATCAGCTACCCGGCCGAGTTCCACGGGCAGACCGCGGTGGAGGCCGCGATGCAGGTGCACGGCCAAATGCGTGCGGCCGGCAAGCGCAGCGAGGACATCGCCCACGTCACCCTGCGTACCCAGCAGGCGTGCCTGCGCATCATCGACAAGCCCGGCCCGCTGCACAACCCGGCCGACCGCGACCACTGCGTGCAGTACATGGTGGCCATCGCACTGATCTTCGGCCGCCTGGTGGCCGAGGACTATGAGGACGACGTGGCGGCGGACCCCCGCATCGACCCGCTGCGCGCGAAGATCGCCTGTCTCGAGGAGCCGCGTTACACCGCCGACTACCTGGACCCGGACAAGCGCAGCATCGCCAACGCGCTGGCGGTGGTGTTCAACGATGGCAGCACGCTGGAGGCGGTCGTCGAATACCCGCTGGGCCATGCCCGTCGCCGCACCGAGGGCATTCCGTTGCTGGAAGACAAGTTCCGCGCCCACCTGGCCGCCACCTTCCCCACTCAGCAGCAGCGCCGCATCCTGGACGCCTCGCTGGACCCGGTGAAGCTGGAGGCGATGCCGGTGCATGACTACGTGGGACTGTACGTAGCGTAGCGCCAAGCCATGCTCGGCTGCTTTTGCCAGGGTGGACATCGTGTAGAGCCGAGCCATGCTCGGCTGCTTTCGCCGGGATGGACATCGTGTAGAGCCGAGCCATGCTCGGCTGCTTTCGCCGGGATGGATATCGTGTAGAGCCGAGCCATGCTCGGCTGCTTTCGGCGGCGGGCCTGCCGCAGGACGACGGCCGGTTGTGCCGCGCTGCCGGGCGATTGCCGAGCATGGCTCGGCACTACCAGGCGGTTGCCGAGCATGGCTCGGCACTACCGTCGGGTGGGGCCTCGGTACGAGGGGTGCTCCGCCCGGGGCGGAGCGGCCCGTATACTGGCCGCCTTGATCAAGGAGCGACATCATGGCTAGCCGCAGTCGAGTCGGGCAGTGGGGCTGGAAGGGAATCGTGGGCCTGGCGCTGGTCGCCGGCCTGGCGCTGGGGATTGGCGGCTGCAAGCGCAATGACAGCGGCCAGCTGCCGACGCCCTCCGGTGCGCCGATCGCGGCCAAGGCCGAAGCGGTGACCGAATTCACCCTGGTACGCGCCTTCCCCGACCAGAAGAGCGATGGCCTGTCGCTGGCGCTGGAATTCTCGCGCCCGCTGGTCGGCACCCAGGACTTCGACAAGCTGGTCCGCTTCGCCGAGAAGGTGGGCACCGAAGACAGCAGCTGGACCCTGTCCGACGACGGCCTGACCCTGCGCTACCCGTTCGTGGAGGCGGCCAAGGAATACACCCTGATCGTGTCGCCGGACCTGCTGGCCGCCGACGGCAGCCGGCTTGGCAAGGAACTGAGCCAGAAAGTGTTCACCGGTGAACTCAAGCCGGTGGCCGGGTTCGCCTCGCAGGGCAGCGTGCTGCCGGCCAAGGACAGCCGGGGCCTGCCGGTGGTGTCGGTGAACGTGCAGGAAGTGGACGTGGAGTTCCTGCGCGTGCGCGAAAAGGAACTGCCCAGCTTCTTCAGCCAGTACCAGCGCGGCGGACGTCGCGGCAGCTGGGAGCTGGACAGTGAGTACGGCGACAAGACCCCGATGTCCACGCTGGCCGAGCCGGTGTACGTCAACCGCTTCGTGCTGGGCGGCAAGCAGAACGAGCGCGTGCTGACCTACCTGCCCACCCAGGACATCAAGGAACTGCAGGCGCCCGGCCTGTACTTTGCGGTGATGAAGCGCAGCGGTTCGTTCGACAGCGAGTTCGACACCGCCTTCTTCACTGTCAGCGACATCGGCCTGCATACCCGTGCCTACCAGGACAAGCTGTTCGTCCACACCGCCTCGCTGCAGAGTGGCGCGGCGCTGAAGAAGATCGACCTGCGCATCCTCGATGCCAAGGGCGAAGTGGTGCTCAAGGGCGCCACCGACGGCAACGGCAATGCGTTGCTGAATTACACCCTGGATGCCAGCCACGTGCTGATTGCCAGCAGTGGCGGGGACACCTCGATGCTGCCGTTCAACCAGCCGGCGCTGGACCTGAGCGAGTTCGCGGTGGCCGGGCGTGACAACGCCTGGTTCGACGTGTTCGCCTGGTCCGGCCGCGACCTCTACCGTCCGGGTGAAACCGTGCGGGTGTCGGCGCTGCTGCGCGACAACGATGGCAAGCCGGTCAAACCACAACCGGTATTCCTGCGCCTGAAGCAGCCCGACGGCAAGACCTTCCGCGAGACCCGCCTGCAGCCGGGCGAACAGGGCTACCTGAGTTTTGAGCAGCTGATTCCGGTGGAAGCGCCGACCGGCCGTTGGCAGGTGGAGTTCCGCACCAATCCGGCCAGCAAGGAAGCCATCCAGGGCATGACCCTGCGCATCGAGGAGTTCCTGCCCGAGCGCATGAAGCTGGACCTGGACAGCGCGCAGAAGACCCTCAAGCCCGGCGAGCCGCTCAAGCTGATCGCCGATGCCGCTTACCTGTATGGCGCGCCGGCCGATGGCAACCGCTTCACCGCACGTCTGGCCGTGGCCGCCGAGCAATCACCGGTGGAATCGCTGCCGGGCTATTTCTTCGGCGACCCGACCACTGCGCTGCCGCGCGAAGCGCGCGACATCATCGACACCACGTTCCCGGCCGACGGCAAGCTGCGCCAGGACGTGGCCTTGCCCGAGGAGGTCAAGCCCACCGCGCCGATTGCGGTGGTGGTGTCGGGCAGCGTGTACGAAACCGGTGGCCGCACCGTCACCCGCACCTTGAAGCGGGTGATGTGGCCGGCCCCCGTGCTGGTGGGCGTGCGCCCGTTGTTCAACCCCGACGATGGCGCCGATGCCAACAGCAACGCGCGCTTTGAACTGATGCGCGTGGACGCGGCCGGCAAGCCGCAGCCGGCCAAGGGCCTGAAAGTCACCCTGGTGCGCGAGCTGCGCGACTACCACTGGACCTTCAACGAGAACCGCTGGGATTACGACTTCACCCGCCGCTTCGAGAACAAGGACACCCGCACCGTCGAGGCTGGCACGGCCGCCACTGCGATCGATTTCCCGGTGGAGTGGGGCGAGTACCGGCTGGACGTGTTCGACCCGTCCACCGGACTGACCAGCCGCTATCCGTTCCGCGCCGGCTGGAGCTGGAACGACGACAACCGCGGCCTGGATGCACGCCCGGACAAGGTCAAGCTGGCGCTGGACAAGACCGGCTACAAGACCGGCGACAAGGTGCGCGTCACCGTCACCCCGCCGCACGCCGGCAAGGGCATCTTGATGGTGGAGAGCGACAAGATGCTGTACGTGCAGGAGATCGACGCCAAGCCGGGCAGCACCTTCGACATCCCCGTCACCGCCGAGTGGGAACGTCACGACGTCTACATCACCGCACTGGTGTTCCGCGGTGGCAGTGCGCCCAGCAAGATCACCCCCGCGCGTGCGGTGGGCGTGGTGCACGTGCCGATGGATCGCAAGGCACGCCAGATCGCCGTCGGCCTGTCGGCGCCCAAACAGATGCGTCCCGAGCAGAGCCTGCCGGTGACGGTGAGTGCGCCGCAGCTGGCCGGCAAGGTTGCCCACGTCACCGTGTCCGCGGTGGACGTGGGCATCCTCAACATCACCCGCTTCCCGGTGCCCGATGCCGCGGGTCACTTCTTCGCGCAGCGGCGCCTGGGCGTGGATGCCTACGACATCTACAGCCGCGTGATCGAAAGCTTCGACGGCAGCAGCGGCAAGCTCAAGTTCGGTGGCGACATGGCGCTGGCCGCGATGCCGCAGGCCAAACGCCCCACCGCACGCGTGCAGACCGTGGACCTGTTCTCCGGGCCGGTGAAGCTCGATGCCAAGGGCATCGCGCGGATTGCGCTGAAAGTGCCGGACTTCAACGGCACGCTGCGGGTTTCGGCAGTGGTCTATTCCGATGACCAGTACGGCAAGCGCGACGTGGAAACGGTGGTGCGCGCCCCGATCCTGGCCGAAGCCAGCATGCCGCGGGTGATGGCGCCGGGCGACCGCAGCACCGTCACCCTGGACGTGCAGAACTTCACCGGCACGCCGGGCGAGTTCAAGGTGCAGGTCGACGGCATCGGTCCGTTGGCACTGGGTGAACCCAGCCGCACCCTGCAGCTCAAGGCCGATGCCAAAACCACCTTGAGCTTCCCGCTGACCGCGCGCGAGGGCTACACCGTGGCCAAGGTGCGGGTGCGGGTGGAGGGCAACGGCTTCAAGGTGGACCGCCGCTACGACCTGCCGGTGCGCGCGGCGTGGCCGCAGGTGCTGCGTGCGCAGACCCGCACGCTGGACCCGCTGGCCGCAGTCGAGATGGGTACCGGGTTGGCCGATGGGCTGATGGACGATTCGGTCACCGCGCGCATGCTGGTCAGCGCGTTGCCGCCCATTCCGTTCGCCAGCGCGCTCAATGGCGCGCTCAAGTACCCCTATGGCTGCGCCGAACAGACCACCAGCAAAGGCTATGCCGCGCTGATGCTGGACGAGGCGACCTCGGCCATGCTCGGTGCCGATGGCCTGGATGCCAAGGCCCGCCGCGAACGGATGGAAGGTGCCTTCGGCCGGCTGGCTTCGATGCAGGTGGCCAACGGCAACTTCTCGATGTGGGGCGACGACGGCTACGTCAATCCGTGGCTGACCCCGTACATCACCGAGTTCCTGCTGGATGCCAAGGAAGCCGGTTTCGCGGTGCCCGACACCGTGCTGCAGAAGGCGCTCAACCGCCTCAGCGAAGACCTGCTTTCCGGGGGCAACCAGTTCTACGGCGAAGACCGCCGCGAGAACCTCAAGTTCGCCAACCAGGCTTACTCCGGTTACGTGCTGGCCCGCGTCAACCGCGCCCCGCTCGGCACGCTGCGCGCGCTGTACGACAACGAACGCAGCAAGGCGCTGACCGGCCTGCCGCTGGTCCACCTGGGCATCGCGCTGTCGCTGCAGGGCGACCACAAGCGCGGTGATGCGGCGATCGCTGCCGGCTTCGCCAAGCCCAGCAGCGAGCGTCCGCAGTACTTCGGCGACTACGGCAGTGCGGTGCGCGATGACGCACTGATGATCGCGCTGCTGCACGAGCGCAAGCTGTCCAAGCCGGCCTACGACGCCCGTGCGGTCGACCTGGGGCGCGCGCTGGATGCCCGCCGCAACAGTGGCTGGATGTGGTTGAGCACGCAGGAGCAGGTGGCCATCGCGCGCCTGGGCAAGGCACTGGCGGCCAACCAGAAGAAGCTGGTGTCCGGTGAGCTGGCCGTCGGTGGTGAGGTGGAAGCGATTGCCGCACGCCGCATGTTCGGGCGCAGCTTCGACTACGCCGCGCTGGCCAAGGGCGTGCGTTTCAGCCCGCAGGGCGAGCCGCCGATGTTCGCCAGCCTGGAAGTGGCCGGTATTCCGCGCACCGCACCGGAGCCGGACAACCGCCACCTGGGCGTGGAGCGCAGCTGGTACACCACCGATGGCAAGCCGTGGACGCCGCGTGCGCTCAAGGAAGGCGAGGCGCTGATCGTACGGGTCAGCATCACGCCGAACCTGGACATGCCCGATGCACTGCTCACCGACCTGCTGCCGGCCGGCCTGGAGATTGAAAACTTCAACCTGGGCGATGCCAAGCAGTGGGCCGACGTGGTGGTGGACGGGCTCAACGTGAACGACCGTGGCGATGCGGCCACGCTGCGCCATGAGGAGTTCCGCGACGACCGCTACGTGGCCGCGTTGAAGCTGTCCAAGGGCAGCACCGCCAAGGTGTTCTACCTGGTGCGTGCGGTCAGCCCGGGCACCTACACCGTGCCGCCGCCGCTGGTGGAAGACATGTACCGCCCCGATCTGCGCGGGGTGGGTCGCAGTTACCCGACCACGTTGACCGTGGTCCAGCCCTGACCCGGTGGCGGGCCATCGCCACCGCGATGGCCCGCACCGACCTGTCGGCGAACCGATGAAGTCATTTCCCCTCAAACGCGCGGCGGCACTGGCGCGGCGTTGGCTGCTGCCCACGCTGCGCTGGGGCACTGCCGCGCTGCTGACCCTGCTGCTGGTGCTGGACCTGGCGTTCCCGCCGCCGCTGCCCAGGCTGCGCGACACCAGCACGCTGGTGGTGGCCCGCGATGGCACCCCGTTGCGCGCGTTCGCCGATGCCGATGGCGTGTGGCGCTACCCGGCCTCCGCCGACAGCGTATCGCCGCTGTACCTGCAGGCACTGCTCAATTACGAGGACCGCTGGTTCTGGCGCCATCCGGGCATCAACCCGTGGGGGCTGCTGCGCGCCGGCAAGCAATGGCTGCTGCAGGGCCGGATCGTCTCCGGCGGTTCCACGCTCACCATGCAGGTGGCGCGCATCCTGGACCCGCATTCGCGCACCCCGTGGGGCAAGGCCCGGCAGATGCTGCGCGCGGTGCAGCTGGAAGTGCACCTGAGCAAGGCGCAGATCCTGGCGCTGTACCTGGAGCGCGCGCCGTACGGCGGCACCATCGAAGGCGTGGAAGCCGCCAGCTGGGCCTACCTGGGCAAACCGGCCGCGCGCCTGTCGCAGGCCGAAGCGGCCTTGCTGGCGGTGCTGCCGCAGGCACCCAGCCGGCTGCGCCCGGACCGTCACCCGGAGGCGGCGCAACGCGCGCGCGACAAAGTGCTGGAACGCATGGTCGCGCTGGGCGTCTGGCGCCGCGACGACGTGGACGATGCCCGCATCGAGCCGGTGGTCACCCGCGCATTGCAGCCACCGCTGCATGCCGCATTGCTGGCGCAACGGCTGCGTTCGGCGCAACCGCGCGCGGCGCGGATCGAAAGCACCCTGGACATCGGCCTGCAACGCACCCTGGAAGAACGGGTGTCATCGTATTTCTCACAGCTGCCCGAACGTACCTCGGCGGCCTTGCTGGTCATCGACAACCGCACCCTGGAGGCGCGCGCGTATGTCGGCTCAGTGGCCTTCGGCGACAAACAGCGGCTGGGCCATGTGGACATGGTGCAGGCGTGGCGCTCGCCGGGCTCCACGCTCAAGCCGTTCCTGTACGGCATGGCGCTGGATGACGGCCTGATCCATTCGGAAAGCCTGATGGTGGATGCCCCGCAGGCGTTTGGCGGCTACCGGCCCGGCAATTTCGATGCGGCCTTCAACGGCCCGGTCAGTTCGGCCACCGCGTTGCGCTTGTCGCTGAACGTGCCGGCGGTGGACCTGCTGGACCGGGTCGGGTCGGCGCGTTTCGCCGCGCGGCTGTCGCATGCCGGCATCAACCTGCGTTTCCCGCGCGGCAGCGCGCCCAATCTGTCGCTGATCCTGGGCGGTACCGGGGCGCGGCTGGAAGATTTGGTCGGCGCGTTCGCCGCGTTCAACCGCAACGGAATCGCCGGACGCGTGCGCTACACCGCCGAGGATGCGGTGATCGAACGCCGGTTGATGTCGCCCGGCGCGGCCTGGATCACCCGCGAAGTGCTTGAATCCAATCCGCGCCCCGGCTACGGCAGTGGCACCTTCGATGTGACCGGGCGCCCGCGCGTGGCCTGGAAGACCGGCACCAGTTATGGCTACCGTGACGCCTGGGCGATCGGCAGTACGCGGCATTACACCGTGGGCGTGTGGGTGGGGCGACCCGACGGGACCCCGTTGCCGGGCCAGTACGGGGCGGTGACGGCCTTGCCGCTGATGTTCGAGGTGGTCGACAGCCTGCCACGGCAGAGCGGTGACGCCAGTGGCGCGCCAATGCCGCCCAGCGTGAGCCGTGAAACCATCTGCTGGCCCACCGGCGAGTTGGCCGAACGCACCGACGATGCCTTGTGTCAGCGCCGCCTGGATGCCTTCGTGCTGGACGGCGTGGTGCCGCCCACCTTCGCCGAACGCGATGCGCGCCTGTGGCAACCGGGCCGGCAGCGCTTCGAGGTGGACGCGCGCAGCGGCCTGCGCCTGTCGCCGGACTGCCGCCTGCCGCACCAGGCCGAGGTGCGCGAGATCGCGCGCTGGCCCGCGTTGCTGTCGCCGTGGTTGCCGCAGGCGCAGCGGCAGGCCGCACAGCTTCCGGCGTTGTCGCCGGACTGCAGCGACGACGGCCGCGAGAGCGGCGGCAGCCTGCATATCGAAGGACTCAACGACCGTGCCACGCTGGCGCGCGCGCCCAATGCCGAACATGGCGTGCGCCTGCAACTGCGTGCACTCGGCAACGACCACAGCATCGACTGGCTGCTGGATGGGCGCTGGATTGCCCGCACCGAAGGCGCGCGCTTGTTCCAGCGCGATTTCGAGGAGGTGGGCGAGCACACGCTCACCGCGCTGGCGTCCGATGGCGCCTGGACGCAGGTTCGCTTCCGCATAATGCGCTGACGCCTGCGCGGTATCGTCGTGCCGGCCGCTGGCCGGCTCCGCGCAGAAACAGTTGGGCCGGCACCACCGGTTCCGGATGCCGACGGTGTGCGGGCGGGGTTATTCGCCGATCCACCCCTCCAGCAGGTCGGCAAACTCGTCGGCGTGTTCCTCTTCCTGCGCCAGGATCTCTTCGAGGATGCGTTTGGTGGTGGTGTCCTTGTCGCCCACGAAGTTGATCATTTCCCGATAGCTGTCGATGGCGATGCGTTCGGCGATGAGGTTCTCGCGGACCATGTCGCGCAGGTCCCGGCCTTCCTTGTATTGGGCGTGCGAGCGCCGGGTCAGGGTGTCCGGATTGAGGTCCGGCTCACCGCCCAGCTGCACGATACGCTCGGCCAGTTTGCCGGCGTGCGCCTGCTCCTGCTGCGCGTGCTCGAGGAATTCGGCCTTGATCGAATCGGCCAGCATGCCCTTGGCCATGAAGTAATGGCGGTAGTAACGCAGCACGCACACATACTCGGTGGCCAATGCATCGTTCAACAGCTTGATCACCGCCTTGCGGTCGGCGCTGTAGGTTGCGGTGATCGCGCCGTCCTCGATGTCCTTGCGCGCACGCGCGCGCAGGGTGGCGGTATCGCTGATGCCGCTGGGACGATCCTGGCGCGGGGCCACGGCGGGAGTGGATTTCCTGCTGGGCTTGCTGGGCTTGGTGGGCTTGGCTGGCTTTGACATGGCTGGCCGGTTTCCTTTGTTGCGTGGGTTCAGCTGGGCAGGTGCTCCAGCACGTAATTGGCCGAGGACACCTCGAACTGGCCGGGTGCCTCGATGAAGGTCTGGCGCACCACGCCGTCCTCGACATACAGCGCGAAGCGGCGCGAGCGCAGGCCCATGCCGGAACTGCTGGCATCCATTTCCAGGCCAAGCGCGCGGGTGAATTCCCCATTGCCATCGGACAGCATCTGCAGCCCATCGGGCACGTTCTGGCTTTCGCCCCAGGCCTTCATCACGAAGGGATCGTTGACGGCCATGCAGAACACCTCGACGCCGCGGTGGCGGAAATCGGCGAAGTGCTCCACATAGCCGGGCAGGTGGCGGGCCGAGCAGGTGGGGGTGAACGCGCCGGGCACGGCAAACAGCACCGCGCGGCGGCCGTCGAACAGGGCATGGGTGTCGATGGTTTCCATGCCCTCGCGGATGCGCTTGAGGGTGACTTCGGGAATACGGTCGCCAACGTGGATGGTCATGCGAGCTCCTTGGACGCGAACAGCGTAGTAAGCAGGATGGGAGGGTGGCGTCAAAACGTTGAAAAAACCGTGTGCAGCCCCATTTCAACGCCAGTGCGACGCTGCCGGGGCCAGCGTAGCCCCCGCCGATGGCCGCGGCATTGCGCACGATCAAGCCACGGCGTCACGGCAGGGGCGACGCCAGCGGCTAGAATTGTCGGGACGGTGCCCGCCGGCGCGGGCGACCGAACTTATTCGAGGTGTATCGATGGAATTCAAGGATTATTACGCCACGCTCGGGGTGGAACCGAGCGCGGGCGATGCAGAAATCAAGACCGCCTACCGCCGGTTGGCGCGCAAGTACCATCCCGACGTCAGCAAGGAGGCCGGCGCCGAAGACAAGTTCAAGGCCGTCAACGAGGCCTATGAAGCGCTGCGTGACCCGCAGAAGCGCGCGGCATACGACCAGCTCAAGGCCCAGGGCTATCGCCCGGGCGAGGAATTCCATGCGCCGCCCAATTACGGCGGCGGGCAGGGCTTCGACTACGAAGAAGTGTTCGGCGGCGGCGCGGGCGGGGGCGGGTTCAGCGATTTCTTCGAAAGCCTGTTCGCGCGCCAGCGCGGCGGCGGTGGCGGCGGTCGGGCCAGCGGTTTCGGTGGCGCCAGCCAAGGGCCGCAGCCCACCCGCGATACCCGCGCCAAGCTGTCGGTACCCCTGGAAGCGGCCCACCAGGGCGACAGCCTGCGGATCAACGTCAACGGCAAGCAGCTGGATGTGCGCGTGCCCAAGGGCATTCGTCCGGGTCAGGTGATCCGCCTGGCCGGGCAGGGCACCGGTGGCGGCAACCTGCTGCTGGAAGTGGAATATGCCGAGCACCCCCAGTTCGAGGTGGACGGCCGCAACATCCTGTACACCCTGCAGGTGACCCCGTGGCAGGCCGCGCTGGGAACCAGCATCAGCGTGCCTACCCTGGGCGGCTCGGTGGAATTGAAGGTGCCGGCCGAATCCGATGCCGGGCGCAAGCTGCGCCTGCGCGGTCGCGGCCTGCCGGGCAATCCCGACGGTGACCAGATCGTGGAGCTGGAGATCGTGGCGCCGGCGCCCACCGAGGAAGCGCAGAAGAAGGCCTACAAGGCGCTGGCCAAGGCGTTCGGCGAGAAAGCATGACGGTAGCGTAGCGCCGGGCGCTGCCCGGCTGTTTTCACTTGCCGCCAGGCAGCGCCTGGCGCTGCGCGGGTGCCTTTGAGTCCAGCCAGGCAGCGCCCGGCAGGACGGGGCGGTCAGGCCGCCGGTGGTTCCTGGTTGCTGAAGACCCGCTCCAGCACCTCGGACAATTCATCTTCGGAGAACGGCTTGGTGATGTAGGCCTTGGCGCCCTGACGCATGCCCCACATGCGGTCGGTGTCCTGGTCCTTGGTGGTCACCAGGATCACCGGAATGTGCTTGGTGGTCGCATCGCGGGCCAGCGTGCGGGTGGCCTGGAAGCCGTTGAGGTTGGGCATCACCACATCCATGAGCACCAGGTCGGGCAGCTGTGCCTTGGCGGCTTCCACCCCGGCGGCGCCATCGGTGGCGGTCAGGATCTCGTGTCCGAGCTTTTCGACGATGCGCTGAATCCCCAGCAGCTGCGACGGTGAATCGTCGACGATCAGAATGCGTGCCATGTTGTTCCCCAGGTTATGCCCGCAGTGTAGTGCCGCGCCCGCACGGCCGGGAAGCGCCCGGCCTGCCGTCCGTCGCCTGCCTGCAACGCTCAGTCGATCCGCACCACCGTGCGGCCCAGCGAGCCACCGGCAAGCATCGCTTCGAACACCTCGGGCAGGCCATCCAGGCCCACTTCGCGCGTGCAGATCGCGTCCAGGTGATGCGGCTTCCAGGGGCCGGCAAGCTTTTCCCACACCTGTTCGCGCAGCCCACGCGGTGCGGCGGCCGACGACACCCCCAGCAGTGACACGCCGCGGATGATGAAGGGCATCACCGTCATGTCCAGCGCCGGGCTGGCGGCCAACCCGGCGCTGACCACGCTGCCGTAAGGCACCGTCTGTGCCAGCAGGCTGGCCAGCATCGGCCCGCCGGCATTGTCCAGGCCGCCGCCGAAGCGTGCCGATTCCATCGGCCGGGTGGTGGCCAGCGCGTCGCGTGGCAGCACCTGGCGGGCGCCCAGCCCGCGCAGGAAATCGGCCTGGTCGGGCTTGCCGCTGATGGCGTGCACCTCGAAGCCGGCGCGGCTGAAGATGTCCACGGCCAGCGATCCCACCCCGCCGGTGGCACCGGTCACCGCCAGCGGGCCGTGATCGGGGGTGAGCCGGTTGTCGGTCATGCGCAGCAGCGCCAATGCGGCCGTGAAGCCTGCGGTCCCCAGCACCATCGCCTCGCGCGGGCTCAACCCGGCAGGCTGGGCGATCACCGCCGCCGATGCCAGCCGCACGTACTGGCTGTAGCCGCCATCGCGGGTTTCGCTCAACCCGCAGCCGGTGGCCAGCACCGCATCGCCCTGGCGGTACGCCGGATCGGTGGAGGCCACCACGGTGCCGGCCACGTCGATGCCCCCCACCAGCGGGAAGTGACGCAGGATGCGGCCCTTGCCGGTGCCGGCCAGCGCATCCTTGTAGTTCACCGAGGACCAGTGCGCGCGGATCACCACCTCCCCGGGATGGAGCTGGTCCAGCCCGATCGCCTCGATGCCGCTATGGTGGCCGTTGTCGTCCTGGTGGATGCGGAAGGCGTTGAAGCGGTCGGGAAGGGGCATGGGCAGGCCTGTGGGGGAGGAAAAAGACACCTTACCCGCTGCCGGCACGGGCCGGGGGCCTCCCAGGGGGCGGCGTGCAGGCGCATGAATCGCGCCCTTCGCGGCATTGCCCCTTCCAATCCTGACAATCCGCCCCATCTAGTAGAATCGAGCAGGATTTACGGTTGACGGTGCGGAATGGCCCGCAGGCAACCTTTCACTGATGGAGCGTGCATGGCCTGGAACACACCCGGCGGCAACAAGGGCGGACAAGGTCCCGACGAGAATCGACGAGGACCGTTTGGACCTCGCGGTGGCGGCAATGGCAGCGGTTGGGGCGGTTTTCCCGGCCCGCTCAAGGACCTGTTCGACGGCAGCATCCTGCGTTGGGTGGGCATTGCGGTGGTCCTGCTGCTGCTGTTCTCCAGCTTCCAGCTGATCGGCGAACAGCAGCGTGGCGTGGTGCTGCGCTTCGGCCAGTTCTCGCGGATCCTGCAGCCCGGCCCCAACTTCAAGCTGCCCTGGCCGATCGAATCGGTCACCAAGGTCAACGCCACCGAGATCAAGACGTTCAGCAGCCAGGTGCCGGTGCTGACCCGTGACGAGAACATCGTCAACGTCTCGGTCAACGTGCAGTACCGCATCGACGACCCGCGCCTGTACCTGTTCGGCTCGGTCTCGGCCGACCAGGTGCTGGAGCAGTCTGCCCAGAGTGCCGTGCGTGAGCAGGTGGGCCGTGCCGACCTCAACACCGTACTGAACAACCGCGGGCCGCTGGCCGTGGTGGCCGAAGAACGCCTGCAGGCGTCGCTGAAGGCTTACCGCACCGGCCTGGCCGTGACCGGCCTGACCCTGCCCGATGCGCGTCCGCCGGAAGAAGTGAAGCCGGCCTTCGACGAGGTCAACGGCGCCCAGCAGGTCAAGGAACGCCTGATCAACGAAGCCCAGGCCTACGCGGCCAAGGTGGTCCCCGAAGCGCGCGGCCAGGCCTCGCGTGCCCGTACCACCGCAGAAGGCTACAAGCAGGCCGTGGTCTCCAAGGCCCAGGGTGATGCCGAACGCTTCAGCCTGCTGCAGGTGCAGTACAAGGACGCCCCGGAAGTCACGCGCAAGCGCCTGTGGCTGGAAACGGTGGAGCAGGTGCTGTCGCAGAACCGCAAGATCATCGGTGGCGATGGCCGCCAGCTGATCTACGTGCCGATGCCCGCCGACAACCGCGCCGGTGGCACTGCCCCGGCCGCCCCGGCGGTTACCCCGGAAGTGATGCTGCCGTCGCTGCCGGCCAGCACGCCGGTGGATGGCGTGCGCAATACCGAACGCCCGACCACGCGTCCCACCGGTCGTGAAGGAGCCAGCCGATGAAGAATTCCCTTTGGATCGGGCTGGCCGTGGCCGCCCTGCTGGGCCTGCTCGGTTCGGTGTACGTGGTCCGCGAAGACCAGACCGCGATGGTGCTCAACCTGGGCAAGGTGGTGCGTGCGGACATCAAGCCGGGCCTGCACTTCAAGGTACCGCTGGTGGAAACGGTGCGGGTGTTCGACCGCCGCTTCCAGGTCCTGGACACTGCCCCGGCACGTTACTTCACCGCCGAGCAGAAGGACGTCAGCGTCGACTTCTTCGCCATCGGGTACATCTCCGACGTGCGCGCGTATTACCGCGCCACCGGCGGCGATTCCAGCGTGGCCAACGCCCGCCTGGCCCCGATCATCACCGACTCGCTGCGCAACCAGATCAACTCGCGCTCGTTGCAGCAGCTGGTGTCCGGTGACCGCAGTGAACTGATCGCCAACCAGCTGACCGGCATCAACGAGTCGGTCAAGGGCCTGGGCATGCAGATCATCGACCTGCGCATCAAGCAGATCGACCTGCCTACCGACAGCCAGGTGATCAACGATGTGTACGAGCGCATGCGCGCCCAGCGCAAGCAGGAAGCAGCCAAGCTGCGTGCAGAGGGTGAGGAGCAGTCGCTCACCATCCGTGCCCAGGCCGACCGCGACAGCACGGTGATCGTGGCCGAAGCCGAGCGCGACGCCCAGCAGCTGCGCGGTGCCGGCGATGCCGAAGCGGCCCGCATCTACGGCAAGGCCGGCTCGGCCGACCCGTCGTTCTATGCCTTCTACCGCAGTCTGGAGGCCTATCGTGGCGCCATGACCGACGGCAACGGCGTGATCGTGCTCGACAAGAACGACCCGTTCCTGCAGTACCTCAAGAGCGATCGCTGAGGCTGCAGGCGGCAGCAACCCACGGGGACCCGGTGCAGACCGGGTCCCCGTTTCATTTTGGAAACCCCATGAAAGAGTTTTTCTCGGCACTGTGCCTGGTCGCCATTCTTGAAGGCCTGTTCCTGTTTGCCGCGCCGTTGGCCTGGAAGCGCATGGCCGAACAGCTGCTGATGCTGCGCAGCGCCGCGCTGCGGACCTGGGGCGGGGTGATCCTGCTGGCCGGGTTGACCACCCTGTGGTGGCTCCGCCACGCGTAGCGCCGGGCGCTGCCCGGCGTCGGACCAGAATCGGGCAATCCCGGCCGCTGCCGGGCTCCGGCCCCGTTTGGGGCTCCCGGGCCGAGCCTGGCGCTACGGCGGCGCCTCCTGACCGGTTGCCAACGCCTGCTTCCAGCGGGGTGGCACCTGCCCAAGGAAACCCGGATAATGCAAAAAAGCCGGACGGGCCTCCCCGTTCGGCTTTTTCCGTGTCTGGGCCATCCATCGCCGGCCGCTCCCCGTTGGAGCCGCCATCCCGCGTTGGCCAGCCTGGCCACGGTTTACCCGTCCGCGGCCCCGATGGCCGCAACATATTGAGGAGCCCGTCATGGGTCAGTCTGTCGTAGTGCTTGGTGCCCAGTGGGGCGATGAAGGCAAGGGCAAGATCGTCGATCTGCTCACCGAGGAAATCGGTGCCGTCGTGCGTTTCCAGGGCGGCCACAATGCCGGCCATACCCTTGTCATCAATGGCAAGAAGACCGTGCTGCACCTGATTCCGTCGGGCATCCTGCGTGCCGACGCGCTGTGCCTGATCGGCAACGGCGTGGTGATCTCGCCGGCCGCGCTGCAGAAGGAAATCGCCGAGCTGGAAACCTCCGGCGTGGAAGTGCGTTCGCGCCTGAAGATCTCCCCGGCCGCGCCGCTGATCATGCCGTACCACATCGCCCTGGACCAGGCGCGCGAACGCGCTGCCGGCGGCAAGGCGATCGGCACCACCGGCCGTGGCATCGGCCCGGCGTACGAAGACAAGGTGGCGCGTCGCGGCATCCGCATCGCCGACCTGCATTATCCGGCGCAGCTGGAAGAACTCCTGCGCACCGCGCTGGATTACCACAACTTCGTGCTGACCAACTACCTCAAGACCGACGCGGTCGACTTCCAGAAGACCTACGACGAAGCGCTGGCCTTCGGCGAGTACGTCGAGCCGATGAAGTCCGACGTGGCCGGCATCCTGCACGACCTGCGCAAGCAGGGTAAGCGGGTGCTGTTCGAAGGTGCGCAGGGCGCGCTGCTGGATATCGACCACGGCACCTACCCGTACGTCACCAGCTCCAACACCACCGTTGGCGGCGCGCTGGCCGGTGCCGGCGTGGGCGCGGACGCGATCGACTACGTGCTGGGCATCGCCAAGGCCTACGCCACCCGCGTTGGCGGCGGTCCGTTCCCGACCGAGCTGGACGACGAAGTGGGCCAGGGCATCCGCGACCGCGGTGCCGAGTACGGTGCCTCCACCGGCCGTCCGCGTCGCTGCGGCTGGATGGATATCGTCGCGCTCAAGCGTGCGGTGGCCATCAACGGTATCAGCGGCCTGTGCATCACCAAGCTGGACGTGCTGGACGGCATGGAAAAGCTGAAGGTCTGCATCGCCTACGAATACCGCGGCAAGCGTACCGAATACGCCCCGCTGGACGCGCAGGGCTGGGAAGAGTGCACCCCGGTGTACCTGGAGTTCCCGGGCTGGACCGAGAACACCCACGGCATCACCAACTGGGACGACCTGCCGCCGGCCGCCCGCGCTTACCTGCGCGCGCTGGAAGAACTGGCCGGCTGCCCGGTCAGCATCGTGTCCACCGGCCCGGACCGCGACCACACGATGGTGCTGCAGGACCCGTTCGCCTGAGCGAGGTAGGGGAAGTGCCGAGCCAGGCTCGGCAATTCGCCCGGTGCCCGGCACATCGGCCCGCGCAAGCCGCGGCATGAAGAAGCCCCGCGAAAGCGGGGCTTCTTTGGTCTGGAGGGGCGTATGAGGTTCCGACGCGGCCCTCTCCCCAACGTGAACCGCGCCCTGGTTTGTTAAAAAAATGTAGTCAAGAACCCTGCGGCGTGCGCCGATAACCCGGCACCCCCCACGTTCTTGGATGTACTCATGGATTTTTTGCGCAACGTCAGAGTGGTCTGGCGTCTTGGTATGGGCTTTGGCCTGTTGTTGCTGCTGGTCGCAGCGGTTGTCGCCACCGGTGCCACCGGCAGCGCGGTGCAGAAGCGCGCGATGCAGCAGGTGGTCGAGGTGGGCGTGGCCAAGGTGCGCCTGCTCTCGGAAATGCTCGATGCCAACAACCAGATGATGGTGGTGCGTCGTGAAATGCTGATCCGCCAGGGCCAGGCGCGCGAGGCCGACGAGGCGCGCATCGCCGACCTGGTCAAGCGCTACGAGGCCAGCTGGACCGCCTACCAGGCGCTGCCCAGCAATGCCGAAGGCAAGCAGATCGGCGAGGCGATCGCCGCCAGGCGCGCCACCGCGCGTCCGCTCAACAAGCAGACCAGCGAGCTGATGGAGCAGGGCGATTTCCCCGGCGCGGTGACCCTGACCCTGGGCCCGGTGCAGGTGGCTGCCAATGGCTGGAACAAGGCGCTCGCCGATGGCGTGGCCTACGAAGAAAAGGAAAGCCGCGAGGCCGCCGCCGAGGCGATCCGCCTGGGCGAGCGCACCCTGCTGCAGCTGCTGGTCCTGGGCGGCGTCGCCCTGCTGGTCGGCATCGCCGCCTCGGTGCTGATCGGGCGCAGCCTGACCGGTCCGCTGGCACGCGCGGTGGGCCTGGCCGACCGCATGGCCCGTGGCGAGCTCGACCAGGATTTCCGCCTGGGCGGTCGCGACGAGCTCACGCTGCTGGGCAATGCCATGGGCAGTGTGCGCCAGAACGTGCAGGCGGCCATCACCGCGCAGCTGCAGATGGCGCAGCAGCACGAAGCCGGTGCGATCAGCTACCGCATGGATGCGGCCGCACTGCCGGGCGACTACGGGCACATGCTGCGCGCCACCAATGAACTGGTCGGCTCGCACGTGGCCGTGCAGTCGCACATGGTGGATGTGATGGCCGACTACGCCATCGGCGACCTCAGCCGCGACCTGGACAGCTACCCCGGCGAGAAGGCGCTGCTGACCCGCACGATGGCCACGGTCAAGGCCAGCCTGATGGCGATCAACCACCAGATCGACACGCTGGCCAGTGCCGCGCGCGCCGGTGATTTCTCGGTGCGCGGCGACGAGGCCGCGTTCCAGTTCCAGTTCCGCGCGATGGTGGCCAACCTCAACGGCATGATGGCCAGCTCGCAGTCCAGCATTGCCGATCTGTCGCAGGTGCTGCGCGCCATTTCCACCGGCGACCTCACCTCGCGCATGACCGGCCACTACGAAGGCGTGTTCGCGCAGATGCGCGACGATGCCAACGTCACCGCCGCGCAGTTGACCGGCATCGTGCAGCAGATCCAGGGCGCGGCCGGCAGCATCAACGATGCCGCGCAGGAGCTGGCCGCCGGCCACAACGACCTGTCGCGTCGCACCGAGCAGCAGGCGGCCAACCTGGAAGAAGCGGCCGCCTCGATGGAAGAGCTGACCTCCACCGTGCGCCAGAACGCCGAGCTGGCCAGCCAGGCCGACCAGGAAGCGCATGCGTCGGGTATCGCGGTACGCGCCACCGAGCAGGCCATCGCGCAGATGGCCAAGGTGATGAGCGAGATCGACGCGTCTTCCGCGCGTATTTCCGAGATCTCTTCGGTGATCGACGGCATTGCCTTCCAGACCAACATTCTGGCGCTCAACGCGGCCGTGGAAGCGGCGCGTGCCGGTGAAAACGGGCGTGGTTTTGCGGTGGTCGCCAGCGAGGTGCGCACGTTGGCACAGCGCGCCGGTACCGCCGCCAAGGAGATCAAGGACCTGATCGGCGAGGCCAGCGACAAGGTCAAGACCGGCCTGAGTGTCACCGTGGAATCCGAAGCGGCGATCGCCCGCCTGACCCAGGCCAGCTCGCGTACCAACCAGTTGATGAGCGACATCGCTGCGGCCACCAAGGAACAGGCCGCCGGCATCGAGCAGGTCAACCAGGTGGTGGTGCAGATGGACCAGGTGACGCAGCAGAACGCGGCGTTGGTGGAAGAAGCCACCGCCGCCAGCCGCGCGCTGGAAGAGCAGGCGCAGGCACTGAGTGAATCGGTGGCGGTGTTCAAGCTGGAGCAGGGTGCCCGGGCACCGTCGGTGCGCCGCGCGGCGTAACCGCACCTGCGGCACGGCAGCGTCGCCGTGGTTCTGGCGACGCTGACGCCGGCCCAAGAAAGGGTGCTTCTTCTGATGGAGGGAAGCATCGCCTTCCAGGGGCCGCAGCAGAGGGCGCCCGGCCGTGCGCGTGTGGCCGGGTGATCCAGGCGCATGGCGGATCTGGTGGTCTCTCTGCCGGGGCCTATCGCACGCCGAGCCCCGTAGCGGCCGGCAGGCCCCTCGGCAAATGTCCCCCGGCCGCCGCCTGCGGCGACGGCCTCCTCCTTTACTTTGCCCAGGGGCCTGCCGGCCGCTACGGGGCTCGGCGTGCGATAGGCCCCGGCAGAGAGACCTGAGGTTTCTGTGGGCCGTCAGTGCGGTCCACTGATCGCCGCGCCTGGAATGATTCAAAGCGCGCCTCGTGCCTGCCACGGGGGGAAGCATCAAAAAGGCCCTGCTTTTGCAGGGCCTTCGTGGCAACGTGGTAGTTCGGGCCGGGCTTATTCTTCTTCCCAGGTCCCCACGGTCACGCTGGGGTTGCAGCTTCCCCAGCAGCCGCCACCACCCACCGGCACCCAGCCGCCGCTGTGGTCGCCGCCCTCACCTCCGCTGCCACCCCCGCTGAAACCGCCGCCACTGGGTGGCGTGGTGGCCACGATGTCGCCATCGCGTGCGTTCTCTTCTGCGGTCTTGCCGCAGGGCTTCTCGATGTAGATCAGCTGGCCACCGGTGATCATCAACATCTTCACGGTGTAGGCCACGTGGCCATTGAAGCCGTTCTGCCGCCACGCATCGCCCATCATCTTCTGGCCCTGTTCGTCGAGCTTCTTGACGAACGCGCCGTGCGCGGGATTGCTGAAACCTTCGCGCTGCGCGGCGGCGATTTCGTTGGCGTTGACGGTAATGGGCGGCATCGGCGGCATCGGCAGGATGTTGCACGCGATGGCCACGCCAACCACACCCATCACCAGCACGCTGGCAGCGACTTTCTTGTTGAGCTTGTACACAGTCATTCCTTGAACCTACTTTCCTTGGATGGGGCGCATGTCGATGTCGGCGTCGACACCGTGCTTGGTGCGGTAGAACGCGTTCATGGTGGCGTTGAGGCGCAACGCTTCTTCTTCGGCGCGCACGCGCTGGGCAGCGTCCAGCGGCTGCCGGAACATCAACTCACGGGTGAGGCCCAGCTTGCTGTCGCCGCGCATTTCAGCAACGCGCGAGATGGCATAGCCAACCACCGGGTCGCCTTGGCGGCTGCCGGCCTGATAGGACGCCACCAGCTGCAGCGCATACAGATCCCCTTCGGCACCGGCTTCGAGCAGGCGCTGCTGTGCGTGCGGATCGGTGGCCAGCAGGCGACCGTCCAGCATCGACCGGGCAACGCTGTCACCGGATGCGGCCGCCTGTTCCAACATGGCGTTGGAGGCGGCACCGTAGGTTTCCCACTGGCGCGGGTTGGGGAAGCCGTGGCGGTCCAGCCATTGCTGTTCGGCCTTGCTTTGCGGCGCAAACACGTCATCGTCCAGGTCCAGCGTGGCGCGATCGCGTGGAATGTCGGCAAACGGTGTAGGAGCCGCTGCCCGGGCGGCGCCTGCGGTGTTGTTGGCAGGCCGTGTGGGCGAGGCCGCGGCTTCGGCGGCGGGGTGGGTAGCTGATCCTGTTGCAGGATCCCGGGGTGTTGCGGACGGTGTGTCCGAACAGGCCGCCATCGACAGGGCGGCGGCGATACAGAGACAGAAATTACGATGCTTCATGCTTTCCTTGCATAAAAACCAGAACAGACCCACCACGAAGGTGGGGCGGCATGGTTATGCATGGGTCGGGCAATGTCAACGAGGTGCGGCAAAGCACCGCAGCGGAAAACACGCGTGCCGCAGCGGCGAACCGCTCAGCGCAGCTGGAAGGAAGACTGCAACGGCACGGTGATCCCGCGCAGGTTGTCGCGCACGTTGATCGCCACCGTCCAGGTACCCGGCGGATCGCCGGGCTCGGCGTCGAACTTCACCCCGACCGTGGACAGGTACACGTGCGCAGGGTCGCCACTGAGCGCGGTCTTGAAGCAGGAAACATCGCGCTCCTCACCGCTTGCCTGGCCGTCAGGACGGGTTACGCGCAGGTCGCAGCTGACGTCGGTCATGCGCTGGTCGTCCAGTGACGGGTTGGACAGAAACACCAGAATGTACAACGCGCCCCCTACGCGCATTTCCGTGGCAAGGGTGAATGCCGGGGTGACGTCGGCTGGTGTTTCCCACTGCTTCTGCCAGTCCGGATCGGCGGTGATGATCATCGCCGCGGAAAATCCATCGCGGGTGGCACTGGCGGAGGTATCGGGCATCATCGTGACCTGCCCGTCGGGCGACGGGGCCTGTGCGGATACGGCCAGGGGCAGCAACAGGGCCAGGACAGCCAGGGTACGCACGAATCGCATGGTGGTATGTCCTTGAAGGCCGCATCCGGCGGCATGGAAGGCAGTATTGCCGGCCTGCCAGGGGGCGCGTCAAGGCCACGCGCGCCCTGGCGGCGTGGTCGCCACGACGCACGCCTATCGCGCTGTGGCGATTTCGGCGATGCTCTGGTCTGTCTGACGGGGGAAGGGCATGCACAACAAGGAACACGGCGACATCCACGGCGATGTGCCGGCCATCGCACACCTGCGTGGCAACGAAGCGGCCGCGCCGGTCGGCACCGCGCCGACCGACTGGTCGGTGCTGCCGGTGGTAAAGGGCAGCGAGGATTCGGTGGTGATGCTGCTGTGGCGGCTGTTGCGCCAGGAACCGGCGTTGATCGTCAGCGCCGGCTACGTGCTGCTGTCGCTGTTGGGGTTGTGGTCGAGCTACTTTTTCTACCTGGGCTTCAAGCTGTCCATCCTGGACTACCTGCAGATCAGCGATTTCCTCGCCGCCGGGCTGCGCGATCCCGCCTACGCGGCGATTCTCGCCGTGGGCATCCTGCTGGCGATCGTGGTGGGTTGGCCGGACACCCTGCGCCGGCGCAACCCGGCCCGGGTGGAGGCGTTGCGTGCACGGCACTGGGGCTGGCGGATACTGTTTTCGCGTTCGGCGCTGACCAGCTGGGATGTATCGGGCATGCGCCCACTCACCGGGCTGTGCATGGCGGTGGCGTTCTTCATGGCGCTGGGCGCGGCCATCTACGCATCGGACAAAGGCAAGGACATCCGCAAAGGCGAGGATGGCGCCAGGGTTACGCTGCACCTGGCCGGCGACAGCGCGCCCTTGAAGGAAGAGGCGCGCCTGCTGGGCAGCAGCAGCGCGTTCGTGTTCCTGTGGTGGCCGCAGCAGCACCGCGCCGAAGCGGTGCCGATCTCGGCCATCAAGCGCATGCAGTCGGTGGTGGTCCCGGCCGCGCGTGCCACTGCGCCGGTGGCAAGGCCGACGCCGGCAACGGCCGTGCGGGACAAGTAAGTCACGGCCGGGTAGCGCCCGCCGCCTGGCCAATTGCCGGCCGGCCTCAGTGACCGGTGGGTGGTGCCTGTGGGTTCTCATCCAATGCGCGGATGCGACCCTCTTTGATCTCCCACACCGCGCTGCTGGACGTCGCGACGAACATCGGTGTGCGCGCCCACAGGCTCCAGTAGACATGGACCTCGGTGGGGATCGGGTCCAACAGGTGGGTCACCATCATGGCGGCCACCTCGCCGTGCGGCGTGGACCGTGCCCGGCCCAGCTGGATGCAGGTGTAGGTGAAGCCACGATCAGACGTGATCTGCCCGTCGGCGATGTCCACCCGATGACTGCCCCCCAGCGGCACCACATGGGGCAGGGTGGTTGCCGGCAGCACATACACGGACCAGCGCCGATCGCCCTCGGGCAGCACGACGGTGTTGTAGGTCCTGGCGCAGGGCGCCACCTGCGCGGTCAACGCCAGCGCGCGCGCCGCCGCGACACCGGCCTCATAGGGACTCAACGGCGCAGGCTCGGACAGTACCTCCGCATCGCCTGCGGGCGTGCCGTCGGCGGCCATATCGATGCGGTACAGCACCGCGGGGGTCGCGTCGATATAGCTGACCCGATAGCGCCCGGCATGTTCTTCGGTGATCCAGCCGCGTATCCGCGTGTCCTTGCGGAACCCGCGGTGGCGCGCTGCCAGCACATCCGTGGCGCGCTCGGCCGCAAGATCCTGCAGGAAGATCGCCTTGCCCAGCCGTTCGGCACGCGACAAGGCAGCGGCGGTGTCCACCGCATTCAACGCGGCCGGCGGCGTGGGGTCTTCTTCGTGTGCCAGGGCGGGCAGCGGCACCAGCAGGGCCAACGTGGCCAACAGGCGTGCGGGCGTCATGGGCGCATTCCTTCAACGGCCGCATCCTGCGGCGATGGCGGAGTATCGCCCAGCGTATCTGCGCGCGCCATGCGAACAGACAACGCAACACGGGAAGCGGCGCAGGATATCCCCTGCACCGCGGGTTTCACCCCTTGAACGACCGCTCAGGCCAGCGTGCGCACCTTGGGTTCGCGCGCCCACTGGCGAGTGGCGGCCGCGCTGAGGAAACGCTTGGCATCTTCGGCCTCCACCACGCCGGCATCGTTGCCCACGCGCGCGGCCTTCAACAGCGCCTGCGCGCCTTCGTCGGCGGCAATGGCCTTCAGGTGAGCCCAGGCGTCGGCGACAAAATCGATCGCGGCCGATTCCTTCACCAGACGCTTGGCGGCCTCGTTGCTGAGGACCACGGCCACCGCATCGAACACCACCGACGGGGTGCCGGCCAACTGCCCATCGGCGGCCAGCCGCTTGCCGTCGCTGAGTTTGCCGCCGCCAATTTTCGGCGCCACCAGCTTGACCTTGGCGCCGGCCTTGTCGGCGGCCTTGCGCAGGTTGTTGATCAGCCCTGCATCGGAGCCCTCGTCGAACAGGATGCCGATGCAGCGGCCGGTGAGCAGGTCTTTGGTGCGGCCGATCACGCGCACTTCCGGTGCCTTGGCCAGATCCTGCGCTGGCGTAGCCGTTGGCGCAGGGTCGGGCAGGGCCGGCATGGCTAGGCCGGCGGCAACGCGCTTGGCCAGCGTGTCATCGATGTTGCGCAGGTGGCTGACGGTGCGTTCGCGCACCTTGGCCGTTTCCACCTTCGACAACTCAAATACCAGCGCCGAGGCCAGATGGGCCTGTTCGGGGCCTTCAAGGCTGCGGAAGAACATCCTTGCCTGGCTGTAGTGGTCGGCAAAGCTTGCCGCACGCACGCGGCCCTTGCGCCCGTCGTCCGGCGCGGTGGCGTGGCTGGGAAATCCATCGGCCGCCTCGCGCGGGCTGTCGTCCTGCAGCGAACTGGGGTCGTAGGCTACCCGGCCCTTGGGTACGCCCATCTGCATGTGCCCATCGCGCTGGTGGTTGGCAAAGGGGCACTTGGGGGCGTTGACCGGAATCTGGTGGAAATTGGGACCGCCCAGGCGACTGAGCTGGGTATCCAGGTAGGAGAACAGCCGCCCCTGCAGCAGCGGATCGTTGCTGAAGTCGATGCCCGGCGGCACGTTGGCCGGGCAGTAGGCCACCTGCTCGGTCTCGGCGAAGAAGTTGTCCGGCCAGCGGTCCAGCACCATGCGCCCGATCACCGTCAGCGGCACCAGCGCTTCGGGGATGATCTTGGTAGGGTCCAGGTGGTCGAACGGGAAGGCCTCGGCGTCTTCTTCGGTGAACAACTGCACCGCCAGTTCCCACTCGGGGAAATCGCCGCCGGTGATCGCCTCGAACAGGTCGCGGCGGTGGAAATCGTTGTCGGCGCCCTGCAGCTTCACTGCTTCGTCCCACAGCGTGGACTGGATGCCCAGTTTGGGGCGCCAGTGGAACTTGGCGAACGTCGATTCGCCGGCCTCGTTGAGCAGGCGGAAGCTGTGGATGCCGAACCCTTCGATGGTGCGCAGCGAGCGCGGGAGGGTGCGGTCGCTCATCGCCCACATGATCATGTGCATCGATTCGGGCATCAGCGACACGAAGTCCCAGAACGTATCGTGCGCACTGGCGGCCTGCGGAAACGCGCGGTCCGGTTCCATCTTCACCGCGTGGATCAGGTCGGGGAACTTGATCGCGTCCTGGATGAAGAACACCGGGATGTTGTTGCCCACCAGGTCCCAGTTGCCTTCGCGGGTGTAGAACTTCACCGCGAAGCCGCGCACGTCGCGTGGGGTGTCCACCGAACCGGCGCCGCCGGCCACGGTCGAGAAGCGGGTGAACACCGGGGTGCGCACGCCCACCTCGCCGAGCACGCGTGCGCGGGTGAATGCTTCCAGCGAGCGGGTCAGCTCGAAGTAACCGTGTGCCGCGCTGCCGCGCGCATGCACGATGCGCTCGGGAATGCGCTCGTGGTCGAAGTGGGTGATCTTCTCGCGCAGGATGAAGTCTTCCAGCAGCGTCGGCCCGCGCGGGGTGTCGCGCAGCGAGTTCTGGTTGTCGGCGACCGGGATGCCCTGGTTGGTGGTCAGCGGCGGATGGGTGCCGCCGGCCTGCTGGTGCAGCTCGTCGCCGTTACCACGGCGGTCGGCGGGAGGCGCAGGTTTGTTGCGGGGCTTGCTGGCGGCCATGAGGCGCTCCGGGCTGGCGGGAAGATACCCCCCACACTGGCGTGGCGGGCGTTAATCGCCAGTGCGAAAACCCGGCGTGGCATCCACCCGCGCTTCACATGCGGCGTTGCGCCACTGGGTCGCGCGCGGCAGGGCGGGTATCCTTGGCCGTGTGTCCTTCCGCTACCTGTTGCCGCATGCGCGTTGAACCTGCCGACATTGAAGCCCTGTTTGATGCGATTCCCGATGTGCTGTTCTTCATGAAGGACCGCGACGGGCGCTATACGCATATCAACCAGACCATGCTGCGCCGGCTTGGGCTGAAGTCGCGCAAGGACGTGATCGGGCGTACCGCCGCGGAGATCTACCCCACCGGGCTGGGCGCCGATTACGCCAGCCAGGACGAACAGGTGCTGGCCGGCCGGGTGATCGAGAACCTGATGGAGCTGCACCTGTTCGCCAATCGCGAGCCGGGGTGGTGCCTGACCTGCAAGCGGCCGCTGCTGGTGGAGGGGCAGGTGACCGGATTGATCGGGATTTCGCGCGACCTGGGCCAGAAGGACAGCCTGGGCACCCAGTACGAGCAGCTGCGCCTGGCGCTGGCGCATCTGAACGCGCATTACGCCGAAAACGTGCGCATGCAGACCCTGCTGGATATCACCGGGTTCTCGCTGTCCAAGCTGGAGCGCACCTTCCGCAAGGTGTTCCAGATGACCCCCCAGCAGGTGCTCACCCGCCTGCGCATCCAGATGGCGGTGCACCTGCTGCATGGCGGGGACACCATCGCCAGCATCGGCCAGGCCTGCGGTTTCACCGACCAGAGCGCATTCACGCGCAAGTTCAAAGCGGAAGTGGGAGTGTCCCCGCGCGGCTACCGCACGCAGATCGGCGCCCGCAGCGAGGCCTGAGCCGGGCCGGGCCTTGTGGCCTATGCCGCGGGCCGGCCGAACAGGTATCGTGTCGCACCTGTTGCCCGCCAAGCGATTCCGATGCCCGCATCCCCGACTTCGACGCCAGCCGCCCCCCGCCTGGGCCACGCGCTCAAGCCCCGCCAGCTGATCATGATGGGCCTGGGCAGCGCGATCGGCGCCGGCCTGTTCCTGGGGTCCGGGGTGGGGGTGCAGGCGGCCGGACCGGCGGTGCTGCTGTCCTATCTGGTCGCCGGTGCGCTGGTGATCATCGTGATGAATGCGCTGGGCGAGATGGCCGCGGCCAAGCCGACCAGCGGCGCGTTCTCGGTGTATGCGGCCGATGCCATGGGCGCCACCGCCGGAGCCACCGTGGGATGGCTGTGGTGGGTGCAGCTGGTGATCGTGATCGCTGCCGAGGCGGTGGGGGCGGCCGGGCTGCTGGCCACGGTCTGGCCGGTGGTGCCGGTGCCGATGGCCGCGCTGGCATTCATGCTGTTTTTCACCGCGATCAACCTGCTGGGCGTCAAGAATTTCGGCGAGTTCGAATTCTGGTTCGCGATCCTGAAAGTGGTGGCGATCATCGCCTTCATCCTCATCGGCGTTGCGCTGCTGATGGGCTGGCTGCCCGGCGTGACCTCGCCGGGCCTGTCCAATTTCACCGAGCACGGCGGCTTTGCGCCCAAGGGCCTGGCGGGCGTGGGCGCGGCGTTGCTGGTGGTGGTGTTCGCCTTTGGTGGCACCGAGATCGTGGCCGTTGCCGCGGCGGAAACCGAAGACCCCGAGCGCAGCATCGCGCGCGCCATCCGCACCGTGGCCTGGCGCATCCTGGTGTTCTACATCGGCTCGCTGAGCGTGATCATTGCCGTGGTGCCGTGGACCAGCGAAGCGCTGAAGTCGCCGTTCGCCGCCGTGCTGCAGGTGGCCAACATCCCCGGTGCGGCTACGGCGATCACCCTGATCGCGGTGATCGCGCTGTTGTCGGCGCTCAACGCCAACCTCTACGGTGCCTCGCGCATGATGTACTCGCTGGCCCAGCGCCAGGAGGCCCCGGCGGTACTGGGCTGGACCGACCCACGCCAGGTGCCGATCATCGCGGTGCTGGCCAGCGTGCTGTTCGGCTTTGCCGCCACCGTGATGGAGCTGCTGTTCCCCGACAAGGTGCTGCCGGTGCTGCTCAACATCGTCGGCTCGACCTGCCTGTTGGTGTGGACGATCTCGCTGCTGTCCCAGCTGATCCTGCGCCACCGCGCCAACCGCGACGGCACCCGCCTGCCGTTCCGCATGGCAGGCTACCCGTACCTGACCGTGATCGGCCTGGGCGTGCTGGCGCTGATCTTCGGCCTGTTGCTGTCCGAATCGCACACCCGCCTGCAGTTCCTGTCGATGGCCGCGCTGACCGCGGTGATCGCGGCCAGCAGCGAAATCGCCCGCCGCGTGCGCGCCAGCCGCAGGGCTGATTGACGGTTGTGCCGGCCGCCGGCCGGCACAACACAGCACTGATCAAAACCCGGTAGTGCCGGCCGCTGGCCGGCTCTGCACCATGCCGATCGGCAGCCGTGGCAGCCGGCCAGGGGCCGGCGTTACCGGCATCACGTGCGACGGGGCATCCCGCAAACAGAAACGGCCCGCTTGCGCGGGCCGTTGCCTGTTGCGGCAGGGCAGGGAGGCTTACACCTCCACGCCCTCGTCTTCCTTGTACGCATCCACCGGGATGCACGCACACATCACGTTCTTGTCGCCGTACACGTTGTCCACGCGCGCCACCGGCGGCCAGTACTTCTGCTGGCGCAGGCTGGCCAGCGGGAAGGCCGCCAGTTCGCGCGGGTAGGCATGTGCCCACTCGCTGCCCGATACCGCCGTGGCGGTGTGCGGGGCGTGCTTGAGCGGGTTGTCCTCGCGGTCCAGGCGGCCGTCTTCGATCGCGGCGATTTCCTCGCGGATCTGGATCATCGCGTTGATGAAGCGATCCAACTCGTGCAGCGATTCGCTCTCGGTCGGTTCCACCATCAGTGTGCCGGCCACCGGGAAGCTCAGGGTCGGGGCGTGGAAGCCGAAGTCGATCAGGCGCTTGGCCACGTCCTCGGCGGCGATGCCGGAGGTCTTTTCCAGCGGACGCACGTCCAGGATGCACTCGTGTGCCACCAGGCCGTTGCGGCCGGTGTACAGGGTCTTGAAGTGCGGGGCCAGGCGAGTGGCGATGTAGTTGGCGTTGAGCAGGGCCACCTGGGTGGCCTTGCGCAGGCCGGCGGTGCCCATCAGGGTGATGTACATCCAGCTGATCGGCAGGATCGAGGCGCTGCCGAAGCTGGCCGCACTGACCATGCCCACCGGGCCGTTGTCGCCCAGCTTGCCCGGCAGGAACGGCGCCAGGTGCGACTTGACCGCACACGGGCCCACGCCCGGGCCGCCACCGCCGTGCGGGATGCAGAAGGTCTTGTGCAGGTTCAGGTGCGACACGTCCGAGCCCCACTTGCCGGGCTTGGCCACGCCCACCAGGGCGTTCATGTTGGCACCGTCGGTGTACACCTGGCCGCCGTGGGTATGGATGATCTCGCAGATCTCCACCACCTCTTCCTCGAACACGCCGTGCGTGGACGGGTAGGTCATCATGATCGCGGCCAGGCGGTCGCTGTACTTCTCGGCGTTGAGGCGGATGTCCTCGACGTCGACATTGCCGTTGGCGTCGGTCTTGGTCACCACCACCTTCATGCCGCACATCTGCGCCGAGGCCGGGTTGGTGCCGTGCGCCGAATCCGGAATCAGGCAGACATCGCGATGGTCGTCGCCGCGCGAGCGGTGGTAGGCGCGGATCGCCAGCAGGCCGGCGTACTCGCCCTGCGCGCCGGAGTTGGGCTGCAGGCTGACCGCGTCGTAGCCGGTGCATTCCACCAGCATCGCTTCCAGGCTGTCGATCAGCTCCTTGTAACCGGTGGCCTGGTCAGCCGGGGCCAGCGGATGGATATTGGCGAACTCCGGCCAGGTCACCGGGATCATCTCGGCGGTGGCGTTGAGCTTCATGGTGCAGCTGCCCAGCGGGATCATGGTGCGATCCATCGCCAGGTCCTTGTCGGCCAGCGAGCGCAGGTAACGCAGCAGTTCGTGTTCGCTGTGGTGGGTGTTGAACACCGGGTGGGTCAGGAAGGCGCTGGTGCGTACCAGGCCGGCCGGCAGGGCGTCGGCGGTGGCCGCGTCCAGTGCGTCCACGTCCACGCTGGCGCCAAACAGCTGGCCGAGCGCGACGATGTCGGCGCGGGTGGCGGTTTCATCCAGGCTGATGCCCACCGCTTCGCTGTCGATCGCGCGCAGGTTGATGCGGGCGGCGGCGGCCTTGGCGTGGATCGCGGTGGCGTCGATGTCCTTGACGTGCAGGGTGTCGAAGAAATGCTCGCCCACGTTGACCCCGGCCGCGCGCAGCGCGTTGGCCAGGATCGCGGCCAGGCGGTGGGTGCGGCGGGCAATGCGGGTCAGCCCGTCCGGGCCGTGGTACACCGCATACATCGAGGCCATCACCGCCAGCAGCACCTGCGCGGTGCAGATGTTGGAGGTGGCCTTCTCGCGGCGGATGTGCTGCTCGCGGGTCTGCAGGGTGAGGCGGTAGGCGGCATTGCCCTGCGCATCCACCGATACGCCGATCAGGCGGCCCGGCATCGAGCGCTTGTAGGCATCACGGCAGGCCATGAAGGCGGCATGCGGGCCACCGAAGCCGAACGGCACGCCGAAGCGCTGCGAGTTGCCCACCACGATGTCCGCGCCCCATTCGCCGGGCGCGGCAATCAGGGTCAGCGCCAGCAGGTCGGTGGCCACGGCCACCAGGCCGCCGCGCGCGTGCACGGCATCGGCCAGCGCCTTGTAATCGCCGATATGCCCGAAGGTGTCCGGGTACTGCAGCAGCACGCCGTAGCTGTCCGCTTCCAGTGCTTCGGCCGGAGTGCCCACGCGCAGCACGATGCCCATCGGCTCGGCGCGCGTGCGCAGCAGTTCCAGCGTCTGCGGATGCACCGCGTCGTGTACGAAGAAGGTGTCGGATTTGCTCTTGGCCGAGCGCTTGGCCAGGGTCATCGCTTCGGCGGCGGCGGTGGCTTCGTCCAGCAGCGAGGCGTTGGCGATTTCCATGCCGGTGAGGTCGGCGCACAGGGTCTGGAAGTTGATCAGCGCTTCCATGCGGCCTTGCGAGATCTCGGCCTGGTAGGGCGTGTAGGCGGTGTACCAGGCCGGGTTTTCCAGCACGTTGCGCAGGATCACGTTCGGGGTGAGCGTGCCGTAGTAGCCCTGGCCGATGAAGCTGCGGAACACCTGGTTCTTGTCGGCGATGGCGCGGATCCTGGCCAGCGCCTGCACCTCGGTCAGCGACTCGGGCAGCGCCAGCGGGGCCGGCGACTTGATCCCGGCCGGGACGATCGCATCGGTCAGCGCATCCAGCGAAGCGTGGCCGACCACATCGAGCATCTGCGCGATTTCGGCATCGTTGGGGCCGATGTGGCGTTCGACGAACGCGTGGCTGTGTTCAAGCTCGCGCAGGGAAGGGGCACGCTGGGCGGAGGTATTCGGGGACATGGCTGGCATCTCGGAGAGTGGGCACGCACGTTCGGAAGTCTGCCTGGCCGGGGTGCGTCGCAGACACGCGCGAACCACCGGACCTTGCGGTCTTCCTGGGTGCCCCTCTGTCCTTTTGCCTGAGAGTTTAAAAGCGCGCGTGTGCGTGCTTCGTGCCCCTTCGGCGCCGGCAGTGGCCGGTCTCTCCAGAGTTTTGATGCGGGTGGTATCGGGCCTGAGCGATTACGGGCGTTGCGCCTTCGGCAGCGGGTGTCCGCTTCTCCCACCATGTAGCCCGGCAATTATAGCCCAGCGACTTTGCCGGCTGCGGCCTTATGGCACATGAATGAGGGCGGCCGGACCTGCGGTAATGGGGTGTCCGGCATGGTGCCGGGGTTGGCAAAGGCCTATCATGGCCGGATCCTCGTATTCATCTGGCGCCGCCCGTCCCGGGCTGGCGCCCGCCGTGCATTGCCGCATTGCCGCATGGCCGCTGACGGAAGCCCGCATGACGCCCGCCTCGCCCTCCAACCGCCGTCTGGCCCTGCTGCTTGCAGGCCTGGCGATGTTCGGTCCGTTCTCGATCGACACCATTTTCCCGGCCTTCCTGCTGCTGGGCGACCGCATGCAGGTCGACCAGGTGGCGGTGCAGCAGACCATCAGCGTGTACCTGCTGTTCTACGGCCTGATGAGCCTGGCGCACGGTCCGCTGTCGGACGCGTTCGGGCGCAAGCGGGTCATCATCGGCGGGCTGGTGCTGTTCATCGGCGCCTCGGTCGGCTGCGCATTGTCGCGCGACATGACCACCCTGCTGGTGTTCCGTGCGCTGCAGGGCGTCACCGCCGGGGTCGGGGTGATCGTCGGCCGCGCGGTCATCCGCGATCTCTACCACGGCGCCGACGCGCAGCGCCTGATGAGCCAGGTCTCGATGATCTTCGGCGTGGCCCCGGCGATCGCGCCGATCATCGGCGGCTGGATCCTGCTCGGTGGCGGCGACTGGCCACTGATCTTCTGGTTCCTGGTGCTGTTTGGCGTGGTGCTGCTGCTGGCCACCAGCAAGTGGCTGCCGGAAACCCACCCGGTGGAGGCGCGCACCCCGTTGTCGATGCGCGAACTGCTGCGCAGCTACCGGCGCATGGGCGCCAACCCGCGCCTGTTGCGGCTGGCCGCGGCCGGTGCCTTCAATTTCTCCGGCATTTTCCTGTACATCGCCTCGGCGCCGGTGTTTGTCATGCAGCACCTCAAGCTGGGCGAGGGCGGCTTTGCGTGGTTGTTCATTCCCACCATCGGTGGCATGACCTTGGGCTCGTTCCTGTCCGGGCGCATGGCCGGCCGGCTCACCGCGCAGCGCCAGATCGGCATCGGCTTCAGCCTGTGCGCGGTGTCGGCGCTGCTCAACCTGGGCTACGTGTCCGCCGTGCCGCAGATCATGCTGCCCTGGGCGGTGCTGCCGATCTTCCTGGGGGGCGTGGGCATGGCGTTGATCTTCCCGATCCTGGCGTTGGCGGTGCTGGATATGTACCCGCACCAGCGCGGGCTGGCCTCGTCGATGCAGATGTTCATCCAGCTGATGATCAACACCGTGGTGGCCGGCGTGGTTTCGCCCCTGCTCAGTGCCAAGCCACTGCATCTTGCGCTGGGCTATGCCGGGTTCTTCGCCGTGGGTGCCAGCTTCTGGTACTGGGAACGGCACTGCGAGCAGCGCCGCGCGGTGTTGACGCCCATCGAATGAGCCGCCGTGCCCGGCCGTGCGCTGGTCACGCCCCGGGCCTGGTGGCACGGGCCTGGACGGCCCCCAAAGGCCCGTGCGGTATCCTTGTCGCTTTGATGCAGTCCGGAAGTCCTTGATGTCGACCACCTCCAAACTGCGCCGCGACATCCGCCGGCGCCGCGAAACCCAGGCCGCCAACCGTGAGCAGGCCGCCACGCCGCCGGTCGAGCCGCATGCCGAACTGCGCGACCAGCAGCGCACGCTGCTGGCGGGCATCGTGCGCCGCGATGGCGAATGGGTGCTGGGCATGGATGGCCGCATCGCCGGCCAGACGGCCAGCGCCGCGCGCGTGCTGGCCCTGATCATGCAGGCCGCCGAGCTGCACGAACGCAAGGGCACGCCGGTACGCCTGGTGTATTCGGATGCGTTGAAGGATGCCGCGCACGCCGAGGCCCAGGCCGAGGGCAAGGATTTCGAGCAGTTCAAGGCCGAACTGGCCGCCAGCCTCAGGGGCCGCGACAACGCCTGACACGCGGCGTCGGCCTGCGGCCGCCACCTCCCCCTCTATTTGGTGCTTCGCCCAACTCCGGGAGACGCCTCCTTGTGGATCGTAGCGCTGTCTCCGCTCGGGCCTGCCGCGAGCGTGAGGGCCCCTTGGCGGCCGGCAGGCCCCTGTGCAAATGTCCCCCGGCCGCGTGGCGGCCTCCTCCTTTACTTTGCCAGGCGCCTGCCGGCCGCCAAGGGGCGCGGCTTGCGGAAGCGGGCGGCAACACCGCTCTTTTGCGTGCCGCCGGTGGTCTCGCTACCTGGGCCGCTATGCCCTTGCGGGCGACGCAAAGGAGGAGGGGCCGGCTCCAGGCCGACGCCGGGGAACAGTCGTCGGCAATGGCATCGTGTCCCAGCGCCCGACTCACCGCCCCCCGTCAAAAAAGCGTGGCGTCCACCTGCGCACCGCAAGCCGAGCCCCGTAGCAGCCGGTAGGCCCCTGGCGCAAATGTCCCCCGGCCGCGTGGCGGCCTCCTCCTTTACTTTGCCCAGGGGCCTACCGGCTGCTACGGGGCCCTCACGCTCGCGACTGGCCCGATCAGAGACGTCAGCCGGCCTGCACATCCGACCACTCGCATAGCGTAGTGCTCACCCTGCGGCGGCCTTGCAACAAGACGCCCGCTCAGAAGGGAGAAGAACCAAAAAAACCGGCCTTTCGGCCGGTTTTTCGTGGCATCCGGTTCGGCCGGGCATCGCCCGGCACCACCGGTTACGGTGCGGCGGGTGCCGCCGCAGCCGGTGCCTTCCAGCCGCACATCTGGCCCTGGTTCTGCTGCTTGAGCCAGTCGTTGACCGGGGTGAAGTACTCGATCATCGGGCCGGCATCGAGCTTGTCGCCGCCGGTGATCTCGCGCAGGGTGGCCTGCCACGGCTGGCTGGCACCCTTGCTCAGCATCGCCCAGAACTTCTGCCCGGCTTCCTTGTTGCCGTAGAAGCTGCACTGGTGCAGCGGCCCCTTGTAGCCGGACGCATCGCACAGGCCCTTGTAGAACTGGAACTGCAGGATGCGCGCCAGGAAGTAGCGCGTGTACGGGGTATTGCCCGGCACGTGGTACTTGGCGCCCGGATCGAAGAACTCCTCACCGCGCGTGCTGGCCGGGGCCACGCCCTGGTACTTGGCCTTCAGGTCCCACCAGGCCTGGTTGTAGTGGTCCGGGGTGATGGAGCCGTCGAACACGCCCCAGCGCCAGCGGTCGATCATCAGCCCGAACGGCAGGAACGACACCCCGCTCAGGGCCATGCGCATCTGCGCGTTGATGGTGGCCTCGCGGCTTTCCTGCGGCTTGTCCACCAGGCCGATCGAGTTGAGGTACTGCGGGGTCATCGCCAGCACGATGGTGTCGCCGATCGCTTCGTGGAAGCCATCGTTGGCACCGCCCTGGAACAGCGGCGGCAGCGGGTTGTAGGCCAGGTCGTAATAGATGTGGCCCAGCTCGTGGTAGATGGTGGTGAAGTTCTCTTCGGTCGGCTTGATGCACATCTTGGTGCGGACATCGCCGTCCATGTTCATGTCCCACGCGCTGGCATGGCAGACCACGTCGCGGTCCAGCGGCTTGATGAACTGGGTCTTGTCCCAATACGATTTCGGCAGCGCGGGCATGCCCAGCGAGACGTAGAAGTCCTGTGCGCGCTCGGTCATCTGCTTGGCGGTACGCAGTTCGGCCTCACGCTGCGCCTTGTAGAGCGCTTCAACGTTGGCATTGCTGCCGCCGGCCTTGGCCAGCGCACCGCTCAGGTTGGTCTGGTACTGCTTTTCCAGCGCGGCGGTGATGTCCAGGCTGCCGGCGCCGGGGTAGGGCTCCAGCTGGTCCCACAGGTTGGACCAGTCCTGCTGCCACATGTTGCCCAGCAGATGCGCGGCGATCAGGCCACCGTCGGTCTCGGCCTTGTCCTTGCCGTAGGTGGTGTCCAGCTTGGTCCGCGCATAGCAGTGCAGCTGCTCGTACATCGGCTTGACCTGTTCCCACAGGCGGTCGGTTTCCGGGCCGATCTGCTCGGGCGGCATGTCATAGCCGCTGCGCCACATCTGGCCGGCGTCGGCAAAGCCCATTTCCTTGGCGCCTTCGTTGACCAGGCCGACAAAGCGCTGGTAATCGGCGCGCATTGGCTTGGTGGTGGCGTGCCAGCCCTGCCAGGCATCCAGCTGCTTGTCATAGTCGCGGCTGCGAGCCAGCACCTGTTCCAGGTCGCCCAGCTGGCGGCAGCTGGCCGGGTTGGTCTCGTCGGTGCAGTACTTGCCCGAACCGTAGGCGCCTTCCATGCGGCTGGCGATGCGGGTCAGCTCGGACAGCTTGGCCGGATCGCGCGGGGCGGGCATGGCGGTCATCAGCTTGAGCAGGTGGATCTGGCGCTTGGTGTCTTCGCTCATGGGCTGGCCGTCGTACTTGCCCGCCTGGGTGATCCAGCTATTGAGCACGGTCAGCCAGCGTTCGTTGGCCTTGGCCGCCACGCGCTCGGAGTCCTCGTTGATGTAGGTCGAGGACAGCCACTGCGCCGAGGTCATTTCCGGGTACATGGCCTTGTACTCGGCGTTGACGCGGGCGATGAACTGGTCCGCGGTCTCGGCCGGCGTGGTGCTGTTCGCGGCTGGCGCATCGGCCGGGGTGGGTTCCTTCTGGCAGGCCGCCAGCGTCAGTGCGGCAGCACCGACAGCCAGGGCCAGCAGGAGCGGGCGGTGGTTCACGGGGACATCCTTGGGTGGTGACAGACCGGCGAAGGCTAGTGAACCACCCGCCGCACCGCAAGGGGCAGGGCAGCAAGCGCGCTTCGCGCGCCAACAACAGAGCGTCATTGTCGCGGTTGGCGGGTCGGCACGGGTGGGTTGGCGGGACACGCCGCAAGTACGTCCGTGTAGGCTCGTGAGCGCCATCCATGGCGCCCAACGGTCCCGCCAACCCACCCGTGCCGCCCTTTCCACGCAGGGCGGGTGCGCATGGCAAGGGCAAGCGCAACTACTACGGCAACGCCCCGCATTGCGCTGGGCTCACGTGGGTTGCATGTGACTTTGCTATCAGGCGACGCAGAAGCTGGGAGGCGAGAGTGGCCAGACCCTGGCGGGACCGTTGGGCGCCATGGACGGCGCCCACGAGCCCCCAGGGATGGGTTCACGGCGTGTCCCGCCAGGGTCTGGCCACTCTCGCCTTGCGCGGAAAGCGAGTAGTCAGTTGGACCCTACGCCTCGCACGCCGCAAACAGATCGCGGTCGCGCTCATACACCGAGGTCTTGACCTGCATCAGCCCCAACACCGACGGGAACAGATTGTCGTGGTCGGTGTACTTGCCCGCGCGCTGCCGCACGCAGGCCAGGTTGAGCCCGCGGTTGGTGGCGAAGGACGGTGAGAACCACATCGTCATCGGGACACGGGTCTGCTCCTGCGGTGCGATCGCATACGGCACGCCATGCAGGAACAAGCCTTTTTCGCCCAGCGATTCACCGTGGTCGGACAGGTAGATCATCGCCGTGTCGTAGTCGTCCATGCCCTGCAACGTGCCGATGGTGCGGCTCAACAGGTGGTCGGTGTACAGCAGTGCGTTGTCGTAGCTGTTGGTGATCTCGGCGCGGCTGCACTTGCCCAGGTCGGCGGTGTCGCAGGTGGGCGTGAAGCGGCGGAAGCGGGCCGGATAGCGCTCGAAGTAGCTGGGCCCGTGATTGCCCAGCTGGTGCAGCACCACCACCCGGTCACCGGGCTTGGCACGCACCTGCGCGGCCAGGTCGTCGATCAGGATTTCATCCATGCAGCGGCCGTTGGCGCACAGCTGCGGGTTCTTCGCATCGTCCAGCGCCTGCATCGGCAAGCCTTCGCACACCCCTTTGCAGCCGGACTGGTTGTCGCGCCACAACGTGCCGATCCCGGCGCGCTCCAGCACGTGCAGCAGCGACTGGTGGGCGCGGATCTTCTTCTCATCGTAGTCGTGCCGGCCGTAGGGCGAGAACAGGCACGGCAGCGACACCTCGGTGCTGGTCCCGCACGAATGCATGTCGGGGAAGTTGATCGCGTTGGTCTGCGCCAGCTCGGGCGTGGTCTGCCGCGAATAGCCGTTGAGCCCCCAGTTCTGTGCACGGGCGGTTTCGCCCATCACGATCACCAGCAGCCGCGGGCGGCTCCCGGCCGCGCGCGGGGTGGCGGTGGCATCGGTGCCGATGGGCAGTTTCGGTGCGCGCTGGATCGGGTTGTCGCCGCGCAGCGCCTTGGGCAGCCCGAGCAGGAAATTGCCCGGCGTGGCCAGGTAGCGTACTTCGCGCTGGTTGCGCATCAACGCCGACATTTCCTGGAACGACAGCATCGCCCCCCCCAGCGCGACCAGCACCGACACCAGCAGGAAACCGGCGCGCCACAGCAACGCCTTGCCCCAGCTGCGCCGGGTCAACTGCATTCGCCACACCACCAGCATCGGCAGCAGTGCCAGCATCAGCAGCGGCGGCAGCATCGCGGCCGTCATCAGCTCGCGGCTTTCCTTGTGGTCGGTGGCGAGCACGTTGCGCAGCATGTCCGCATCCAGATAGATGTGGTAGCTGCTCATGTAGTGCGCGGCCAGCGCCGTACCGATCAACAGCACGCCGATCACCACCTTGGCATTCCAGCGCCACACCAGCAGGCCCATCAGCAGGCAGTGCGCACCCACCAGGAACAGGAACAACGAGGTGGCAAAGCGCAGGCTGCCGGGGTGGGTGGCCATTGCGCTATGCCAGAACAGGCCGTTGCAGGCCAGCGCGAAGAACACGCTGGTGAGCACGATCAGCCGCTCGGTGGACACCTGTGGACGCCAGCTGCGCAGGCGCGCCAGGTCGCTGAAGCGCGATGCGCGTGATACCGAGGTACTCATGCCGCGTCTCCTTGTGGCACCACGTGACGGGCGTTCATTGCCCGCGCCTGCAACGGTTGGAAGGCAAGGTACAGCGCCAGCGACACCAGCCAGCAGGTCGCCACGGTCCACAGGTCATGCGAGGCGAAGTGCGCGCCGCGCAGTTGCTGGGCCAGCCCGAACACGCCACCGGCGACCAGGCCCACCGCCAGTCCCCGCCAACGCCACGCCGGGCGCACCAGCAGGGCGAAGAAGTACAGACTCACCCAAGCGAACCCCGCGCTTGAATGCCCCGCAGGAAAACAGATGCCACGCGGCATGTCGTGCGGTCGTGAAGCAAACAGGCCCACGTATTCGCGCAGGCCGCCGTAGCGGGCCAGGTCCCAGGGGCAATCCATGTTGGTCACCGACTTGAGCAGCGACACCACTCCGGTGCCCAGGGCCACCGCCAGGACCAGGTACAGCAGCGGCCAACGCCACGCCTTGGCGCGCTCAGTGCGCCACGCATGGGTGCACAGCACGATCACGACCAGCGCGCCCAGCGTGCTGGCCCATTTGCCGCCCTTGTGCACCAGGTGACTGGTGACCCAGGCGTTCTGCAACGCCCATTGATGGCCCTCCAGCCGATAGAACTGGTCGGCCAGCCACTGGTCGCCCTGCAACCCCATCAGCACGCCGCTGGCGGCCAGGGTTGCCAGCAATGGCACCCACAGGTGCCGTTGCAGGAAACGCGGGCTGACGGCGGCCCGCAGGGGCAGGGGGAGGGAGACGGCTGGCGCTGAGGGCATGGGCAGAAAGTTGGGCGGGTTGATCCGCGGCCATGGTCGTCAGCGCTGTGTCGGAGAGCGGTCGGAGCGGTGTTTGCGCCGGGTTAAGCGGCGGCCGCAGACGCGATCCGTTCAGTCTTGCTCCTCGTCCGACGCCGCATCGCTGGCCAGGTGCGCGTCGCAATCGGCCTGCCATGCGCTACCCGGGACCAGTTGCCACCGGTTGCGGTTGCTGCTGCCAATGTCCACCACCTGCGCGCGGTCCACGCACGGGCTCATGGCCTGGTCCAGCACCAGCAGCCAGCGCGTGCGCGGTGCCTGTTGCAGCCACGGCCCGGCCTGCTGCCATTGTTCATCCCAGGGGCGTTTGAAGCCGAACTCGGTCACCTGGCGATCGGCCTGCAGCAGGTTCTGTTCGCGCCAGGCCACCAGGCCCAGCTGCGCCGCCGGACCGATCCGCTGGCCCACCCGCTGCATCAATGCCGAGGCCGAGCTGTAGGGGTCCAGCGCCGGCATCAGGCCCCAGCCGTACAGGTTCCACAGCAGGCAGGCGCTGATCACCACCAGCGTGCCGGCACGCCGCTGGCGCAGCCACAGCACCAGCACCGCCAGCAGGACGCCGAAGCCGGACATCCACATGCCCAGCGGCGTGAGCAGCGCATCGGGCATGGCCCGCCGGGCCAGCTGCGCATGCGCCCACGGGCTGCCGCCAAGCAGATGCACGCTGATCCAGAGCGCGGCCACGGCCAGCACCGCCACGTAGGCCAGCAGCAGCCAGCGCGGCCCGGGGCGGCGCAGCAGGCCGGGCAGCAGTGGAGCGGCGGCCACGCACAGCAAGGGCAGCATCGGGAAGATGTACACCTCGCGCTTGCCCGGGCTGGCGCTGAAGAACACCAGCACCAGCAGCGCCCAGCCCAGCAGCAGCCAGTAGCGGCCGTCCAGGCGTTTGAGCCGCCGCCACCAGGCGGGCAGCAGCGCCGGCAACAGCAGGCTGCCGGGCAGCCACAGCGTGGCCATCACCTGCAGGTAGTACCAGGCCGGCTTCACGTGGTGCCAGGCGTTGGCGTAGCGCGTGCCGGTCTGTTTGAACAGCAGCTCGCGTGCATAGGCCTGCAAGCTGGGGTCCGGGCTTTGCAGCAAGGCGATGCCCAGCGGCGCCAGCCACACCGCCGTGCCCAGCAGGAACCCCGGCAGCAGCCACCACAAGGCACGCCCGCGCCCGCCATGACCGTCGTCACCGCGTACGCGCCAACGCCACAGCGCCCAGGGCAACAGCACCAGCAGCGGCAGGAAACCCACGCCCTTGGTGACCGTGCCCAGCCCGGCGGCAAACCCGGCCAGCAGCACCGCGCGCCGGTTGGGCGCCTCCAGCAGGTGCCGCAGCAGGCCCCACATCGCCAGCGTGGTCAGCCCCACCAGCACCATGTCGATCTGCGCACGCTTGGCCATCAACCCGAACTGCAGGCAGCTGGCCAGGGCCAGCATCGCCCACCAGGCGACGCGCCGGTTCCACAGGCGCCGGGCCAGGTCCCAGCACAGCCACAGCGTGAGCAACGCGGCCAGCAGCGAGGGCAGCAGGAAGGCCAGGTTCCAGTTGCCCAGCAGCTGGTGGCTGGCCGCCTGCATCCACATGAACACCGGTGGCTTCTCGGCATACAGGTCGCCACCGCGGTGCGGCAACAGCCAGTGGCCGCTGTCGACCATCGCACGCGCGGCCAGCACGAACCGGGGCTCGTCCGGCGGCGACGGTTGGCGCAGGCCGATCCCGGCCAGCAACGCCAGCACGATGGCCAGGCAGGCAAGCAGCCGCCAACGCGGGCGGGACAACAGGGCTTCAGGCACGTCCGGCTCCCTCGGCAAAACAATTACTGTCTCCCCGACAGCGTAGGAAAAGCGTCGAAACGGTGCCATTGCGACCGGATTCCGACATGGATCGGGCTACCATGCGCCGATCCATTCACGAGAGTCTGCCATGCGGCTCCTGGTCATTGAAGACAACCGCCAGCTGGTCGCCAACCTGTTCGACTATTTCGAGTCGCGCGGGCATGTTCTGGATGTGGCGCCCGACGGCGTAACCGGCCTGCACCTGGCCGCCAGCCATGCCTATGACGCCTTGATCCTGGACTGGATGCTGCCACGCATGGAAGGCCCGGAGGTGCTGCGCCGGCTGCGCGCCGAGCATGGCTCGGAAGTGCCGGTGATCATGTTGACCGCACGCGATGAACTGCCCGACAAGATCGCCGGCTTCCGCGCCGGCGCCGATGACTACCTGACCAAGCCCTTCGCACTGCCCGAGCTGGAAGTACGCCTGGAAGCCCTGATGGTGCGCGCGCACGGGCGCAACCCGCGCAAGGTGCTGCAGGTGGGCAACCTCAAGCTGGATCTGGCCACCCTGGAGGCGCAACGCGACGGCCAGACGCTGCACCTGTACCCGGCGTGCCGCAAGCTGCTGGAAGTACTGATGCGCGCCAGCCCGGGAGCGGTTACCCGCCAGCAGCTGGAGTTCGCGCTGTGGGGCGATGAGCCGCCGGACGGCGACCTGCTGCGTTCGCACGTGTACGAACTGCGCCGCAGCGTGGACGGTCCGTTCCCGCAGAAACTCATCCACACCTTGCCGCGGGTGGGCTATCGACTGGGCATTCCTGCTGCCGATGCCATCGATGAAACCGCGTGAAGCGGCGTGAAGCCGCGCCCCTGCACCGGCGCCTGGTGTGGTGGTTGCTGGGCTACCTGGCGCTGATCTCGCTGGCGGTGTTCAGCGTGGGCAACTACGTGCACGAGCACGCCGAACATTCGGCCTGGCGCGCGCTGCTGAACTCCGAACTGGACAGCATCGTCAACCACATCGAACACGAGCCGCACTACCGTTGGCAGGATTCAGACACCCTGCGCCTGTACACCATCGACGCGCGCCCCAGCGTGCCGCCTATCCTGCGCACGCTGCATCCGGGCCTGCACGACGGGGTATTGATCGACGGCCGCTCCAGCGCGGTTATGGTGCGCGATACCGAGCAGCTGGGAAGGCTGGCGCTGGCGCTGGACATCAACGACTTCCACGAGCTGGAAGAATTCGCCACGCGCTGGGTGATGCTGGCCGGCGTGGTGATGATCGTGGTGACCGTGCTGATGGCCTCCTTCGGCGTGGGCCGGCTGGTCCGCCCGCTGCGTTCGTTGGCCCAGCGCATCGACGGGCTCAAGCCCGGCGCGCCGGGGCAGCGTGTGCAGGTCGATCCGCGCGGCAGCTCCGAGCTGTATGTGATTGCCGATGCGGTCAACGACTACCTGGCCCGCAATGAACAGTTCGTGGAACGTGAGCGGGTGTTCGTCAGCACCGCCAGCCATGAACTGCGCACGCCCATCGCGGTGATCACCGGCGCGGCCGAGCTGGCGCTGGAACAACCGGGCCTGCCCGAGCGCGCGCGCCAGCAGATGCAGCGCGTGCACCGCACCGCGCAGGGCGTGGAACAGCTGATCCAGCTGCTGCTGGTGCTGGCCCGCGAGCCGGCGCGGCTGGTGGCGCTGGGTGAACGCATCGCGCTGGACGAGCTGGTGCCGGACATCATCGAAGACCACCGCTACCTGATGGGCGACAAAGACCTGCGCATCGTGCTGGATCGCCTGGCCCGGGTCGATATCGTCGCCCCGCCGGCGGTGGTGCAGGCCGCGATCGGCAACCTGTTGCGCAATGCCATCGAAAACAGTGGGCGCGGCACCATCCATATCGACGTGTCGCCCGAGGCCGTGGTGACCCTGCAGGACCCCGGGCATGGCATGAGCCCGGAGGAAATCGCCGCGGTGTATGCGCGCCTTGCCCGTGGGCACCGCAACGAGCAGAGCGGCATCGGGCTGGAACTGATCGCCAAGCTGTGCGAGCACCTGGGCTGGGCGTTGCAGATCGAACCGTGCCAACCACGCGGCACGCGGGTGATCCTGGATCTGGGCGCATCGCGTCCGGACAACATGCACGCATCGCGGGTCTGAGCGGCCCGCGCGCTGCGCTGCAGGGTGGCGCAGCGTGAAGATGATGTTAACCTCTGGAAAGGCGTCGCTTCATGCGGCGCTTTTTTTTTCTTCGATCGACAGAGGATGGCGTGATGCCGACCGAAACCAGTGTTCCCCTGATCACCAATGACATCGTCGGGCTCGGCCTGATCGCCGCCACCCTCGCGGTGATTTTCTGGGCCGCCAGCGGCCCGACCCCGCTGCTGAAGAAGATCTTCGCCTGGGTGCCGGCACTGCTGCTGTGCTACTTCATTCCGGCCATCTACAACACCGCCGGCATCATCGACGGGCACAACACCTCGCTGTACAACCCGATCGCCCGCGACGTGCTGCTGCCCGCCGCGCTGGTGCTGCTGACCCTGTCGATCGACCTCAAGGGCATCCTCAAGCTGGGTCCCAAACTGCTGGTGATGTTCTGCGCCGGTACGCTGGGGATCATCCTCGGGGCGATCGTGTCCTTCCAGGCGATGTCCTGGATCCACCCGGCCACCGTGGCCGGCGACACCTGGAAGGGCATGGCCGCCTTGGCCGGCAGCTGGATCGGTGGCGGCGCCAACATGGTGGCGATGCGCGAAGTCTTCGGCACCGACGCCACCACCTTCGGTCAGTTCGCCGTGGTCGACGTGGCCTGTGCCAGCCTGTGGATGGCCGTGCTGCTGTTCCTGGCCAACCGCGCCCAGCAGATCGACACCCGCAACGGTGCCGATACCCGCGCCATCGACGAGATGAAGGCGCGGATCTCGGCTTACGAGGCGCAGAACGCGCGCATTCCCACGCTGACCGACCTGATGGTGATCGTTGGCGTGGCCCTGGGCGGGGTGGGGCTGGCGCATGCCATTGCCGTGCCGCTGAGTGGCTGGTTCAAGGCCAACGTCAGCTGGGCCAGCCAGTTCAGCCTGGACAGCGCCTTTGTCTGGGTGGTGCTGCTGTCCACCGCGCTCGGCCTGGGCCTGAGCTTCACCCGCGCGCGCCGTCTCGAATCGGCCGGTGCCTCGCGCCTGGGCACGGTGTTCCTGTATTTCCTGATCGCCTGTATCGGCATGCAGATGGACCTGCTGTCGCTGCTGGACCGCCCGTGGCTGTTCGCACTCGGCGCGATCTGGATGCTCACCCACATCCTGGTGCTGTGGATTGCCGCCAAGCTGCTGCGCGCGCCGTTGTTCTTCTTCGCGATCGGCTCGCAGGGCAATATCGGCGCGGCCGCCTCGGCACCGGTGGTGGCCGCCGCCTTCCATCCCAGCCTGGCCCCGGTCGGCGTGCTGCTGGGCACGGTCGGCTATGCCACCGGTACCGGATTGGCCTACGTCACTGGCCTGATCCTGAAATGGATGGCCGGCGCCTGAGCAGGGTGGTGATGCCGCGCGTTCCGGCGATGTCCGGATCGCGTCCACCACGCATCCACGAGCAACGATCGTGGCCCGGCTGCGCTGACGCGGACATGAAAAAAGGTTCTTCTCCCCTTTGAAGGGAGCGTCCTGTTACAAGGGCCGTCGCAGAGTGAGCACGACCCTACGCAGGTGGCCGTGTGTGCAGGTGCCGTTTGGATCGGCTGGCGTCTCCGGTTGGGCCGGTGGCGAGCGTGAGGGCCCCGTAGCCGCCGGTAGGCCCCTGGCGCAAATGTCCCCCGGCCGCGTGGCGGCCGCCTCCTTTACTTTGCCCAAGGGCCTACCGGCGGCTACGGGGCTCGGCTTTCGGTACGGGCGGGAAGCCGGACTTCCTTGAAGGCCGTTGGTGGGTCGGGCGCTGGGCCCCCATGCCCTTTCCGGCGAATGTCCTCCGGCGTCGGCCTGCGGCCGCCCCCTCCTCCTTTACTTCGCCTCCAAGGGCATGGGGGCCCAGCGCCCGACCCACCAACGGCTGCGCCTGGAAAGCGTCAAGGCACGTTTCTGCTTGCCCCGCACAGGGGCGAAGAACCTGAAAAAACGGCGGCGCTTTCGCGCCGCCGTTTCTGTTTCAGTGGTCTTCCCCGCTCAGCAGCAACGGCCCCCGTTCCTGCCTCCGTAACGCGCCTCCTGGCGCTCGCGGAAGAAGGTTTTGTAGTCCATCGGCACGCGGTCGGGATGGTTTTCCAGCACGTGGCGCACGTAGTTGTCGTAGTCGGGAATGCCGCAGCACAGACGCGCGGTCTGCACCAGGCGCCGCCACAACCGGCGGTGCGCCTGGTACTGACCGGCCGGAACCAGTTCGGTACCCATTACAGGTCCGCCATCTGGTGCGGCTGCAGGGCCACGTACGGGGTTTCCTTGTCACTGCGCTGCGGGTTGCGCTTGGCCTGCACGATGGTCTTGATCGCATAGAACAGGATCGAGAACACCACGAACAGGAACAGCACGGTCAGGCTGGTATTGACGTAGGCGTTGACCACGATCTGCTGCATCTGCTCCAGGCTCTTGGCCGGCGCGGTGATGGTGCCGGTGGCGATCGCATCCTGGAACTTGTGCGCCTGGGCCAGGAAGCCCTGGGCCGGGTTCTTGTCGAAGATCTTGATCAGCCCGGCGTAGGTGGTGCAGATCAGCAGCCACACCGCCGGCACCCCGGTCACCCAGGCAAAGCGCTCGCGCTTCATCTTGAACAGCACCACCGTGCCCAGCATCAGTGCAATGCCGGCCAGCATCTGGTTGGAAATGCCAAACAGCGGCCACAGGGTCTGGATGCCACCGAAGGGATCCTTGACGCCGGTGTACAGCAGGTAGCCCCACAGCGCCACGCAGCCGGCGGTGGCGATGATGTTGGCCGTCCACGACTCGGTCTTCTTCAGCGCCGGGATGAAGTTGCCCAGCAGGTCCTGCAGCATGAAGCGACCGGCACGGGTACCGGCATCGACCGCGGTCAGGATGAACAGTGCTTCGAACAGGATCGCGAAGTGGTACCAGAACGCCATCATCGCGTTGCTGCCACTCGGGATTGCCTGGTGCAGGATCTGCGCGATACCCACCGCCAGTGTCGGGGCGCCGCCGGCACGGTGCAGGATGGTCGGCTCGCCGATGGCCAGCGCGGTGGCTTCCAGCTGCTCGGGGGTAATGGCAAAGCCCCAGGTGGTGGAGATGTAGTGTGCCGCCGACACCGCATCGGCACCGATCACCGCCGCCGGGCTGTTCATGGCGAAGTAGATGCCCGGGTCGATGATCGAGGCTGCCACCAGCGCCATCACCGCCACGAACGATTCCATCAGCATGCCGCCGTAGCCGATGTAGCGCATGTGGCGCTCATTGGCCAGCAGCTTGGGGGTGGTGCCCGAGGCGATCAGCGCATGGAAACCAGACACCGCGCCGCAGGCGATGGTGATGAACAGGAACGGGAACATCCCCCCCTTCCAGACCGGGCCGTCGCCACTGGCGGCGAACTGGGTCAGTGCCGGCATTTTCAGCTCCGGCATGACGATCAGGATGCCGATGGCCAGCGCCACGATGGTGCCGATTTTCAGGAAGGTGGACAGGTAGTCGCGCGGTGCCAGCAGCAGCCACACCGGCAGCACCGAGGCCACGAAACCATAGCCGATCAGCATCCAGGTGATCTGCACGCCGGTGAAGGTGAAGGCCGGGCCCCACACCGGATCGGCGGCCACCTTGCCGCCGTACCAGATCGCCGCCAGCAGCAGGAACAGGCCAACCACCGAGATTTCCCCGATCTTGCCAGGGCGGATGTAACGCATGTACACGCCCATCAGGATCGCGATGGGCATTGTGGCGATCACCGTGAACATGCCCCACGGGCTTTCGGCCAGCGCCTTGACCACCACCATCGCCAGCACCGCCAGGATGATGATCATGATCAGGAATGCGCCGAACAGCGCGATGGTGCCAGGCACCTGGCCCATCTCCTCGCGCACCAGGTCACCCAGCGAACGCCCGTTGCGGCGGCTGGAAATGAACAGCACCATGAAGTCCTGCACCGCGCCGGCCAGCACCACGCCGACCACCAGCCACAACAGGCCGGGCAGGTAGCCCATCTGTGCGGCCAGCACCGGGCCCACCAGCGGACCAGCGCCGGCGATCGCGGCGAAGTGGTGGCCAAACAGCACGTGTTTGTTGGTCGGAACGTAGTCCAGACCATCGTTGTTGAGCACCGCCGGGGTGGCCCGGGTGGGGTCAAGCTGCATCACCTTGTCGGCGATGAACAGGCTGTAGAAGCGGTAGGCGATCAGGTAGATCGACACCGCGGCGACGACGATCCACAACGCGTTGATCTGTTCGCCACGGCGCAGTGCGACCACGCCCAGACAGAACGCGCCGAGCAGCGCGAGCGCCGCCCAGCCGAGCTTGGAAAAACCTTTCATGAGATTGCGTCTCCCTGGAGATCGTCGTAAGAGTCCGCCTTGGCATCGAGCGGGTCAATGCAAACGCAGGTGCTTGGCGCTAGTACTTTGGTCGTAGGTCGCAACGTTGGCCGCGCAGCGGTGCGGCCATGCCACCGGCCTGCACGGTGCGCGAACGTCACCGCTGGAACAATCGGTTGCGGGCGTGGCAATTGGCCGCCGGCCAGGTCGCGCCCATCTTGTTGGCTGGTTTCCTCTTGCTGGAGTCGTGATGAGCAGCCCAACCCCGGTGCGCGTGCAGCGCACCATCCGTGGCATGGCCACCTCCGATGGCGCCGGCGTGCGCCTGACCCGGGTGATCGGCGGCCCCTCGCTGCCGGACCTGGACCCGTTCCTGCTGCTGGATGAATTCGGCACCGACCGTGCCGAGGACTACATCGCCGGCTTCCCCAGCCACCCGCACCGCGGCTTTGAAACCGTCACCTACATGCTCGACGGGCGCATGCGGCACAAGGACAACCACGGCAACGAAGGCCTGCTCACCCCGGGCAGCGTGCAGTGGATGACCGCCGGGCGCGGGCTGGTGCATTCGGAAATGCCCGAGCAGGAATCGGGCCAGATGCGCGGTTTCCAGCTGTGGGTGAACCTGCCGGCACGCGACAAGATGACCGACCCGAAGTACCAGGAATTCGCCCCTGAGCGCATCCCCGTGGCCACGCCGGCCGACGGCGTGCAGGTGAAGGTGATTGCCGGGCAGGTGGATGCGGTAACCGGCCCGATCGTGCAGCCCGCCACCGATCCGGTCTACCTGGACATCACCCTTGCCGCGGACACGGCGTGGCAGTACGTGCTGCCCGATGGCCACAATGCCTTCGCCTACGTGTTTGAAGGCGGGCTGGCGGTGGGGCAGGGCGAAGACGCACGCCCGGTGGCGCGCCAGGAACTGGCGGTGCTGGGCGGTGGCGAACTGCTGCAGTTGCAGGCCGGTAGCGACGGCGCGCGGTTGATCCTGGTGGCGGGTCGACCGCTGCGTGAGCCGGTGATGCGCCACGGCCCGTTCGTGATGAACACCAAGCAGGAGCTGATGCAGGCTTTCGTGGATTTCCAGGAAGGCCGCTTCTAGGGAGTGCCGGCCGCTGGCCGGCAACCCCATGTGGCCCGAGCGGCGGGAGCGTGCCGGCCGTTGGCCGGCATTCCCTGTGCGCCCGGGATACGTGCCGTGCACCGCCGCGGCCTTCCTCAGCGCCCTGCGGCGACCGCGGTCGGCGTCAGATTCATGCCCTGCGTCAGCGACTGCAGCGACCCCAGTTCCTGCGCATCGCCGGCGTACAGCGCAATCTGTGCATAGCGGTTCTTGTCGAACTTGACCACGGTGATGCGTCGGTTCTCATACCCCGGCGGCTGCTGGCCGCCCAGGTCGGGCTGGTACCAGTACAGCGATTCGCCGGCGAACAGGCCTTTTTCCTGGCGCAGCGGACGGGTCAGTGGCAGGTTCGGATCGCGCGCACTGAGCATCAGGCTGAGCACCTCGCGGCCATCGCTGGTGCTGGCTTTGCACAGGATGAAATCGGCCTGCGCCTGCGCCTGCCATTGCAGGCCGCTGCTGGCGGGGAGGGAAGGACACACGGTGGAAGACTGGGCCGAAACGGCCGCAGCGGACAACAACAGGCTCAGGCACACGGCAGCGCGCAGGATGTTCATGGCTTCCCCCAGGATCGGAATGGCCACGCCTGGCCTGGCAGGAGGTTCCGGGGGCCGCAGACAACCCCGGCCGACGGTGCGCATTCCCCATGCGCGTCCCGGAAAAACCCCGCCCGTCAGGGTGACGACGTGGTGATTCCGACCTTAACGGAATGTGACTGGATCTACAAATAACCGTTTCAAGGGAGACTGAACGGGCCGGACATCGTTGCGGCGTCCGGCCCGGCGTGGTCAGCGCGGTTCAGCCCCGATCCACTTGTAGGCGACGCCGCCGATCAGGCCGCCCAGCAACGGGGCCAGCCAGAACAGCCACAACTGGCTGAGTGCGCCACTGCCGGCGAACACCGCCACGGCGGTGGAACGGGCCGGGTTCACCGACGTGTTGGTCACCGGAATGCTGATCAGGTGGATCAGGGTCAGGGCCAGGCCAATGGCGATGGGCGCAAAGCCGGCGGGTGCCTTGCCGTGGGTGGAGCCCATGATCACCACCAGGAAGAAGGCGGTGAGCACTACTTCGCACAGGAACGCGGCCGCAACGCTGTAGCCGCCGGGCGACAACGTGCCGTAGCCATTGCTGGCAAACGCGCCGGCCTGGCTGCCATCAATGGCGAAACCGGGCGCGCCCGAGGCGATCTGCAACAGGATGAAGCCGGCCAGCACCCCGCCCAGCACCTGGGCCACGATGTAGGGCAGCAGGTCGCGTGCGGGGAAGCGCCCGCCGGCCCACAGGCCCAGGCTGACGGCCGGGTTGAAGTGCGCGCCGGACACATGTCCGAATGCATAGGCACCGGTAAGCACGGTCAAGCCGAACGCCAGGGCGACGCCAACAAAGCCGATCCCCAGTGGATTGCCGTCACCGCCGAACTTGGCTGCCAGCACCGCGCTGCCGCAGCCACCCAACACCAACCAGAACGTGCCGAGGAACTCGGCGGCCAGACGTTTGCCCATGCTCATCGATGGTTCTCCACGTGATGCCCGGGTCGGGCAGGCAGAACGTAGCTGAATCGCGATTCATCGGGGTGAAGGCCGCGTCAGGACGCCGATGGGCGGCAGGACGTCAGTACTGGGGCAGCGGGATGAATTCCTTGTCGTCGCCGGGGATGGTGCCGAAGTGCCCGGCGTCCCAGTCCTGCTTGGCCTGTTCGATGCGCTCGGTGGAGCTGGACACGAAGTTCCACCACAGGTGGCGCGGCCCATCCAGCGGCTCACCCCCCATCAGCATTGCCTTGACCGGGGTTTTGGCCCGCAGCCGGCCGCGCGCGTTGAATTCGGGGATGACCAGATGCTGGGCCGGAAGGTCCACGCCATCCAGCTGGGCCTCGCCTTCCAGGATGTACAGGGCGCGTTCGGCATGCCCGGTATCCAGGTCGATTTCTGCACCCGCGTCCAGGTCAATGGCCACGTTGAGGGTGTCGGCGAACACCTTCACCGGGGACTCTTCGCCGTAGGCCCGGCCGGCGATGACGCGCAGCCACGCACCCTCGCGCCGCTGCTGGGGCAGGGTGGCGGCGGGGTGGTGGAAGAAGCCCGGGTCGGTTTCTTCAAAGTTCTTCGGCAGCGCCAGCCAGGTCTGCATGCCGTGGATGGGGTGGTCATGTTCGCGCTCGGGGGGCGGGGTGCGCTCGGAGTGGGCGATGCCGCGGCCGGCGGTCATCCAGTTCACGTCACCGGGGCGGATCACCTGGTCCGAGCCCAGCGTATCGCGGTGGCCGATGGCGCCGGACCACAGGAAGGTAACGGTGGCCAGGCCGATGTGCGGATGCGGGCGCACGTCGATGCCAGTGCCCTCGGCCAGAACGGCCGGCCCCATCTGGTCGACGAACACGAACGGGCCGACGCTGCGCGCCTGCAGGGTCGGCACGGCGCGGCGCACCTGCAGGCCGCCGATGTCATGGACGCGGGGGGCGATGATGGTGGTCATGCGGGCGTTCTCGCTGGCGTGGACAGGTGTTCAGCATGGCACGCGGGCTCTCCTTTCCGCTGTGCTTTTCGGGTAACAGGCTGTTCTGCGCCCGGGTGTTTTCCGGGCGGCGCGCGAAGAGTGGGCCGGGGCGCCTGCCTCTGGAGTGGGCCGGGCGGTATGGATGGTCCGGACACGCCGTAAACCCATCCTTGGGGGCTCGTAGGCGCCATCCACCCTATCGCCCGTCCCCCGACACATGACGTGCGCCGCCGGGGGGAATCAAGATCAACGCAAGATCAAACGCCGGTCGCTGCGCTCGGCGCTGCTATCGAATACTCAATTCGAAAACACATTCATCAGAAAAAGCGATCAATCATCGTGGCGACGACGTCGTAGGCGCCTGTGGCGGACGCTCCAGCGCCCTCCCACGCCTGGCAATCACCATTGACCTGCGGAAACAGCGCCTTCCCCAACCGGCACCAGACATCTGTCGAGGGCCGGGTGGGTCAGGTTGCGGGGGGAGGCGCAGCCCGCGTTACACCACCGGCTCGCGCAGCACGGCGTTGTCCCAGCCCGGGCGCGGCGCAAACCGATCGCCGTGGCGCTGCTGCAGCACCTTCAACCGTTCCACCAGCGCCTCGGCACCGGTGGCGCGGATGTACTGGATCGGGCCGCCACGGAACGGCGCGAAGCCGGTGCCGAAGATCACCCCGGCATCGAGCAGATCCGCATCGGCCACCACGCCTTCGTGCAGGCACGCCACCGCCTCATTGAGCAGCGGCAGGATCAGGCGGTCTTCCAGGTCGGCCGGCACCGCGTAGTTGGCTGGCACGTCGGGTTTCTGCGCGCGCCCGTTTTCCCAGGTGTAGATGCCCTGGCCGTCCTTCTTGCCGCGCTTGCCCAGTTCCACGGTCTGCAGCGCCGCCGGAATCTGCAGGCCCAGGAACGGGGCCAGTTCCTTGCCCACGCCGGCGGCCACGTCCAGGCCCACCGTGTCCAGCAGTTCAATCGGTCCCATCGGCATGCCGAACTTCACCGCGGCCTTGTCGATCACCGCGCCGGGGATGCCTTCGGCATAGGCGGTGGCCGCTTCCAGCATGTACGGGAACAGTACCCGGTTGACCAGGAAGCCGGGGGTGCCGGCCACCGGCACCGGGAACTTGCCCAGCGCCTTGCAGAACGCGGCCAGGCGGCGCTCGGTTTCCGGGGCCATGCCGTCGTGATGGATGATCTCCACCAGCGGCATCTGCGCCACCGGGTTGAAGTAGTGCAGGCCGGCAAACTGCGCCGGGTGCTCGATGTGGTCGCGCAGTTCCACCAGCGGAATCGACGAGGTGTTGGTGGTCAGCAGCGCACCGGCCTTCATCTTCGGCTCCAGCGTCTGGTACAGCGACCGCTTGGCCGGCGCATCTTCGATGATCGCCTCGATCACCAGATCGGCCAGGGCCACGCCTTCACCGGCCAGATCGGCCTTCAGGCGGGCGGCCACCGCCGGGCGCTTGCTGTCGTCTTTCACCTTCTTGGCGAACAGCGCCTGCGCGCGTTCCATCGCCGGGTCGATGAAGCGCTGCTCGCGATCCTGCAGGGTCACGTTGAAACCCTTGAATGCCGACCACGCCGCGATATCGCCGCCCATCACCCCGGCCCCGACCACGTGCACATGGCTGATGCCGTGGTCCTTGCCGCCCAGCGCCTTGAGGCGTTCGGTGAGGAAGTAGATGCGGATCAGGTTGCGGGCGGTCGGGGTGCTGGCCAGCTTCACCACGGCGCGCCGCTCGGCATCCAGGCGGGTCTGGATCGGGCTGCCACCGGTACGCGCCCAGGTGTTGATCAGCGCATAGGGGGCCGGGTAATGCTCCTTCCTGGCCTTTCGCGCGACCTGCTTGGCCATCTGCGGGGCCAGCAGCTTGCGCGCCAGCCACGTATTGGTGGCCCACGCGGTGGCGCGCTGCTTGAACGGGCGGGTGGTGCCCGACAGGCCCAGTGCCACGGCCGTATCCAGCAGCACCGCCGGCGCGACCACCTTGTCGACCAGGCCGATGCTGCGCGCGGCCGACGCCGACAGCGTGCGCCCGGTCAGCATCATGTCCATGGCCGCCGGCGCGCCCACCAGCTGCGGCAGCCGCGAACTGCCACCCCAGCCGGGGAAGATGCCCAGCTGGGTTTCCGGCAGGCCGATGCGGGTGGACGCGTCATTGGAGGCCACGCGGTAACGGCAGGCCAGCGCCAACTCGGTGCCGCCGCCCAGGCAATGGCCGTGGATGGCCGCCACGGTCGGGCAGGGCAGCTCGGCCAGCTTCTGGTAGGTGCTCTGGCCGCGGCGGATGGCGTCGTTGACGGTGCCGCGGCGGTCGAACGCCTGGAACTCCTTCAGGTCCGCGCCGGCGATGAACCCGGCCGGCTTGATCGACTGGATCACCACCGCCTTGGGCGGGTCCATCGCGATCCGCTCGATCAGGTCGCCCAGTTCCAGCAGCACGTCCTGGGACATCGCGTTGACGCTGCTGTCGTGGCGGTCGAGGCTGAGCACCACGACACCATCGTCACGGATCTGCGGGTGCCAATGTGCGAAGCGGAGCCCATCGAAGCCTGAGAGCATGGGAGCGTTCCATCCGGTTGTGTATGGAGAAGGGGGCTATGATCCAGAGGTTGTTTCCTCCCCGTCAAATCCCAATAGCTGGGGGAGGAAGGACCCGGTTCAGTGCCGTGATCGGGAACCTTAACGGAACGGTGGTTAAAAGCTGGTGCGGCGTCGTGTGATCGGTCGCTGAACTTTTCCCGGGATTGGCAGTCTCATTGCTCGACGTTGGTCGGGCTGACAGGAGTGCGGCCCCACATGGCCGAGGTTGAAACACCACAGGAGCTGGACCTGGAGCTGGTCCGGCGCGTGCAGCGCGGCGAGAGTGCGGCCTTCGATGTGCTGGTGCGCAAGTACCAGCATCGGATCGTGGCACTGATCGGGCGCTACATCGCCGACTGGAGTGAATGTCAGGACGTCGCCCAGGACACGTTCGTCCGCGCGTACCGCGCGATCGGGAGTTTCCGTGGGGATGCCCAGTTCTATACCTGGTTGCACCGGATTGCCGTGAACACTGCCAAAAATCATCTTGCCGCCCACAACCGCCGCCCGCCCACCGATGACATCGACATCGGTGACGCCGAGCAGTTCGACAGCGGCACCCGCCTGCGCGACACCGACACGCCCGAGCGCGAGTTGATGCGCCAGGAACTGGAGCAGACGGTGATGAAGGCCGTGTCGGCGCTGCCGGAGGAACTGCGATCAGCCATCACCCTGCGCGAGGTGGAAGGGCTGAGTTACGAAGAGATCGCGCAGAAGATGGGGTGCCCGATCGGCACCGTGCGGTCGCGGATCTTCCGCGCCCGTGAGGCGATCGACACCGAACTTCGGCCGCTGCTGGATATCGGCAGTGCCACCCGCGAGAAGAGCCGCGTATGAGCGAACACATGCCAATGCCTGGAACCACCGGCACCGCGCCGGACAAGATCGATACCCACAACCGCCAGCAGCTGTCGGCCCTGGTCGATGGCGCGCTGTCGGCCGATGAGGCGCGCTTCATGCTGCGCCGGCTGGAGCACGATGAAGCGCTGGCCGGTTGCCATGAACGCTGGCAGTTGCTGGGCGACGTATTGCGTGGCCAGGCCTGCGCGCCGGCTCCGCTGGACTTCGCTGCGCGCGTGCGCGGTGCGGTGGCTGCCGAGCCGGCGCCGCTGGCGCCGGTAGCCCGTGCCGAACGCGCCGGCGAGCGCCGCAGTGGCTGGCGTCGATGGGGCGGTGGCGCCGCCCTGGCGGCTTCGGTGGCGGCGGTGGCTATGTTCATGACCCGCGAGCAGCTGCCCAGCGACACCCCGCTGGACCCGCCCACCACCACCATCATTGCCAGCCAGGCCGAGCTGCCGCCGATCCCGCCGGCCACCGCCCCCGTGGCGATGGACGCGGCCGTGGCCGTGGCCGCGGTGCCAGCCGCCGCGGTTGCCGCCGCCAGCCGTCGCCAGGACGTGGCCGCCGTGCGCCGCGCCAGTGCCACCCGCACCCAGCAGGCCGCGCGCAGTGCCGGCGAGCGCAGCGTCGAGCCGCAGCGCGCCGTAGCCAGCCAGCCGGTGCCGCTGCCAGCGCTGCCAGCCGCCCCCTCGCGTCAGCTGCCTTTTGGTGACGTCGCCGCCTTGCAGGCCAAGCCCTGGCCGCGCTCGACCCTGGCCCCGGCGGCCGGCGGCGCGCTCAATGCCAGCTTCTCCCCACAGGAGCCGCAAGCGGCGTTCTATCCCTTCGAGCCACGCCTGCAGGAGGTCGATCCGGCCGCACCTGCGCCGCGCCGGCACCGCGACTGACACCGTCGTCGCGCCCGATCCTGCATCTTTCGTGTCCGGCCACCTGGCCGGAACGCGCCTGCTTTTACCCACGTCCCGATCCGGAGGCTGACGTCCGATGACTCCCCGCATGCGTAGCCAGGCCATGACCCTGCTGGCCCTGACCCTGCCGTTGATGGCCTGCGCCCAGGCGCCGGCACCTGCGGTGCCCGCCGCTGCCGCTGCCGCCCCGCGCGCGCCGGCACCACAGCTGGTCAGTGGCCTGCCCGATTTCACCAACCTGGTCGAACAGGTCGGCCCCGGCGTGGTCAATGTTGAAACCACCATCGTGCGCAGCAACCGCCAGGCGCGCAGCATGGGGCCGGGCGGCGATGACGACATGCCCGAATTCTTCCGGCGTTTCTTCGGCCCTGATTTCCAGATGCCCGGCCAGGGCCCCGGTGGCCAGGACGACAGCCCGCGCATCCAGGGCCGCGGCATGGGCTCGGGCTTCATCATCTCCGCCGACGGTTATGTGCTCACCAATTACCACGTGGTCGCCGACGCGAGCGAGGTGAAGGTCAAGCTGGGCGACCGCCGCGAGTTCACCGCCAAGGTGGTGGGCAGCGACCAGCAGTACGACGTGGCCCTGCTCAAGATCGACGGCAAGAACCTGCCGACCGTGCGCGTGGGCGATTCCAACACGCTCAAGCCGGGCCAGTGGGTGGTGGCGATCGGCTCGCCGTTCGGGCTGGACCATTCGGTCACCGCCGGCGTGGTCAGCGCCGTGGGCCGCAGCACCGGTGGCGCCGACCAGCGCTACGTGCCGTTCATCCAGACCGACGTGGCCATCAACCAGGGCAACTCGGGCGGTCCGCTGCTCAATACCCGCGGTGAGGTGGTGGGCATCAATTCGCAGATCTTCTCTGCCTCCGGCGGCTACATGGGCATCAGCTTCGCCATCCCGATCGACCTGGCGATGGGCGCGGTGGAGCAGATCAAGAAGAATGGCCGGGTCAGCCGGGGCCAGTTGGGCGCCGCCGTGGGGCCGATCGACGGGCTCAAGGCGCAGGGCCTGGGTTTGTCCGACAGCCGCGGCGCACTGGTCAATGAAGTGGTGCCGGGCAGTGCCGCGCTGAAGGCTGGGGTGGAGCCGGGCGATGTGATCCGCTCGGTGAACGGCAGCCCCATCAATACGTTCAGCGACCTGCCGCCGTTGATCGGCGCGCTGCCGCCGGGCAGCAAGGTCCGCCTGGGCGTGGTCCGTGACGGCAAGGAGCGTGAAATCAGCGCCACCCTGACCGAGTTGGCCGAGGATGCCGAGCGCGGCACTGCCCGGCCCACCGCCGAAGCCGCCGCGCCGCAGACTGGCTCCAACGCCCTGCTGGGGCTGGACGTGGCCGACCTGACCGTCGCCCAGCGCAAGCAGCTGGGTCTGGGGGCGGGCGAGGGCGTGCGGGTGACCCGCGTCAACGGGGCCTCCGCGCGCGACGCCGGTGTTTCCCCCGGCATGGTGGTGCTGCAGGTCGGGCGTACCCCGGTCGGCAGCGTGGCCGCGCTGGACAAGGCGCTGGCCACCTACAAGAAGGGCGACGTGGTCATGCTGCTGGTCCGGGCGACCGGCAACAGCGCCTTCGTGGCGATCAAGGCCGGGCAGTAACCCCCCGCCAGCGTTACGTTTCCGGGCCCGCTTCGGCGGGCCCGGTCGTTTCTGGCAGGCCGATCACGCCAATCGCGGGCGGCCGCACGCGGGACCCGGCCGGCCATGCGATAATCCGCAGTCATCCTGACGACGCGACGCGCCGCCGCCACCTATGTCTTCTGATTCGATGCGATTCATCCGCAACTTCTCCATCATTGCCCACGTCGACCACGGCAAGTCCACGTTGGCCGATCGCATCATCCAGCTTTGCGGCGGCCTCCAGGCCCGCGAAATGGAGGCGCAGGTGCTCGACTCGAACCCGATCGAGCGCGAGCGCGGCATCACCATCAAGGCCCAGTCGGTCTCGCTGCCGTATGTGGCCAAAGATGGCCAGACCTACCACCTGAACTTCATCGACACCCCCGGGCACGTCGACTTCTCCTATGAAGTCAGCCGCTCGCTGGCCGCCTGCGAGGGTGCGCTGCTGGTGGTCGATGCAGCCCAGGGCGTGGAAGCGCAGTCGGTGGCCAACTGCTACACCGCCGTCGAACAGGGCCTGGAAGTGGTGCCGGTGATCAACAAGATCGACCTGCCCACCGCCGACATCGAGCGTGCCAAGGCCGAGATCGAAGCCGTCATCGGCATCGATGCCACCGACGCGGTGCCGGTCAGTGCCAAGACCGGCCTGAACGTGGTGGACGTGCTGGAGGCGATCGTGCATCGCATTCCGCCGCCGGTGCCGCGCGATACCGACAAGCTGCAGGCGCTGATCATCGACTCGTGGTTCGACAACTACCTGGGCGTGGTTTCGCTGGTGCGCGTGATGCAGGGCCAGATCAAGGCCGGCGACAAGCTGCAGGTGATGTCCACCGGGCGCAACCACCAGGTCGACAACGTCGGCGTGTTCACCCCCAAGCGCAAGGTGCTGCCCACCCTGGGCGCTGGTGAAGTGGGCTGGGTGACGGCCAGCATCAAGGACGTGCATGGCGCGCCGGTCGGCGACACCCTGACCCTGGCCGCCGATCCGGCGTCCAAGCCGCTGCCGGGCTTCCAGGAAATGCAGCCGCGCGTGTTCGCCGGCCTGTTCCCGGTCGACGCCGAAGACTATCCGGACCTGCGCGAAGCGCTGGACAAGCTGCGCCTGAACGATGCCGCGCTGCGTTTCGAGCCGGAAAGCTCTGAAGCGATGGGCTTCGGCTTCCGCTGCGGCTTCCTGGGCATGCTGCACATGGAAATCGTGCAGGAGCGCCTGGAGCGCGAATACAACCTGGACCTGATCAGCACCGCGCCGACGGTGGTCTACGAGGTCCTCAAGACCGACGGCACCATCATCAACATGGACAACCCGGCCAAGCTGCCGCCGGTGAACATGGTCGATGAAATCCGTGAGCCGATCATCCGCGCCAACGTGCTCACCCCCGAGGAGTACATCGGCAACATCATCAAGCTGTGCGAAGAAAAGCGCGGCAGCCAGATCGGCATCAACTACCTGGGCAGCCAGGTGCAGATCAGCTATGAGCTGCCGATGGCCGAGGTGGTGCTGGACTTCTTCGACAAGCTCAAGTCGGTCAGCCGTGGCTATGCCTCGCTGGATTACCACTTCGTGCGCTTCGATGCCGGCCCGTTCGTGCGCGTGGACGTGCTGATCAACGGCGACAAGGTCGACGCGCTGTCGCTGATCGTCCACCGCAGCCATGCCGACCGCCGCGGCCGCGAGCTCTGCGAGAAGATGAAGGAGCTGATCCCGCGCCAGCAGTTCGACGTGGCCATCCAGGCCGCCGTCGGCTCGCAGATCATCTCGCGCACCACGGTCAAGGCCATGCGCAAGAACGTGCTGGCCAAGTGCTATGGTGGCGACGTTTCGCGCAAGAAGAAGCTGTTGGAAAAGCAGAAGGAAGGCAAGAAGCGCATGAAGCAGGTTGGCCGCGTGGAAATCCCGCAGGAAGCCTTCCTGGCCGTGCTGCAGATGGACAAGTAAGGCCGGCAGGTCGCCCGGCAGCCGCGCGGCACCCGCCAGGTGCCGCCGGGCGCGCAGGGATCGCTCCGTAGCCGCTGCAACCGCACCGCTGCACCGTTGCCCAAGGACACCGCATGAAATTGTTTGAAATCCTCCTGGTCGTACTGACACTGGCCTCGGGCCTGATCCTGCTGGCCGACAAGCTGTACTTCGCCCGGCGCCGTGCCGCGCGCGCCGGCCTGCTGGACTCCGAGCCGGTGGTGGTGGACTACGCCCGGGCGTTCTTCCCGGTGCTGGCAATCGTGCTGGTGGTGCGCAGCTTCATCGCCGAACCGTACAAGATTCCGTCCAGCTCGATGATGCCCAACCTGCTGATCGG